>NZ_JBITKT010000002.1:0-883577 GCF_044461265.1 Streptomyces sp. NPDC049879 | reverse complement strand
CTTTTGGCACGCTGTTGAGTTCTCAAGGAACGGACGCTTCCTTCAAGACCCTCTCAGGCCTCTCCGGGCGCTTCCCTTCGGTGTTCCCAACTCTACCACGCTCGATTTCTCGAACTTCCGCTTCGTCGGGAGCAGTTGCTTACACCGTAGAGCATTCTCCCGGCCGATCCAAATCGGCCTCCCGGGCAAGCTCGAAGGACCTTACGGACCGGCCCAGGCAGTGTCAAGTCGAGACCTGGGACGGCCCGGCAAGCCCTGGCAGGGGCAACTCGGCGGTCCTAGGCTGGGTTGCTTTGGTGCCTTGCGCCGCAACGGAGTTGGCGCGCGGCCGGCCGCGCGGTCACGGGGAGGGCGGGGTGCGCGTGCGGGGATCGGGGATCTATCCGGCGGTGGCGGTGAGCAGCTTCCGCCGCTATGCCACCTATCGCGCTGCGACGTTCGCCGGTGTGGTGGCCAACACAGTGTTCGGTTTCATCCTGAGCTACACGTTCATCGCCCTGTGGGACCTGCGCCCGCAGCTCGGCGGATACGACCGGTCGCAGGCGCTGACGTTCGTCTGGGTCGGGCAGGCGCTGCTGGCCTGTGTGTCGCTGATGGGCAGCGGTGTCGGCGACGAGTTGCAGGAACGGGTGCGGCGGGGCGATGTCGTGATCGACCTCTACCGTCCGGCGGACTTCCAGCTGTGGTGGTTCGCCTCCGACCTCGGGCGCGCGTCCTTCCACCTGCTCGGCCGTGGCGTCGTGCCGATGCTGCTGGGCGCGCTGGCTTTCGACCTGGCGCTGCCGTCCGACCCGCTGCGGTGGGCGTTCTTCCTGTTCGCCGTGTTCGTCGCCGTCCTGGTGAGCTTCAGCATCCGTTTCCTCGTCGGCCTCTCCGCCTTCTGGCTGATGGACGCGGCGGGGGTCTCGGCGGTCTACACGCTCACGTCGATGTTCTTCTCGGGAATGCTGATGCCGCTCACGGTCTTCCCCGGGGATTTCGCCGATATCGCGCAGTGGTTGCCCTGGGCCGCGACGCTCCAGGTGCCGGCCGACGTCCTGCTCGGACGGTACGCGGGGGCCGGACTGGCGGGGGTGCTCGCGCTGTCGGCGGCCTGGGGTGTGGCGCTGTTCCTCGTGGCGCGCGCCGTGCAGGCGGCGGCGACGCGGCGGGTGGTGGTCCAGGGTGGGTGAGGCGCTGCGGTCGTACGCGCTGATCGCCGCGATGTGGATGCGATCGTCGATGACCTACCGGTTCTCGTTCGTGCTGACTTTCGTCGGCAATGTGGTGCTCACGGGGCTCGACTTCATCGCGATCCTGATCATGTTCGCCCATGTCGACGCGCTCGGCGGGTTCTCCGTCGCCGAGGTCGGGCTGCTGTACGGGACGACGAGCTTCGCGTTGTCGGTCGCCAACCTGCTGACGGGTGAGCTGTTCCGCGTCGGGACGCGGATCAGGGACGGGTCGCTGGACGTGCTGTTCGTACGGCCCGTGCCCGTGTTCGTGCAGCTCGCGGCCGACCGGTTCGCGCTGCGGCGGCTGGGGCGGGCCGTGCAGGGGCTCGTCGTCCTGGCGTGGGCGCTGCCGCGCGTGGACGTGGAGTGGACGGCGGGGCGGGTCGGGCTGCTGGTGATGATGCTGCTCGCCGGTGGGGCCATCTTCGTGGCGATCTTCGTCTTTGGCGCGGTCTTCCAGTTCTACGCGCAGGACGCGGCGGAGGTGCAGAACTCGTTCACGTACGGCGGCAGCACGCTGCTCCAGTACCCGCCGACCATCTTCGCGCGGGAGCTGGTGCAGGGGGTGACGTTCGTCGTGCCGCTGGCCTTCGTGAACTGGATTCCGGCGATGCGGCTGCTGGGCAGGGACGATCCGCTGGGGCTGCCGGGATGCGTGGACTTCCTCTCGCCCGTGGTGGCGGGGGTGCTGCTGCTGGGGGCGGGGCTGGCCTGGCGGCGGGCGCTGGGGACGTACCGGAGCACGGGAAGTTGAGGGGAGTAGAGGGGGATGGCGATGGGTGAGGCGCTGATAGAGGTGGCGGACCTGGAGAAGGTGTTCCAGGTGCGGCGGCGTGCCGGGCGGTGGCGGCGTACGCGGGAGGAGGTGCGGGCGGTGGACGGCATCTCGTTCACCGTCGAGCGCGGGGCGATGGTGGGGTACATCGGGCCCAACGGGGCGGGGAAGTCCACGACGATCAAGATGCTGACGGGCATCCTCACGCCGAGCGGGGGGCGGCTGCGGGTCGCCGGGGTCGATCCGGCGCGGGAGCGCACGCGGCTGGCGCGACGGATCGGGGTGGTCTTCGGGCAGCGCACGACTTTGTGGTGGGACCTGCCGCTGCGGGACTCGTACGCGCTGGTGCGGCGGCTGTACCGGGTGGACGAGGCGCGTTTCCGGGCGAACCTGGAGCGGTGCGTCGAACTGCTCGACCTGGCGGAGCTGCTGCCGGTGCCGGTGCGGCAGCTGTCGCTGGGGCAGCGGATGCGGGGCGACATCGCGGCGGCGCTGCTGCACGACCCCGAGGTGCTGTACCTGGACGAGCCGACGATCGGGCTCGATGTGATCAGCAAGGCGAAGGTGCGCACGTTCTTGCGCGATCTGAATGCGGAACGGGGCACAACCGTGTTGCTGACGACGCACGATCTGTCCGACATCGAGCAGTTGTGTTCGCGGGTGATGGTGATCGACCACGGCCGGCTGATGTACGACGGCGCGCTCGCCGGGCTGCGGGAGACGGGGGACGGGGAGCGGACGCTCGTGGTGGAGCTGGAGCGCGAGCTGCCGCCGATCGAGGTGCCCGGAGCGCGGACGGTGCGGGTGGACGGGCCGCGGCAGTGGCTGGCGTTCCCCGCGGCGGCGAGCGCGGCGCCGCTGGTGGCAGCGGTCGCGGCGGGGTATCCCGTGGCGGATCTGTCGCTGCGGGAGCCGGACATCGAGGACGTCATCGCGCGGATGTACGACCAGGGTGCAGTGGGGAAGGTGGGGTAAACCGCAGGGCGGACACGGCCACCTGCACCATCGTGCCGGACCCCGCGTGGACGGCACCGTTTCCTCCGTACAGGAAAGACCGGGCAGGACCGTCCGCGGAGGAGACGAACGTGACAACGGCTGTGGCGACCGGGGTGGTGAGCACGCGGGCCAGGGGCGTCGTGAAGGCGTACGGCGCGGGTGAGACCCGGGTGGTGGCTCTCGACCATGTGGACATCGACATGGAGCGGGGGCGGTTCACGGCGATCATGGGCCCGTCGGGGTCGGGGAAGTCGACGCTGATGCACTGCCTGGCCGGGCTCGACACCGTCACCAGCGGCCGCATATGGCTCGGCCAGACGGAGATCACCGGGCTGAAGGACAAGCGGCTCACGAAGCTGCGGCGGGACCGGATCGGGTTCATCTTCCAGGCGTTCAACCTGCTCCCCACGCTGAACGCGCTGGAGAACATCACGCTGCCCATGGACATCGCCGGCCGCAAGCCCGACAAGGAGTGGCTGGACCGGGTCATCGAGACGGTCGGCCTGGCCGGGCGGCTCAAACACCGCCCCGCGCAGCTCTCCGGCGGCCAGCAGCAGCGCGTCGCCGTCGCCCGCGCCCTCGCCGCACGCCCCGACATCATCTTCGGCGACGAGCCCACCGGCAACCTCGACTCCCGCGCCGGATCCGAAGTCCTCCAGTTCCTGCGCCGCTCCGTCGACGAACTCGGCCAGACCATCGTCATGGTCACCCACGACCCCGCCGCCGCCGCGTACGCCGACCGCATCGTCTTCCTCGCCGACGGCCGCATCGTCGACGAGATGCACCACCCCACCGCCGACCGCGTCCTCGACCGCATGCGCCACTTCGACGCCAAAGGCCGCACCTCATGACCGTCCTCAAGACCTCCATGCGCAACTTCCTCGCGCACAAAGGCCGCATGGCCCTCTCCGGAATCGCCATCGTCCTGTCCGTCGCCTTCGTCTGCGGCACGCTCGTCTTCAGCGACACGCTCGACCGGACCTTCGACCGGTTCTTCGCGTCCACGACCCCCGACGTCACCGTGGGCCCGGCCGACGGCGGGCACGGGCAGGACACCGGCCGCGCGCGTACGGTCCCCGGCTCGCTCGCCGAGCGGGTGCGCGGGATCGACGGGGTGGCCGACGCGGAGGGCGTCGTGTCCGTCACGGACGTCACCGTCGTGGACGGCGACGGCGAGGACGTCGCCGGGGACAGCGGCGCGCCCACGCGGGCCGGTGACTGGGGCCCGGCCGTCCGGCGGTCGATGGAGCTGGTGGCGGGCCGCGAGCCGGACGGGGCGCACGAGGCGCTGCTCGACGCGGACACGGCGGAACGGCGCGGCATCGCGGTCGGCGACCCGTTGCGGATCGTCGCCGCGCCCGGGTCGTCCGACGTGACGGTGAGCGGGATCGCCCGGTTCACCACGGCCAACCCGGGGATGCCGGTCGTGCTGCTCGACCAGGGCGCGGCCCGTGAGCTGCTGCTCGGCGCGGGGGACGCGGTGAGCGAGGTGCGCGTCACGGCGGCGGACGGCGTGGCCGACGCGGAGCTTGCGCGGCAGGTCGCGGAGGCGCTGGGGGCGGGCGCGTTCGAGGTGCGGACGGCGGCGGAGGTGGAGGACGACCTGGCGGCCGAGGTGGGCTTCCTGGAGTACGTGCGGTACGGGATGCTCGGGTTCGCCGGTCTGGCCGTGCTGGTGGGGATCTTCCTGATCGTCAATACGTTCTCGATGCTCGTCGCGCAGCGCACCCGCGAGATCGGACTGCTGCGGGCCCTGGGGTCGAGCCGCCGCCAGGTCAACAGGTCCGTGCTCACCGAGGCCCTGCTGCTCGGCGTCGTCGGCTCGGCGGTGGGTGTGGGGGCGGGGATCGGGCTCGCCGCGCTCCTGCTGCGGCTGATGTCGGCGGCGGGTGTGGAGGTGGACCTGTCGCAGCTGACGGTCTCGGCGGTGACGCCGGTGGCGGGCATGGCGACCGGGGTGCTGACGACCGTGGTGGCCGCGTGGCTCCCGGCGCGGCGCGCGTCCCGTGTCAGCCCCATGGCGGCGCTGCGGGAGGCGGCGTCGGCGGGGCGGGAACGGACGGGCCGGGTGCGGGGCGTGCTGGGGCTGCTGCTGTGCGGGCTCGGCGGGGTGGCGCTGGCCGCTGCGGTGGGTGCGGAGGACACGGCGGACGGGGGGATGTACCTGGCGGGCGGTGTGCTGCTGACGCTGGTGGGTGCCGTGGTCGTCGGTCCGCTGCTCGCGGGGGTGGTGGTGCGGGGCGTGGGCGCGGTGGTGCTGCGGCTGTTCGGTCCGGTGGGGCGGATGGCCGGGCGTAACGCGGTGCGCAATCCGCGGCGTACGGGCGCGACGGCCGCCGCGCTGATGATCGGCCTGGCGCTGGTCGGTGCGCTGTCGGTGATCGGCTCGTCCGTCGTCGCGTCGGCGTCGGAGCAGCTGGACCGGTCGGTGGGCGCGGACTTCATCCTGGACACGGCGACGGAGCAGCACTTCACGCCGGAGGTCGAGGCCGCGGTGGAGGGCGTTCCCGAGGTGGCGCGGGTGACGCATGTGTCGACGGTGTCGGTGGGGATCACCACGTCGGACGGGGCGGAGACGGCGGACGAGGTCGTGGCGGCCGATCCGTCGTACGCGGAGGACATGCGCGCGGAGACGGTGGCGGGGGAACTGGCCGACGCGTACGGGCGGGACGTGATGTCGGTGGGTGAGGCGTTCGCCGAGGAGCACGGCGTGCGGGTGGGGGACGAGCTGTCGGTGCGGTTCGTCGGCGGGGACACGGTGGCGCTGCGGGTGGCGGCGATCACGTCGCAGGACACGCTGCTCGACGCGTCGGCGAAGTACGTCTCGCTGGACACGGCGCGTGCGCACCTGCCGGCGGATCTGGTGCCGCTCAGTTCCGTGCTGTTCGTGTCGGCGGTGGACGGGCAGGAGGAGGCGGCGCACGCGGCACTGCGCGAGGCGCTGGCGCCGTTCCCCCAGTTCAGCGTGCGCAACCAGGCGGACTACAAGGAGCTGCTCCAGGATTCGATCGGGCAGATGCTGAACCTGGTGTACGCCCTGCTGGGGCTCGCGATCGTCGTGGCGGTCCTCGGCGTCGTGAACACGCTGACGCTGTCGGTCGTGGAGCGGACGCGGGAGATCGGGCTGATGCGGGCCGTGGGGCTGTCGCGGCGGCAGCTGCGGCGGATGGTGCGGCTCGAGTCGGTGGTGATCGCGCTGTTCGGCGCGCTGCTCGGCCTGGGGATCGGGCTCACCTGGGGCGTGGTGGCGCAGCGGGTGCTGGCGCCGCAGGGCTTCGGGGTGCTGGAGGTCCCGTGGGTGACGATCGGCGCGGTCTTCGCGGGCTCGGCGGTGGTGGGTCTCGCGGCGGCGCTGCTGCCCGCGTTCCGGGCGGGGCGGATGAACGTGCTGCGGGCGGTCGCGGCCGACTGAAGCGCGGCCCCCGCCACGGGCCCGTTCACCCGCACGGGGGACGGGCCCGTGGCGCGCGCGGGGTCAGCGCTGCCCGCCGCCGAGGGCGCGGCTGCGGTCGTGGGCGGCTTCGAGCGCGGCGATGAGCGCGGCCCGTACGCCGTGGTTCTCCAGCTCGCGGATGGCGCTGATCGTCGTGCCGCCGGGCGAGGTGACGGCCTCGCGCAGCCGTACGGGGTGCTCGCCGCTGTCGCGGAGCATCACGGAGGCGCCCACGGCGGACTGGACGATCAGGGCGTGCGCCTTGTCGCGGGGCAGGCCGAGGAGGATGCCGGCGTCGATCATCGCCTCGACGAGGAAGTAGAAGTACGCGGGTCCCGAGCCCGACAGGGCGGTGGCGGCGTCCTGCTGGTGCTCGGGCAGGCGCATCGTCCGGCCGACGCTGCCGAAGATGTCCTCGGTCCAGTCGAGGTGCTCGGCGGTGGCGTGGGCGCCGCCGGAGATGACGGACATGGCCTCGTCCACCAGCGCCGGGGTGTTGGGCATGACGCGGACGACCGGGGTGCCGGAGGGCAGCCGGTCCTCGATGAACGCGGTGGTGACGCCCGCCGCGGCCGAGATGACGAGGCGGTCGGGCGGCAGGCCGGGAGCCAGCTCGTCCAGGAGGGCCGCCATGTCCTGCGGCTTCACGGCGAGGATCAGGATGCCCGCGCTCTTGGCGGCAGCGGCGGTGTCGGTGGTCTCGACGCCGTAGCGCTCGCGCAGGGCGGCGGCGCGTTCGGGGCGGCGGGTGGTGGCCAGGAGGTCCGCGGGGGTGCGGCCCGACCTGAGCAGGCCGCCGAGCAGGGCCTCGCCGATCTTGCCCGTGCCGAGGATGGCGATCTGCGGCCGTGCGGAGGGGGATGCGGAAGAGGGCGTGGAACTGCTCATGGCGTCATCCTCGCACCGACGCGGCCCCGGTTCCGGCGGCGTCCGCCCTGTGGGCGGCGACGGTGAGGCGTACGACGTAGCGCTCGGTGACCTGGCCGTCGGGGAACGCCTCGGTGGCGGCGCGGCGTTCGGCGGCCAGCAGCGCGGCGGCTTCGGGGCCGGCGACGGTGAAGTAGGAGTGGGAGGCCAGGTTCGCGAGGTGGGTGTCGATAGTGACGGTGCGCTGCCAGGGGATCTCGCGCGTGGAAACGGTGACGGGGAGTCCGAGGTCACGGATGACGTCCTGGGCGCGGCGGCTCATGTCGTGGCCGTGGTAGTGCGGGAGGCCCCGGCGTACGCGGTCCTCCTGGGCGGCGGCCCACGGGTCGGCGGGGTCGGAGATGTTCCACCACAGGGCGAGGGCGCCGGTGGGGCGCAGCACGCGGAGGGCTTCGGGGACGGAACGGGCGGGGTCGGTCCAGTGCCAGGCCTGGGCGTAGGTGACGAGGTCGAACGAGGCGGGGGCGAACGGCAGCCGGTTGCCGTCAGCGCGGACCAGCGGGACGCCGGGGAGCGCGGCGCGGAACTGGGCGGCCATGCCGGGCCCCGGCTCGGCGGCCGTGACGCGGGCCCCGCGCTCGTGCAGCGGGCGGGTGCCGAGCCCGGTGCCCGCGCCGATGTCGAGGACGCCGGCTCCGGCCAGGGGGCGGCCGGTGAGCAGTTCGACGGCGTCGTAGAGCGCGGGCGGGTAGGTGGGGCGTGCGGCGGCGTAGTCGGCCGCGATGGCGTCGAAGGAGGTGGCGTACGGGCGCAGGTTGTCCGGGAGGCCGGAGGCGGGGCGGTGCTCGGGGCGTGCCATGGCGGCCATTCTCCGGCGGGCGCGGGCGGGCGGGCGAGCGGTCAGTCGAGTTCGCGCATCATGCGTTCCATGGAGGAGACGGACTTGCGGGTCTCGGCCAGCTCGTCGGTGTAGCGGCGGAGGATCTCGGTGTTGTCCTCCAGCAGTTCCGCGTACTTGGCGGCGAGGCGGCGGTACTCGTCGTCGCGGCGGGCGACGAGGCGGGCGCGCCAGGCGGCGGAGACCTGCCAGACGATGACGATGAGCAGGACGAAGATGCCTATGGAACCGGCGGCGGCGGCCCACGTGCCCGCCGGGTCGTCGGCCAGGGTCACCATCGAGTCGTGCGCGGGGGTCATGCTCTTCTCGCTTTCCTGGCGGTCGTCCCGGAGGTCCCGGGTGACGCGCCGCCGTCCGGCCGGGGGGCCGGGTCCTCTGGGGGAGCGGTCGGGGTGGGGAGGGTGAGGGTGCGCGCCGCCTCCGCGAGGGTGGCGGGCGTCAGTTCGTAGACGAACGGCGTGACCTCGAAGTACTTCATCGCCTTGCCGTCGGCGCCGGTCTCCGTCGTTCCGGTGACGAGTCCTGCGGCCTCCAGGCGCTGGAGGTGCATGTGGAGCAGCGGGCGGCCGATGCCGATCTCGCGGGCGAGGCGGCTGACGTAGTTCCGCCGCTCGGCGAGGGCGGCAAGGATGCGCATGCGGTGCGGGTTGCTCAGGGCGGCCAGGACGGCGAGCAGCTGGTTCCCGGTGGGCGCGGCGTCGGGCTCGTCTGCGGGGCGGACCTGCCCGTCGCCTCCGCTGCCCATGCCGTCCCGTCCCCTCTGCCCGCGCGTCCTGGCCGGCCTCACGTCCCGTCGCGTCCCGCGGCGGCACAGCAGAAGGCTCGCAGGCGCGGCGGTGACCCGTCAATGTTTTCTGACAGGTGTCGGGGTTGGTTCCGGGACGCCTCGGGGTTTCCCCTGAGGCGCGTCAGCGGCGCTTGCGGCGCTTGGGGTTGCCGGACCTGCGCCCCGTGCGGCGGCGGTGGCGTTCGAGCGCGGCCTCGTGGTCCTGCCGCAGCAGCTTCTCGCCCGGCGCCTCGACGGTGCTGCGCAGCGCGTACGCCAGCAGCAGGCCGACGAAGCCGACGATCTTGATGCTGCGGAACGCCGACTCGTCCGTGGCGTTCGCGGGCCGGGGACGCACGTAGCCGGTCCACGCGCGGGTGAACGTGATGGCGGTGCACAGCACCAGCGCGAGGATCACCAGGGAGCGCAGCCAGGACGCGGTGTCCGTGCCGGTCAGGGCGAGGACGCACAGCCACAGCAGGAGCAGGCCGAGCAGCGTCAGCACGGTCGCGGCGAGCGTCAGCAGGACGCGGCGCAGGGCGTAGCCGCCGGAGTGGTCGACCCACGTCGTGCCGTAGAACCGGATCGGGTCGGGCGCCGGCTCCCGGTCGGCGTCGGGAGCGGGGGGCCGGGCAGACTTGGACATGCGGTCGATTATGTCGGCACCGTGCGGGGCGCCCGCACCCCAGTACGCTGTCCCCCGCAACGCGGCATACCGGGGGGAGTTGCCATGACGGACGACCGGCGCAGCCGGGGTACAGCGCCGGAGCGCCTGGGCGAGTACGTGTTGGAACGGCGCCTGGGCAGCGGCGGCATGGGGGTGGTGCATCTCGCGCGCACGGTCGGCGGGCGGGCGCTGGCCGTGAAGGTGGTCAGGCCCGAGTACGCGCGCGACCCGGGTTTCCGGGCGCGTTTCCGCCGGGAGGTGGAGGCGGCGCGGCGGGTCAGCGGCGCGTTCACGGCGCCGGTGGTGGACGCGGACCCGGACGGCGACCCGCCGTGGCTGGCCACCCTGTACGTGCCGGGCGGCTCGCTGACGGACCGGATAGACAGGGACGGTCCGCTCTCGCCCGCCGAGGCGGCGCGGCTGGGGGCGCAGCTCGCGGAGGCGCTGCGGGACATCCACCGCTGCGGCCTGGTCCACCGGGACCTCAAGCCGGGGAACGTGCTGCTGGCCGAGGACGGCGTGCGGCTGATCGACTTCGGCATCTCGCGGGCGCTGAGCGACAGCCACCGGCTGACGGAGGACGGGGCGGTGCTCGGCTCGCCGCCGTTCATGGCGCCGGAGCAGCTCACCGGGGGCGCCGAGGTGACGGCGGCGGCGGACGTGTTCGCGCTGGGCGCGGTGGTGGCGTACGCCGTGATGGGCCGCAGCCCGTTCGAGTCGGGCGGGGACCTGCTGGCGGCGGCGTACCGCGTGGTGCACGAGGAGCCGGACGTGGACGACGTGCCGGACGCGCTGCTCGACCTGGTGACGCGCTGCCTGGCCAAGGACCCGGCGCGGCGGCCGGACGTGCCGGAGCTGCTGCGCATGGCGGTGGCGGCGGACAGCCGGGAGCGCGCGGCGCCGGGCGGGCCCGCGTACTGGCCGGAACCGGCGGGCGAGCAGCGCGTCTCGGTGCCGCTGCCGGACACGGCGCCGGGGGTGCCCGCGCGGCGCCGCAGGCACTGGACGGCGGCGGTGGCGGCGGGCGCGGTGCTCGCGGTGGCGGGCGTCGGGGTGTGGCTGGCGGAGCCGTGGGATGACGGGGGGAACGGCGGGGGCGGGACGGTCGCGGGTGAGGGCGAGGGCGAGGGGCAGTCGGCGGCGGAGGAGGAGTTCCGGCCCTGGGAGAAGGACCTGCGGGATTTCGGCGTGCTCGACGCCGCCACGGGCGGCTTCTCCTGCGACGACGCCGCGTCCCGCCTGCTGTGCACCACCGGCGGCGAGCTGTCCGTCGTGCTCGACAGGAACGGCGAGGAGCGCTTCCGGCACCACGGGCCGCGCGACGCGCTGCTCGGCCCCGCCGGCATCCCGGGCGAGGACGGCGCGGTCTACACCCGTTCGGACAAGGGCCTGGTCGCGCTCGACGCGGAGGGCGCCGAGCTGTGGGAGATCGACGCGCCGCAGCTGATGGGCACCCTCCACGACCTCGGCGGCGTCCTCGCCCTCCAGAACGGCGACAGCACCCTGCGCTTCTACCGGACGGCGGACCGCGAGCAGGCCGGTCTGTGGGAGGCGCCGGGCCGCTACGTCACCGGCACGGCGGCGCACGGCGACCGGCTGCTCGTGGAGACGCGGGACGACGCGTCGGGCGGCGACCCGCAGCTGATGCTGCTCGACGCGACGGGGCAGGAGGTCTGGCCGCTGCCGGTGGCGCCGCCGCCCGAGGCGGCCGGGATGCTGGACCTGATCGGCATGGACGGCGCGACGGCGTACTTCCAGGAGCACGACCCGGAGGTGCCGGTCATCACGGCCGTCCTGGCGCTCGACGTGGGCGTCGGCGGCGGCTGGACGCGCACGGAGCTGCCGTACCCGTCCGAGCCGCGCGGCGTGCTGGGGGACGGCGTGGTGTACGTGTCGGCGATGAACGGGCAGGTCACGGCGGTGGACCCGGTGGCGGGCGAGGTGCTGTGGGACGTGGACACCGGGGTGCGGACGCCGTCGGCGCCCGCCGTGGAGGACGGGTCGCTGTACCTGTCGGACGCGGAGGGGCGGCTCTACCGGGTGGACGCGGCGGACGGGTCGGTCGCCTGGCGCGGGGAACCGCACCCCGGGTCGCCCGGCCTGGGCAGCGACGGCTGGGCACCGGCGCCCGTGGTCACGGACGAGGGCGTGGCGTACGTGGTGACGCTGGGCAACACGTTGTACGCGACGCCTGTCGGCTGACGGCGGGCACCGCCCCGCTACGATCGTCGGCCATGATCGCGGAAGAGCCCACCGGGGCACGGCAGTTCCTCGACACCCTCGCCAGGCTGTGGGGCGAGGAGGACGACGAGTGGTGCTTCGAGGCGGTGGCGGACGGGTCGGCGCTGGTGGCGCGCACCGTCGTCGAGTACCGGTCGGCCCCGGACGCCCGGCTGGTGGCGCTCGTCGACGCGCGGGCGCTCGACACGACGGTCACCGTGGACGACGTCGCGCGGGTCGCGGACCTCGCCGCCCGGGTGGGCACCGCGCCGCTGGACGAGGGCCGTCCCGCGGCGTTCGTCTGCACGCGCCGCGTGCCGTCGGCGGAGGCGGTCCAGGCGGCCTGCCTGCGGGGCGTGCGGATTCTGAGCGTGCGCGAGCTGGAAGGGGGCCGCTGGGGTTACGACCGCCCCGTGCTGTCGTCCCAGGAGTTCACGCAGCCGCGGGACGCCGCCGCGATCGGCGAGGACCAGTGGGCGTCCCTGCACGCCGATGCCGACCGCGCGGTGTTCCGTGACGCGCGGGGGGTCGCGTTCTCGTCGTTCGAAGGCCTGCGCGCCGTGCTGGAGTGGGAGGAGGAGACCGAGGTCTCCTCCTGGGGCAGCGCGTGGGGCCGGCGGCGGTTCGGGATGCCCGCCGGGACGTCGATGGTGCTCCCCGGCCATCCGCCCGTGCCCGTCGGCGGCGTGACCCTGACCTTCCACCGGGAGACCCGCGCGCTTCCCGCCACGCGGGAGGAGGGCGCCTTCCGCGAACTGCTGTCCGTCTGGCTGTGGGGCTGACGCCCGCGTACCCCTGGGGTGCGCGGGCGCCTCAGCCGCCTCGTACCGTGGGGGGGGTCAGCCCTCCAGCAGCGTCACGTCACGGACGGCGCCCTTGTCGGCGCTGGTCACCATCGCCGCGTACGCCCGCAGCGCCAGGGAGACCTTGCGGTCGCGGGACTCCGGCGCGTACCGGCCGCCCAGTGCCTCGCGGCGCGCGGCCAGCTCGTCCTCGGGGACCAGCAGTTCCATGCGCCGGCTGGGGATGTCGATCCGGATCGGGTCGCCGTCGCGGACCAGGGCGATGGTGCCCCCGGCCGCCGCCTCGGGCGAGGCGTGGCCGATGGACAGGCCGGACGTGCCGCCGGAGAAGCGGCCGTCCGTGACCAGCGCGCACTTCTTGCCCAGGCCGCGGCCCTTGAGGAACGACGTGGGGTGCAGCATCTCCTGCATGCCGGGGCCGCCGCGCGGGCCCTCGTACCGGATGACGATGACGTCGCCCTCCTTCACCCGCTTGGTGAGGATGGCGTCCACCGCGTCCTCCTGCGAGTCCACGACGAGGGCCGGGCCCTCGAAGACCCAGATCGACTCGTCCACGCCCGCGGTCTTCACGACCGCGCCGTCCTCGGCGAGGTTGCCGTACAGGACGGCGAGGCCGCCCTCGACGGAGTAGGCGTGGGCCATGTCGCGGATGCAGCCGTTCGCCGCGTCGGTGTCCAGGGTGTCCCAGCGCTCGGACTGGGAGAACGCGCTGGCCGAGCGGACGCAGCCGGGCGCGGCGTGGAACAGCTCGACCGCCTCGGGCGAGGGGGAGCCGCCGCGGATGTCCCAGGTCTTCAGCCAGTCGGCGAGGGAGTCGCTGTGGACGGTGTGCACGTCCTCGTTCAGCAGCCCGCCCCGGTACATCTCGCCCAGGATCGCGGGGATACCGCCGGCGCGGTGGACGTCCTCCATGTAGTACGAGCCGTTGGGCGCCACCTTGGAGAGGCAGGGCACGCGGCGCGACAGGGCGTCGATCTCCTGGAGGCCGAAGTCCAGTCCGGCCTCCTGGGCGGCGGCCAGCAGGTGGAGGATCGTGTTGGTGGAGCCGCCCATGGCGATGTCGAGGGCCATGGCGTTCTCGAACGCGGCGCGGGAGCCGACGGCGCGGGGCAGGACGGTCGCGTCGTCCTCGTCGTAGAAGCGCTTGGCCAGCTCGACCACGGTGCGCCCGGCGTTCTCGTACAGGGCGCGGCGGGCGGTGTGGGTGGCGAGGACCGAGCCGTTGCCGGGCAGGGAGAGGCCGATGGCCTCGGTGAGGCAGTTCATCGAGTTGGCGGTGAACATGCCGGAACAGGACCCGCAGGTGGGGCAGGCGTTGTTCTCGATGCGCAGCAGGTCCTCGTCGGACACCCCCTCGTCGGCGGCGTCGGCGATGGCGTTGATGAGGTCGAGCTTGCGGACGGTGCCGTCCACCAGCGTGGCCGTGCCGGACTCCATGGGGCCGCCGGACACGAAGACCGTCGGGATGTTGAGGCGCATCGCCGCCATCAGCATGCCGGGGGTGATCTTGTCGCAGTTGGAGATGCAGATCAGCGCGTCCGCGCAGTGCGCCTCCACCATGTACTCGACGGAGTCGGCGATCAGGTCGCGGGAGGGCAG
Organism: Streptomyces sp. NPDC049879; assembly: GCF_044461265.1. Taxonomy (NCBI): domain Bacteria; kingdom Bacillati; phylum Actinomycetota; class Actinomycetes; order Kitasatosporales; family Streptomycetaceae; genus Streptomyces; species Streptomyces sp. NPDC049879. Next base: position 869,339 of record NZ_JBITKT010000002.1, on the reverse strand, counting down.
CGAGTAGAGCATGCCGCCGTGGCCCATCGCGATGCCGTCGTCCACGGCGATGGTGTTGAACTCGCGGGGCACGCCGCCCGCCGCCTTGATCGCCTCGGACACGATCCGGCCGACCGGCTGGAGGTGGGTGTGGCCGGGCACGAACTCGGTGAAGCTGTTGGCGACCGCGATGATCGGCTTGCCGAAGTCCTCACGCGCTACGCCGGCGGCCTGGAGCAGGGCGCGGGCGCCTGCCGCGTTGCGGCCGTGGGTGACGGTGCGGGACCTCAGTGTCGCCATGGTGATCTGCTCTCCTCACGAGGCTGTGCGGCTACCCGGTCGAGGCTACGCCTTGCGCCCGCGTTCCGGGACCGCGATATCGCGATACGAGACGTGCGGCCCGTCACGCCGGGAGTTCCCCGAGGGGTCAGGAGACGGCGTCCGGTACCGGGTCGGCCGGGTGCGGGGCGAGCAGCGGCAGGAGGCGGGCGCCGGGCGGGGTCGCGGCCTGGGCGGCGAGCCGGGCCTCGCACATCTGGGCGAGGACGTCGTAGCCCTCCTTGCCCATCATCTCGACCAGCTCGGGACGGTACGTGACGTACAGCGGCTCGCTCGCCGTGTGCGCGGCGGGGGCGCCGGTGCACCACCAGTGCAGGTCGTGGCCGCCGCCGCCCCAGCCCCTGCGGTCGTACTCGCCGATGGACACGTGGAGGACCTGCTCGCCGTCCGGGAGGTCCACCCAGTCGTACGTGCGGCGCACGGGGAGCTGCCAGCACACGTCGGGCTTGGTCTCCAGGGGCTGGCGGCCCTCGGCGAGCGCCAGGGTGTGCAGCGCGCAGCCCTCGCCGCCGGGGAATCCGGGGCGGTTGAGGAAGATGCAGGCGCCCTCGAAGCGGCGGGTGCGCAGCTCGCCGTCCTCGTCGGGCTCGGTCCAGCCGTCCGGGCCCTGGGCCTCGTCGTGGAACTGCCAGGTCTCCGGGGTGAGGCGCTCGGCGTGCCCGGCGACGCGGCGTTCGTCGTCCTCGTCGGAGAAGTGCGCGCCGAGGGAGCAGCAGCCGTCGCTGGCGCGGCCCGCCTGGATGCCCTGGCAGCCGCGGCCGAAGACGCAGTTCCAGCGCGACGTGAGCCAGGTGAGGTCGCAGCGGAACACCTGCTCGGCGTCGGCGGGGTCGGGGAACTCGACCCACGCCCTGGCGTGGTCGAGCGCGACCTCCTCGCCCGCCGCGCGCCGCCGCGCGCCGTCGAGCTGCTTGTGCGCCTTGCCCGGCTTCGCCCTCTTCGTCTTCGCCACACGGCCAGAGTAGTGGGACGGTAGCGTTGACCCTCATGAGACTCGGTGTTCTCGACGTCGGTTCGAACACAGTTCACCTGCTGGTGGTGGACGCGCACCCAGGGGCGCGTCCCCTGCCCGCGTACTCCCACAAGACCGAGCTGCGGCTCGCCGAACTGCTCGACGGGCACGGCGCGATCGGCCCCGAGGGGGTGGACCGGCTGGTGGCGACCGTGCGCGAGGCCCTCGTGGTCGCGGAGGACCAGGGCGTGGCGGACCTGCTGCCGTTCGCCACCTCGGCGGTGCGGGAGGCGGCCAACGCGGACGAGGTGCTGCGGCGGGTGGCCCTGGAGACGGGCGTCGACCTGCGGGTGGTGTCCGGTCCCGACGAGGCGCGGCTGACGTTCCTGGCGGCGCGGCGGTGGCTGGGCTGGTCGTCGGGGCGGCTGCTGATGTTCGACATCGGCGGCGGGTCCCTGGAGATCGCCTGCGGGGTGGACGAGGAGCCGGACGCGGCGGTGTCGCTTCCGCTGGGCGCGGGGCGGCTGACGGCGGCGCGGCTGCCGGGCGATCCGCCGGACCCGGCGGACGTACGGGCGCTGCGGCGGGACGTGCGGTCGCAGGTCGCGGACGTGGTGCGGGACTTCACGCGGCTGGGGCGCCCCGACCGGGTGGTGGGGACGTCGAAGACGTTCAAGCAGCTCGCGCGGATGGCGGGCGCGGCGCGGTCGGCCGACGGGCTGTACGTGCGGCGGGAGCTGAGCCGTGCCGACCTGCGGACGTGGCAGCAGAAGCTGGCGGGGATGCCGGTGCGGGAACGGCTGCTGCTGCCGGGGGTGTCGGAGGGGCGTGCGCGTCAGCTGCTGGCGGGGGCGCTGGTCGCGGAGGCGGCGATGGACCTGTTCGGGGTGGAGGTGCTTGAGGTCTGCCCGTGGGCGCTGCGGGAGGGCGTCATCCTGCGGCAGCTGGACGGGATGCGGTCGGCCTGACGCGGCGGGTGCGCGTCAGGCCGGGAGGGGCGTGCGTGGGTCAGGCGGTGCGGCGGCGCAGGGTCGCGGCGCCCAGGCCGAGCAGTCCGACGGCGTAGGCGGCGACGATGACGATGTCGCGCCAGTAGTCCCCGGTCAGGTCGGTGTGGCGCAGCACCTGCTCCATGCCGTCCACCGAGTAGGACATCGGCAGGACGTTGGAGGCGTACTCCAGGACCGGCTGCATGGTGTCGCGGGGTGCGAAGAGGCCGCACAGCAGGATCTGCGGGAAGATCATGGCGGGCATGAACTGCACAGCCTGGAACTCCGATGCGGCGAAGGCGGAGACGAACAGGCCCAGTGCCGTGCCGAGCAGCGCGTTGAGCAGGGCGACGAGCAGCAGGAACCACGGTGAGCCCGCGACGGTCAGGTCCAGGAACCACAGGGCGACGCCGGTGGCGACCCCGGCCTGCACGACGGCGAACGCGCCGAACGCCAACGCGTAGCCGGCGATCAGGTCGCCCTTGCCCAGCGGCATGGTCAGCAGCCGCTCCAGCGTGCCGGAGGTGCGTTCGCGCAGGGTGGCGATGGACGTCACGAGGAACATCGTGACCATCGGGAAGATGCCGAGCAGGGAACTGCCGATGCGGTCGAAGGCGGCGCGGTCGGCGTCGAAGACGTAGTAGAGGATCACCAGCAGCAGCACCGGCACCAGGATCAGCAGCGCGATGGTGCGGGGGTCGTGGCGCAGCTGGCGCAGGACGCGGTGGGCAGTGGCGAGCGTACGGGCGGCGTTCATCGGGCGTTGTTCCCCTCTGCGGTGTCGTCGGCGCCGTCGGCGTCCTCCGCGTCGGCGACGAGGCGCAGGAACGCGTCCTCCACCGTCGCGGCGCCGGTGCGCTCGCGCAGTTCCGCCGGGCTGCCCTCGGCGAGCAGGCGGCCCTCGCGCAGCAGCAGGAGCCGGTCGCAGCGGTCGGCCTCGTCCATCACGTGCGACGAGATGAGCAGCGTCGCCCCGCGCTCGGCCGCGAGGCGGTGGAAGAGGTCCCACAGGCTGCGGCGCAGCACGGGGTCGAGGCCGACGGTCGGCTCGTCCAGGACCAGCAGGTCCGGGGTGCCGAGGAGCGCGACGGCCAGGGAGACGCGGGAGCGCTGGCCGCCGGAGAGCACGCCGGTGAGGGCGTCGGTGTGGCGGGTGAGGTCGACGTCGGCGAGCGTCCGCTCCACGCGGTCGCGCCGCTCGGGGCGCGGGATGCCCAGCACGGCGGCGTAGTAGTCGAGGTTCTGGCGGACGGTGAGGTCGCGGTAGACGGACGGCGCCTGGGTGACGTAGCCGATGCGGTGGCGCAGGGCCGGGGCGCCGGCCGGGCTGCCGAGGACGGTCAGCTCGCCCGTGACCTTGGCCTGGGCGCCGACGACGGCGCGCATCAGTGTCGTCTTCCCGCAGCCGGAGGGGCCGAGGAGCCCGGTGACGGTCCCGGCGGTGACGGCGAAGTCGATCCCCTTGAGCACCCGCGCGGTGCCGCGGCGCACGGCGAGGCCGCGGGCACGGACGGCGGGCCCGTCCGGCGCTCCGTCGGTGGGCGCCCCGCCCGTCGGCAGTTTATTAATCATGCGTTTAATTAATCATCCTGAGCGGCCACCGTCAAGCCGCCGGACGCCCGCTCCCGGCCGGACCGCCGCACGGCCCCGTACGCTTGGCGGCGTGGTCCCACAGGTACGCGTCCCGGCCGCGAAGGTCGCGCTCTCCACCGCCTCGGTGTATCCGGAGAACACCGAGGCGGCGTTCGAGATAGCCGGGCGGCTCGGCTACGACGGGGTCGAGGTCATGGTCTGGACCGACCCGGTGAGCCAGGACGTCGAGGCACTGCGGCGCCTGTCCGACCTGCACGGCGTCCCGATCCTGGCCGTGCACGCCCCCTGCCTGCTCGTCACCCAGCGCGTGTGGACCACCGACCCGTGGCGGAAGCTCACGACGGCCCGCGCGGCGGCCGAACGGCTCGGCGCCTCCACCGTGGTCGTGCACCCGCCGTTCCGCTGGCAGCGCTCGTACGTCCGGGACTTCGTCACCGGCATGCACCGCATCGCGGAGGAGACGGACATCACGTTCGCCGTCGAGAACATGTATCCGTGGCGCTACCGCGACCGCGAACTCCAGGCGTACGCCCCCGGCTGGGACCCCACGGACGACGACTTCCCCACCTACACCCTCGACCTGTCCCACACCGCCACCTCGCGCTCCGACGCGCTGGCCATGGCGGCGCGGATGGGCGACCGCCTCGGGCACGTCCACATCGCCGACGGCACCGGCTCGGGCAAGGACGAGCACCTGGTGCCGGGGCGCGGCACGCAGCCGTGCGCGGAACTGCTCGAAGGCCTGGCCACCGCCGGATACGGCGGCCATGTCGTCGCCGAGATCAACACCCGGCGCGCCGCCTCGTCCGCGCAGCGCGAGGCGGACCTCGCGGAGGCGCTGGCGTTCATCCGGCTGCACCTCGCCGCCCCGGCGGGCAGCGTCCCGCGCGAGACGCGGCCGTGACCGCACCGGCTGGCGGGACGCCGGGCGGGGAGCGGCGGCGCGGCCCCGGCAGGCCGCCGCGCAGCCGCGACGGGGACGAGGCGCCGGGGACGCGGGAACGCATCCTGGCGTCGGCGCGCGCCGAGTTCGGCGAGCGGGGGTACGACCGGGCGTCGATCCGCGCCATCGCGCGCGGCGCGGAGGTCAACCCGGCGCTCGTGCACCACTACTTCGGCACCAAGGAAGGCGTCTTCGCCGCCGCCGTGGCCGCCGCCACGCGGCCCGCGGCACAGGCGCTGCCGGACGGGGACGGCTTCCCGGCGGCGGAGTTCGGGGTGCGCTTCACGCGGCTGTTCTTCGGGATCTGGGAGGACGAGGCGACGCGGACGCCGCTGCTCGCGGTGGTCCGTTCGGCGCTGGACAACGAGGCCGCCGCCCGCATCTTCCAGCGCTTCGTGCGCGACGAGCTGCTGTCCCGGGTGGCGGGCGGGCTGGGCGCGCCGGACGCCGAGATGCGCGCCGAGCTGGCGGCCGGGCAGCTGATCGGCGTGGTGCTGATGCGGTACGCGCTGCGGATCGAGCCGCTGGCGAGCGCGGACGCCGAGGAGCTGGTCGCGCGGCTGGCGCCCGTGGTGCAGCACCACCTCACCGGCACCCCCGGCACGATGCCCGCCTGACGCGTACCGGCCACGGCCGCATCCGGCGGCCTGCCGGACCGGGGCCCGCAGCTGCACTCCGTCCACCACCGGGAACGGCCTGCGCCCTGCCGCCCGCCGCCCGCTGACGGACCGGCGGTGGCGGGGCGGGGCAGCCGGACGGGCGGGAACAATGCCGCCACCGGACACCGCGTTCCGCCTGGTCACTGCCGCAGGACGGCCATCACCGACCGTCCGGCCGTCGGAACAGGCTCGGGCGGTTCGTCACCACACGGGCAGAGTTCACGCCCGGCGGTCGCGCACACGCGCCGAGCGCCCGGTCGGCCCGGCGGCCCAGCCGGGGGCGCGGCGATTGCACCTGGTCGGCCCGGGGCGGGATCGCCCGCCGGCCGTCCGGGCGGGTCAGGCAGGGTCCGGTGCCGCCGGGCCGGGGCCCTCGTGACCGGACCGCATGCGCCCCGCCGACGGACCGGCGGTGACGTGGCGAGGTCGCCGAACAGGCGGGGGCGGTGCCGCCACCGACGACGGACCGGCGGTGGCGTGGCGGGGCGGGGCAGCCGGACGGGCGGGAACAATGCCGCCACCGGACACCGCGTTCCGCCTGGTCACTGCCGCGGGACGGCCATCACCGACCGTCCGGCCGCCGGAGCAGGCTCGGGCGGTTCGTCACCACGCGGGCAGGGTTCACGCCCGGCGGTCGCGCACACGTGGCAAGAGCCTGGCGGGTCAGGCAGGGCCCGGGGGAAGGCCCCGCCCGCGTGGGCCATCGGGGCGCGGCGATCGCCCTGGTCGGCCCGGGGCAGAATCGCCCACCCGGCCGTCCGGGCGAGTCAGGCAGGGCCCGGTGCCGCCGGGGCCCCGTGACCCGACGGCATGCGCCCCGCCGACGGACCTGCGGTGCCGACGCCTGTGCCGCTACCCCGCCGAGCATTCGGCGGCAAGAAGCCGGGCCACCGGGCGCCGTGCAACGCCTGGTCGTCGCTGCGGACGGACATCGCCGACCGTCCGGCGGGCTCCGCCGGTCCGCTGGCATGCAGGGCAAAAGTCGGGCCCTTTCCGGCGGAGGAAGTCCGGCCCGCCCTGCTGCGTCACGCGCGGCAAGAGCCTGGTCGGCCCGGGGCAGGACTCACCCCCGGCCGTCCAGGCCGACGAAGTGGCGTCCGTCGTCGCGCACCGGGACCGGCGGGGCGGAAAGCGCCATTTCGTCCAACCGACAGGTGAGATGGCGCCCGGCGGTGACACGGTGGGTGCGGCGGGCACGCGGGTCAGGCGGGGTCCGGTTCCGGGTCGGGGGACGCGGTGCCGGTCGGGGTGGGCTCCGCCGGTTCCTCCGGCTCGGTGGGCTGCGGCTGGCTCGGGGAAGGACCGGGCTCCGGGGCGCCGCCGCCCTCGACCGTGATGACCGCGGCGGCCGGTTCCACCGTGATGCGCGCGCGCCACGGCCCGGCCGGTTCCCGCGCGGGATCGACCGTCACCTCGACGACCTCGCTCTCCCCCGGCCGCAGCGTCCCCGATGTGCGGCTCGGCAGCAGCCAGTCCGCGTCGGCGGTGAGGGTCCACGCGACCGGCTCGCCGCCCGACGCGGTGAGCGTGATCCGCGTACCCGCGCCCGTGGGGGCGGCCTCCGCGGTGATCCGCCCGGGACCCGCGTCACCCTCCCCCGCCGTCCCCTCACTGTCCGCCGCGTCCTGGCCGGTGTCCGGCTCGGCCGAGGGGTCGTCGCCTTCCTGCGCCGCCGCCCCGTCGTCACCGCCCGTACGGTCACGCCCGTCGCCCGCCGCGCCGTCCTCCACCGTGCCCCCGCCGCCGACGCCGCCGTACCGCAACTCCCCGCCGCCACCGGACCCGGTGAGCACGCCGTCCTGCGCCGTCGCCGCCGCGTCCTCGCCCCGCGCCCGTTCCCCAGTCGGCGCGCCCTCCTCGTACGCCGCCCACAGCGCCAGCACCGGCGCGGCCACCACGGCGGCGACGACCGCGGTCGTCAGGGCCCGTCCGCGCAGCTTCTCGCGGCGCGCGGCGCGCTCCTTCTCGTCCACGGGGAAACCGGCGCGGTCGTAGCGCGGCGTGTGCTGGGCGCGCGCCCTGAGGATCGCCAGGCGGGCCGCCTCGACCGCCGCGCGCGGGGCGGGGAGGACCGCCAGCCGCGTCTGCGCGGCGGGCCTGCCGCCCGGCCAGGAGACGGCGGCCATGGCGCGCTGGGCGACGAGGCGGCAGGCGGGGCAGTCGTCCACGTGCCGGATCAGTTCGCGGCGCATGCCGGAGCCGAGGAGGAGCCGCCGGTCGTCACCGGCGAGGGCGGCGGTGGCCGGGCAGCCCGCCGACTCCAGGGCGGCGAGGGCGGCGCGGGTGCGTTCGACCTCGCGGGCGCCGGTGGTGACGAGGGTGTGCGCGGCGCTTTCGGACAGGCGCAGGACGCGGGCGACGTCCCGTACGGGCAGCTGGTGGCGGACGGTCAGTTCCAGTGCCTCGTGCTGCGGCTGGGTCGTCCCCGCGGCCTCCGGCCAGGAGAGCGCGGCGAGTTCGCGGCGGCGGCGCCTGGCCTCGGTGTCGTCGCCCACCACGTGGGGGGCTTCCGGGCGGGTGTCGGCCGTGGTGCCGCGGCGGGCGGAGAGGCGGCGCAGGCAGGACCAGCGTGCGAGCGCGTAGAGCCAGGGCCGCAGGAGGGCGGGCGCGGTGGGGCGGCGGCCGCGTTCGTCCTGCCGCTCGGCCAGGGCGAGGGCTTCGCCGAGGGCGGCGGTCGCGGCGTCGTGCTCGCCCAGGATCGACAGGCAGTACGTGAACAGTCCGTCGAGGTGCGCGTCGTCGTACGCCGTGCCGGGCGGGGCGGGGACCGGCTCCGGTGCGCCGGGGCCGGTGGTGTCGGCTGGGGCGGTGGGGTCGGGGCGGGGTGCCGTGTGCGGCGCCCGGTCGCGGCTGCTGGTCCTCACCCGGCGACCGTAGGCGCCCGGCGGGGGCGGGACGGGCCCTGAGCGGGGAGGTTCCCTCAAACGGGTGATCGCCTGGGCCGGTACGGACGGCGGGGCTGTCAGTGGGCGGCGGTAGCGTTCCGGTCATGGCTCGTAAAGCTGATCGTCCCGCCTACCGGTGCACGGAGTGCGGCTGGTCCACCGCGAAGTGGCTCGGCCGCTGCCCCGAGTGCCACGCGTGGGGCACGGTCGAGGAGGTCGGCGCGGCCCCGGCCGTGCGGACGGCCGCCGTGACCCGCGTGGCCACGCCCGCCGTGCCGATCGGCCAGGTGGACGGGGGCCAGGCGGCGGCGCGCAGCACGGGGGTGCCCGAGCTGGACCGGGTGCTCGGCGGCGGTCTCGTGCCGGGGGCGGTGGTGCTGCTGGCGGGCGAGCCGGGGGTGGGGAAGTCCACGCTGCTGCTGGACGTGGCGGCCAAGGCGGCGTCGGCGGACCACCGAACGCTGTATGTGACGGGCGAGGAGTCGGCGGGCCAGGTGCGGATGCGGGCGGACCGCATCGGGGCGCTGCACGACCACCTCTACCTCGCGGCCGAGACGGACCTCGGCTCGGTCCTCGGGCAGTTGGACGCGGTGAAGCCGGGGCTGCTCATCCTCGACTCGGTGCAGACGATCGCCTCGGCGGAGGTGGACGGGGCGCCGGGCGGCATGGCGCAGGTGCGCGAGGTGGCGGGGGCGGTGATCCGGGCGTCGAAGGAGCGCGGCATGTCCACGCTGCTCGTCGGGCACGTCACAAAGGACGGCGCGATCGCGGGCCCGCGGCTGCTGGAGCACCTGGTGGACGTGGTGCTGAACTTCGAGGGCGACCGGCACGCGCGGCTGCGGCTGGTGCGCGGCGTGAAGAACCGGTACGGCGCGACCGACGAGGTCGGCTGCTTCGAGCTGCACGACGGGGGCATCACGTCGCTCGCCGACCCGTCGGGGCTCTTCCTGACCCGGCGCGACGAGCCGGTCCCCGGCACCTGCCTGACCGTGACGCTGGAGGGCCGCCGCCCACTGGTCGCCGAGGTGCAGTCGCTGACGGTGGCCAGCCAGATCCCGTCCCCGCGCCGTACGACGTCGGGTCTGGAGACGTCCCGGGTGTCGATGATGCTGGCGGTGCTGGAGCAGCGGGGGCAGATCTCGGCACTGGGGAAGAACGACATCTACACGGCGACGGTCGGCGGCGTCCGGCTGTCGGAGCCGGCCGCCGACCTGGCGGTGGCGCTGGCGCTGGCCAGCGCGGCGAGCGACACCCCGCTGCCGAAGAACCTGGTGGCGATCGGCGAGGTGGGGCTCGCGGGCGAGGTGCGGCGGGTGACGGGCGTGCAGCGGCGGCTGGCGGAGGCGTCGCGGCTCGGTTTCACGCACGCGCTGGTCCCCGCGGACTCGGGGGAACGGCCGCCGGGGATGCGGGTCCTGGAGGTCGCGGACATAGGGGAGGCCCTGCGCGTACTGCCCGGGGGCAGGGAGCGGCGGAGGGCGGAGTCCGGCGGGCGCGAGGAGGCGCGCCGGTAGACTCGTGCGCACTAAGCGCAGATTCGTCCCCCGGAGGAACGCATGGCAGCCAGCGACCGGCCGGCGAGCACCGGCAGGCCGGGTGGTGCCCCCGGGGGTGACACCCCGTTGCGCGCGGCGCTGAGCGCGGTGGCGCCCGGCACCCCGCTGCGGGACGGTCTCGAACGCATCCTGCGGGGCAACACGGGCGGGCTGATCGTGCTGGGCATCGACCGCACGGTCGAGTCGCTGTGCACGGGCGGCTTCGTGCTGGACGTCGAGTTCACGGCGACGCGGCTGCGCGAGCTGTGCAAGCTGGACGGCGCGGTCGTCGTGGACCGGGACATCTCCCGCATCGTGCGGGCGGGCGTGCAGCTGGTGCCGGACCCGAGCATCCCCACGGAGGAGACGGGCACGCGGCACCGCACGGCGCAGCGGGTGTCCATCCAGACGGGCTTCCCCGTCGTCTCGGTCAGCCAGTCGATGCGGCTGGTGGCGCTCTACCTGGACGGCCAGCGCCGCGTGCTGGAGGACTCGGGCGCGATCCTGTCCCGGGCCAACCAGGCGCTCGCCACGCTGGAGCGGTACAAGCTGCGGCTCGACGAGGTGACGGGCACGCTGTCCGCGCTGGAGATCGAGGACCTGGTGACGGTCCGCGACGTCGCGGCGGTCGCGCAGCGCCTGGAGATGGTCCGGCGGATCGCGGCCGAGATCGCCGAGTACGTCGTGGAGCTGGGCACGGACGGCAGGCTGCTGTCGCTCCAGCTGGACGAGCTGATCGCGGGCGTCGAGCCGGAACGGCAGCTGCTCGTCCGCGACTACCTCCCCGACGGCGGCGGCAAGCGGTCCAGGAAGGTCGGCACGGCGCTGGCCGAGCTGGACTCGCTCGACCACGTCGAGCTGCTGGAGCTGGCGGCGGTCGGCCGCGTGCTGGGCGCGGGCTCGGCGCCGGAGGCGCTGGACGCGGCGGTGTCGCCGCGCGGCTTCCGGCTGCTGGCGAAGGTCCCGCGGCTCCCCGGCCTGGTGATCGACCGGCTGGTGGACCACTTCGGGACGCTGCAGAAGCTGCTGGCCGCGAGCGTGGACGACCTCCAGGCGGTGGACGGCGTCGGCGAGACGCGCGCCCGCTCCGTTCGCGAGGGCCTGTCCCGCCTGGCGGAGTCGTCCATCCTGGAACGCTACGTCTGACGCGCGCCGGCCCGCCGCCCCGGCCCACTCGCCGTCCGGCCCGGGGAACGCGCCCGTGTCCGCAGTGAGAGGGGCATCCGTTGAGGTGGACGCCGCCGCCAGGCGGTCCGGTCGTGCACGACCGGGCGGGGACGCCGGTCCGGCTCGTCTACGAGACGCACGCCACCACCACCGACAACGAGGCGGGGATCGCCACCGGCCGACTGCCCGGCGTTCTGTCACCGACCGGACGCCGCCAGGCCGGGGAACTCGGCGACCGCCGCCGCGACGACGGCATCGGGGCGGTGTTCACCTCCGACCTGCACCGCGCCGTGGACACCGCGCGGATCGCCTTCGCGGGCACCGCGGTGCCGATGTTCCAGGACCGCCGCCTGCGTGAATGCGACTACGGACACCTCAACGGCCGCCCCCAGGCAACGCTCGCCCCACTGCGGGCCCGGCACATCGACAAGCCGTTCCCCGGCGGGCAGAGCCACCGAGAAGTCCTGGCCGCCACCGAGGACTTCCTCGGCGACCTGGTCACCCGGTGGGGCGGCAGCCGCGTTCTCCTGATCGCGCATTCGGCCAACCGGTGGGCCCTGGACTGCCTGCTCACCGGCGCGGACCTCGCGGACCTCGTCGCGGCACCGGCCCGCTGGCAGCCCGGATGGGAGTACACCGTCCCACCGCCCGGCGGACGTTCCCGGCCGGAGCCCTAGGGTCTGTCCGGCGGATCTTGTCGCGGCTCACGGCTCCCCCAGATGCCGGTGCATCGCAAGGCGCCGGATCGCAGCTCATACCCGGCCGTATTCGCGCGATGCGGCAACGCAGCGAGGTTCCCCCCGGGCCAAGGAGGCCTGGGAGGTACCCCCACGCCGGGCGTCGTCAGACAGGCAAGACCCGCCGGACAGACCCTAGTGCGGTGGCCGGGAAGGTTTGCCGGGTCACGGCTCCCCCAGCCTGGCGGCTGGGAGTGCTCCCCTGTGCGGTGTATCGCAAGGCGCCGGACAGCCCCTGGGACTCGTGTCTTGCAGATCGTCCCGGGCCGCGCGAGTACAGCCGAAGCCGACCAGCACCGCAGCACGAGCCCTGGGTGTCGGCCCATGGCCGCAGCCGATGCCGTCACCGCATGCGGACGTCACGCCTTGCCGGGCAGTCCCCTCGGAACGCCGTGCAGCGCCGCCGTGTGCCGCAGGGTCATCCCCGGCGCCGGGGACCGCACCGGCTGCAGGGGGAAAGCCCCGCCGCGTCGTCGCGGCGTGCGAGAACGACGAGGGCCGTGGTCGGAGCCGCCGCCGTCACCGCGTACGGACGCCCGCCCCTGCCGCCCGAGGCGGCGTCACGCCTTGCCGGGGCGTTCCCTCGGGCCGCCCTGCAGTGCCGCCGGGTGCCGCAGCGTCATGCCGGGCACCGGGGACATGCCGAGCCGGTCGTAGTACGGCTGGAGAGGCGCGTCGCACAGCAGGTCCACCGAGTAGAACCGCTCGCTGCCCTCCAGCACACGCCGCATCAGCTCCGTGCCGATGCCGCGCCCCTGCCAGGCGGGCAGCACTTCGAGCCACGGGATCGAGGCCGTCAGCACGCCGTCGCTGATCATGGTGACGAAGCCGACCACGCGGCCCGCCGCCCGGTCGACGGCGACCACCGCCCGGTAGCTGCCGCGCAGCACCGCCAGGTGCTGGGCCGGGGAGGCGGCGCGTGGCCACCCCTGGAAGAAGCCGGCGAGCATGTCCTCGGCGACCTCGGTCATGTCGTCGGTGTAGCGGAGCACGTCCCTACCGTTTCCCTCCCGCACGCCCGCTCAGTCCTCGTCGAGGCGGAACGACGTCTGCGCCACCGGGAAGCCGGCCAGTTCCGCCTCGGCGAGGTACGTGCCGGGCGCGGCGGCCGGGCCGGGGCCCGCGTCGCAGTCGGTGACGGACTCCCGCCGGTCCCAGGCGAGGGTGTGGGAGGTGGTGCCGCCGGCCGTGACGCCCACGGGGATCGCGCCCTCGTTGTCCGGGCACTCGGCGGACGACCAGATCCGCTCGTCGTCCACGTCGGCGAGGGTGACGGTCAGCGCCTGGACGCCGAAGTCGACGCTGCAGGGGGCGTCGCCCTCGTTGTGGACGCTGAGGCGCAGCACGGGGTGCCGGCCCTGCGGGTACTCGTTGGCGTCGCTGCGCAGCGAGAGCGTGACGTCCGCGGGGAGGCAGGCCGGGAGCCCGGCGGCGGTGATGTCGCCCTGCCCGTCGCCGTCGCTGTCGCCCGCGCCGTCGCCCGGGGCGCCCTCGGCCGTGCCGCCCCCGCCGTCCTCGCCGTTCGCGGCGTCACCGTCCGACGAGCCCGCGCCGCCGTCCGCGTTCCCGGCGTCCGTCCCGCCGTCGGCGCCATCCGTGCCGTCCGCGCCGTCCGTACCGCCCGACGCCTCGTCACGGCCGCCGGGCCGCTCGTCGATCAGCGACTCGGACGGCGTGGGCCCCGGCGTGATGGACTCGGCGGGCCCGTCGCCGTCGCCGGAGGCCTCAGGACCCCCGCCGCCGCCCCACGGCCGCAGGGCCCAGAGCACCAGCAGGGCGACGACGGCGACGAGCAACATGACAACTGCCCTGCGCCGCCAGTAGATGGAGGACGGCAGAGGCCCGACCGGAGTGCGCAGAGATCCCACGCGGAAACCTTACGAGACATCGGTCACGCCCGATCGCCCCACCCTCGCCTCCGGGCTGCACCGAGACGCGCGGCGCGGGCCGCTTTGTGCCGTGCCCCCGGCATGCCAGGATCGCCTTGCCATGACTGCGACGACAGCGACGACAGCGACGACGGCCGGCTCCGGCCACACGGCCCTGCACTCCCCGGTCATCGACTGGTTCGACAACCACGCCCGCGACCTGCCCTGGCGCCGCCCCGAGGCGGGCGCCTGGGGGGTCATGGTCAGCGAGTTCATGCTCCAGCAGACGCCCGTCAGCCGCGTGCTGCCGGTCTATGAGGAATGGCTGAAACGCTGGCCCCGCCCCGCCGACCTGGCGGCCGAGGCCCCCGGCGAGGCGGTACGCGCCTGGGGTCGGCTCGGCTACCCGCGCCGTGCCCTGCGGCTGCACAGCGCCGCGAGCGCCATAGCGGAACGGCACGGCGGCGAGGTGCCCACCGACCACCACCAGCTCCTCGCGCTGCCCGGCGTCGGCGAGTACACCGCCGCCGCTGTCGCCTCGTTCGCCTACGGCCAGCGGCACGCCGTGCTCGACACGAACGTGCGGCGGGTCTTCGCGCGGGCCGTCACCGGCACGCAGTACCCGCCGAACGCCACGACGGCCGCCGAACGCAAGCTCGCCCGCATGCTGCTGCCCGAGGAGGCCGCGACGGCCGCCCGCTGGGCCGCCGCGACGATGGAGCTGGGCGCCCTGCTGTGCACCGCCCGCAGCCCCGAGTGCGGCCGCTGCCCGATCGCGGACCTGTGCGCGTGGCGTACGGCCGGTTCCCCCGCGCACGAGGGCCCGCCACGGCGCACCCAGACGTACGCGGGCACCGACCGGCAGGTGCGCGGCAAGCTGCTCGCGGTGCTGCGGGAGGCGGTCGGGCCCGTGCCCAGGCCGCTGCTCGACCGGGTGTGGCACGAGCCGGAGCAGCGCAACCGCGCCCTGGCCGGGCTGCTGTCGGACGGTCTCGTCGAGCGCCTGCCGGACGGGCGCTACCGGCTGCCGGGCGCCGACTGAGGCACCGCGCCCCGTTCCTCAGCGGCGGCCGAGCGTGGGCCGGGCGGTGTCCCGGCCCACGCGGGGCAGGACGGTCCTCGCGTCGGCGCCGCCCGCCCACAGCCCGATCAGATACGCGGACGCCGCCTCGGCGAGCCCGGCGCGGTCGAGTCCGCCGCCCGCGACCGGGGTGGCGCCGAGGTCGGTGACGAGCCGCCCCGCGGTTGCCAGCGCCCCGGGGTCGTCGCCGCACAGCGGGACGCCGAGCGGCGCGCCGTCGAAGACCGGCGGTTCCTCGGCCGCCCATACGTCGGCGGGGGCGAACGTGAAGGCCTTGACGACGTGCGCGCCCGGTGCGGCGGCGGCGATCCGTTCGGCCATCGAGGGGCCGCCCGCCGTGGACAGCGTGAGCGTGCCGGGGACGAGCGGGACCGTGCAGTCGACGACGGTGCGGCCGGCCAGCGTGCCGCCGCCCGCGCCGATCGCGGCGAGGACGCCGAGGGCGGCGTGGTCGGGGACGGCGACCAGGACGGCGTCGGTGCCGTGGGCCGCCGCGTCGGCGAACCCGCGGCCGGTACGCCCCGGATCGCGTCCGCTGGTCAGCACGTCGTGTCCGGCGGCGGTCCAGCGGGCGGCGAGGGCGGTGCCGAGACCGCCGGAGCCGAGTATGCCGATGCGCATGGGACGTTCCTCTTCTCGCACGGTGGGTGGAGCGGGCGGCCGTCACCCGGCCCGCCGGGACCGACGGTAGAGAATCCGATGGGCACCGTTCGGTGTCCGACGGACAGGGAGGGACGGACCGTGCCGGACTTCATCGCCGACTGCCGCGCCCGGGTCGGCTTCGACCTGCTGGCGAACACCTGGAACGGCGTGCTGCTGTGGGCCCTGCGCGACGGCCCCTGCCGCCCGTACGCGCTGCGGCGCCGCGTCGGCGGCATCAGCCCCAAGGTGCTGAACGAGACGCTGCGCCGTCTGGAGGCGCACGGCCTGGTGGCGCACCGGCGCTACCGCGAGGCGCCGCCCCGCGTCGAGTACGAGCTGACGGCGCTGGGGCGCACGCTGCTCGGCCCGCTGGAGGCGGTCGGCGACTGGGCGGCCGAGCACGGCGACGCGGTGGTGGCGGCGCGGGAGCAGGAGCGGGAACGGGCGCGCGGGGGGCGGCTCCGGCGCGAGGGCTGAGCGCGGGAGCCGCCTCTCACAGCTGGAACGACACCGTCTTGCCCTGGCCCGGCGTGTGGCGGCACACCTCCCAGCGGCGGGCGCAGCGCGTCAGCAGGAGCAGGCCGCGGCCGTGTTCGTCCTCGTCGGCGGGGGCGCGGTCCGGCGGGTCGAGCGTGCCGGGGGCGCGGTCGTGGACGATGACCTGGAGGTTGCCCTCCTGGGACCAGCAGACCTGGACGTCCACCGGGGGCGGGGTGGGGCAGTGCAGCGAGGCGTTGACCGCGTTGCTGACCACCTCGGAGGTCAACAGGACGGCGGTGTCGATCAGTTCGCCGTTGCGGGGGACCGTCGTGTCGAGGGCGGTCCGCATGGCCTGGCGCACATTGCGCACCCAGGCGGGGTGGGCCGGGAAGCGCAGAGCGAAATCGGCGTTCCCGGAGCGTTCGGGGACGAGGCACATGGCCGTGCTCCTCTCGTGCTCGGTGGGTCCGATGTATTACGGGTTCCTTTTCCACGGCGGCTCAATCAGGGAGGAGCGGCCAAACGTGAATTTCACACGGAAGCCAGGCAGTTCGGGAGGAACGTTCGTTCCCCGGGTCGTGCGCCCGGCGTGATCTGCTTGCGGCAGACGGGACTTCCGGCGCGGGCGGCGCCGTGCCTACCGTCGGCCCATGAACGCGACGCAGCCCCCGCTCCCCGAGGCCGTCACCGGCCGCACCGCCGCGGGGGTCCCCTTCGCCGCCCTGCCGCCGGCCGCCCCGTACCCCGGCGGGCCCGCGCCGCTGATCGTCACCTGGCACATGATGGACGCGCCGGCCACGGAGACGGCCTTCGCCGCCGCGCTGCCGCTGCGCGGGGTGCCCGCCTGGCGGGTGCACCTCGGCATGCCGTGGTGCGGCGCGCGCGCACTGCCGGGCGGGAACGGGGAGGTGGTGGAACGGGCGCGCCGCGACACCGTGCGCGCCTACCTGGAACCGGTGGTCGGCCAGGCCGTGGCCGAGGCCCCGGCGGCGCTCGACGAGATACGGGAACGGTTCCCCGTCGCCGCGGACGCGCCGGTCGGCGTGGTCGGCGGCTCCCTCGGCGGCGCGGTGGCGCTGCGTGTGATGACGGAGGGGCGCGTGCGGGTCGGGGCGGGCGCCGTGGTGAACGGGGCGGTGCGCGTCCGTTCGGTCGTCGGCCTGATCGAGGGCGTGACGGGACGGGCGTACCCGTGGACCGACGCGTCGCGGGCGGTGGCCGACCGGCACGACTTCGTCGCGCGGGCCGGTGACATCGCGCGGGGGGCGCCGTGGCCGCCGCTGCTCATGGTCAGCGGCGACGACGACTTCCCCGGCCTGCGGAAGGACGCGGCCGACCTCGTCGCCGCGCTGCGCGGGCTGTCCGTGGAGGAGGACCACGCGCGGCTGGTGACAGTGCCGGGGCTGGCGCACCCGCTGGCGGAACAGCCCGGTACCGCGCCGGCGCCCCAACTGCCCGCCGCGCGCGTGGTGGACGAGGCGGTGACGGCCTGGTTCACCCACCACCTGCACCGCCTGTTGCCCTCCCCGACCGCCTGACAAGGGCCCGGGGAGCCGTTCCGTCACGGCCGACGAGCCGATGGGCGGCCCGGCGCCGTCATGTCGTCGGACGCGGTGCGTCACAAGGCGGCGCACCCGGCCGTACCGAACGAGGCGGCGAGGCTCACGCCGACCCTCCCGGGCGGGGCCACCACGACACCGCGCCCGGTGCCCGGCAGCCGACCGGCACCCGGGCTTCCCGCCCCACCGGTCGACCGTCCAACGGGTTCGGCCGACGGCCGGGCGACCGACCGGGAGGACATACGCGAGCGCGAATACCGCGCGGCACACCGAAAACCGGCACCGCCCGCCAACCCCCCGGGCAACCGCTCCACCGGTCAACCGCCCAGCGGAGCGGAAGACCAGCGGCAGCCGGCCGGGACACCGGCCCAACGACGCCGCGGTACGGCCCGGCCGACCGGGAAACCCTCCACACCGCGACCGACCCGGCCCACACCGAGAACCGAGATCACACCCCCGGGGGCAACCGCTCCACCGGTCAGCCGTCCGGAGCGCGACAGATCGTCCCGCACGGCGCCCTCGTGGGCCACCACGCACCCGTGGCCGACGAACGGGTGGGCTCCGCGGTGCCGCACCGCGCCCCGGTGAGGCGCGCGCCCTAACCCAGCAGGTCGCCCGCGTACCGCTCCACCGAGCGGCGGTAGCGCGGCAGGTGCCGTGAGAGCGCGGCCAGCAGCAGGGAGACCGCCTCGCGCTCCCGGCCCGCGTCGGTCAGGGACAGGGCGAGGAACGCCGCCAGCGCGTCGTCCAGGTCGTCCGAGGCGACGGCGCGCTCGGCCCGCAGCAGGGAGACGCTCTCCTCGGACCGGCCGAGGTTCCGCAGCGTGCTCGCGAGCTGGATGACGGCCTGCCGCCGCCGCGGCCCCGCCAGCCCCGCGGCCAGCGCGCGCCGGTAGAGATGCGCGGCCTCGGACTCCTGGTCGGTCGCGTCCAGCGCGGACGCCAGCTCGAAGAGCCCGGCGGGGTCCTCGGGGGGCCGTTCGGCGACCAGTTCCTTCATCGCCGCCCGGAAGGCGGCCTCGTCCCGGGAGTCGAACTCGTCCCACAACCGTGCGACACGCCGCTCCCAGTCATCGTCGGTCGTGATCATCGCAGCATCCTCGCAGCTCTCCGACGGAGTGTCACCGGCCGATACCCCGGAAGTGGCAGTCCGCCAGATGGTCGTTGACCAGACCGCAGGCCTGCATGAGGGCGTGGGCGGTGGTCGGACCGACGAAACGGAAGCCGTGTTTCCGCAGCGCCTTGGACAGCGCGGTGGACTCGGGGGTGATGGCGAGGACGTCGCCGTTGCCGCGCGGCGCGGGACGCTCGGCGGGATCGGGCGCGTGCGACCAGATCAGCTCCGTCAGGTCGCCGTCGGCCCATCCGGCGGCGATCCGCGCGTTGGAGACCGTCGCCTCGATCTTCTGCCGGTTGCGGATGATGCCGGGGTCCTGGAGCAGCCGGGTGACGTCCTCCTCGGTGAACGCGGCGATCCGCTCCACGTCGAAGTCGGCGAACGCCGCCCGGAAGCCGTCCCGGCGGCGCAGGATCGTCAGCCAGGACAGGCCGGACTGGAACGCTTCGAGCGACATCCGTTCGAACAGCGCCCGGTCGCCCCTGACCGGAACTCCCCATTCCGTGTCGTGGTACTCCCGGTAGTCGTCCGGCGCGATCCCCCAAGGGCAGCGGAGCAGCCCGTCCTCACCCGCCGCCGCCAGTGTTTCGTCCATGCCGTGCAGTCTGCCCGAGAGCACTGACAATCCCGCACGGACGACCCCGCGCGGCTCAGCCGGTCTCCGACCCGCTCGACGGCACCTCGCGGAAGTACAGCGCCCCGCACGTGTGGCACTCCAGCTCGTCCGTGTGCCCCCACTCGCGCTCGGGCAGCGTCCGCGCGTCGGCGGACAGCTCGCGCCCGCACAGGGCGGTGGTGGCGTCCCCGTCGCCGCGGACCATGTGCCAGGTCTTCACGTCGGGCTCGCGGTCCTCGCCGCGCGTCTCCTCGACGTACTCGGCGCGCATCGTGTGCCGCACACCGCACCTCCCACTCCTCCGCCGGGCGCTCCTCCCCCCATCGTGGGCCCGTTCCCGCCGCACGGCGATCCGGGCGTGCCGATCGGGGACGAGGCGTCCGTAATCCGCCAGCGCCGGACCGGGGCACGCCCGGATGCTGGGCCGTATGCACGAAACGTCCCTCTCCGAACCGCCCGCCCAGGACGCCGCGCACCGGCCGATCGACCCGGCGATCCTCTACTTCGGCACGCCCGTCGTGCTCCTGTCCACGCGGAACGAGGACGGCACGGCCAACCTGGCGCCGTTCTCGTCCGTCTTCTGGCTCGGCCGCCGGGCCGTCCTCGGCATCGGCGCCCGCTCGGCGACCGCCCGGAACCTGCTGCGCACCGGCGAGTGCGTCCTCAACCTGCCGTCGGACGACCTCGTGTCCGCCGTGGACCGCCTGGCGCTGACCACGGCCGCCGACCCCGTGCCGCCCACGAAGGCGCGCCGCGGCTACCGGCACGTGCGGGACAAGTTCGGGCGCGCCGGCTTCGGCGCCACGCCGTCCGAGACGGTGGCGCCGCCGCGCGTGACGGAGTGCCCGGTCCACATGGAGGCGCTCGCACGGGCCGCGCACCCGGTGGCGGAGGACGACCCGGCGGCGCGCGGCGGGGTGATCGCCTTCGAGGCCGAGGTGACGCGCGTCCATGTGACCGACGCACTCCGGCTGCCGGGGACGGCCGACCGGATCGACCCGGACGCCTGGCGGCCGCTGATCATGAGCTTCCAGCAGTTCTACGGCCTCGGCCCGCGCCTGCGGCCGTCCACGCTGGCCACGATCGACGAGGAGCTGTACCGCTGAACGGGTCTGCCGGGCCGCCGCACGGCACGACCGCGCCCCCCACAGCCGGAGCCGTGGGGGGCGCGGTCGCCGTTCAGGACGTACGGGCCGGAGCCGTCACTCCTTGGCCAGGTTCGGGCCGCCACCGGCCGCCTGCTCCACCGGCGGGACGTCCGGCAGCGAGGACTTCTCCTCGCCGCGGAAGGTGAACGCCTTGTCGTTCCCCTCGCCCTCGGTGTCCACGACCACGATGTGGCCGGGGCGCAGCTCGCCGAACAGGATCTTCTCGGACAGGATGTCCTCGATGTCCCGCTGGATCGTCCGGCGCAGCGGCCTGGCGCCGAGCACCGGGTCGTAGCCGCGCTTCGCGAGGAGCTGCTTGGCGTCCGTGCTCAGCTCGATGGCCATGTCCCGGTCCTTGAGCCGGTCGTCCACCTGGGCGACCATCAGATCCACGATCTTGATGATGTCGTCCTGCGTGAGCTGGTGGAAGACGACGGTGTCGTCGACGCGGTTCAGGAACTCGGGGCGGAAGTGCTGCTTCAGCTCGTCGTTGACCTTGGCCTTCATCCGGTCGTACCCGGTGGCGACGTCGCCGGCCACCGCGAAGCCCATGTTGAAGCCCTTGGAGATGTCGCGGGTGCCCAGGTTCGTCGTCATGATGATGACGGTGTTCTTGAAGTCCACGACCCGGCCCTGGGAGTCGGTCAGGCGACCGTCCTCCAGGATCTGCAGCAGCGAGTTGAAGATGTCC
This sequence comes from Streptomyces sp. NPDC049879, assembly GCF_044461265.1. NCBI lineage: Bacteria > Bacillati > Actinomycetota > Actinomycetes > Kitasatosporales > Streptomycetaceae > Streptomyces > Streptomyces sp. NPDC049879. The sequence goes on along the minus strand of NZ_JBITKT010000002.1, from coordinate 848,359 downwards.
GGGTGGGCCTTCTCGACCTCGTCGAACAGCACGACCGAGAACGGCTTGCGGCGCACCTTCTCCGTGAGCTGGCCGCCCTCCTCGTACCCGACGTAGCCGGGCGGGGAGCCGAACAGGCGGGAGACGGTGTGCTTCTCGCCGAACTCCGACATGTCGAGGGAGATCAGCGCGTCCTCGTCGCCGAAGAGGAACTCCGCCAGCGTCTTCGACAGCTCGGTCTTACCGACGCCCGAGGGGCCGGCGAAGATGAACGAGCCGCCGGGGCGCTTCGGGTCCTTGAGGCCGGCACGCGTGCGCCTGATGGCCTGCGAGAGCGCCTTGATGGCGTCCTGCTGGCCGATGACGCGCTTGTGCAGCTCGTCCTCCATGCGCAGCAGGCGCGAGGACTCCTCCTCGGTCAGCTTGAAGACCGGGATGCCCGTGGACGCGGCGAGGACCTCGGCGATCAGCTCCTCGTCCACCTCCGCGACGACGTCCATGTCGCCGGACTTCCACTCCTTCTCGCGCTGCGCCTTCGCCGCGAGCAGCTGCTTCTCGTTGTCGCGCAGCGAGGCGGCCTTCTCGAAGTCCTGCGAGTCGATCGCGGACTCCTTCTCGCGGCGCACGCCGGCGATCTTCTCGTCGAACTCGCGCAGGTCCGGCGGCGCGGTCATCCGGCGGATGCGCATCCGCGACCCGGCCTCGTCGATGAGGTCGATGGCCTTGTCCGGGAGGAAACGGTCCGAGATGTACCGGTCGGCCAGCTGGGCGGCGGCCACCAGCGCGGCGTCGGTGATGGAGACGCGGTGGTGCGCCTCGTACCGGTCGCGCAGGCCCTTCAGGATCTCGATCGTGTGCGGCAGGGACGGCTCCGCGACCTGGATCGGCTGGAAGCGGCGCTCGAGAGCCGCGTCCTTCTCCAGGTACTTGCGGTACTCGTCCAGCGTCGTCGCGCCGATGGTCTGCAGCTCGCCGCGGGCCAGCATCGGCTTGAGGATGCTGGCGGCGTCGATCGCGCCCTCGGCCGCGCCCGCGCCCACGAGGGTGTGCAGCTCGTCGATGAACAGGATGATGTCGCCGCGCGTGCGGATCTCCTTGAGCACCTTCTTCAGGCGCTCCTCGAAGTCACCGCGGTAGCGCGAGCCGGCGACCAGCGCGCCCAGGTCCAGGGTGTAGAGGTGCTTGTCCTTGAGGGTCTCGGGCACCTCGCCCTTGACGATGGCCTGCGCCAGACCCTCGACGACGGCGGTCTTGCCGACGCCGGGCTCACCGATCAGCACCGGGTTGTTCTTGGTGCGCCGGGAGAGCACCTGCATGACGCGCTCGATCTCGTTCTCGCGCCCGATGACCGGGTCGAGCTTGGACTCGCGCGCCGCCTGCGTCAGGTTGCGGCCGAACTGGTCGAGCACCAGCGAGGTGGACGGCGTCCCCTCGGACGGGGCGCCCGCGGTCGCGGCCTCCTTGCCGCCGGAGTACCCGGACAGCAGCTGGATGACCTGCTGGCGCACCCTGTTCAGGTCGGCGCCCAGCTTCACGAGGACCTGGGCGGCGACGCCCTCGCCCTCGCGGATCAGGCCGAGCAGGATGTGCTCGGTGCCGATGTAGTTGTGGCCGAGCTGGAGGGCCTCGCGGAGCGAGAGCTCCAGGACCTTCTTGGCCCGGGGCGTGAAGGGGATGTGGCCGGACGGCGCCTGCTGGCCCTGCCCGATGATCTCCTCCACCTGCTGGCGGACCGCCTCAAGCGAGATCCCGAGGCTCTCCAGGGCCTTAGCGGCGACACCCTCACCCTCGTGGATCAGGCCCAGAAGGATGTGCTCGGTGCCGATGTAGTTGTGGTTGAGCATCCGGGCTTCTTCCTGAGCCAGGACGACAACCCGCCGCGCGCGGTCGGTGAACCTCTCGAACATCGTTAATCGCTCCTCAGAGCGGTCAGGCAGTAAAGGGGTCGGTCCCCTCCCTGTCCTTCCGCAGCTTAGTCCCGCAACGGGGGACCGCTCATTCCAACTGTCTGCTCCTGTCCCCGGCGCCATGCCCCGAACAGGCGACATCAGTTCCAACCCGATGGTGCGAGACGATGTTCCCGCAGGCCAGGTATTGGGCCCCGGAACAGCTACGCCGTCGGCGAACGTACCCGGGGGTCCGCACCTGGACCCGTTCCCACCGCCCCCTCGTCCATTGGGGTCCATCGTCCTCAGGGCCCCTCGTCCAGGCCCATCGTTCTCAAAGAACTGCCTACCCTTCAAGGCTGACACTCCATGCCGTACCAGCCATGGACATCCGCTACAGGCGAACGGGAAAACCCTGTGCGACCGGACGGGCACGCAGCGGGACCGGGGCAGGGGCAGGACGTCACTCTTCCGCATGCGGCCGCCGGGACCCGTCAGGACACTCCCGCCCCGGGCGCCCCGGCCGTCGCGCGCGCCCCCGGGAACGGCCCCGGGGGGCCGCCCGGGGTGGGCGGCCCCCCGGACAGGGACGCGAGCCGCCGGTCCCGCGGGGACCGGCTCGGTGCGACGTTCAGACTCCGGCCTTCTCGGCCCCGGCCTTCTGGTAGGCCTCACGGATACTGGCGGGAACACGGCCCCGGTCGTTGACCTCGTAGCCGTTCTCCTTGGCCCACGCGCGGATCTTCGCGGTGTCCTCACCGCCGGCGCCCCCCGCGTTCGCGGCGGCGGCGCGGCCGCGGCCCCGGGCGGCACGGCCGCCGCCCGCGCGGCGCCCCGCCTTCACATAGGGGTCGAGCGCGTTGCGGAGCCGGTCGGCGTTTTCCGCGTTGAGATCGATCTCGTACGTCTTGCCGTCGAGCGCGAACGTGACGGTCTCCTCCGCCTCGCCACCGCTGAGGTCGTCGAGGAGAAGGACCTGAACCTTCTGTGCCACCGGGCTGCTCCTCTTCCATTTCGTCGTCGTCGCCGAAGAATATCGTCTGCGTACCGGGATGTAATCGAGTACTGGGATGTCATCAAACAGCCATGACCGGGAAAACACAAACCCCGGTCCCGGGATTACCGGAGCCCGATAAGACACGCCGGGACGATTCGGACATAAGCCGCCGGGCCTGTTCTCGTGGAGATGCACTCTCAGAGATGCAGCAGCATCCGAGTGTTACCCAATGTGTTGGGCTTCACGCGTTCCAGGCCCAAGAACTCCGCGACGCCTTCGTCATTGGAACGGAGCAGCTCGCTGTAGACATCACCGGCGACCGGCGCATCGGCGATCTCCTTGAACCCGTGACGCGCGAAGAACTCCACTTCGAAGGTGAGGCAGAAAATACGCTGCACCCCCAGCCACCTGGCCGTGCCCAGCAGCTTCTGCAGTACGCGGTGGCCCACGCCGTGCCCCGTCAGCCGGGGATCGACGGCCAGTGTCCGCACTTCGGCGAGGTCGTCCCACATGACGTGCAGGGCCCCGCAGCCGACCACCTCGGCGTCGTGGTCCCGCTCGGCCACCCAGAACTCCTGAATGTCCTCGTAAAGCGTCACGGTCGCCTTGTCGAGCAGGATGCCATCACGCGAGTAGCGGTCGATCAGCCGCCTGATCGAGGAGACATCTGTAGTCCTGGCGCGGCGCACAGTGACTTCTGTTGAGCTTTCCGACACAACGAGAGGCTATCCCGCGCTCTCTCCGGCGCGGGCTTCGGGTCCGTCCCGCCGCTCTCCCGGTACTTCTCCGACATCGACCACACGCAAGGCGTCACGCAATGCCTCGGTCTGCTCGGCCGACATCATGCCGAAGAAAGCGACGAGGGCCGCCGCCGCGTTGTCGCTCTCGGCCCATGCGTCATTCATCAAAGCGGCGGAGTACGCGGCGCGTGTCGAGATCGCCTCATAGCGATAGGCCCGCCCCTCCTGCTCGCGGCGGACCCAGCCCTTCTGATGCAGGTTGTCGAGGACGGTCATCACCGTCGTATAGGCGATCGAACGCTGCTCCCGCAGATCTTCGAGCACTTCCCGCACGGTGACGGGGCGGTTCCACTCCCATACGCGGGTCATCACCGCGTCTTCCAGCTCTCCCAGTGGTCGAGGCACACGGGAAGAATAACCGCGGCGCGACAAAACGGGCAGGTTTCGCACAGCGGGAGCTACCGGGACGGGAGGCCGGGGCGCGGGAGGGCCGGGAAACGGCGGAATCCGGCCGTCTCCGGGGCGTCCGCCGCCCGGGGGACGCGCGGCGCGCGCGGCGGCGCGGCCCCGCGCCGCCCGGGGCGTGGCCGCGGGCGGCGAGGAGGGGGTGTGCGGCGAGGGCGGAGGGGGCGCCGCTCAGGCGGCGGGCCGGTCGCCGCCCTCGGCGGCGCGCGCGGCGAGGGCCGCGTCCACGGCGGCGTCCTCCTTGAACTTGTTGCTGCCCCCCTGCGACCGGATGATCGTGAGGATCAGCCAGGTGAAGCCCACGGCCATCACCGCGGGCGGGAAGAGTGCGGCGATGTAGTCCACAGCGATCGGCCTCCTGGGCGGCGCGGGAACGGTCGGGCCCGCCGCGCTGCCGGGCGGGCCGGTCCCAGCCTACCGAGCGGCCGTCCGCCGTCCGCTGTGGGGCCTACCGTCCGTCTTGGGAGGAGTTCTCCCCACCCCTCCCGTCACCGCCGCCGTCGCGGCCCTCACGCCCCTCGCCGTCCCGCCCGTCGCGGTCGGCCGGTTCCTGGGGCGGGCGGGCCGCCGGGCGGCGCCCGCCGCGCGGCGGGAAGACGTCCGCCGGGGTCGGCACCGGGCGGGGCGCCTCGGGGCGGCGCTGCTGCTGCTCACCGTTCTCGTCCCCGCCACCTCGGGGGGTGGGGGAACCCTGGGACGTAGCCATGGACCGACATTAAGTGGTAAGCAGACAATTTGCGGCGATTGGGGCGACGGCGGGCGTGTTCGGTCGGGGAGGAGGAGCCGACGGTCAGGAGCGCGAGACGTTCCGCTCGTAGACCAGGCGCAGGCCGATCAGGGTCAGCCAGGGCTCGTGCTCGTCGATCACCGTGGACTCCCGCAGGACCATCGGGGCGAGGCCGCCGGTGGCGATCACCGTCACGTCGTCCGGGTCGTCGGCCAGCTCGCGCGACATCCGCTCGACCATGCCGTCCACCTGCCCGGCGAAGCCGTACAGGATGCCGGACTGCATGGACTCGACGGTGTTCTTGCCGATCACGTGCCGCGGCCTGGCCAGCTCGACCTTCCGCAGCTGCGCGCCGCGCATCCCCAGCGCCTCGACGGAGATCTCGATGCCCGGCGCGATGGCCCCGCCCGCGTACTCCCCGCGCGCGGACACGGCGTCGTACGTCGTCGCCGTGCCGAAGTCCACGACGATGCAGGGCCCGCCGTACAGCTCGACGGCCGCGACCGCGTTGATGATGCGGTCGGCGCCGACCTCCTTCGGGTTGTCGGTGAGGATCGGCACGCCCGTCTTCACGCCGGGCTCGACGAGGACGGACGGGATGTCGCCGTAGTACCGCCGGGTGACCTCCCGCAGCTCGTGCAGGACGGACGGGACGGTCGAGCAGATGGCGATGCCGTCGATGCCGTCGCCCAGTTCGTCGCCGAGCAGCGGGTGCATGCCCATGAGGCCCTGGAGGAGCACGGCCAGCTCGTCGGCCGTGCGGCGCGCGTCCGTGGAGATGCGCCAGTGCTCGACGATCTCCTCGCCGTCGAAGAGGCCGAGGACCGTGTGCGTGTTGCCGACGTCGATGGTGAGCAGCATGGTCAGGCGTGCCTCTCGGGACGCAGGTCGAGGCCGATGTCGAGGATGGGGGCCGAATGGGTGAGGCCGCCGACCGCGACGTAGTCCACGCCCGCGTCGGCGTACGCGCGGGCCGTGCCGAGGGTGAGGCCGCCCGACGACTCAAGCTCGGCCCGGCCCGCGACCAGCTCGACGGCGGCGCGGGTCTGCTCGGGCGTGAAGTTGTCCAGCAGGATCAGGTCGGCGCCCTCGGCGAGCACGGGCTCGATCTGGTCGAGCCGGTCCACCTCCACCTCGACCGGCACGCCGGGGAACTCCGCGCGGACCGCGCGGAACGCCTCGGCGACGCCGCCCGCAGCGATGACGTGGTTGTCCTTGATCAGTGCGGCGTCCGACAGCGACATGCGGTGGTTGAGCCCGCCGCCGCAGCGCACCGCGTACTTCTCCAGGGCGCGCAGCCCCGGCGTGGTCTTGCGGGTGTCGCGGACGCGCGTACGGGTCCCGGCGAGGACGTCGGCCCAGGCGCGGGTGGCGGTGGCGATGCCGGAGAGGCGGCACAGGAGGTTGAGGGCGCTGCGCTCGCCGGTCAGCAGGTCGCGGGTGCGGCTGGTGACGGTGAGGAGGACCTGCCCGGCCTCCACGGCGTCGCCGTCCTCGACGTGCCGCTCCACTTCGAACTCGGCGGTGCACACGACGGACAGCACGGCCTCCGCGATGTGCAGCCCGGCGACCGTACCGGCCTGGCGCGCGGTGAAGTCGCCGACGGCGACGGCCTCTTCGGGGACGGTCGCGACGGTGGTGATGTCCACGCCGTTGTCGAGGTCCTCCTCGATGGCGAGGTGGGCTACGTCCTCCACGAGCACGGGGTCGAGCCCCGCGTCGGCCAGCAGCGCGGCGAGGTCGGGGTCGAGGCCGCACTCCAGCGGGTCGTACTCCTCCTCGCCGCCGCCGTCGCCGCACGCGCAGCCGGCGCCGCAGCCGCCCGCGGGCCCGTCGTCGTCGGTCGGCCGGGTGCCGAGGGGCAGCAGGGTCAGCTCCACGCGCTGCGGCGCCGGGGTCTGGGGGCTGGTCACGGGGTCGGGTCTCCTTGGTGGCTGTCGCGCTGCCGGTCGCCGCCGGTGGCGGGGGGCGCCGTGGGCGGGAAGGCGGTCGTACGGGTGGTCCCGAGGGACAGGGCGGCCCCCGCGGGGTCCTGGCCCAGGGTGGCGACGAGGTGGCGGCGCCACCGTGCGTCGTCCCGCTCGGGGTGGTCCTCGCGCCAGTGGCAGCCACGGGTCTCCGTGCGGTGCAGGGCGGCGGTGACGAGCACCCTGGCGACGAGATGCAGATTAGCCGTCTCCCACGTGTCCGCGCCCGGCTCGGCGGGCTTGCGGTCGTCGTCCAGGGCCAGGGCGTCCAGGGCGCGGGCCGCCTCGGCGAGGCTGTCGGCCGAACGGAGGACGCCCGCGCCCCTGGTCATCACGCGCTGGACGGCGGTCCTGGCCTCGGGCGGCAGCAGGGCGGGACCGGGCGCGGGGGGTGCGGTGACGGGCGCGGCGGCGCGCGGAAGGGGACTCGATGTGATGGCGGTGGCGATGCGTCCGGCGAAGACCAGTCCTTCGAGGAGGGAGTTGGACGCCAGGCGGTTGGCGCCGTGCACGCCGGTGCAGGCGGTCTCGCCGCACGCGTACAGGCCGGGGACGGTCGTGCGGCCCGACAGGTCGGTGCGGACACCGCCGGACGCGTAGTGCGCGGCGGGTGCGATGGGGATGGGCTCGGTCACGGGGTCGATGCCGTGGGCGCGGCAGGCGGCGAGGATCGTGGGGAAGCGGCGGGCCCACATGTCGGCGCCGAAGTGGCGGGCGTCGAGGTACATGTGGTCGGCGCCCAGTTCGTGCATGCGGCGGGTGATGGCCTTGGCGACGATGTCGCGGGGGGCCAGTTCGGCGAGTTCGTGCTGTCCGAGGAGGAAGCGCGTGCCGTCGGCGTCGACCAGGTACGCGCCCTCGCCGCGTACGGCCTCGGAGACGAGCGGCTGCTGCCCCTCGGCGTCGGGGCCGAGCCACAGCGACGTCGGGTGGAACTGGACGAACTCCAGGTCGGACACCTCGGCGCCCGCGCGCAGCGCGAGGGCGACGCCGTCGCCCGTGGAGACGGCCGGGTTGGTGGTGGCGGAGAAGATCTGGCCCAGGCCGCCGGTGGCGAGGACGACGGCGGGGGCGCGGACGGCGCCGACGCCGTCGTGCCTGCCCTCGCCCATCACGTGCAGGGTCACGCCCGCGGTGTGGCCGTCCGCGTCCTTGAGCAGGTCGAGCGCGAGGGCGTTCTCGACGGTCTCGATCCCGGCGGCGCGCACGGCGGCGACCAGGGCGCGGGAGACCTCGGCGCCCGTGGCGTCACCGCCCGCGTGGGCGATGCGGCGGCGGTGGTGGCCGCCCTCGCGGGTGAGGGAGAGGGCGCCGTCCTCGGCGGTGTCGAAGCGGGCGCCGAGGCCGATGAGGCGGCGTACGGCCTCCGGGGCCTCGGTGACGAGCGCGGTGACGGCGGCCTCGTCGCACAGGCCGACGCCCGCCACGAGGGTGTCGTCCAGGTGCTGGGCGGGGGTGTCGCCCTCGCCGAGCGCGGCGGCGATGCCGCCCTGGGCCCAGCGGGTGGAGCCGTCGTCGAGCCGCGCCTTGGTGACGATGACGGTGCGCAGGCCCGCGGCGGCGCAGCGCAGGGCGACGGTCAGCCCGGCGATGCCCGAGCCGACGACGGCGACCTCGGCGTCGAGGGACCAGCCGGGGGCGGGCGCGGGCAGCGCGGTGGGGAGGGGCAGGGTCTCTTGTGCGGTCGGGGTGATGGGTGCGGTGGTCACGCGGCGGTCCCCAGGGTGAGCCGGATGTTGTCGATGAGGCGGGTGGTGCCGACGCGGGCGGCGACGGCGAGGACGGCCTCGCCAGCGTGGGCGGTGTCGGGACCGATCTCGGAGAAGTCGGACGGGTCGATCAGCGCGAGGTAGCCGAGCGCGAGGGGCGGCCGCGCGGTGGCGGCGGCGTCCAGGACGGCGCGGGCGGCGGCGAGGCGTCCGGCGGGGCCGCCGGTGGTGTCGCGGGCGGCGAACAGGGCGCGGGACAGGGCGAGGGCGGTCGTGCGCTCGGCGGGCGACAGGTAGCGGTTGCGGCTGGAGCGGGCGAGGCCGTCGGGGTCGCGCAGTGTGGGGACCGGCAGGATCTCCACCGGGAAGTCGAGGTCGCGGACCATGCGGCGTACGAGCGCGAGTTGCTGCGCGTCCTTCTCACCGAAGGTGGCGTAGTCGGGCCGGGTCAGGTGCAGCAGCTTGGCGACGACGGTCAGCATGCCGTCGAAGTGGCCGGGGCGTTCCGCGCCCTCGAACCCGGCGCCCATCGGCCCGGCGGTCAGCGTGACGCGGGGGCGGCCGTCCGGGTACATCTCGGCGTCGGACGGGGCGAAGACGATGTCGGCGCCGCCCTCCTCGGCGAGCTTCACGTCGGCGTCGAGCTGGCGCGGGTAGCGGTCGAAGTCCTCGCCGGGGCCGAACTGGAGCGGGTTGACGTAGACGGTGACGACGAGCTGCCCGGCGGGCGTGAGGCGCTGCCTGGCCGTGCGCATGTTGGCGAGGTGCCCCTCGTGCAGCGCGCCCATCGTCATGACCACGGCGCGGTCGGCGCCGGGGGCGTACAGGCTCCTCAGCTCGTCCGCCGTGCGGGCCACGGATATGGTCATCGCTCTCCTTCCTCGGCGCCGTCGGCGAGGACGTCGAGCAGCGCCTCGGCCAGCTCGGGTCTGAGCAGGCCGTGGTCCAGTGCCCGGTCCGCCGTCACGCGGGCCATGGCGAGGTAGCCGGCGAGGGCGCCGGGGGCGTGCGCGCGCAGTTCGGCGACGTGCGCGGCGACGGTGCCCGCGTCGCCGCGCGCGACCGGCCCGGTGAGGGCGGCGTCGCCGGAGCGCAGCGCGTTGTCCAGCGCGGCGCCGAGGAGCGGGCCGAGCATGCGGTCGGGGGCGGCGACGCCCGCGTGCCGCAGCAGTTCGAGCGACTGGGCGACGAGGGTGACGAGGTGGTTGGCGCCGAGGGCGAGCGCGGCGTGGTAGAGCGGCCGGTCGCGTTCCTCGATCCACTCGGGCTCGCCGCCCATCTCGATGACGAGGGCCTCGGCGGCCGTGCGCAGTTCGGCGGGCGCGGTGACGCCGAACGAGCAGCCCGCGAGCCGCTGCACGTCCACGGCTGTGCCGGTGAACGTCATCACGGGGTGCAGGGCGAGCGGCAGGGCCCCGGCGCGCAGGGCGGGGTCGAGGACGCCGGTGCCGAAGCGGCCGGAGCAGTGCACGAGCAGCTGTCCTGGGCGTACGGCGCCGGTCTCGGCGAGTCCGGCGACGAGTCCGGGCAGGGCGTCGTCGGGGACGCTCAGCAGGACGAGGTCGGCGCGGGCGAGTACTTCGTCGGGGGTGACGAGGGGGACGCCGGGCAGCAGCGTCTCGGCGCGGCGGCGCGACGCCTCGGAGACGCCGGACGCGGCGACCGGCCGGTGGCCCGCGAGGGCGAGCGCGGCGGCGAGGGCGGGGCCGACGCGCCCCGCGCCGACGACGCCGACCGTGAGGCGGGCGGGGCGGTCGCGTGCCTCGGTGGCCCGGGGTGCGTATCCGTCGTCGGCGTTCACGGCTGGGCAGCCTCTTTCGTCCGCTTCGTCCCTTTGATGCGTTCCAGCCCGTATGCCGGTGCCGGACGTCCCGACCATGCTACGGCGGCCGGGCGGGTGCGGGGATCGGCGCGGGGTCAGTGGCCGCCCGCGCGCACCAGGCCCGTCTCGTACGCGAGGACGACGGCCTGGACGCGGTCGCGCAGGCCGAGCTTGCCGAGGATGCGGCCGACGTGCGTCTTGACGGTCGCCTCGGAGACGAACAGCTGGGCGGCGATCTCCCCGTTGGACAGGCCCTGCGCGATCAGCATCAGGACCTCGCGCTCGCGGTCGGTGAGCAGGTCGATCTCGGGGTGGGGCGTGCCGGGGCCCGCGGGGAGGAGGTCCACGAAGCGGTCCAGGAGGCGGCGGGTCGTGGACGGCGCGACGACGGCGTCGCCGCTGTGGACGGCGCGGATGGCGCCGAGCAGCTCGTCCGGCGGGACGTCCTTCAGCATGAACCCGGCCGCGCCCGCCTTCAGCCCGGAGAACGCGTACTCGTCCAGGTCGAACGTCGTCAGGATCAGCACCTTGGGGTCGCCGGGGCCGCCGCCGCCCTCCTGGCATATCCGGCGGGTCGTCTCGACGCCGTCGAGCCGGGGCATGCGGACGTCCATCAGCACGACGTCCACGGCGGTGGAGCGCAGGACGTCGAGCGCCTCGACGCCGTCGCCCGCCTCGGCGGTGACGACCATGTCGGGCTGGGCGGACAGCACCATCTTGAAGCCGGTGCGCAGGAGCGCCTGGTCGTCGACGAGCATCACCTTGATCGCCATGGGTCTCTTCCTCTCACCGGCCGGGGCCGATCGGTCGTCGGGCGGTCAGGTCAGGTCAGGTCGGCGCGGGTCTCGGGGGCGTCGGCGGCGCCGCACCGCGCGGCGGGCGCGTCGTCCGCCGCCCCGGCCAGGGGCAGCGTCGCGCTGATGCGGAAGCCGCCGCCGGGACGCGGGCCCGCCACCAGCACGCCCCCGACCATACCGACCCGCTCCCGCATGCCGATCAGCCCGTGCCCGAGCCCGTCGTCGCCGCGTTCCTCGTACAGCACCGCCTGCGCGCCCCGCCCGTCGTCGTCGGCCAGGACGGTGAGCGCGTCGCGGCCGTAGCGCAGCCGCACCGTCGCGCCGACGTCGGGGCCGCCGTGCTTGCGCGAGTTGGTCAGCGCCTCCTGCACGATGCGGTACGCGGTGAGCCCGACGCCGCTGGGCAGCGCGCGCGGGGTGCCCTCGACGCGGTAGTCGACGGGCAGCCCGGCGGTGCGCGCCTGGTCCACGAGGTCGGCGAGCTGCTCGATGCCCGGCTGCGGCACGAAGTCCCCGGCGTCCGTCGCGGCGCCGCCGTCCTCGCTGCGCAGCACGCCGAGCAGCCGGCGCATCTCCGTCAGCGCCTGGCGGCCGGTGCCCGAGATGGTGTGCAGCGCGCTGCGGGTCAGCTCGGGCGAGCTGTCCAGGACGTACGCGGCGCCGTCCGCCTGGACGACCATCACCGACACGTTGTGGGCGACGACGTCGTGCAGCTCGCGCGCTATGCGGGCGCGCTCGGCGGTGACGGCCATGCGCGCCTGCGTCTCCCGTTCGCGTTCGAGGCGTTCGGCGCGGCGTTCCAGCTCCGAGTAGTAGGCGCGGCGGGTGCGCAGCGAGTCGCCCAGCACCCAGGCGAGGCAGAACGTGATGGTGAGCAGCCCGGTGCCGAAGATCTCGGCGGCGAGGCTGCTGTCCTGGTCGCCGTCGTCGGGCCAGCGCAGCTGGGCCAGGGTGGGCGCGACGAGGCAGCCGGCGAGGGCGAGCCGGGAGTACGTACGGTGGGGCCGTGAGGCGATGGTGAACGCGACGACGAGGAACACGACGTCGCCCGGCAGCGGTTCGACGTCCAGCGCGAGCTGGACGAGGCCGACCGCGAAGCAGGCGAGCAGCATGGCCTCGGGCCACCGGCGGCGCAGCGTGCCGAGCACGGCGAGCGCGACCGCCACGGCGACGGCGAGCGCCGAGCAGCGCCACACGTCCTCCCTGGCGGAGGCCGGGAGCAGGAGTGTGGCCACCAGCAGACCGAACGCCCAGCTGCCGTCCACCGCAGTGGGGTGACGGCGCAGGAAGTCGTAGAGCCGGTTCACGTCACCCAGAGTAGGCATGGCGTGCGGCTCGGGAATCAACCGGACGGCCGATACATGCGGTCGTCAACTACTCCTTGGGGTGGAGGGAGCGCGGCGGATGCGGGAGACGGGATGGCGTGCGGCCGCCGAGCGGGCGCTGTACGGGCCGGGCGGCTTCTTCCTGCGGGAGGCGCCGGTGGCGCATTTCCGGACGTCGGCGCATGTCTCGCCGCTGTTCGCGCAGGCGGTGGCACGGCTGCTGACCAGGGTGGACGAGGCGCTGGGGCGCCCGGCGGAGCTGGCGTTCACCGACCTGGGCGCGGGGCGCGGCGAGCTGGTGCGCGGCGTGCTGCGCGCGCTCCCCGAGGGGGTGTGCGCGCGGGTGCGCGCGTACGCGGTGGAGCGCGCCGCGCGCCCCTCGGGTCTCGACGGGCGGATCACCTGGTGCGCGGAGCCGCCGGAGGGGGCGGTGGGGCTGCTGTTCGCGAACGAGTGGCTGGACAACGTGCCGGTGGACGTCGCCGAGGCGGACGACGACGGCGTCGCGCGGCGCGTCCTCGTCACCCCCGGAGGCCGGGAACGGCTGGGCGATCCGGTGGACGGGGCGGACGCGGCGTGGCTGCGCCGCTGGTGGCCGCTCGCGCCCGGCGGGCGGGCGGAGATCGGCAGGCCGCGCGACGCGGCGTGGGCCGGGGCCGTGGCGTCGCTGGCGCGCGGCCTGGCCGTGGCCGTGGACTACGGGCACACGCGGGAGACGCGGCCCCCGCTCGGCACGCTCACCGGCTACCGCGCGGGACGGCAGGTGCCGCCCGTACCCGACGGGTCCTGCGACCTGACGGCGCACGTCGCGTTCGACGCCTGTGCCGCGCCAGGGGACGTGCTGCTGCCGCAGCGGGACGCGCTGCGTGCCCTGGGCGTGGACGGCGGCAGGCCGCCGCTGGCGCTGGCGTCGGCGGACCCGGCGGCGTACGTACGGGCCCTCGCGGCGGCGGGCGAGGCGGCGGAGCTGACGGACGCGGCGGGGCTCGGCGGCTTCACCTGGCTCGCGCGGCCGGTGGGCATCGCGTCCCCACTGTGAGCGGTCCCCCGTCGTCCGTTACTTGTCGATGTCCCCGACGACGAAGAAGAACGACCCCAGGATCGCCACCATGTCCGCCACCAGCGTGCCGGGCAGCAGCGCGCCGAGCGCCTGGATGTTGTTGAACGACGCCGAGCGCAGCTTCAGCCGGTAGGGCGTCCGCTCGCCGCGCGAGACGAGGTAGTACCCGTTGAGCCCGAGCGGGTTCTCCGTCCACGCGTACGTCGCGCCCTCGGGGGCCTTCAGCACCTTCGGCAGCCGCTGGTTGACGGGCCCAGGCGGCAGCTCGGCGAGGCGGTCGAGGCAGGCGTCGGCGAGGTCGAGCGCGTTGCGCGTCTGGTCGAGCAGCACCTCGAAGCGCGCCAGGCAGTCGCCCGCCGTCCGCGTCGCGACGCGCAGCACGCCGCCCAGCTCGCCGTACGCGAGGTACGGCTCGTCGCGCCGCAGGTCGAAGTCCACGCCGCTGGCCCGCGCGATCGGCCCGGAGACGCCGTACGCGTGGACCGCCGCCGCGTCGAGCACGCCGACGCCGCGCGTCCTGGCGCGGAACACCTCGTTCCCCAGCACCAGGCCGTCCAGCCTCGGCATCCCGGCGCGCACCCCGGCGACGGCCTGCCTGGCGCGGTCGGTCCAGCCGGCCGGGAGGTCCTCCTTGAGGCCGCCGACGCGGTTGAACATGTAGTGCATCCGGCCGCCCGAGACCTCCTCCATGACGTGCTGGAGCGTCTCGCGCTCGGTGAAGGCGTAGAAGATCGGGGTCAGGCCGCCCAGTTCGAGCGGGTAGGAGCCGAGGAACATCAGGTGGTTCAGCACCCGGTTCAGCTCGGCGAGCAGCGTGCGCAGCCACACGGCGCGCTCCGGGACCTCCATGCCGAGCATGCGCTCGACGGCCAGGACGACGCCCAGCTCGTTGGAGAACGCCGACAGCCAGTCGTGCCGGTTCGCCAGCACGATGATCTGCCGGTAGTCCCGCGCCTCGAACAGTTTCTCCGCGCCCCGGTGCATGTACCCGACGACGGGCTCGGCCCGCGCGATCCGCTCGCCGTCGAGCACGAGCCGCAGGCGCAGGACGCCATGGGTGGACGGGTGCTGCGGCCCGATGTTCAGCACCATGTCCGTGCTGCCGTCGAACCCCGCGCTCGCCCCGCCGACCCCGACCACGGTCTCCGTCATGCGCGCCAGTCTGTCACCCCGGCCGCCGCGCGGCCCACCGCTCGCGGCGCGGGGACTCTAAGCTCGACGGCATGGACTGGGTGGCGGCGGAGGCGGGACAGCCCCCGCGGGGGGCGGCGTCGGGCGAGACCTGGCGGCCGGTGATGCCGGGGCTGCTGACGATGCGGCGGCTGCTCCTCGTCTGCTGGCTCGCGCCGCCCGCGCTGCTCGCCGCGCTGCTGCCGCCGCTGCTGGGCGGCCCGGTGTGGGCGCTGACGGCGCTGCCGCCGGTCGCCGCCGCCGTGTGGGGCTGGTGGGCGCTGGGGCGGAACTGGCGCTCGTGGTGCTACCAGGAGCGCGACGACGACCTGCTCATCCAGCGCGGCGTGCTGTGGCGGCAGCTGACGGTCGTGCCGTACGGGCGGATGCAGCTCGTCGAGGTGACGTCGGGGCCGCTGGAGCGGCGCTTCGGGCTGGCGCGGCTCCAGCTGCACACGGCGGCCGCCGCGACGGACGCGACCGTTCCGGGCCTGGCCCCGGCGGAGGCGGAACGGCTGCGCGACCGGCTCACGGAGCTGGGCGAGGCCCGTTCGGCGGGGCTGTGAGCGGCGAGGCCGTGCGCGGCGCGGCGGCCGTGCCGGGGGGTGAGATCCCCGCCGGACAGGGGCGCCGCCTGCACCCGCTGACCCCCTGGCGCCGCGCATGGGCGCCGCTCGCCGGGCTCTTCGCCGTGATGGCGCAGAACGTGGAGGAGCTGCGCCGCTGGACGTCGTCCGTCGCGGTGGGGTGGCTGCTGCTGTCGCTGGCGCTGCTGCTCGCGTGCGCGGGGCTCTACGGCTTCCTGTCGTGGCGCGTGACGCGCTTCCTCGTCACCGACACGGAACTGCGCATCCGCACCGGCCTGCTGTTCCGCCGTTCCGCCCATCTGCGGCTGGACCGCATCCAGTCGATCGACGTGAGCCGCCCGCTGCTGGCCCGGCTGCTGGGGGTGGCGAAACTACGCATGGAGGTCGTCGGCTCCAAGTCGGCCGACGAACTGGCGTTCCTGGGCGAGGCCGAGGCCCGCGACCTGCGCGCCGAACTGCTCGCGCGCGCTGCGGGCATCGCACCCGAGGCCGCGCCCAGCGCGGGCGAGGCCCCGGCGCTGACGCTGCACGAGGTGGACCCGAAGATGCTCGCGTGGTCGCTCGTACTGCGCGGCGGGACGTGGGCGTTCCTGCTGACGGGCGCGGGCGTGCTGCCGCTGTTGTGGGTGACGACGAACAGCGTCCTCGCTTCCCTGCTCGTCCTGCTGCCGCTGGTCACGGTGTACTGGCGGGCGAGCGTCGGCAGCTACCTGACGCTGTACGGCTGGACCGTCAGCGAATCACCCGACGGCCTGCGCCTCGACCACGGCCTCCTCCAGCGGGACCACGCGACCGTTCCCCCGGGGCGGGTGCAGTGCGTACGGCTCGTGGAGCCGCTGCTGTGGCGGCGGCGCGGCTGGGTCCGGGTCGAGCTGGACGTCGCGGGCACGGGGACGGGCAACCGCAAGGGCCTCCTCCTGCCCGTCGCCCCGCGCGCCGAGGCCGCCGCGCTGCTCGGCCGCGTGCTGCCGCAGGTGGACGTGGGGGCGGCGCTCGACGCGGTGCGCCCGGCGCCCGACCGCGCGCGCTGGGCGGTGCCGGTGTGGCGGACGGGGTACGGGTACGCGGCGACGCCGACGCTGTTCGTCGCCCGGCGCGGGCGGCTGCGGCGGACGCACGAGCTGGTGCCGCACGCGAAGGTGCAGAGCGTACGGCTCACGCAGGGGCCGCGCGCCCGCCTGCTGCGGCTGGCGAACGTCCACGTCGACCACGGGGCGAACGGCACGGCGACGGCGCGCCTGCTCGACGCGCGTCACGCGGCGGCCGAGGTCGCCGCCCAGGCGGACCGCTCCCGCCTCGGCCGCCGCACGGCCACCCCCGACCGCTGGCTGACGGGCCCCTGACGCGGCGCACGGCGGCAGGACGCAGGACATTGGCGACGGGCCACGCGGGCCCGGGCCCGTCCGCCAAGGGGGCGTCGGGCCACTGGTGGCTCCCCGGGTGCGTGCGAGCCCGGAGCGCCGGATCGTCCGTGTACCGGGCGTACCGGGCGTACCGGGCGTACCGGGCCGATGCGGCAACACGGCGAGCATGCGTGCCCGGGGTCCGCCCAGCCGCCAGGCCAGAGAATCACCGCGCGCTGGACGCCCTCTGCTGGGCGCCGTGAACGGTCGCCAGGGCGAGGCACACGGCCCCCACAACGAGCCGCGCCCGCCCTCCGGCGCGGCACGTCACCTTCCAGCTGCTCGAACCACCCCGCAGGACAAGGCCGCTGCCCAACAGCCCGTCGCGGCGTCCGCCCATGCCGGGATCTCCGCCGCACCCCGGCGGACTGCTTCCTCCGCGCTGCGGGTGAGCTTCCCTCAGGCCCAGCCACCTCTGATGCACCGCCCGGTCCCACGAGCGCATCCTGCACCGGTCCGTCGGCCCCTGCGACCGCGACGGCGACAAGCCTGGGGGGGCGGCTGTCCCCACCCGGGCCCAGGGCCCCGCCGTCCACCGCCTCACCGCCGTGTCTCCGGTGTCCAGCAGCAGTCCACCAGCGCTTAGGCAACCACGGGACCAGCAGCGAAGGCAGCCGGGGCCGCCTCCGGGCCACTCGTCACATCCGGCACGCCCAAGCGGTTCCCCACCCCACGAGAACCGCCGCCGACCCGCGCGCGGGTCAGGAGAAGCGTGTCGGGCCCAGGCCGTCGTCCGGGGGCGTGTCGTCCGCGTCGTCCGGGGTGCCGTCCCCGTCCTCGTCGCCGTCGTCGCCCTCGATCAGCACCGGCGACCCGTGGTGGCTCCACAGCCGCCAGCCGCCGTCCTGGCCGCGCCGGAAGACGTTGGTCGCCACGACGAGGCCGCCGACCAGCGGCCCGGCCGAGCCGTCCGCCTCGGCGGGTCCGCCGCTGAGGATGTTCTCGGTGCAGGTGACGAGCGCGGTGTCGGCGATGACGGAGACCTGGACGTCCGTCAGGAAGAACTGGATGTACTCGGTGTTCGCCATGATCAGCGCGTACGACCGCAGCACCTCGCCGCGTCCGCTGATGACCGGCCAGCCGGGGTGGACGACGCTGATGCCCTCGTGGTCGAGCCAGCGGGCGCCGAGCGCGTCGAGGTCGGCGCTCTCCAGCGCCTCGTACAGCGCGGTGTTGGCGGCGGTGACCGCCTCGACGTCCGTGTCGGCGCCGCCGCTCATCCGGCGGCCCCGTCCCCGTCCCCCGCCGCCCGGACCGCGGCGACGACCCGTACGGCGTCCGCGCTGGCCCGCACCTCGTGGACCCGCACCGCCCACGCCCCCGCCGACGCGGCGAGCGCGCTGACGGCGGCGGTGGCGGCGTCGCGTTCCCGCGCCCGGGGCGGGGTGCCGCCGGGCCCGGCCAGGACGTGTCCGAGGAACCGTTTGCGCGACGCGGCGACCAGCAGCGGCCTGCCCAGTCCGGCGCGCAGCCGCGCGGTGGCGGCGACGAGCGCGAGGTCGTGCTCGGCCCTCTTGGCGAAGCCGAGGCCGGGGTCGGCGATCAGCCGGTCCTCGGCGATGCCGCCCGCGGCGGCGGCGTCGAGCGCGCGGCGCAGTTCGTCCAGCACCTCGCCGACGACGTCGCCGTACACCGCGCGGTCGTTCATGTCGGCGCTCTGGCCGCGCCAGTGCATGACGACGAACGGGACGCCCGTCTCGGCGACCGCCGGGATCATCGCGGGGTCGGCGCGGCCGCCGCTCACGTCGTTCACGAGCACGGCACCGGCGGCGACGGCGCGCCCCGCCACGGAGGCGCGCATCGTGTCCACGCTGACCCGTACCCCCTCGGCGGCCAGCGCCCCGACCACCGGCACCACGCGGCGCAGCTCCTCCGCCTCGTCCACCCGGCTGGCGCCCGGTCGGGTCGATTCCCCGCCGACGTCCACGAGGTCCGCGCCCTGCGCGACCAGGTCGAGCCCCCGCTTGACCGCGAGGTCCGTGTCGAACCAGCGCCCGCCGTCCGAGAACGAGTCGGGCGTGACGTTGACCACCCCCATCACCGCGCAGCGGTCCCACCCGGGGAGTCCTGCCACCTGGCCGTGCGAGATGCTCATGGCACCAGGGTAGGGGCAGGCACGGCGCTCCCGGCGCCGCCGGACGGGAACATCCGGGGGCGGTGCGGCGCTGAACCGGGCTGTCCGCACCTCGCAGGTAGATTCGATTACCCCCGCCCGCCGCACCGGGCAGGGCAGGGGGTCAGGACGACCGTGCACGACTGGTGAGAGGGAGTGAGCGCCGTGGACCGTATAGCCCTGCGCGGAGTGAGCGGCAGAGGATTCCACGGGGTGCACCCGAGGGAACGTCAGGAGGGACAGACGTTCGTCGTCGATGTCGTCCTCGGCCTCGACACCCGCCCTGCCGCCGACAGCGACGACCTCGCGCGCACGGTGGACTACGGGGTGGTGGCGGAGCAGATCCACGCGGTCGTCACCGGTGAACCGTGCGATCTGGTCGAGACGCTGGCCCAGCGCATCGCCGACCGGTGCCTCGCGCACGAGGCCGTACAGGAGGCGGAGGTCACGGTGCACAAACCCCAGGCGCCGATCACCGTCCCCTTCGACGACGTGACCATCACCATCAAGCGGAGCCGAACATGACACCCTCGCACGCGTCCTCCCCCGACCCGACCGTCCAGCCGGTGCCCGCTTCCGTCGTCCGCCAGGTGGACGCCGCCGACGCCACGCTGCACAATCCGCGCCGCGCCGTCCTCTCCCTCGGCAGCAATCTCGGCAACCGCCTCGAAACCCTCCAGGGCGCCGTGGACGCGCTGGAGGACACGCCGGGCGTCCGCGTCAAAGCGGTGTCGCCGGTCTACGAGACGGAGCCCTGGGGCGTCGATCCGGGCAGCCAGCCGACGTACTTCAACGCGGTGGTGCTCGTGAAGACCACGCTGCCCCCGGCGTCGCTGCTGGAGCGGGCGCACGCGATCGAGGAGGCGTACCGGCGCGTGCGCGACACCCGGTGGGGGCCGCGCACGCTGGACGTGGACATCCTCAGCTACCAGGGCGTGACGTCGGGCGACCCGGCGCTGACGCTTCCCCATCCCCGTGCGCACGAGCGGGCGTTCGTCCTCGTACCGTGGCACGATGTCGATCCGGACGCGGAGGTGCCGGGCCACGGCACGGTCGCGTCGCTGCTCGCGGAGATCGCCGAGCGGGGGGTGACGGCCAGGCCCGACCTGGCGCTCGTCCTGCCGGACTGACCCGCACCCGCGTCACTCCCACCCGCCCCCGACCACGACGGACTCCGACTGCTGTGAACCAACTGCGGATCAGGACGCTGGCCGTACTGTTCGCCGGTGCCTTCGCCCTGTGCTGGGCGGCCTCCGGGCTGTGGGAGTCGCTGGACAACACGCTCCCGGCCGTCCCGCTGCTCGCCCCGGTCATCCTGGCGCTGATCGCGGGCGTGCTGCTGGCCACGGCGCTGTCGCTGCGCGGCAGGCTGCGCGCCGAGCGGGAGGGCCGCCCGCGCGCCAGGCCGCTCGACCGCATGATGGTGGCGCGGGCCGTCGTCTTCGGGCAGGCGAGCGCGCTGGTGTCGGCGCTGGTCGGGGGCGCGTACGGCGGGCTCGGGCTGTACTTCGTGCTGTACCGGCTGGACGTGCCGAACCGCCGTGACCAGGCGCTGTACGCGGGTCTCGCGGTCGTCGCGGCGGTGGCCGTGATCGCGGCGGCGCTGCTGCTGGAACGGGTCTGCCGCCTGCCGGACGGCGACGAGGACGACGACCGCGGCGGCGGCCCGCTGCGCCACCCCGCCTGATCGCCCCGCCCGATCACTTGCCGACGACGCTCCACGCGTCGCCGCCGCCGTCCGCGAGGGCGGCCCACGGCGCGCTGTCGAGCCCGAAGACGTCGAGGAGGTACGCGGCGACCGCGTCCGCGACGAGGGCGACCCTGGCGGGGTCCTCGTCGGTGGTCTCGGCGACCGCCTCCCCGGCGACGCCGCCCAGCGTGTGCTCGCCCTCGGGGATGGTGAGCAGCCTCTTCGGGGACGGGCTGAGGTGGTAGGCGTCGGTGATCCAGTCGGGCCCGCGGGTGGAGAGCGGGGAGTCGTCCCTGCCGCCCGCGACGACCAGGGCGGGGGTGGTCATGGCCGAGAAGTCCGGCCGGCTGAACGGGAGGTGCTCGGCGGCGAACGGGGTGAGGCTGTCGCCGGTCCCCGCGGGGGCCACCAGCGCACCGGCCGTGACGGCGGGGTGGGAGAAGTCCTCGCCTGGTGCGCCGTCGGCGTCGAGCACGCGCGCGCCGAGGAGCGTCCCGGCGGTCTGGGCGCCCCAGGAGTGGCCGGCGACGGCGACGCGCGCGCGGTCGGCGCGGGTCTCCAGGCCGGCGTCGGCGAGGATGCCGCCGAGGTGGTCGAGGACCGCGTGGAGGTCGGCGATGCGGACGCGCCAGATGGTGGGGAAACGGGGGTCGTCCCAGCCGATGCCGTTGCGGCGTGAGTCGAGGTGGGTGGGCTGCACGACGACGAATCCGGCGGCGGCCCACCGGTCGGCGAGCGGCCCGTACCCGTCGAGGGACCACGCGTTGCCGTGGGAGAAGACGATGACGGGCAGGTCGTGGCCGGTCAGCGGGGCGGTGACCTTCACGAGCAGGTCGGTGCCGCGGCCCGGGGCGGGGACGGTGATCGGCTTGACCGCGGCGATCCGCCGGGCGGGGGTGGCTGAAGACATGGGGGACCTGTGCTTTCTGCGGGGGAGCGTTCTGCCACACTTTGACGGAACGCCGTTCCGCCAACTTAGCGGAACAATGTTCCGCGAGCAAAGGAGAACCCTGTGCCCGAACCGGTCGGAGCACGCCAGGCCCAGGCGCGGCGCACCCGCGGCGAGGTACTGGCCGCCGCGGCGGACGCCTTCGTGTGCCAGGGCGTCCAAGCCCCCGTACGCGACATCGCCGAACGCGCCGGGGTCGGCCTCGGCACGGTCTACCGGCACTTCCCGACGCGCGCCGACCTCGTCACCGCCGTCTACCGGCACCAGATCGACACGTGCGCCGCGCTCGCGCCGCGACTCCTGGAGGAGTCGCCCTCCCCGTTCACCGCGCTGACCCGCTGGGCGGACGCGTTCGCGGACTTCCTGGTGACCAAGCACGGCCTCGGCGCGGCGCTGGGGTCGGGCGACGCGGGTCTGGAGAACCTCCACGCCCTCATGCTCGACACCCTGGTCCCCGCCTGCGCGACCCTGCTCGACGCCTGCGCCGCGGCCGGGGAGACCGACCCCGGCCTCGCCGCCTACACGCTCATGCGCGCCATCGGGAACCTCTGCATCACCGGCCCCGACTACGACCAGGCGGACGCCAAGCGCATGGTCGCCACCCTCCTCACCGGCTGCCGCAGCACCGCGTAGCGACCGCGCGCACCGCCGGTCAGGGCCTGCGCGGATTCAACGGCGCGGCAGGCCGCCGTACGGGCAACGGGCGCGGGCCTCTCACTCCCGCCCGCCCCCGCCCCGGTAGCCGGGGTGCACTCCCGGGGTCAGGCCCTCGGCGGCGGCGAGCGCGCCGAGGAGCCGCCCCAGCGTCTCGCGCTGCTCCGGCGTGAGCGGTTCCAGCAGCGCGTCCTCGTGGGCGGCGGCGACCGTCCCCACCCTGCCCAGCAGCTCCTCGCCCCGCGCGGACAGGCGCAGTTCGTGGTGGCGCCGGTCGCGGGCGCTGCGGTGGCGTTCGACCAGGCCGAGGCCGTCGAGCCGGTCCACGAGGGCGACCACCCTGCTCGGGACGACGCCGAGCGTCTCCGCCAGGTCGCGCTGGCTCAGCCCGGCGCGGGTCCCGATGAGCCGCAGCAGGCCCACGTCGGCGGGCCGCACGCCCAACTCCCCGACCCGTTCGGCGAAACGCTCGGCGGCCCGCGCGCCGACCTGCGCGAGCAGGAACGCGGTTCCCCGCGGCACGGGCGGTCCGGCAGGGCGTTGCGGTGTCTCGGCCATGGGGTTACGGTAGCCCGACTGAATGATTCATAGCCATGAATCATTCTTCCTCAAGAATCAAACCGCCCACCGAGGGGACCCCATGCCCACACCACCCATCACCTCCCCACCCCCCTGGCCGCCGCTGCCCGGCCTCGCGGGGCGCACGGCGCTCGTCACCGGCGGTTCACGCGGCCCAGGCGCCGCCACCTGCCGCGCGCTCGCCGCCAGCGGGGCGCGCGTCGCGGTGACCGGCCGCGACCGCGCCGCCCTCGACGCGGTCGTCGCCGCGATCAGGGCCGAGGGCGGTGACGCCCACGCCTTCCCGGCCGACGTCACGGAACCCCTCGGCGATCTGCGCGCCGCCGTCGCCGAGAGGTACGGATCCGTGGACGTGCTCTGCCCGTTCGCCGGGGGCCAGGGGCGGCCCGAGCCGAGCGCGGCGCTCGGCCTCGACCGCTGGCGCGAGGTCCTGGAGACCGATCTGACCTCCGTCTTCGCCACGGTCACCGCGTTCCTGCCGGACATGGTGGAACGCGGCGCGGGCAGCGTCGTCCTGATGTCCTCGGCCGCCGCCCGGCAGCCCGGCGGGGCGAACGCCGCCTACGCCGCGGCCAAGGCGGGCGTCGTGATGCTCGGCAAGCACCTGGCCAGGGAACTCGGCCCCGCCGGGATCCGCGTCAACTGCCTCGCGCCCTCCGCCGTCGAGAACGAGCGGCTGCGCGCCGCGCTCGACGAGCGGCAACGGGCCGGGCTCGCGGCCGCGTTCCCCCTCGGCCGGCTCGGCCGGGACGAGGACGTGGCGCAGGCGGCCCTCTGGCTCGCCTCGGACGCCGCCTCCTGGGTGACCGGGGTGACGCTCGACCTCAGCGGCGGGCGGGTGATCGTATGAGCGCCCCCGCAGCGCCCCCGGCACCGGCCCGCACACCGCACGAGCCGCAGCACGGCCCGCACCCCGGCATCCTGGCGGTCGTCGCCACCGGGCTCTTCCTCGCCGGGCTGCTCGTGCCCCTCGCGCTGTCCGGCGGCTCGGCCTTCCCCTCGCCGTTCGGCGACACCGCGGCGAGCCTCGCGCACTTCCGGGAGCACGCGGCGCCGACCAGGACCGGCGGGGCGCTGCACTTCGCCGCCTCCGTACCGCTGGCGATCTACGCGGCGACGGTCTCCGCCCGGCTGCACCGCCTGGGCATACGCGCCCCGGGCGCCACGATCGCGCTCGCGGGCGGGCTGCTCGCGTCGGCCGCCCTGGCCGCCTCAGGCCTGCTGGCCTGGGTGCTCGGCCAGTCCGACGTTGTGGAGCACCCGGGCGTGGTCCCCGCCCTGCACCTCCTGGCGTTCGCCACCGGCGGGGCCGGGCACGTCGTCCCGCTCGGGCTGCTGGTCGCCGGGATCGCGGTGCCGGGGCTGCTGGCCGGGCTGCTGCCGCGCCGCCTCGCCTGGGCGGGCCTGGTGCTCGCCGCCCTCGCCGAGCTGTCCGTGTTCTCGCTCCTCGCGGAGGCGCTGTCGCCGCTGCTGCCGGTGGCGCGCTTCGGCGGCCTCGCCTGGCTGATCGCGGCGGGCTTCCTGCTGCCGCGCACACGCCCGCGCACGCGCCGGGCGTGAACGCCGTACGCGCTGGTCACGGCTGCGGCGGCGCGCCGAAGCAGGCGACGTGGTGCCAGACCTTCTTCAGCGCCTGCGGGTCGTGGCGGCCCGTCGCGGCGGCCCGGCCGATGATCCACGGGTCGAGGCGGCCGTCCACCGCGATCGCGCGGCCGAGCGCGACGTACTCGGGCCCCCGGAAGCCGGGGTGCGCCGCCAGTTCCTCCACCGTGAGCCGGAATCCGGCGTGCCACTCCACCGGGCACGGCAGCAGCCGCGCGTCCGCCTCCACGGGCGTTCCCCGGTAGGACGGGTCGAGGACGAGCGCGGCCACGTCGCGGTCGAAGCGGACGGGCCCGTGGACCTGCGCCTCCACGTGGCCGTCGAGCGCGTCGAGGCCGCCCGCCTCGGCGAGCGGGACCAGCGCGCAGCGGTCGGCGGTGCCGAAGTCGGTGGGCCCGGTGGAGCTGTCGGGGTAGCAGAACGTGGCGCGGGCCAGGACGTGCGGGCGCAGCACGAAGTAGGACGAGCCGAAGCGCGGCGCGCCGCCCGCCGGGTCGCGGCGGTGGTTGAGGGCGCCGTAGACGGGGCGTTCGTGGGCGGGCGCGGCGTCGTAGGCGCCACCGAAGATGCGGCTCTCCCACAGCCACCGGTCGCCGCCGGGGCGGGCGGTGAGGCCGCCGTTGCCGGTGCCGGTGACGAACTGGGAGAGGTAGCGGCCGTCGTCGGCCATCGAGCGCAGGAGGGAACGGCCGGGCGCCGCGTCCCGGTCGGGGTGGAAGCTGACCGTGAGCGGGGTCGCCGGGGCCAGCGGGCCGCCGGCCGAACGGGCCGCGACGTACCGCAGCGCCCGTTCGGCCGGTGTGTCCGTGCCCGTGCCTCCGTCAACCCGCCGCGGTGACGATGTCCAGCTCGACATCGGCGCGCTCGATGGCGTTGGCGTCCGCGTCGATGGAGCGGCGCAGGGCCTCGTGCAGGCTGGAGGGGGTCAGCACGCCGAGGAAGCGGTCGTTGTCCGCCGGGTCGAGGACGGCGATCCAGCCCGCGTCGTACTGGAGCATGGTGCTGAACGCCGTCTTCAGCGAGGCGCCGAGCGGCAGCCACGCCTCCATGCGGCGGGCGTGCGCGGAGACCGGCCCCTCGGCCGACGCGGCGCCGTCCTGGCCACCGGGTATCGGCACCCAGCCGTGCAGCGTGTCGTCGCCGTCGAGGACGACGGCCCAGCGCGCGCCGGACTCGCGCATCCCGGCGACGGCGGCGCTCATCGGGTCGGCGAGGTGGACGACGGGCGGCTGTTCGAGGTCGCCGCGCTCCACCGGGGTGACCGACAGCCGCTTCAGGCCGCGGTCGCTGCCGACGAACGACGCGACGTAGTCGGTGGCGGGCGCGCCGAGCACGGCGGCCGGGGAGTCGAACTGCTCGATGCGGCCCTGCCCGTAGACGGCCATCCGGTCGCCGAGCCGGACGGCCTCCTCGATGTCGTGCGTGACGAAGAGCACGGTCTTGCGCATCTCCGCCTGGAGGCGGAGGAATTCGTTCTGCAAACGTTCGCGGACGACCGGGTCGACGGCGCCGAAGGGCTCGTCCATCAGCAGGACGGGCGGGTCGGCGGCGAGGGCGCGGGCGACGCCGACGCGCTGGCGCTGGCCGCCGGAGAGCTGGTCGGGGTAGCGGTCGCCGTGCACGGCCGGGTCGAGACCGACCAGTTCGAGCAGTTCCGCGGCCCGGCGGCGTGCGGTGGCGCGGCGCTCGCCGAGGAGGACGGGGACGGTCGCCGTGTTGTCGAGGACGGTGCGGTGGGGGAAGAGGCCGACCTGCTGGATGACGTACCCGATCCGGCGGCGCAGCTTCACCGGGTCGTAGTCGGCGACGTCCTTGCCGTCGAACAGGACGCGGCCCGAGGTGGGCTCCTCCAGCCGGTTGACCATCCGCATCGTGGTGGTCTTCCCACAACCCGAGGGCCCGACGAGGGTCACGATCTCACCCTCGGCCACCTCCAGGTTCAGGTCATCGACGGCAACCGTGCCGTCCTGATAACGCTTGGTGACATTCTCGAACCGCAACATGTTCATCATTCTGTCAGGTTTAACGACTAGGGTCGTTGTACATGAGTGCGGTGAGCAGCGTGAGCTGCCTACAGGCGAACGAGTGGATCTGCGGCGAGTACGTCCGCGACCGCGCCGACGAGCTCACCGATGCCACGGTGGAACACCTCGTCATCACAGCGACCGCGATCGGCATCGCCATCGTCGTCGCCTTCCCGCTGGCGCTGCTCGCGCGGCGCTGGCGCCTCGCCGCGGGCGGCATCCTGGGGGTGACGACGATCCTCTACACCGTGCCGACCCTCGCCATGTACGCGCTGCTGCTGCCGGTGTTCGGCATCTCCATGTCGGTGGTGGTCTGCGGCCTTGTCCTCTACTCCCTCACGATTCTCGTCCGCAACACCCTGGAGGGTTTGCGCGCGGTCCCCGACGAGGCACGCGAGGCAGCCCGCGGCCTCGGCTACGGGCGGCTCCGGCTGCTGCTCACCGTCGAACTGCCCCTCGCCCTCCCCGCCCTGCTGGCGGGCGTCAGGATCGCGACCGTCTCGGCCGTCTCGCTGACGACGGTCGGCGCCATCGTCGGCTACGGCGGGCTCGGCAACCTCATCTACTCGGGCATGGACAGCTACTTCAAGGCCCAGGTCCTCACCGCGTCCGTCCTCTGCGTCGCCCTCGCCGTCGCGTCCGACCTGCTGCTGCTCCTCGCGCAGCGCCTGCTGACGCCCTGGGAACGCTCCGGCGGACGGCGACGGTGGCGGCGGCGCTCCGCCGTACGCCAGGACGCGGCGCTCGCGACCCCGGAGGCGGTGTGACATGGGAAGTGTCGAGGAAGCCTGGAACTGGCTCGCCGACGGCGCCAACTGGTCGGGATCGGCGGGCGTCTGGCACCGCCTGAACGAGCACCTCCAGCTCACCGGCCTGTGCCTGCTGATCTCCTGCGCCATCGCCCTGCCGCTCGCCCTGTGGCTCGGCCACAACGGCGGCCGCCGCGTCGGCGGCGCCGTCGCCATCAACATCTCGAACGCGGGACGCGCCGTCCCCACCTTCGCCGTCCTCGTCCTGCTCACCCTCAGCCCGCTCGGCCGCCAGGGCGAACTGCCGACGATCATCGCGCTCGTCCTGTTCGCCGTGCCGCCGCTGCTGACCAACGCGTACGTCGGCGTCTCCACGGCCGACCGCGACGTCGTGCAGGCCGCGCGCGGCATGGGCATGTCCCGGTGGCAGCTGCTCGGCCGCGTCGAGGTGCCCCTCGCGTTCCCGCTGATCATGACCGGCGTGCGCACCGCCGCCGTGCAGATCGTCGCCACCGCGACCCTGGCCGCGCTGCCGGGCGGCGGCGGCCTCGGCCGCCTGATCACGGCAGGTTTCGCCACCTACCGGACGGGTCAGGTGGTGGCGGGCGCCGCGCTCGTCGCCCTGCTGGCCCTCGCCATCGAGGGGCTGCTCGTGCTCGCACAGCGCCTGCTCGACCCGAACCCCCGCCGTACCGCGCCCCGTCGCCGTACGCCAAGAACCACCCAGTCAGAACCTGTTGGACGGAGAATCTCGTGACCTCGACACCCAAGCGCCGTCACCGCACCGCGCTGCTCGCCGCCGGCGGCATCGCCGCGCTGTCCATGACGCTCAGCGCCTGCGGCGGCGGCGACAGCCTGGAGGAGGAGGGCAGCGGCGGCGGTGGCGGCAGCACCGAGCCCGGTGAGGGCGGTGAGGGCGGCGGCGGCTCGCTGACCATCGGCGGCGCCAACTTCACCGAGGCCACCATCATGGCCGAGCTGTACTCCCAGGTCCTGGCCGACGCCGGGTTCGACACGGACATCGCCACCGTCGAGGGCCGCGAGCTGTACGAGCCGGAGCTGGAGAGCGGCGGCATCGACATCGTGCCCGAGTACGCCGCGACGATGGCCGAGTTCCTCAACGCGCAGGTCAACGGCCCCGACGCCGAGCCCGTCGCCACCTCCGACGCGGACGAGACGGTCGCCGCCCTGCGCGAGCTGGCCGAGCCGCGCGGCCTGACCGTGCTGGACGCCGGCGACGCGGTGGACCAGAACGCGTTCGCCGTCAGCCAGGAGTTCGCCGAGGAGCACGACCTCCAGACGCTCACCGACCTGGGCGAGTCGGGCCTGCCCATCGTCCTCGCCGCGGGCGACGAGTGCCCGGAGCGCTACTTCTGCGAGCCGGGCCTCGAAGAGGTCTACGGCATCGACATCACGGAGATCGACCCGCGCGGCGTCGGCACCGTCCAGTCGAAGCAGGCCGTCGCGGACGGCGACGACCAGCTCGCGCTCGTCACCACGACCGACGCGACGCTGGAGCAGTTCGGCCTGGTCCTGCTGGAGGACGACAAGCAGCTGCAGCTCGCCGACAACCTGCTGCCCGTCCTCAACACGGAGAGCGCCAGCGACCCGGCCATCGCCGAGGCGCTGAACGAGCTGACCGCGACCCTCACGACCGAGGACCTCAGCCAGCTCAACCTGCAGGTCGACGGCGAGCGCCGCCAGGCCGAGGACGTCGCCCGCGAGTACCTGGAGGAGAAGGGCCTCATCGGCTCCTGACCGGCCGCCGGAACCCCGGAGGGACCGCCCCGCACGGCTGTTGATAACCAGCAGGGCACAACCCTCCGGGGCCACTCCCCCGGGCTTGCGCGACCACGGTAAGTTCGCCCCATGGCCCGTGGACGTCACCGCACATCGGCACTGCACCGTGTGCTGATCCCGGCCGCGCTCGGCAGCGTCGCGCTGCTGTGCGCGGCCGTCGCATGGCTGGTCGGCGGCGAACCCGCCGACCGCGATGCCCTCGTCCTCCGCGTCCTCGTCGCGGCGGCAGCCTTCGCCGCCGTCGCCGGCGCCGCGCTGCTGCGCCGCTGGGACGCCGAGGCGAGCCGCCAGGTCGCCCGCGAACGGGCCGACAAGGCCGGTCTCAGCTGGCGCGCCGAGGAGCGCGAGTCCCAGCTGGAGGAGGCGCGGGAGCTGGTCGCCGCGCTGGAGGACAAGGTCCGCGACAAACGCGCCGAGCTGGGACGCCTGCGCTCCGAGCACGCCGACCTGCTGCGCCGTTACGCGACCGCCGAGAGCGAACGCGCCCGCGCCCTGGAGGGCCGCCGCCGCCTCGCGCTCGAAGCGGCGGAACCCCCGCGCGCCCTGACCGCCGGACCCGCCGACCACCGTACGCACACCGGGGCCCCGACCCCGCTGACGTACCGGCTGGCCCACGACGCGCTCACCCGCCTCGCCCGCCCGGCGCCCGCCCCCGAACCGGCCGCCCCGGAGCCGGACCCGGCCGCACGCCGCCAACTCCCCCCGTCACCCCGCAAGCCCGCGTCGATCCAGCGCACGGGCGGCGGCTTCGACTTCTTCGGCACCGGAACCGGAACCGGCACGCGCTGACGCCCGCCTCACCCACCGAACGGGCGTGGCACACCGCCCGTTCGGCAGGCGTCGGCGATGGCCCGCGTGTCCCAGTAGAACGGGTAGACCTCGGCGATCCGCCCGTCCTCGACCCGGATCGTCTGGAGGATCGGGAAGCCGAGTTCGCGGCCGGTGGCCCGCGCGCGGGCGCGGATCTGCGTGAGCACCACCACCGTTTCCCCGGTGGCGAGGAACTCCTGCTCCACCATCTCGAACGACTCCCACGCCTCCGCCATCGCGAGGAAGAACCGCGCCATGCCGTCGTGCCCGCGCCAGGTGCCGCCGTAGGGCAGGGCGTCCGCCTGGTGCAGCACGACGTCGGGTGCGAAGAAGGGCGCGAGCAGGTCGAACGAGGCCCGGCCGGGGCCCCCCGCCGCCAGATACTCCGCCTCGGCCGCGTACATACCGGTGAGGACCGTCACTGAGTCCGTAGCTGATGACATCGCCATACCGCCAGCCTGGCCGCCGCACGGAACTCCCGCTGGCGGCGATCGGACACCGCTGTCCGGGGCGCTACTCCCGGGCGTCCCGGTCGAGTGCGTCGAGCAGGTCGACGGCGGCGGTCATGTAGCCGCTGATCCAGCGGTCGTGGATGCGCTTGATGGGCAGGGGCGCGAGCGACAGGTGGCGCTCGCGCCCCAGCCGCCGGCCGGTGACGAGCCCGGCCTGCTCCAGCACGCGGAGGTGCTGGAGCACGGTGGTGCGGTCGAGTTCGGGCAGCAGGGCGCACAGTTCCCCGGTGGTGCGGGTGGCGGCCTTGAGCGCGTCGAGCATGCGCCGCCGCACCGGCGAGGCGAGGGCCTTGAACACGCGGTCGTCGTCCGCGTCCTCGTCAGTCGAGCCAGTCATGTTGTAACTTTACAACATGACATCGAACGCACCCCTCACCGAACTGTCCTTCACCGTCTCGGGACGCGTCGCACGGCCCGTCGAGCAGGTCTACGAAGCCGTCGCCGACCCGGACCAGCTGTCCCGCTACTTCACCACCGGCGGCGCCAAGGGCCGCCTCGAACCGGGCGGGGAGGTGACATGGGACTTCGCCGACTTCCCCGGCGCGTTCCCCGTCACCGTGACCGAGGCGGACCCGCCGCGACGGCTGGCCATCGAGTGGGACGGCAGCGCGACCACCGGCGAGAAGGGCACCACGCGCACGGTCTTCGAGTTCGAGCCGATCGACGCGGGCCGGCGCACGCTGGTGACGATCACCGAGACCTCATGGCAGCCCACCCCCGACGGCGCCAAGGCGGCCTTCGGCAACTGCGAGGGCTGGACGGGCATGCTCACCGCACTCAAGGCATGGCTCGAACACGGCATCAACCTCCGCGACGGCTTCTACCGCTGACCCCACGACCCCGGGGCCGCCCCAGTCAGCCACGGGCGGCCCCAGCGGGGCCCGGCTGCCCGGAGCCGGGACAGCGCGGCTGACGACTCTCATTGCGGCAGGGAGTACAGCACGTTCGTGGCAAAGGCGCGATTGTCCGGTGCGGGATCACAGTCGGCTATGCGCTGGACGCCCGGACGGAACTGTCTCCATCCCAGGTGCCCCGCGGCTGATGTGGCCGCGCACCGCACTTCGACCGAATCGCCGTCCAGGCCCTGGACGACAGCCCCGAACACCGCATCGTCGTACGAGCGTGGTGCTGTCACCCCGAGGAGTTCCAGGGCGCGTTCGCGTTCGCTGCCCGAGATGACGGGCTGTGCCAGTGTGGCGAGGAAGTCCGTGTAGGCGGCTGTGTCGAAGGCCGCCATGAAACGGGCCACGGTGCGGTCCACGTCGTCCCCGCGTATGCGCACGTACAGCGCCTCGATCACCAGGTCATCGACGAACCGGACCGTTCCTGTCCCGTCGACGCTCCAGTCGAACACGTAGGCATCCGCCTCCGTGACGAGGTCGGAGGGCACGGGGACACTCGAAGCCGTTTCCGGGTGCCATCCCTCACGCGCCGCGTGATCCCGCAGATCCTCGAAGCGGCACGAGGTGACAGCAAGTCTCACCTCGCGCATCACGGCACCGCGCAGACCGTGGACGTGGCAATCGCTGTGACGTCTGTCAATCGTCTGCCCTCTCGAAAGCGGCTCCGCCGGTACGGAGACAGCACCGGGACGCCATCATCGCGGATGGCGGCGGGTCGCCCGGCAGATGCCGTGATCCAGGGCGAAGCCGTAGGGCGCGAGACCCTCGGGAGGGTTTCGGGCGAGAACGACGGGACGCCCCACGGGGAGTACGTCGCCGGGCTCGGGGCGTAGTGGCTTCCCGGAGCCATGACTCGCCCGGCCACCGAGGGGTCAGCCGGACAGTCCCTCCGCCGGCCCGCGTTCCTCGCACGCGCCTGCCACGAACATGGGCTGGACGGGCATGCTCGCAGCACTCAAGGCATGGCTCGAACACGGCATCAACCTCGGCGACGGCTTCTACCGCTGACCCGACGGCCCTCGAAGACAACGCCCTTGGACCATCCCGGCCACACTCGGGGGTGTCCCCAAGGGCGGTACTCCCCCTCTCGCGTGGAGTCCACGAGGGAGCAGCCGTTCCCTGTGGTGTGGGGAGGGCGATGCCCGGCGTTCGCGCTCTCAGGCGGGCGGTAGGGAGAGTCGGGGCATCTTGGGGTGCTGGAGGTGTTGGCCGTCTTGGGTCACGGTGAGTGTGAAGTCCGCCGCCCCTGGGGCCCCGGCGGCGTCGTAGGCGTCGAGTACGTCTTCGATGCGGCTCCACAGGTGAACGGGCCCGCTCTCCCCGACGCGCCAGGCCGCGCCGTCCGGCGTGAGGCTCGCCGCCGAGCCGGTCATGACGTCGATGAGGTGGACGGTCTCCCCGATCGTCGTCAACTGTGCGGACGGTACGGCCGATTGCGCGAGGAAGCGGAGGAGGAACGCCTCCTCCGTCGGGTCGTTGATCCGGGCCGGGCTGTGCCGCGCGTCCCTGCGGGCCGGGGGGACGGCTGCCGCCCAGTGGGCGGGGTTGCCGAAGGCGGGCGCGGCGTGGACGCGGGCCGGCATGAACGAGACCGTTCCCGGGAGCAGCGGCCCCGCCGCACTGCCGTCCTCGGCGACGGTGAGCAGCACCCGCGCGTAGCCGTACAGCCAACCGCCCAGTGTCAGCAGGATCTTGCCCCCCGGCCGGGTCTGGGCGACGAGCGCGGGCGGCACGGTGCGGAAGGAGCATGCGGCGACCACCCGGTCGAAAGGCGCTTCCGGCCAGTACCCGTAGAGCCCGTCCGCCACGGCGAGCGTGGGGGAGTAACCGCAGGCGAAGAGGGCGTCGGCCGCCTGGGCGAGGCGGTGGTCGTCCACGTCGATGCTGGTCAGGTCGGTGGAACCGAAGCGTTCGCAGGCGAGCGCGGTGGAGTAGCCGGTGCCGGTGCCGATCTCCAGGACCGTGTGCCCGTCTTCGATGTCGGCGTCTCCCCACATGCGCAGCACGAGCGAGGGGAGCGTGGCCGAGGAGGTCGGTACGCCACCGTGCCGCGTCGCGGGCGCCGCCCAGTCGGGCTCCTCGCCGTCGAACTGCGTGAGGAGCGTGGTGTCCTCGTACGCGGCTGTCAGCCAGTGCGTGCGGTCGAGCGCGGCGGTGACCGGCTCCCAGACGGGCAGACCATCACTGTCGGCCTGCCCGGACGGAAGGTAGAACCCAGGCGTGAACCGCTCCCGGGGCACCACACGCACCGCATCCCCCCACCCCGCATCAGGCAGCACACCGGCTGCGCCAAGCGAGACCGCCAGGGCCGCACGCAGCTCCCCGGCCTCCACCTCGTCAACGGGGTGACGGCTCACCGCTCGTCTCCTCTTCCAGCGCCCGATGGACGCATCGATGCGGGCCTCGAACTCGAACACGGCATCAACCTCCCCGACGGCTTCTACCGTTGACCCAACGCCCCTGGGGCCACTCGCCCCGAGCCCGACGTCGCGCGCTTCGGCGACTGCGGCAGCTGTCCCGCCGCATCGCCGACTTGAACTGCGCACTCATCTCCCCTCCGCACACGCGGGGGGACCCCAAGGACGGTGCCCCTGCCCCAGCGGTGGGTGTTTCCTCCCCGCGCACGCGGGGGTGGTCCCGGCAAGGGACACTTCTTATTGGCCCGGCGCAGTTCCTCCCCGTACATGCGGGGATGCTTCTAGCCGCTGCACCCTGTCCTCATGCCGCTCCGTCTTCCCCCCGCCCACGCGGGGGTGTTCCGCAGATCGTCGTTGCGAAGGATGCGGTGTGTCGCTGCTCCCGTGGTTGAGGTGGTGGAGCAGGAGGAGGGCGGCTGCGGTGTTGGCGGCGGGGATGTGGCCTTGGGTGATGAGGTCGGGGATGGCCTTGAGGGGAAGCCAGGCGCGGCGGGTGGACTCGAAGTCGTCCTGGGGATGGCCGAGGTGCTCGGCGCCTCGGGCCCAGTAGATGTGGTGGCGGGCATCGCTGAGGCCGTTGGAGGGCTCGACAGTGAGGAGGTGGTGGAGCGGGCCGGTGGGGCGCCAGCCGGTCTCTTCGAGCATTTCGCGGGCGGCGGCGTCCTCGATGCTCTCGCCGTCCTCGACCACGCCCGCGGGGATCTCCCAGCCCCAGGTGTCGGTGATGAACCGGTGCCGCCACAACAGCAGGACCTCACCGGCCTCGTTGACGGCGGTGGCCAGGGCGACAGGCCGCTGCCGGATCACATAGTGGTCGAGATGCCGCCCGTCCGGCAGCTCCACATCGGCAAGATTCACCCGCAGCCACGGATTCTCGTACACGGTGTGCTCGCCGAGGTTCTTCCAGATCATCGTTCGCCCTTCCGCTTCGCTCTCACTGATCCCAGCACACCACTGCCTAGTCGATCGGGACCCGCAGCGTGTCGTCGATCAGTGCCACGGCGTCAGCACTCGCCTTGGCGCGGTGTTGAGCGAGTACCGTCCGCACGGAGACCAGTCTGTCGCGCAGTCTGTGCGACTCCATCCCCTTCGCCATCTGGACCATTTCCATTGCCGTGGCAGCCGCCCGCTCGGTGTCACCGCCCACCGCTTCGGCACGGGCCAGGGTCGCGAGTCGGTGTACTCGACCACGAGCGTGCGCCTGCGTATCCACGGCTTCCTGGGCGTAAGTTTGCGCGCTTTTGGTGTCCCCCATGCTCAAGAACGCCTCGGCGAAATGTGCCTCTACAAGCCCGGCCTGGACGTATCCGGTCTCCGCTGGTTCCTCGTCTCTGCGAATTCGCCACAAGGCCTTTTCTGCGTCACGCATGCCACGGTGAGCGGAGTTACGGTCTCCTATGCGGGCGAAAGCCTTGGCCTGCATGGCGTGGAGATCCGCTGCCAACGCTGGCGAGATGTGCGTCCCGGCCGTGCGGAGCGCGGCTTCGGCGAATGCGACAGCCTGACGGTAATCTCGCATGTAAACAGCCTGGTTGACCAAGAGCACCATCACGTACCCGCCGAAGCGGCGGTCACCTGACGCTTTGGCCAGCCTGAGCGCCTGATAGAAGTAGCGCTGGGCGAGTCCTTGTTGATCGGCGTCATACGAGCAGATCCCCGCTACCGCGACCAAGCCCCCGATGGCGCGATGAAGCTCCCGGCCAGTCGCGTCCGAGTAGGAACCGCGAACCAGCGGGGTGGCCTCCGTGTTGAGGAAACTGACGATCCTGCCACGCGTTGCCACGCCGCCGACCCGCCGATACATCTGCTCGTAGTGTGACCTCACTGTCCGTACGACGGCAACGTCATCAAGGCTTACCGACAGGGAGCCGCGACGCGAGACGTCGATGTCCTCGGGCGGGTTCTCCCACTCCCAGACCGGCGCCACGGCTTCCATTCCGTCCATGACGCGGATGCTCCTCACACGACGCTGTTCGTCCGAACGCCACATCGCAGTCGCGCGATCCAAGAACCCGTTCAATGACCCCGCTGGCATCCGTGCCCCTACGAGCCCCATTCCCGCGTCATCGAGTGTGACTGGACGTCCCAGCTTGGCGGAGAGAACGGCGCAGATGAGCCCAGGCACTCGGCCACGTGGGCGTTGGCCACGCAACCACCGGATGACGGCCGTGTTGTCGTAGCGCAGGTTGAGCCCCTGCTTCCTGCCTTCTTCATTGATGCGAACCGCGAGCCCCATATGGGACATACCCGCTTCTTCAAGAAGCGCATCGAGCAGGATGTTCGGTTCCACGCGTCCTCCCTGTGGACTGAGCATCCAACTCTAGTGACTGGACATTCACACAGTGTGTGAAACCACTACTCAAGGACGTAGGCGGCACATACTTCCGCAGCCCAGTAACCAGGCGAAAGGCTGCTTCTCCTCAGCTACATGGGTCTCAGGAGAGTGTGCGTGTTGTCTGCCAACTTGTTGTCCCAACCATGGTTGCCGCCCCCCGGCCAGGTGCGTATTCGCCCTCTGGGGGAGGCATTCGATGCGGTGCGGGTGCCGTCCTTTCAGGGGCTGTATGCCGTTCACCGTCTGCGTCTCTCCGAGCTGGGTGGGCCGGTGATCGAGGATCCGGCGCATGGGGTCATGTACTGGCTCGTCCCGCCGGGGGCGGCGAACGACCGTGAGTGGCCGCCGGGGGTCATCGCGCTCGGGCGGGGGTACTGCCTCGCTGTCCCGGCCGCCGATCGGATCGGGGGCCCGTGGATCGGGGACGGCGAGGTCCGGTGGCTTGTGGTCCAGCCCACCGGGGACTGCCTGACCGACCCGGAGGTGCTGTACCTCGCGCTGGGTCGGGTGTTCGGGGGTCGTTGTGGATGAGATGCCGCGTCCCCGCCCGAGGTTCCTGACGGTGGCGCCGGTGCGGGAGGAGAACCCCCACATCACCGTCATCACCGGCCTGGAAGGGCCTGTCCTCCCCCGCCCGGAACCCGAGGCCGAGGGCGACGAGCCTGAGGGTGGTGAGGAGCAGTGAGTCTGCTGCCGCGTTGTATGTACTGCGAGGCCACCACGGGTGAGCTGGTGGCGGTTGCTCTGGTCGCGTCGGGTTCGGGGCCGGGGTGGACGTATCAGGCGTGTCGCACGTGCCGGGTCTCGGAGAGGCTGGTGCCGCTGGTTGCGCACCCGTCCGACTCGTGGGGTGGGATGCACTACTGGCCCGACGTCGTTCCCCACGAACTGGTGGTGCGGCTGGCCGGGTTGGGGAGTGCGTCCGAGCTGCGGCCGGTCGTGGACCGGCTGTTCCCGGCCGTGGCTGCGGTGTTCCGGCGGGAGGTGGCCCAGTCGGCCGTCGAGGATGCCGTCGCCGACCTGTGGGCCGCCGTACCGGTGGAGGAGTCGTGACGGCGTTCGTCTCGCGGCTCTTCACCGGCGGTGAGACCGGCGAGGCCCGGGAGTGGGCCCGCGATGTCCTGGCCGGCTGGGGGTGGGGCGACGCTGCGCCCGTCGTGGGCACCCTGGTCACCGTCGCCCAGGGGCGGCGGCCCTGGTGGCTCAGCCTCCGCGACCACGGCGAGGCCGTCCACGCGCAGGTCCTGCGGGCGCGAGCGGCCCGGATACCGGAGCTGCCGCAACGGATCGCCGGTGCCGACGGCCTCGCCTGGACCTATGGCGCCGCCCGCACCCCGGACGGCCTCTGCCTCTGGGTGAGCGTCAGCGTCAGCGCGCCAGGATGAGGCTCATCGCCTCCGCCCGCGTCGCCGGGTCGCGCAGCTGACCGCGCACCGCCGACGTCGTCGTCTTCGCGCCCGGCTTCCGCACCCCGCGCATCGTCATGCACATGTGCTCGCACTCCACGACCACGATCACGCCGCGCGGCTCCAGGATGCGCATCAGCGAGTCCGCGATCTGCGTCGTCAGCCGCTCCTGCACCTGCGGGCGGCGCGCGAAGACGTCCACCAGGCGCGCAAGCTTCGACAGCCCGGTGATCTTGCCGTTGGCGGACGGGATGTACCCGATGTGCGCCTGCCCGACGAACGGCACCAGGTGGTGCTCGCACGACGACATCACCTCGATGTCCTTCACGAGCACCATCTCGTCGTGCCCCAGGTCGAACGTCGTCGTCAGCACGTCCTCGGGCCGCTGCCACAGCCCGGCGAATATCTCCCGGTACGCCCGCGCCACCCGCGCCGGGGTGTCGCGCAGCCCCTCGCGGTCCGGGTCCTCACCCACCGCGAGCAGCAGCTCACGTACGGCGTTCTCGGCACGCTTCTCGTCGAACTCGCCGACGGGACCCCCCGGGGGCCCCGGGGTCGAGACGGTCACCGGGTCGGTCATGACGTTCCTCGTTCCTTGTGTGCCTCGTGCGGCGCGGTGGCCGGCGGGAGGGAGCCGGACATGGCCGCGCCCCCCACGGTAGAACGTGGGGGGCACGGGAGACATTCCGTACAGGCGTACCCGAACGGGTGCCGGTCAGTCCTCGCGGCGGTCGTCACCGGCCGACGCCGGGGCCGTGCCCTTGTCCAGGGTGCCGTTCGCGAGGTTGATCTCCTTCGTGGGGAAGGTGACCGGCGGACGGGTGGACGGGGTGCGGCGGGCGGAGCCGGTCCACGCGGGGCGCGGGGGACGCCGGACGATCGGCGCGAAGACCTCCGCCAGCTCCTCCTTGTTCAGCGTCTCCTTCTCCAGCAGGGCGAGCACGAGGTTGTCGAGCACATCCCGGTTCTCGACCAGGATCTCCCACGCCTCGTTGTGCGCGCCCTCGATGAGCTTCTTGACCTCCTCGTCCACCAGCCCGGCGACCTCCTCGGAGTAGTCGCGCTGGTGGGCCATCTCCTTGCCGAGGAACGGCTCGGAGTTGTCCTGGCCGAACTTGATCGCGCCGAGCCGCTCGGTCATGCCGTACTGGGTGACCATCGCGCGGGCCGTGGACGTGGCCTTCTCGATGTCGTCGCCCGCGCCCGTCGTCGGGTCGTGGAACACCAGCTCCTCGGCGGCGCGGCCGCCCATCATGTACGCGAGCCGGTCGAGCATCTCGTTGCGCGTCGTGGAGTACTTGTCCTCCTCCGGCAGCACCATCGTGTAGCCGAGGGCACGGCCGCGCGAGAGGATCGTCACCTTGTGCACCGGGTCGCTGTTCGGAGACGCCGCCGCGACCAGGGCGTGTCCGCCCTCGTGGTACGCGGTGATCATCTTCTCCTTCTGGCTCATGATCCGGGTGCGCTTCTGCGGACCGGCCACGACGCGGTCGATCGCCTCGTCCAGGAACGAGTTGTCGATCAGCTTGGCGTCACCGCGCGCGGCGAGGAGCGCCGCCTCGTTCAGCACGTTGTTCAGGTCCGCGCCGGTGAAGCCGGGCGTGCGCCGGGCGACCGCCGCGAGGTCCACGTCGGGGGCGACGGGCTTGCCCTTCTGGTGGACCTTGAGGATCTCCAGACGGCCCTGCATGTCGGGCCGGTCCACCGCGATCTGCCGGTCGAAGCGGCCGGGACGCAGCAGCGCCGGGTCGAGGATGTCGGGCCGGTTGGTGGCGGCGATCAGGATGACGCCGCCCTTCACGTCGAAGCCGTCCATCTCCACCAGGAGCTGGTTCAGCGTCTGCTCGCGCTCGTCGTGCCCGCCGCCCATGCCGGCGCCGCGGTGGCGGCCGACCGCGTCGATCTCGTCCACGAAGACGATGGCCGGGGCGTTCGCCTTGGCCTGCTCGAACAGGTCGCGGACACGGGAGGCGCCGACACCGACGAACATCTCGACGAAGTCCGAGCCGGAGATGGAGTAGAACGGCACCCCGGCCTCCCCCGCGACGGCGCGGGCGAGCAGGGTCTTGCCGGTGCCGGGCGGGCCGTACAGCAGCACGCCCTTCGGGATCTTGGCGCCGACCGCCTGGAACTTCGCGGGCTCCTGCAGGAACTCCTTGATCTCCTGGAGCTCCTCCACGGCCTCGTCCGAGCCGGCGACGTCGGCGAACGTGGTCTTCGGCGTGTCCTTGGTGATCAGCTTGGCCTTGGACTTCCCGAAGTTCATGACCCGGGAGCCGCCGCCCTGCATCTGGTTCATCAGGAACAGGAAGACGATGATGATCAGCAGGAAGGGCAGGATCGACAGCAGCATCCCGACGAACGGGTTCTGCGACTTCGGCGAGACGGTGTACCCGTCCGGGATCTGGTCGTCCTGGAACTTCTGCTGGAGGGAGTGGGCGACGTCCTCGCCCTGGCCGTCGATGTAATTGGCCTGGACCCGGCTGCTGCC
The DNA here is from genome assembly GCF_044461265.1 of Streptomyces sp. NPDC049879. Taxonomy (NCBI): domain Bacteria; kingdom Bacillati; phylum Actinomycetota; class Actinomycetes; order Kitasatosporales; family Streptomycetaceae; genus Streptomyces; species Streptomyces sp. NPDC049879. The sequence goes on along the minus strand of NZ_JBITKT010000002.1, from coordinate 808,692 downwards.
CTCGATCTCCTGACCGTCCTTGAGCTCGACCCTGACGGTCTGCTCGTCACCCGTCGTCAGCTCGGCCGACCGGACGTGGTTCTGGCTGATGGCGGCGAGGACCTTGCCGGTGTCCACCTTCTTGTAGCCCTCGGAAGAGCTGAACACCTGCATCAGCAGAATCACGGCGAGGACGGCCAGCACAATCCACATCACTGGCCCGCGGAAATAGCGCTTCACGTCTATCCATACGGGGCGGCGGGGCCCCGTCCCTCCTGCCACATCTAGGCACAGCCCCCGGCAGGGATCTGCTGTGCGCGGGTGTCCTTGTCATCTCCAACGGTAGGGGATCGGCCGCAGTTCCCGGCTATCCGCTGTAGACATGCTGCGCGAGCGTACCGACAAAGGGGAGGTTCCGGTACTTCTCGGCGTAATCGAGTCCGTACCCGACGACGAACTCGTTCGGGATGTCGAATCCGACCCATTCCACTTCGAGATCGACCTTCGCCGCGTCCGGTTTGCGCAGGAGCGTGCAGATGCGCAGCGACGCCGGTTCCCGCGAGCCCAGGTTGGACAGCAGCCAGGACAGCGTGAGCCCCGAGTCGATGATGTCCTCGACGATCAGGACGTGCCGCCCCTTGATGTCGGTGTCCAGGTCCTTGAGGATCCGCACCACGCCGGACGACTGGGTGCCCGCGCCGTACGAGGACACCGCCATCCAGTCCATGGTGACCGGGGTGGACAGGGCGCGGGCGAGGTCGGCCATGACCATCACCGCGCCCTTGAGGACCCCCACGAGAAGGAGGTCCTTGCCCGCGTACTCCTCGTCGATCACGGTGGCCAGCTCACGGAGCCTGGCGTCGATCTCTTCCTTGGTGATGAGCACCGACTCCAGGTCGGCTCCCAGGTCCGTCTCGTGCACCCGTGACACTGCTCTCTACTGGGCTTGCTGCTGGCTTGGCGCGGGCCGGGACACTCCCTGGTGGTCGGCTAGTGGTCGGCCTGCTGGAGGACCAGTCTGCCACCCTGCCTGCTCGCCTCGACGCGGCCCGGCAGATTGAGGGGCCGCTGCCCCCGCCAGGCCGTGATGAGGCGGTCGGTCTCCTCGATGTGCCGGGCGAACAGCGACCCGGCCGGTGCGCCCGCCGCGATCGCCGCGCGCCGCAGGACGCGGCGGCGTACGGCGGGCGGCAGTTCGTGCAGCGCGGCGACGTCCAGGGTGCCGTCGGGGCGGGTCGCGGCGGCCTCCGCCTGGCGGGCCCAGGCGTCGAGGGCGTCCGCGTCGTCGCGGGAGAGCTGGGCGGTGCGGGCCAGCGCCTCGACGACGCCGCGGCCGAGCGCCTTCTCCAGCACGGGCAGCGCCTCGTGGCGCACCCGGGAGCGGGTGAAGGAGGGATCGGTGTTGTGGGGGTCGTCCCAGACGGGGATGGCCTGGACGAGGCACGCCTTGCGCGTGGTCTGGCGGTCGATGGCCAGGAACGGGCGGCGGTAGCGCCCGGCGGCGGCCCGGTCGCCCGACAGGCCGCCGGAGACGGCCGCCATGCCGGACAGGGAGCGGGTGCCGGAGCCGCGGGCGAGGCCGAGGAGGACGGTCTCGGCCTGGTCGTCGCGGGTGTGGCCGAGGAGGACGGCGGCGGCGCCGTACCGGTCGGCGGCGGCGTCGAGCGCGGCGTACCTGGCGGTGCGGGCGGCGGCCTCCGGGCCCCCGTCGCGGCCGACGTCCACGGCGGCGGTCTCCACCGGTTCGAGGCCGAGGGCGGCGAGGCGCTCGGCGACCTCGCGGGCCCGTTCGTCCGAGCCGTCCTGGAGGCCGTGGTCGACGGTGACGCCACCGGCGCGTACGCCGCAGCGGGGGGCCTCGAAGGCGAGCGCGGAGGCGAGGGCCATGGAGTCGGCGCCGCCCGAGCAGGCGACGAGGACGAGCGGCGCGGAGGGGGCGACCGAGGTGGTCGCGGGGAGGCCGGGGCGGTGCGCGCGGTGGCCGGCCCGGCGGGCGGGGCGGCCGGCGGGGGTCTGGGGTGCGGCGGAGGCGGGGGCGGCGGCGTGGGCTAGCGCCCGGTCGGCCGGGCGGGCCTGGTCGACGATCTCGTGCAGAACGCGGCGGACCGCCAGGCGTATCGCAGCGACCGCGGGGTGGGGACCCATATCCGAATCACTTCTTTCTCCGGGAGCGATGTCACGCTGGGTGCGTAAATGGTGACAGAGAAGGCCTGTTACCTGAGCATCGCACGCCAGGCATGCGGTGAAGGTCCCTCGTACGAGTGATTTTGGGGGTGTTTCGCCACCTTGTGGAGGGCCTACGCGTTGCCGGGATGCGTCCGCTCGACCCAGCGTTCGGGGTGGCTGATCTCCTCGGTGGTGGGCAGCGTGTTGGGCGAGGTCCAGACGCGGTTGAAGCCGTCCATGCCGACGCGCTCCACGGCCGTGCGGACGAAGCGCTCGCCGTCGCGGTACTGCCGCAGCTTCGCGTCCATGCCGAGGGCGCGGCGCAGCAGGCGGTCGACGCGGCCCGCGCCCGTCCTGCGGCGCTGCGTGAACTTCTCGCGGATCTCGGCGACCGACGGCACGACCTCGGGGCCCACGCCGTCCATCACGTAGTCGGCGTGGCCTTCGAGCAGCGACATGACGGCGGTGACGCGGTCGAGGATCGCGCGCTGCGTGGGGGTCTGGACGAGGTCGATCACGCCGTTGCCGCCTCCGTCGCCGTTCTCGCCGTCGCGGGGGCGGCCGGACAGGGACTGGGCAGCCTGCCGGACGCGTTCGACCAGGGTGGCCGGGTCCATGTCGGCCTCGGCGACGAAGGACCTGATCTCGCCTTCGAGGTGGTCGCGCAGCCAGGGGACGGCGGTGAACTGCGTCCGGTGCGTCTCCTCGTGGAGGCAGACCCAGAGCCTGAAGTCGTGCGGGTGGACGTCGAGTTCACGCTCGACCTGGACGATGTTGGGCGCGACGAGCAGCAGCCGCCCGGGAGGCGCGCCGGTGTCGCCCCCGTCCCCGGCGGGCAGGTCGGGGCTCGGCGGCGCGAACGTCTCGTACTGGCCGAGGACGCGGGAGGACAGGAACGCGAGCAGCATCCCGACCTCGACGCCGGTGACCTTGCTGCCCACGGCCGTCAGGGCGCCGCCGCCCGGGACGGACGCGCGGCGCTCGCGCATGCGGTCCGTCAGCGGCGTGAGGACGGCGCGGAAGCCCGCGACGTTCGCCCGCGCCCAGCCGGGGCGGTCCACGACCAGGACGGGGGTGTCGGCGCCGCCCGAGTCGAGACCGGTGAAGGCGCGTACGTGCCGCTCGGACGCGGCGGCGTGCCGCCGCAGCTCGGCGACGACGGCGCGGGCCTCGGCCCGGCTCACCTCGGGGCCGGGCCGTGCGACGCGGGCCGCCGTGGCGACGGCGAGATTCCAGTCGACCAGGTCGTTACCGCCGGGACTCGTCATGACGTCAACGGTACGGCGCCCGCGGGGAAAGCGGATAGCCGCGCGGTGACGCGCTCAGGCGCAGCCGCAGGCCGCCAGCGCACCGGCCGCGCGGTCGAGCGCCGCCTCGGCCGCGTCGGCGTCGGTGGTGTCGGCGGCGAGGAAGGCGAAGGCGAGGACTCGGCCGTCCGGTGTGCCCGCCGTGCCCGCGAGGGTGTTCACGCCGGTCAGCGTGCCGGTCTTGGCACGGACGAGGCCCGAGCCGCCGTCGCCGCCGTCCCCGTCGTAACGGCCGGCGAGGGTGCCGGTGAAGCCGGCGACGGGCAGGCCGGTCAGGGCGCTGCGCAGCTCGGGCCTGCCCGGGTCGGCGGCGGTGGCGAGCGCCTGGGTGAGCAGCTCGGCGGTGAGGCGCCCGTCGCGGTCGAGGCCGCTGCCGTCCACGACGCGCACCCCGTCGTGGGCGAGGCCGAGGTCGTCGAGCTGGGCGGCCATGGCGCGGCCGAGCCCTTCGGAGTCGGCGCGTTCGCCGGTGGCGAGGGCGGTGTGCCGGGCGAGGGCCTCGGCCAGGTCGTTGTCGCTGTCGGTCAGCATGCGCTCGACCAGCGAGGACAGCGGCGCGGAACGGGCGACGGCGAGCCGTTCGGCGTCGTCCGGCGCCTTGCGGTCGGCGGGGTCGCCGGAGACGCGGACGCCCGCGGCGGCGAGGGCCTCGGTGAACGCGTCGGCGGCGTCGGCCGCCGGGTCGTCGGCGCGGGGCGCGGGGCCGTGCGTGCTGCCGTCCAGGCGCCCCTCGTTGACCTGGAGCGGCGTGATGGCGGCGATGTTGTCGTTCACGCCGATGGGGTGCCGCTCGCCGCCGCCGGGGTAGAGCGAGGTGTCGTACGCGACGCGCACCCGGTCCGCGCCGCGGTCGGCGAGCGCGGCGGCGGTCCGTTCGGCCAGGGCGGTGAGGTCGTCGGCGGAGAGCGTCGGGTCGCCGCCGCCGACGAGGACGACGCGTTCGCCGTCCTCGTCCCAGACGGCGGTGGTGGCGAGGCGGTGGTCGGGGCCGAGGGCGTTCAGGGCGGTCACGGCGGTGATGATCTTGACCGTGGAGGCGGGGGCCCTGCCGGTGCCCGCGTGGTCCGCGTAGAGGGTCTCGCCGGTGGCGAGGTCCACGACGGCGGCGGTCGTGCCGTCGCCGAGCGCGGCGTCGGACAGGGCCGGTTCGAGCAGGCGGCGTACGGCGTCGGGCGCGTACTCGGGCGCGGAGCCGTCGAGCGGGTCGAGGACGGTCACCGCGCCTGGCACGGTGACGCCGCCGCTGTCCGGGGCGCCCGGTCCGGCCTCGGCGGCCTGGGCGCGCTCCGCCGCGCGGCGTCCCGAGTCCCAGGGGCCGGTGAGCGCCACCGCGACGGCGGCGAGGACGAGACCGGCGGTGGCCGAGCCGATGACGAGGCGCCAGGTGGCGCGGTGGCGGCGCAGGCTCTCCAGCACTTCCGCTGCTCTTCGCACGGTACGGACCAGCCCCTTTCGCGAGCAGACACTGCCGTGAGGGACACTTAACCACCACTCGCGCGCATTGATCGCTTAAGGAGAGCCTCCGTGGAGTTCGACGTCACCATCGAGATCCCGAAGGGTTCGCGGAACAAGTACGAGGTCGACCACGAGACCGGCCGGGTGCGGCTCGACCGCCACCTGTTCACGTCGATGGCCTACCCCGCGGACTACGGATTCGTCGAGGGCACGCTGGGCGAGGACGGCGACCCGCTGGACGCGCTGGTGCTGCTGGACGCCCCCACGTTCCCCGGCTGTCTGATCGAGTGCCGGGCGATCGGCATGTTCAAGATGACCGACGAGGCGGGCGGCGACGACAAGCTGCTGTGCGTCCCGGCGGGCGACCCGCGTTTCGAGCAGCTGCGGGACATCGAGGACGTCAGCGCGTTCGTCCGCGGCGAGATCAAGCACTTCTTCGAGCGCTACAAGGACCTGGAGCCCAACAAGCACGTCACCGGCGCGGACTGGGTGGGCCGCGCGGAGGCCGAGGCCGAGATCGAGAAGTCGGTCAAGCGGGCGCAGGAGTCGGGCGCCGCGCACTGACCTGGCGGCCGTCCCCGCTGGTGGGCGCGCGCCGGGCGGGCGCGCGCCCCGTGTGAGAGCCTGGGCCGCAGAGCCCTGACCGGCTCCTGGACGAGGTGCGCCGTACCCAGCCATGACAAGACGGCGCGTGGGAGTCCGTGATGGCGTGGATCGTGCTGGTGATCTCCGGTCTGATGGAGGCCGTCTGGGCGACGGCGCTGGGGAGGTCGGCGGGTTTCAGCCGACCGGGACCGACCGTCGTCTTCGTGATCGGCCTGGTGCTGAGCATGGCCGGTCTTGCGTACGCGCTGCGGAGCCTGCCCGTGGGGACCGGCTACGCCGTGTGGGTGGGCATCGGGGCGGTCTGCACGACCGCGTACGCGATGCTGAGCGGCGACGAGACGGTGACGGCGCTGAAGGTGCTGCTGCTGGCGGGCATCGTGGGCTGCGTGGTCGGCCTGAAGCTGGCGCACTGACCGTCGCGGGGACGGACGTGGCGCGCGGAAGGCCGTGCGCGCACCGACAGGCGGGCGCGTTCGCCCTGGCGGGACCCCGGGTCGTACCGCACCCGTCGTGCGTCGCGACTCCGCCAGGGGGCGTGCCCGGGCTGACCGCCCCGGGATGGGTCCTGCTGACCGGCTTCCTCTCCCCCGCGCCGAGGACATGCCGTCGTGCGTGGGGACGTTGCCGAGGGATGTACCGGCCGGGCGCCACCGGGCGCCGTGCGACCGTGCAGCGCCGTGGCGGGGAGACGACCGGCCGCCCGGAGGCGGAACGGGCGGCGGGGCCCGTGCGGCTCCCGCCCGGCCGGAAGCGCCGTACAACCCCGGCGTTGCCGAGCGGTGCTGACGAGCGGACGGGTCCGAGCGCCGGGCGTCCGGAGGCGGGGCGGCCCCACCGTCCCGGGGCGAGCGCGGCACGGCTTTCCACAGCCGCCGGAGGGGCGCCCGTGGAGGGCGCGGTGCCGACGAGCGGACGGGCCGCCTCGGGCGGTGCGGCTGCCCGGAGTGCCGGGCGTCCGGAGACGGGGTGGGCCACCGTCCTGGGGCGAGAGGCCGGACGCCGCCGCGCGTGAGCCACGGAGGCCGTTCGCCCCCGTGCGTGTGCCCGGGGGGAGGCGTCAGAAGCCGCGGGTGCGCTTCGCGCCGCGGCGGCCGGTGGGGGTCGGGGCGCCGCCGGGGGTGCGCATGAACAGGCGGGCCATCTCGCCGCCCAGGTTCACGCCGATGGCGATCGCCAGGGCCAGCGTCACGGCCGTCAGCAGGTTGTGGACGCCGCCGGTGACGTCGCCCTGCGCGAACGCCAGCAGCCCCAGGTACACCGCGCTGCCCGGCAGCAGCGGGCCGATCGCCGCCGTGACGTACGGCAGCGACGACGTGAAGCGGTAGCGCGACGCCAGCTGCCCGAACAGGCCGACCATGCCCGCCCCGACCGCCGTCGCCGCGAACGGCGAGAGGTGGCCCGTGTCGTGCATCGCGCCGTAGACCAGCCAGGCGACGCCGCCGTTCAGCGTGGCCGGGAGGAGGGTGCTCGGCGCCTGCTGGAGCAGCACGCAGAACGTGAGCGACAGCAGCAGCGCCGCCGCGAGCTGGATGCCGGGCCTGGTGGCGCGGTCGAGGACGTCCGGGTCGAGGCTGACGCCCGACACCTCGCCCAGGTACAGCACCGCGAGGACGCCGCAGACGATGCCGACGCTGAGGTAGATCACCTCCAGCAGGCGCGCCGAGGCCGTCAGGTAGTAGCCGGTCAGGCCGTCCTGCACGCCCGCGACGAGGGCGCGTCCCGGGATCAGCGCGAACAGGCCGCCGGTGATCATCGCCGCCGCCTGCCGTTCACCCGCGCCCGCGTCGTGCCCGGCCGCCCAGCAGATGCCGACGACGGCGGGCGCCATCGCCGCCGCCACGAACTGGTAGAACTCCGGCAGCCCGCGCCCCGCCGCCAGCCAGGCCAGCCGGTCGCCGACCATCGCGCCGAGCGCGGCCAGCGCGAACACCGCCCAGCCGCCGCCGACGAGGGTGCTGGCCGCCCCGGCGAGCAGGCCGCTCGCGACGGTGAGCTGCCACTTGGTGAACGGGTGCCGGTTGCGCCGCATGGTCGCCAGCCGCCCGTACGCCTCCTCCAGCGTGACCTCGCCCGACGAGATGTCGTCCACGAGCCGGAAGACGGCGGCGAGCCGCGTGTAGTCCGTGCCGCGCCGCCTGACGGTGCGGTCGAGGGAGACCGGCGCGTCCACCAGCGACGGCTGGTGCGAGACCGACAGCAGGGTGAACGTGACGGTCACCTCGCAGCGGTCGAGCCCGTACGCGTGGGTGACGGCGAACATGGCCGTCTCCACGTCCTCCGCGCCCTCTCCCCCGGCCAGCAGCAGCTCGCCGATGCGCAGCGTCAGGTCGAGGACGCGCGGCACGGCCGGGGGCGCCTCGTCCTCGCCGCGCGGCACGTACTCGGGCGCGGGCCGTTCGGTGAGGGGCAGCCGGACCATGCTGCGCATCCGGTCCTGCCAGGGCGCGCCGCGTGTGAGGTGGACGACCGCCGGTATGCCCTCGGCCGGGGTGAACTCGCTGTGCGGCTGCGGGCGCGGCGGGACGGTCACCCCCTCGGGGACGGCGAAGCCGGACGAGGTGGGGTGGTCGGCCTCGGCGGGCGGGGCCGGTTCGAGTCCTTCGGGGACGGCGAATCCCGAGGTGGTCTCCGGGTCCCACGACTCCTCGCCGCCCGGCCGCGCGCTGTCCCCGGCCACTACGCTCCGCTCCCTGCTGCCTCACGAGTCCCCGTCGTCTCTACCCGGGCAGCATAGGGTCATTCCGGGCGCACGGCCTGATCAGGGCCGGTCAGGGCGGTGGCAGGTCCGGTCATGAGTGGTCACGTAGCTCGGCGAGGCGGGCCAGGTCGTCGCGCACCTCCTCCCGTTCCTCAGGGGTGAGGGGCACGGCGGCGGCGCGGGTGAGCGCGGCGTCGGCCCCGGCGTCGTCGCCGAGGCGGACGGCGGTGTCGGCGCGCAGGACGAGCAGGCGCAGGAGCTGTACGGGCGTGGGCGCGTCGCCGGTGCGGGCGAGCGCGCGGTCCAGGACGCGGGCGGCGGCGGCCTGGTCGTCCTTGCTGTGGGCGAACAGCGCGGCCTGGTGGAGGGCGCGGGCGTACGGTTCGCGGGGCGCGGGGCGGTGGCTGGGGTCGTCGCTGGTCGGCTGGACGATGCGCAGGCAGTTGCCCGCCGGGTCGGTGACGAGGAACTGCCGTGCGCCGTAGCTGGTGTCGCGCAGCGGGCCGACGCGGGGCAGGCCGGTGGTGGGGACGCGGCCGAGCGCCGCCTTCAGCCCGGCGCGGAAGGCGGCGTGCAGGGCGTCGACGTCGTCGGTGCCGATGAGGCAGGTGCTGTGGGCGGTGGCGGGGTCGTAGCCCTTCATGCCGTAGAAGTGCAGGGCGACGCCGCCGCGTTCGACGACGGCGTACGGGTTGGGGCTGCGCTGCTCGTAGGTGGTGGTGAAGCCGAGGGCGGTGTAGAAGTCGACAACCGGCGCGATGGCGTGGCAGGGCAGCATGGGGGTCGTGGTCTCGGGCATGTGCGGGTTCCCTCCCGGGGTCAGCGTTCGGACAGCGCGGCCCAGCGGCGCAGCGCGAGGGGGATGAACGCGGCGAGGATCGCCAGGGGCCAGGCGGCGGCCAGCAGGAGCGCGTGGTCGGCGGCCCAGCTGTCGGAGGACCAGGTGGGGTTGCCGAACAGGTCGCGCACGGCGGTGGCGGTCGCGGACATCGGGTTCCACTCGGCGACGGCGCCGAGCCAGCCGGGCATGGTCGCGGGCGACGTGAAGGCGCTGGAGAGGAACGCGACGGGCCACACGAGGATCTGCACGGTCTGCACCATCTCGGGGCGGCCCGCGACCAGGCCGAGCCATATCCCGGTCCACAGCATCGCGAAGCGCAGCAGCAGGAGCAGGCCGACGGCGGCGAGCGCGGACGCGGCGCCGTCGTGCCAGCGCCAGCCGACGAGGAGCCCGGCGGCCAGCATGACCAGCAGGGAGACCGTGGAGCTGACCATGTCGAGGACGCTGCGGGCGACGAGGAAGGACGCGGAGACGATGGGCAGGGAGCGGAAGCGGTCGAGCAGGCCGCGCTGGATGTCCCGGGTCAGCGCGACGACCGTGCCCTCCAGGCCGAACGCCATGGTGAGCGCGAGGACGCCGGGGACGACGAACTCCTCGTAGCCGCCGCCCCCCTCGACGGCCATGCCGCCGCCGAGGAAGTAGACGAACATCACGAGCATCAGGACGGGGAAGGCCAGCTCGGCGACGAGCGCGCCCGGTCGGCGCGCCCAGTGGGCGAAGCCGCGGCGGGTCATGGTGAGGGTGTCGGGCAGCACGGTCATGCGGCGTCCCTTTCCTGGGTGGTGAGGTGGAGGAAGACCTCGTCGAGCGTGGGGCGGCGCAGGGCGATGTCGTCGGCGGCGATCCCGGCGGCCTCCAGGGCGCGCAGGGTGTCGGCGAGGGCGGCGATCCGGTCGGTGACGGGGGCGCTGACGAGCCGCCGGTCCCGGTCGGTGACCGGCTCGGCCGCGCGTACGGCGGCGCCGACGACGGCCGCGGCGGCCGTGAGCCGCGCGGCGTCCCGTACGACGACGTCGATGCGGTCGGCGCCGGTGCGGGACTTCAGCGCGTCGGGCGTGCCCTCGGCGACGCGGCGGCCGCCGTCGACGACGGAGACGCGGCCGGCGAGCTGGTCGGCCTCCTCCAGGTACTGGGTGGTGAGGAGGACGGTGGTGCCCTCGTCGGTGGCGGACCGCACGGCGTCCCACACCTCGGCGCGCCCGCGCGGGTCGAGCCCGGTGGTCGGCTCGTCGAGGAAGAGCACGTCGGGGCGGGTGAGGAGGCCGGCGGCCAGGTCGAGACGGCGGCGCATGCCGCCGCTGTAGCGGCCGACGGGGGTGCGGCCGGTGTCGGCGAGGCCGAAGCGTTCGAGCAGTTCGGCGGCGCGGTGGGCGGCGGCGCGGGCGCCGAGGTGGTGGAGGCGGCCGAAGAGGTCGAGGTTCTGGCGGCCGTCGAGGTCCTCGTCGAGCGCGGCGTGCTGGCCGACGAGGCCGATGCGGCGGCGGACGGCGGCCGGGTCGCGCGCCACGTCGTGCCCGGCGACGACGGCGGTGCCGCCGTCGGGGCGCAGCAGGGTCGTCAGGACGCGGACGGCGGTGGTCTTGCCCGCGCCGTTGGGCCCCAGGACGCCGTGGACGGTGCCGCGCGCCACGGTCAGGTCGAGGCCGTCGAGCGCCTGCCGGGTGCCGAAGGCCTTGCGCAGGCCGGTGACGGTGATCGCGTCCGTCGGGCCGGTCGTGCCGGTCATGCCCCACCTCATCTCGTGGTCCCCCTTCTCGTGCTGTTCAAATTTGACTAGCAGCGGAGCGGAACCGTACGGGACGCCAGCGCGCTAGTCAAGTTTGAACAGCGAGCCGCGGGTGAGAGACTTGCCCCCGGCACGCACGTCAGCGGAAGGGAGGCGGCAGCGCATGTCGGTCATCCGGCTCCTCGTCCTCGGCGCCGTCCGCCAGCACGGCAGGACCCACGGCTACCAGGTGCGCAACGACCTGGAGTTCTGGGGCGCGCACGAGTGGTCGAACGCCAAGCCCGGGTCGATCTACCACGCCCTCAAGCAGATGGCGAAGGAAGGCCTGCTCCGCGCGCACGACACCGCCCCGAGCCCGGCCGGCGGCCCGCCCCGCACCGAGTACGAGCTGACGCCCGAGGGCGACGCCGCGTACCTCGGCCTGCTGCGCGCCGCGCTGCGCGCGCACGACGAGCGGATCGACGTGCTCACCGGCGCCGTCGGCTTCATCGTGGACCTGCCGCGCGCCGAGGCCGTCGCCCTGCTGCGCGAGCGCGTCGCGGCGCTGGAGGGCTGGAGCGCCGAGGTGCACGCGCACTGGACGCCGCAGAGCACACCGGCCGAGTGGGGGCACATCGGCGAGATCATGCGGCTGTGGCTGCACAACGCCGAGAGCGACGCGGCGTGGACCCGGGGCCTGATCGAACGGCTGGAGGGCGGCGCCTACGTGATGGCGGGCGAGGGGGAGCGGACGGTGGAGGTGCTGCCCGAGGGCATGGCCAATCCTTTTGGTTCAGCACAGCCGTTTGGTTGAGCACAGCCCTTCGGTCAAGCACAGCCGTTCGGCCAGGGAGCACGGCCCGGCGCGCCTGCCGGGCGGGACGCGCCCGGCAGGCACCGGGCGTCAGAGCCGTCCGCGCAGCCACTCCAGGTGCTCGCGGGTGGCGTTCTCGCTCAGCGCGGAGTTGCGCAGGCGGCCGAGCACGCCCTGGTAGGCGGCGACCTCCTCCTGCTTGTCGAGGTAGAGCGCGCCGGTGAGCTGCTCCAGGTAGACGAGGTCGGAGAGTTCGGCCTCCGCGAAGCGCAGCAGCGTGAACGCGCCGGACTCCGCGACGTGGCCGCCCTGCGCGAACGCCACCACCTGCAGCGTGACGTTGGGGTACTCGGAGAACTCGATGAGCGTCCGCAGCTGTTCGTCCATCACCTTGTGCCCGCCGTACGGGCGGCGCAGGGCCGCCTCGTCGAGCACGCAGTGCAGGTGCGGGGCGTTCTCCGAGACGAGCAGCTTCTGCCGGGCGAGCCGCAGCGCGATGCGCCGGTCCACCTCGCCGACGGGCAGCCGCCCCTTGTGGCCGCTGACCATGACGGCGTGCGCGTACGCCTCGGTCTGGAGCAGTCCGTGGACGAACTGCAGCTCGTAGGTCGCGATGTGCTCGGCCGCCGCTTCGAGGCCGATGTAGGTCTGGAACCAGCTGGGGAGCACGTCGCTGTAGCTGTGCCACCAGCCCGCCTGGCCGGACGACCGCGCCAGGCCGAGGAGCGGCTCGCGGTCGGCGTCGTCGGTGACGCCGTACAGCGTCAGCAGGTCGGCGACGTCGCGCGGCTTCACGCTGACGCGGCCCAGCTCCATCCTGCTGATCTTGGACTCGGACGCCCGGATCGAGTAGCCCGCCTCCTCGCGGGACACACCGCACGCCTCGCGCAGCCGCCGCAGCTGCGAGCCGAGCAGGATACGGCGGACCATGGAGCCGCCGGTCGCCTCCGGGACACCGGCCGCACCCGTGACCCCGGTGATGTTGGTATCCCCCACTATCCCCTGAGTACTCATGTGCTCACTGCCCTCCACTTCGCACCGTGCGAAGTCTGCCATCTCCACGTGTCATTCGGTGCCCGCGCGATTACGGTCCATCAAAAATTTTCGTGCACGTGCATCTGCCCTTGCATTTGCCGTGAGCGTTGGGAAGCATGAGACCTGCGCGCTGCGACCCGGTGCGTCAGCACGGCCCTGCCCGCGAACGCCCGTCGCGTCCTGGGCAGTTCACGGGGGACCGCCGCGTCCGGGCACGTTCACGGGGAACCTCCGTCTTCAGCGATGCCGCCGCTATGCCAGGAGTGCCGCGCCATGGGGACCAACGGAACGTCCGCCGCGCAGACGTTAGGGGACCCGCTGCCGCCCGTCGATCCGCTGACCCTGTCCGGCACGGCGTCGCTCGGCCTCACCGCGCGGCCCGAATCGGTGCGCCGCGCGCGGGACTTCACGCGGGACACGCTGCGGGCGTGGGCGCTGTCCGATCAGGTGGACGCGGTCGGGCTCGTCGTCTCCGAGCTGGTCACCAACGCGCTGCGGCACGGCCTGCGCGCGCTGCCGCCCGTACCGCGCGCCGTGCCCGCGCCGCTGCCGGGCGCCCGCGTGCGGACGGTCGAGCTTGAACTGATGCGCTGCGCACGCCGGTTGGTCTGCGCGGTCCAGGACCCGAGCGGGAACGCACCGCGCGTCGGCGAGCTGGACGGCGCCATGGAGTCGGGGCGCGGGCTGCACCTCGTGGAGTGTTTCAGCGACGGCTGGGGCTGGCGCCCGCTGTCGGGCGGGCGGCAGGGCAAGGTCGTCTGGGCGGTCTTCGGCACCGCCTGACCGGGACCGGCGCGCCGGCCGGGGGCCGTCTCAGGCGATGAGGTGGTCGAACTCGCCGTCCTTCACGCCGCGCAGCAGCGCCTCGACCTCGGCCGGCGTGTAGACGAGCGCGGGCCCGTCGGGGAAGCGCGAGTTGCGCAGGGCGACGTCGCCGCTGGGCAGCCGGGCGAACTCGGCGCAGGTTCCCTGCGAGTTGCTGTGACTGCTCTTCAGCCACTCCACGCCCCTGAGTTCGTGTGCGGCTATGCCGTTGTACGCGTCGGCCACCGGTGTCTCCAGGGTCGTGCGAGTGGTGCGATCGTGCGCCGCACGGATGTGCCGCGCACCCAACTAGCCTGGATCATAACGTTGTTCACGTGCATCTGCACGTGCTTATGCACGTGCACGCGGTGTCACGGGACGGCGCGCCGACACGGCCCCCCGTTCTGGAGACGCGCGCCGGGGCATTTCGGTTCCACCCCGCCGCGGCTCCCCGCCCCGGGCGGATGCCCCCGTTCCGCCTCCGCACGCCCCCTCAGACGCGGTCGAGCAGGTCGTCGAACGCCGACGCGAGCCGCCGCCACGCCGGGCGCCCCGCCGCGTACTCCTTGTCCGTCAGCACGCACGCGCCCAGCCGCTCGCGCAGCGCCACCACGTCGAGCCCCGGGCCCGTGAAGACCAGGTGCTGGCCGCGGTCGCCCAGCTCGTCGTCCCAGTCCAGCGCCGCCGCGACCCGGCGGCCGGGCGGGACCAGGTCCCACGCCGCGTCCGGCAGCGCCGCCAGCCACGGGCCGGCCGCCTGGACGCTCAGCGAGCCGCCCGCCGCGTCCCAGGACAGCAGCGTGTCCGGGCGGTCCGCCAGCCAGAAGCGGCCCCTGCTCCGGGGCGCCGCGCACGTCAGCTCCTCCAGCGCCGCGTACAGCCGCTCCGGGTGGAACGGGCGGCGGTGGCGCCAGACGGTCGTCACCACGCCGTCCTGCGTCGCCTCCTGCGGCAGCAGCGCCGTCGCGGGGTGCTGGCGCGCCGCCGCGGCGGCGGTGTCGAAGTCGCCGCCGAGCACGGTCGCCGCGAAGTGCGCGCCGGTCACGTCCGCCGCGACCGCCGTCGGGTGCAGCTGGGCGAGCAGCGCGCGGTCCGTCGCCCCAGGACGCCCGCCGGGGCCGGGCGCGAGGGCGAGCGTCGGCGCGTACTCCAGCTGGCGCGCCCAGGTGTCGGCGACGGTGCGCCGGTCGGCGGACGCCGCCGCGAGGCCGGTCTCGGCCAGCTCGTCGCCGCAGGCCAGGTACGCCATGACCTGCGCCGGGTCCACGGCCGTGACGACCGCCGCGAGCCGCAGCCCGGCCGACCCGTGCGCGGCGATGACCTCGGCCATCGACCGCGGCTCGACCGAGTCCCACAGCTCGACGACGGCGAGCCGCGTCGTACGGTCCGCGGCCAGGCCCGCCAGCTCGGGCACGAGGTCGGCGCGCAGGGCGCAGCAGGCGCAGTCGTTGACCAGCGCCGTCTCGGCGCCGCCGATGACGCCGCCCGCGTGCCTGGCGGTGCGGACGACGCGGCCGTCGGCGGCGGCGCCGGTCAGGTCGTGGTGCAGGGCCACGCTGCCCGGCACCTGGCGCAGCAGCGCCCGCACGGCGTCCCGGCGGGCGTCCGCGTGGAGCCCGCCGACCAGGACGACGGGCAGCATCAGCTTTCCCCGCGCTTGCCGTACCGGCGCTCGAAGCGCTCGACGCGCCCGGCCGTGTCGAGGACGCGGGCGGTGCCCGTGTAGAACGGGTGGCTGGCCGACGAGGTCTCGACGTCGATCACCGGGTAGGTGTTGCCGTCCTCCCACTCGATGGTCCGGTCGCTGGTCGCGGTGGAGCGGGTGAGGAACGCGTACCCGGCGGCGCGGTCGCGGAAGACGACGGGACGGTAGGCGGGGTGGATTCCGGACTTCATGCTCGTGCTCCTCGGGCTCGTCTGGCTCGTCTGGCTCGTCGGCGGGGGGTCAGCGCTCTTCGCGGAAGACGACGTGGCGGCGGGCGACCGGGTCGTGTTTCCGCAGCTCAAGGCGGTCGGGGTCGTGTCTTCTGGTCGTGCGGGCCGCGTACGAGTACCCGGTCCCGGCGGTGCTTCCCCTCCGGACGACCGGTCGCGTGCCGTGTCGGTTCATGCGGGCCAGTATACGGAGACGGGAATCATTTTCATCTGGCGATCGGAGGGAGGGCCGGAGCCTCACGCCGGTTCTGTCCCGTTATGTGGTGCACTGGGGGGCCGTGAACGGCAGGAGGGACGTCCCGTGCGCACACAGATCCGTATGACAGCGGTGCTCGTCCTGCTCGCGCTGCCCGCCTGCGGCGGGGGCGGGGGCGGCGGCGGGCGGACGTCCCCGTTCACCGGCGAGCGCGGCGGCGACCCGGGGCCCGTCCTCGCCGTCAAGATCGACAACGCGCCCGGTGCCCGCCCGCAGACCGGCCTCGGCAGCGCCGACCTCGTCTGGGCGGAGGAGGTCGAGGGCGGGATGAGCCGCCTCGTGGGCGTCTGGTCGGGCACGCTGCCCGACCGCGTCGGCCCGGTGCGCAGCGCCCGGGAGTCGGACCTCGAACTGCTCGCGCAGCTCGGCGAACCGGTCTTCGCCTACTCGGGCGCCCACGAGGCGGTGGCCACGCGCATCCGGCGCGCGGGCGTCATCGCCGCGCCCCCCGGCGCCGCGCCCGGCGCGTACGAGCGGGACGGGCGCCGCGCGTCGCCGCACAACCTCTACCTGCGGCCCGACCGGCTGCTGGCGGCCGTCGGGGACACGGCGGACGCCGCCGACACCGGGCTCGGCTTCGGGGACGCCCCTGAGCGCGGCGGCGAGCGGACGCGTACGTACGAGGTGGCGTACCCGCAAGCGCGCTTCACGTTCCGCTGGTCGGCCGACGAGGGGCGGTGGCGCGTCGCCCTCGACGGCGACGCCGTGGACGCGCGGCCGGCGACCGTCGTCGTGCAGCGCGTGACCGTGCGCGAGTCGGCGCTGCGCGACGGGAACGGCAACCCGACGCCCTACACCGAGACCGTCGGCTCGGGCGACGCCGTGGTGCTGCGGGACGGCAGGGCGTACGAGGGGCGGTGGGCGCGGCCGGAGAAGGGCGCGGGCACGGAGTTCACGACCCCCGGCGGCGAGCCCCTGCGCTTCGCGCGCGGCCCGGTGTGGATCGTGCTCGACGCCGCCGACGGCGCGGACTGAGCCCCGTCACCGCCCCGGCCACCACCAGCGCCTCCGCCGCCGCCCCGCCTTCCGCTCCTCGCCGGTCCACCCGCGCAGGATGTCCACCGCGAGCCGCGTCTCGGCGGCGTCCGGCCCGAGGACCCGTTCCCGGTCGGCGACGATGGCGCGCATCAGGGCCAGCGCGTCGGCGAGGCGCCCCGCGTCCCGGTACGAGATGGCGAGGTTGTGCCGGGCGATGAAGGTCTCGGCGTGGTCGGGGCCGAGGACCCGCGTGCGGTCGGCCACCACCCGCTCCTCCATGACGATCGCCTCGGCCGCGCGGCCCGCCGCCCAGTGGGTGTGCGCGAGGCTGCTGCGGGCGCCCAGCGTGTCGGGGTGGTCGGGGCCGAGGACGCGCTCGTGGTCGGCCGCCACGTCGGCGAGCACGCGGACGGACTCGTCGAACCACCCGGCCCTGCGGTAGGCGATCCCCAGGCTGCCGCGGCTGGCGAGGGTGTCGCGGTGGTCGGGGCCGAGGATCCGCGCGCGGTCGGCCACCACCTGCTCGGCGAGGGCCACGGCCTCCGGCAGACGGCCCGCGTCGCGGTAGGAGATCGCCAGGTTGTGGCGCGTGGTGACGGTGTGGGGGTGGTCGGGGCCGATGATCCGCGCGCGGTCGGCCGCGACCCGTTCCTCCAGGGCGATCGCCTCGTCGAAGCGGCCCGCGGCCCAGTAGGTGAACGCCAGGGTGCCGCGCATCCCGAGGGTGTCCGGGTGGTCGGGGCCGAGGACGCGCTCGCCCGCCGCCGCCACCTCCTCGTGCAGCCGGACCGCCTCGTCGTGCCGCCCGGCGCGGCGGTACGTGACGGCCAGGCTGCTGCGGACGTCCAGCGTCTCGGGGTGGTCGTCGCCGAGGACGCGGGCGGAGTCGGCGACGACCTGCTCCATCAGGCGCAGGGCCTCCTCCTGGCGGCCCGCGTCGCGGTAGGAGATCGCCAGGTTGCTGCGGATGGTCAGGGTGTTGGGGTCGTCGGGGCCGAGGAGGCGCTCGCGGTCGGCGGCCACCTGCTCCTCGATGGCGATGGCCTCGTCCAGCAGGCCCATGTCCCAGTAGGTGTACCCGAGGCTGACGCGGCTGCCGAGCGTGTCGGGGTGGTCGGGGCCGAGGACGCGCTCCCGGCCGGCCACGACCTCCGTGTGCAGCCGGATGGCGTCCTCGTGGCGCCCGGCCCTGCGGTAGCAGATGGCGAGCACCGAGCGTGACGTGAAGACCTGCGGGGAGTCGGGGCCGAAGAGACGTTCGCGGTCGGCCGTCACCTGCTCCGCCAGGGCGATGGCCTCCGCCTGGCGGCCCGCGTCGCGGGAGGAGATCGCCAGGTTGCTGCGGATCGTGAGCGTGTCGGGGTGGTCGGGGCCGAGGAGGCGTACGGCGGTGGCGGCGAGCGGCGTCCAGTACCTGACGGCGGCGGCGTGGAGCCCGGCGTCGTGCAGGCTGTTGCCCGACTGGAAGAGCACGAGGTGGCCGCCGCCCGCCTCGCTCCACAGCGTCTCGCCCGCGTGCTGGTGGAGGACGTCCGTGTTGGAGCGCAGCACGGCGGAGAGCGCCGGGTCGAGGTGGTGTTCGCGGGGCCAGATCGCGCACAGGGCCTCGGCGAGTGCCTCCGCCGTGTCGGCGAGGACGTCGGGCGGGGTCGTCTCGCGGACGGCGCGGGCGGTGAGGGCGTGGATGCGGATGGCGCGGGGGCCGTCGGTGGGCTGGTCGGTGAGCATCCCGTAGCGGTGCAGGACCCGTACGGCGGCCAGCGCCTCGGCGGGGGTGACGGGGGCGCCGCCGCGGTACGCGGTGAGGTGGCGGGTGACCGGCTCGCTCCCCCAGACGCCGCGCGGGTGCCCGGCGGGGTCGAGGTGGGCGGCGAGCCGCAGGACGGGGACGGCGAGCCCGGCCGGTTCCTCGCGGTCCGCCGCGTCCAGGGACAGGAGCAGGCCGGAGGCGACCTGCCGGTGGTAGCCGTCGCCGCCCGGGGCCATGAGGCCGTCGATCCTGCGGCGGCTGTCGGCGAGCAGCGCGCGGTACTGACGGCTGGTCGTGCCCTGGTTGACCATGTAGGCGGCGGCGTGCGCCAGCGCGAGGGGGAGGCGGCCGAGGTCCTCGGCCAGGGCGGCGGCCGCGTCGTCGAGCAGGTGCGGCTCACCGGCCTGGGCGAGGCGGTCGCGCAGGTAGGCGACGGCCTCGTCGGGGGTGTAGGTGTCGATGTCGATCAGGGTGCGTCCGCCGCCGGAGAGGATCGCGTCGCGGCGGCGGGTCGTCGCGACGACGCGGCCGTTGCCGGTGGACGGGGTGGGCGGCCACCAGCCGGACATGCTCTCGGGGTCGGTGACGTCGTCCAGGACGACCAGCCACGACTGCCGTGTCCCGGCGAGCCAGTCGAGGAAGACGCGGGCGTCGGTCTCCGCGTCCTGGCCGTCCTCGCGGGGCAGGCCGAGGCGGTGGGTGGCCCGCGCGTACGCGTTGACGACCTGCGCCGTCTCGGAGGCGTCGATCCAGACGACGAGGTCGGTCCCGTTGCGCTGGGCCTCGTGCGCGTGCCGGGCGGCGAGCTGCGTCTTGCCGACACCGCCGCCGCCGGACAGCACCTGTGTGAGGACGACGGTCCCGCCGCCGGCGTGCGCCCGGCCGATCCGTTCGCGGACGCCCGTGCGGTCCTGGAACGCGGTGGCCGGGGGCGGCACGGTGCCGAGGCGCACGGGCCAGGCCAGCCGGGAGCCGGTGTCCTCCGGCGCGCCGTCGCCGACGTACTGGTTGCCGAGGACGTAGGTGAAGCGCTGGTCCCCGGCGGCCTGGTTGAGCTGGGCGTCGCCGCTGGCCCTGCCGTCCTGCCTCGTGTGGTCCCCCTGGCCGGGCGGGGGCGCCCCGCGGCCGGTCACGCGCCGGTCCCCGGCGTGCCGGGGTCCTGGTCGGCGCCCTGGTCGGCGCCCGACTGGTGGAGCCGGGCGTGGCCGCGTGCGGTGGCGCGCTGGTCGACGTCGGCGGCGGGGCCGGCGGTCTGGGTGAGCTTCGCGCGGCCCCTGGCGGTCGCGCGCTGGCGCACGCGCCGTCCGGTGGCGGGCGGGGGTGTCTCGCGCCCCGCCCACCAGGCGAGCGGTACGGCGACGGCCGCCGAGGCCGCGCCGCTCGCGGCCGTGGCGACGCCGAGCCTGTTGCCCGCGTCCTCGGGCAGGACGCCGAGCGGGTCGGCCCAGCAGACGGCGAGGCCGAGGCAGAAGACACCGACCGTGCCGCCGACCATCACGAGCCACCGCATCGCGCGCGACATCCGCACCAGCCCCCAACCACCCGTCCGGCAGCGCAACTTCGATGAAGGTCCACCGATATCAGGGACTCCGCCGCGCTGCCACCAGTTCCCGCGGATCCGCCCCGGATGCGGGCGTCCCGCGGTCAGCGCTGCCTGGCCGCCGGGCGGCCGTGGCGGCGGCCCAGGTGGAGGACGAACGCGCCCCAGGTGGCGGGGGCGAACGCCAGCGCGGGGCCGTACGGCAGCTTGCTGTCGCGCACCGGCACCGCCCCCGGGCAGCCGGCGCGGCGGAGTGCGGCGACCTCGACGCAGTTGCCCCCGTCCGCGTTGCTGTAGCTCGACCTGAGCCAGCCCGTCCGGCCGGCGCCGTGCGTCCCCCGCATGGGCAGCAGTCCCCCTCGCCGCTTCGCCCGGGCCGCGCCGTGGCATGGGCGGCCGAGCACATGCCTCGCCGCCGATCCTATGAGCAGACCATGTGCCGGACGAGGAGGATGGCGGGCGTGTCCTTGTCAATTCAACAGTCATCCAACGGGGGCGGGCGGGCGCGACGGCGACGGAGCGTCACGTTCTCGCGTTGGCTTTCCCCTTGGCCTGACGGGGAGTTGACGCCTGATGGCGGGCCGGCGGGCCGTCTCCTCCGGTCGGCGCAGCACAGCGGGCGTACCGCGACGCGGTCACACAGCATGACCGTATGACCCTCAGCCATGATCATCTGCGGCGCTGCTCGGTGGCCGCGGATCTCGGTGCCGCCCGTACCCGCATCTACCTGAAGAACTCCGGTCTGGTCGTCGACGAGCCCTCCATCGTCGCCGTCAACACGAAGACCGGCGCCCTGATCGCCGTCGGCACCCCCGCCGAGCGGATGGCGGGCCGCACCCCGGCCACGATCCGCGTCGTCAAGCCGATCATCGGCGGCACCGTCGTGGACATCGACATGGCCCAGCGGATGCTGCGCGCCATGGTCGGCACCAAGCTGCGCCGCGCCTGGCGGCGCAACCCGCTGCTGCGAGCCGCCGTCTGCATCCCGCACGACGCCGACCCGCTGGCGCGCCGGGCCGCCCTGGAGACGCTGGTCGGGGTCGGGGCGCGGCGCGTGGAGCTGGTGGACAGCCTGATCACGGCCGGGATCGGCTGCGGCCTGCCGGTGGAGGAGCCCGAGGCGACGATGATCGTCCAGGTCGGGGCGGCGACGACCGAGATCGCGGTGCTGTCGCTCGGCTCGATCGTGGCGGCGGACAAGGTCCCGATGGGCGGCGAGACGGTCGACCGCGCGCTGCTCCAGCACCTGCGCAACGAGCACGAGCTGATGCTGCCCTCGCTGGCCGTCCGCCCGCTGCACGAGGCGCTCGGCGACCCGGCGCAGGGCCTGGCGGAGGTGGCGGGGCGCGATGTCGCGACCGGCCTCGCGCGGACCGTGCGCGTCGATCCGCGCAGCCTGCGGGCCGCCGTGATGCCGCCGCTGACGGCGCTGCTCGACACGATCAGGGCCGTACTGCACCGCTGCCCGCCCGACCTGGTGGCCGACCTGGCCGAACGCGGCGTCATGCTCACGGGCGGCGCGGCGGGCCTCCCCGGGCTCGACGCGATCATCCGCGACAACACCGGCATGCCCGTCCAGGTCGCGGACGAGCCGGGGCTGTGCGCGGTCCAGGGGCTCGGGGCGCTGCTGGAGGGGCGGGTGCGGCCCCGGCTGGTGCCGCTGCCCGAGCCCACGCAGGGGTCGCGCCGCCGCGGCCGGCACTCCGGGCGCGTACCGGCGGCGTCGCGGACGTCGGGCGCGGCGGCGGCCGAGGCGGGCGCGGACGAGCAGGCGGACCGGGAGCAGCACGAGGCCTCGGCGACGGTCTGACGCACCGGCCCGACGCACACTGCCGCCGCCGCCCGTCCCCCCGTGGGACGGGCGGCGGCGCTGTGTGCGCCCGGCGTCCCGGGCACGACGCAGGTCCAGGCCGGACGCGCGCGGAACGCGCGTCCGCTGCCCCACCTGCCCGTACGAGCCCCGGAGAGCGGCGCACACGCGGTGCCCCAAGCGCACGCGCCCACCCCGGCGCACTCGACGCGCCGCACCAGCGGGTCCCCAGCCGGAACGATGCGCCTCGCCGCAGTGACAAAGGGGAAAGGACCGCCGTTCCCCGGAAGCGCTCCCCCAGGCAGCCCCGCACACCCGGGAGGTACCCAGGGGAAAGCGGTGCCCCCGACGGGGTGAGCGGCAAGTGCGTCCTCCGGATTTCCCCGCCCCGGATCGCAGGGGCGGGAACGGTGCGTTCCCGCCCCTGCGCGCGTTGCCCCCATGCCCCGCTTCCCCAGAACGCCGCACACGCCCGGACATACCCGGCCGTGTGCGCTGCTCGGTTCTGCCCATCGGGCAAGCCGTGGCCGGGCGCCTCCGGCACGAACTCGCCGGACCGCGCGGCCGGGACCCGCCGGGAGACCGGCGGGTCCTGGCCGTCCCGCGCCAGGGGCCCGGGTCAGTGCACGGGTGCCGGGCTGGGGGCCGGGGCCGTGGCCGGTGTCCTTGCCGGGCGGCGGGCCACCGCCGCGACCAGGACGGCCGCGACCAGGGCCGCGAGCCCCGCCGTCAGGTACACGCGCTCCAGCGCCGACGCGTACGCCTCCTGCACCAGCCCAGGATCGCTCCCGAACGGCGCGCCGCCGCTGATCGCGTTCGCCGCCGACGGCGAAAGACCCGCGCCGGTGAGGACGTCGCGGACACGCCCGCTGAAGATCGTGCCGAGCACCGCGACGCCGAGCGCGAAGCCCAGCTGGCGGAACGTGTTCACCGCGCCGCTCGCCATACCCGCGCGCTCCGGGGGCGCCGCGGCCAGCGCCGCCGCGACCAGCACCGGGATCGCCACGCCCACGCCCAGGCCCGTGACGATCAGTCCCGGCAGCAGGACCTTCCAGTCCGAGCCCGCGTCGATCGCCGTCTGCGTCAGCAGGCCCACGCCGATCAGCGCGAGTCCGCTGCTCACCGCCACCCAGGCGGGCAGCCTGTGCAGGAAACGCCCGCCCGCGCCCGCGAAGACGAACGACGTCAGCGCCATCGGCGCGACCGCGAGGCCCGCCTCTATCGGGCTGAGCCCCTGCACCGACTGGAGCCACAGCATCGTGTACGTGTAGTGCGCGAACGCCGCGCCCGTCAGCACCACGGCCGCGCCCATCAGCGCGGCGAACGACGGCCTGCGCAGCAGCCGCAGGTCGAGCAGCGGCTCGCCCGTGCGGCGTTCCACCAGCAGGAACAGGACCAGCGCGACGGCGGACACGGCGAACGCGGTGACGGCCCCGCCGTCGCCCCAGCCGTCCTCGCCGCCCACAATCAGGCCGTACGTCAGGGCGGCGGCGGAGAGGGTGAACGTGACGGTGCCCGGCCAGTCGATACGGGACGCGGAGCCGCGGGACTCGGTGACCGTGCGCAGGGTGATCAGCAGGGCGACCGCGCAGACCGGCAGGTTGACGTAGAAGATCCAGCGCCAGTCCAGGTAGTCGGTGAGGACGCCGCCGAGCAGGACGCCCAGCGCGCTGGCGGCGCCGCTGACCGCCCCCCAGATGCCGAACGCGAACGCCCGGTCCCGGCCCGCGTAGGCGGCGGCGAGCAGCGGGGTGTTGGTGGCCAGCATCGCCGCGGCGGCGGCGCCCTGGACGGCGCGGGCCGCGATCAGCACGCCGACGTTCGGCGCGAGGCCGCTGATGAGCGAGGCGAGGGCGAAGGCGGCGAGCCCCAGCACGTACACGCGGCGGCGGCCCAGCAGGTCGCCGGCCGTGCCCGCGACCATCACCAGGGCGGCGAGGGCGAGGGCGTACAGGTCCATGACCCACTGGAGGTCGGAGAATCCCGCGTCGAGGTCGCGAGCCATGGAGGGCAGGGCGGTGACGACGATGGTGACGTCTATCAGGAGCATGAAGTTGCCCAGGCAGATCGCGGCCAGGGGCCACCACTTGCCGGGGCGTGCGCCGGGCTGTGCTTCCGGCGCTGTTGGTGCGGACGGTGCAGACATGCCGCCAAGAGTGCGGGGCGGTGTCCCCCGCGTCCCAGCCAGGCGGGGGGAAACGGCGCAGTCCGACACGTCGTAGGCTCGGCGTGGTGGAATACGACGACATCGACCGCCAGGTGGTGCACGCCCTCCAGCTGGACGGGCGGGCGCCGTTCTCCCGTATCGCCCGGGTCCTGGGGGTGTCGGACCAGACGGTGGCGCGCCGGTACACGCGGCTGCGTACGGCGGGGCTGCTGCGCGTCGTGGGCCTGTGGCGGGTGGGCGCGCGCGGTGACAGCGGCTGGATCGTGCGGCTGCGGTGCGCGCCGGGAGCGGCGGACGACCTGGGGCGGGTGCTGGCGCGGCGACCGGACACGATGTGGGTGCACGCGCTGTCCGGGGGCACCGAGATCAACTTCGCGGCGCTCATACCGGCGGAGGGTCCGGAAGGGTCGCGGGCGCCGACGCTGCTGGAGCAGCTGCCCAGGACGCGGCAGGTGACGGACGTGACAGTGCTCAGCACGCTGCACACGTTCTTCGGCGGCCCGATGAGCCTGGTCAACAAGTCGGGGGCACTGAACGCCGCGCAGGCCGCCGAGCTGAGTGGGACGCCCACAGGGCGGCGGCGGGGCGCGGGGCCCGTACGGGCGGATGACGGGGATCTGCGGTTGGTCGCCGCCCTCGGGGAAGACGGGCGCGCGCCGCTCGCGGACCTGGCGTCGGTCACCGGGTGGTCGCAGAGCACGGTGCGGCGCCGTCTGGGGGAGCTGATGGCGGGGGGATCGGTGTACACGGACGTGGAGTACGACCACCGCATGTTCGGCATCAGGTCGCACGTGCTGATGATGCTGTCCGTGCCGCCCGCGCGCCTGGAGGAGACCGGCCGGGCACTGGCGGCGCACCCGGAGGTGGCGTACGCGGCGGCGACGACGGGGCCGACGAACCTGTTCGCGTCCGTGCTGTGCCCGGACATGGCCGCGCTGTACCGGTACCTGACGACACGGGTGGCCGCGCTGTCGGGGGTGGAGCGCGTGGAGACGCTGCCGCTGGTGCGGACGTTCAAGGGCATCACGCCCAACGGCGGGGGCCCCGCGACCCGTGCCTGAGGGGCCTGTTGCCGCAGGGCCGCGCCGTACGGTCCGCGCGGCGCGTGGTGTCATGGAGGTGGGCAGGAGATCGGTGAGCCCGGGATCCGGCCCAGTCCACCGCAAGAGCGTGAGAGAAGGCGTGAGAGTTTCATGGCCACGCACTACGACGTCGTCGTCCTGGGCGCCGGCCCCGGCGGCTACACCGCGGCCGTCCGTGCCACCCAGCTGGGGCTGCGGACCGCTGTCATCGAGGAGAAGTACTGGGGCGGTGTGTGCCTGAACGTCGGGTGCATCCCTTCCAAGGCGCTGCTGCGCAACGCCGAGCTGGCCCACATCGTGCAGCACGAGGCCAAGACGTTCGGCATGCGCGTCGAGGGGACGGTCAGCTTCGACTACGGCGAGGCGTACAAGCGCAGCCGCAAGGTCGCGGAGGGCCGGGTCGCGGGCGTCCACTACCTGATGAAGAAGAACAGCATCACGGAGTACGACGGGCGGGGCACGTTCACCGACCCGAACACGCTGCAGGTCGCGCTGAGCGGCGGCGGCAGCGAGACCGTGACGTTCGACCACTGCATCATCGCGGCGGGTGCGACGACGCGGCTGCTGCCGGGCACGTCCCTGAGCGACCGCGTGGTGACGTACGAGGAGCAGATCCTCACCGAGGACCTGCCGGGCAGCATCATCATCGCGGGCGCGGGCGCGATCGGCGTCGAGTTCGCGTACGTGCTGCACAACTACGGCGTGAAGGTCACGATCGTCGAGTTCCTCGACCGGATGGTGCCGCTGGAGGACGCCGAGGTCTCGAAGGAGCTGGCGCGCCAGTACCGCAAGCTCGGCATCGAGGTGCTGACCTCGACGCGGGTGGACGGCATCGACGACGCGGACCCGAACGCGCCGGTGCGCGTCACGGTCACCAACGCCAAGGGCGAGCAGCAGGTCCTGGAGGCCGACAAGGTGCTCCAGGCGATCGGTTTCGCCCCGCGCGTGACCGGTTACGGGCTGGAAGCGACCGGTGTGGAGCTGACCGAGCGCGGCGCGATCGCGGTGGACGACTGGATGCGCACGAACGTGCCGCACATCTTCGCCATCGGCGACGTCACGGCGAAGCTGATGCTGGCGCACGCGGCCGAGTCGATGGGCATCGTCGCGGCCGAGACGATCGCGGGCGCGGAGACCATGCCGCTCAACTACCCGATGATCCCGCGCGCCACCTACTGCCAGCCGCAGATCGCCAGCTTCGGCTTCACCGAGGAGCAGGCGCGCGAGCGCGGCTACAACGTGAAGACCGTCAAGTTCCCCTTCACCGCGAACGGCAAGGCGCACGGCCTCGGCCAGGCGACCGGCTTCGTGAAGGTGATCAGCGACGACACGTACGGCGAGCTGCTCGGCGCGCACCTGATCGGCCCCGAGGTCACCGAGCTGCTGCCGGAGCTGACGCTGGCGCAGCAGTGGGACCTGACGGTGCACGAGATCGCGCGCAACGTCCACGCGCACCCGACGCTGGGCGAGGCCGTGAAGGAGGCCGTTCACGGCCTCTCGGGCCACATGATCAACATGTGACCACCGCCTGACACACTTCGGACGGCCCGCCACCGACCAGCGTCGGAGCGGGCCGTTCCGGTTGTCACCGGCCGCTGCCGGTCGCCCGGGGCCGCCGTCGCACGGCCCGGAGACGGCCCCGGCCTCCCGCATTCCGTCCGCGAGTTCTTCGGCACGGGGGAGGCAGGCGACGGTGAAGCGTCCGCTGCGGACGGCCCGCTTCCGCTTCGAGTCGGGGGCGGGTCGTTCCGGTGCGGCTTCCGCCGTGGGGGGTGCGGGGGTTAGGGTCGTCGGCGGCCGGTGACTTCGCCTGGCCCGATCCGATCTCGTACTCGACATCTCTGCCGGCGCTGGAGCCGCCGCCGACGAGGGCCGCGTGAGCCGTCCCGTCCGCGTCACCTGGACGACTCCTGGCGGCCGGGGCACCGCCCGTGACGGGCGGGGCGCCCCCGGGCCGTCCCACCGCGCAGTGGAAGGTTCCACCGTGACCACGCGTCACAGGTTCCGCAGTTCCCCACGCGTCCCCCGGGCGGGGACCGTCTCCTACCGTTCGGCCCTGCGGACGCCAGGGGCCATGGCCTTCTTCCTGGCGGCCGCGCCCGGCCGGGTCGGGGTGGCCATGTCCGGCCTCGGCATCGTCTGGCTGGTGCACGGGGAGACCGGGTCGTTCGGCGCCGCCGGGCTCGTCACCGGCGCGTTCGCCGTGGCGGAGACCGTGGTGGGCCCGCAGACGGCCCGCCTCCTCGACCGGTACGGCCAGCCGCGGGTCCTCGTGCCCCTGCTGTGCGCGCACGCCGGGGCGCTCGCCGCGCTGGTCGCGCTCGTCCTGGCGGGCGCGCCGGGGGCGGCGCTGGTGGCGGCGGGGCTCGCCGCCGGGGCGACCGTCCCGCAGTTCGGGGCGCTCAGCGCGGCCCGCTGGTCGGCCCTGCTGCACGGCAGGCCGGAGCTGACCCCGGCGTTCGCGCTGGAGACGCTGGCCAACGAGGTCGCGTTCCTCGTCGGCCCGGCGCTCGCCGTGCTCGCGGCGACGCGGGTCCACCCGGCGGCGGGCACGGCGGCGGCGGGGGCGCTCGTCGTCGGCGCGGGGCTGGTCCTCGCGGCGCTGCGGCGTACGGCCCCGGTGCCCGCCGCGCGCCCCGCGGGTGACCGTACGGCTGGCGCCGCCCATGGCGCGGGGGGCCTGTGGACCCGGGACTTCGCCGTCCTGCTGGCGGTCAACCTGGCCCTCGGCGTCTTCTTCGGCTCGACACAGGTCTCGGTGAGCGCCTTCGCCGACGCCCACGGCGCCGCGTCGGCCGCCGGGCTCCTGTACGGCGTGATGAGCGCGGCGAGCCTGCTGGCCGGTCTGGCGTACGGGCGGTGGCAGCGGGACGCCGTGCCCGCCGCGCGGCTGCCGCTGATCCTCACCCTCCTGGCCTGCACGTCGCTGCTGCCGCTGCTGGCCGGGAGCCCGTGGCAGCTCTGTCTGGCGCTGCTGCTGCCCGGCGCGTGCGTCGCGCCGTGCGTGATCGTCTCCTCGACGCTGGTGGCGAGGACCGTGGACCGGTCGGTGCTGACCCAGGCCTTCACCTGGACGAACTCCGCGAGCGCGGCGGGGATCGCCGTCGCCGCGGCGGCGGTCGGGCGGCTCGTCGACGGGGCGGGGGGCGCGCGGGGCGGCTTCGCCGTGCCGCTCGTCGTGGTGGCCGTGACGGCCGGACTGGCCTGGGCGGGCCGTCGCGCGGCGGAGCCGAAGCGGCTGCCGGTGGAGGCTCGGCTGTGAATTGTCAGACCCCCTCGATACGGTCGGGGGCATGGAAGCGATCGGAACGTTCACAGTGACCGCCTTCGTCCCGGCGGAGCCGCCGGAGCCGGTGGGCGAGGCTGTCGCCACCGGGGTGCCGGTGGGGCTGGCGACGATGGAGAAGCTGTTCGAGGGCGAGGTCGCGGGCCGTTCGACCACCCTGTTCACGTCCGCCTTCGACGAGGCGGCGGGGAACGGGACGTACCTCGCCATGGAGTCCTTCGACGGCACGCTGCACGACCGGCGGGGCACCTTCTGCTTCGTCCACTCGAAGTCGATGGCGGACGGCGCGGGCCGGACGGACTTCTTCACCGTCGTGCCCGGCAGCGGCACCGGGGAGCTGGCCGGGATGTCCGGCGGGGGCTCGCTCGACGTCGACGCGGACGGGACGCACCGCGTCCGGTTCGACTACGAGCTGGCCTGAGCGCCGCGGCTGACGGCCGCGCGGACGATCCGCGGTGTACGGGGCGCCGGCGGGCACGGCCGCCCGACGCCGGTGAGTCCGCGCCGGGCACGCTCCGCGCGACATGGACGTGACGCTGCCGTGAGGTGTGCACGTGGGTCGGCACCACCGGCCGACCCACGTGCACATCGCCCGCCCGGCGTCACTTGCCGCTGTAGACGGGGAACGCGCTGTGTTCCCCGTAGTCCACATCGCGCAGATCCCGCAGGGCCTCCATGTCGTCGCCGGAGATCTCGAAGTCCACCTCTGCGTTGGCGCGCATGTGCTCGGGGTTCGCCGTCTTGGGCAGCGGCACCATCCCCAGCTGGAGGGTGTAGCGGATGCACAGCTGCGCGACGGACACGCCGTACTTCTCCGCCATCGACCTGACCTCGGCGTTCCGCAGGATCGCTCCGTGTGCGATCGGGGAGTACGCCTCGACGAGGATCTGCTTGTCCGCGCAGTAGTCCAGGAGTGCCGAGGGGGTGTTGCCGGCGTGGACCAGCAGCTGGTTCACCTGCGGCACGACGGTCGCGCCCTGGAGGATGTTGTCCAGGTCCCGCTGCCGGAAGTTGGAGACGCCGATGGAGCGGATCCTGCCGGCCTGATGCGCCTCTTCGAGCGCGCGCCATGCCGCGCGGTTGCCCTCGGCGTAGTCGCCGCCGCGGAAGTCGTCCCAGGGCTGCGGGCTGTGGATGAGCATCAGGTCGATGTGGCCGATCCCGAGTTGCTCCAGTGACCCGTCGATCGCCTCGGCCGCCTTGTCGTAGTCCTTGATCTCCGCGGCGAGTTTGGTCGAGACGAACAGGTCGTCGCGAGGCACGCCGGCGGTGCGTACGCCCTCGCCGACGCCGCGCTCGTTGCCGTACGCCTGGGCGGTGTCGATGTTGCGGTAGCCGATCCCCACGGCTGCACGGACCGCGTCGGCCACCTGGTCGTCGTCGATGAACCAGGTGCCGAGTCCCAGCTTGGGGATCTCGACGCCGTTGGACAGCGTGAAGGTCTCGTCCAGCGTGGTCATGCGTGCGCTCCGTTCCTCGGCGGTTCGCCCTATGCCTCGTCGGTGACTGCTGCACTCGGCGTTCTCCTCCGGCCGGCCCAGCGGCAGGGGGCGACGAGCGTGCCGGAGGACGTCGTCGAGCAGCAGGGCCGAGCACTCCGCGACCGGCCGCCGACCGGCGTCCTCAGGCGCCGGCTGGTCCGCTCGGTCACGGCCGCGGTGCCTTGTCCCGCCCGTTCGGAGCGGGGTGTTCCGGCGCGTCGGCTGCGTCGGTGGCGTCGGCCGTGTCGGCCGTGTCGGCTGTGTCTGCCTCGATCTCGTCGTGCAGCCGCTCGCAGATGCGGCTCAGCAGCCGTGAGACGTGCATCTGGGAGATGCCGAGCCGGTCGGCGATCTCGCTCTGCGTGCGCTCCTCGAAGAAGCGCAGGTAGAGGATCCGCCGGTCGCGCTCGGACAGGCCGCTGAGGCGCGGGCGGACCATCTCCCGGTAGAGGACCTGCTCGTAGCCCGGGTCGGCGTCGCCGAGGGTGTCGCCCAGCGCGTAGCCCTCGCCGTCGCGCGTGATGTCCGCGTCGAGCGACAGCGGGCTGAAGCCGCCGAGCGCGGCGAGCCCGTCCCGCACCTCGTCCTCGGTGAGGTCGCAGTGCTCGGCCAGTTCGCGGACGGCCGGGGCGTGGTCGTCCACGCGGCAGTCCAGCTCCTGGCGGGCGGCCCGCACCTGGTTGCGCAGTTCCTGGGTGCGGCGGGGCACGTGCACGCCCCACAGGTGGTCGCGGAAGTGGCGCTTGACCTCGCCGACGATCGTCGGGACGGCGTAGCTCTCGAACGCCTTGCCGCGGTGGGGGTCGTACCGGTCGACGGCCTTGACCAGGCCGAGGGCCGCGACCTGCTCCAGGTCCTCCAGGCTCTCGCCGCGGTCCCTGAACCGGCGGGCGAGGCGGTCGGCCATCGGCATCCAGGCGCACACCACTTCCTGGCGGAGCCTGCTGCGCTCCGCGCCGTCCGGAAGAGTGGCGAGCCGTTCGAAGCGGCCGGTGGTGTCGGGGGCGTCATCGTGCGGGTGGCGCCTGGGGCGTGTCGGCGTGACTGCCGTTGTTCCCATGACTTCTCTCCGCTGTGGACTGCTGGGGGTGGGTGTGCTGTCGGTGTGCAGCCGCCGCGAGGGCCGGTCACCGCGGGAGGCCGGTGGGGAGGAGCACCCGGTCAGCGGGCGTCCGGCCTCCGGTGGCCCCGGCGAGCGCGGGGGATTGTCGCCTTTGACACACCTTGTCCTGTCACCCCCTCCGCGTGCCCGCCGCGCCCGGGGTGAAACTCCGATGGAGGTGTCCAAGTTGCCCGGTTTTGGGGGTGGCGGCACACTCGGTGAAGAACCGTCGCCACTGCGAAGCGGCCCGGGTGCGGCCCGGGTGGTGCCGCATTCCGCCGGAGGTCCGCGCATGGACGTGCTGGTACTGATCGGGCGGATCGTCTTCGCCCTCCTCTTCCTCCTCTCCGCGTTCAACCACCTGACGCGCAGCGGGCCCCTGGCCGCCTACGCGGCGGGCAAGGGCCTCCCCTCGCCGCGGCTCGCCGTCCTCGGCTCGGGCGTGCTGCTGCTCGTCGGCTCGCTGAGCCTGCTGCTGGGGGTCTGGCCCGACCTGGGCGCCCTGCTGCTGGTGGTCTTCCTGGTGCCGACCGCGCTGGTGATGCACAACTTCTGGACGGTCTCCGACCCGGGTGCGCGGGCGAACGACATGCTGCACTTTCAGAAAGACATGGCGCTGGCGGGCGCGGCGCTGGCGATGGCGGGGCTGTTCGCCGTCGCGGGCGACGACGTGGGGCTGACCTGGACCAAGCCGCTCTTCGGCTGAGCCGCACGGGACGCGCGTTCGTCCGTCGTTCTTTCATCCGAACGGGTGACGGCGGGCGGGGAACCACGGTCGGCGGCCCCCCGTTGCCTGGACGAGGGCGGCTCCGCCGGGTGGGAGAGGCGGAGGTCGCCAGCGGGTAGAGGGGGAGACGAGGAGGCCGGGAGACCGGCGCGGACGGCGGGAAGAAGGGGGGTGAGCGCGGTGAACGTGCTCGACGTGGTGCTGATCCTGGGTGCGGTGCTCGCCGGGGTGTCGGGGTACCAGCGGGGCTTCGTCGCGGGGGTGATCTCGCTGGCGGGGTTCGTCGGCGGCGCGGTGATCGGCGTGTGGCTGCTGCCGTTCGCGATCGAGCCGCTGACGCCCGGGTCGGTCGGGGCGACGACGGTGGCACTGCTCGTCGTCCTCATACCCGCGGCCATCGGCCAGGCCGTCACCTGGCCGCTGGCCCTGCGGCTGCGGCAGGGCGTGCGCCGGGCGCCGACGCGGTGGCTCGACGGGGTCGGCGGCGCGGTGTTCAACGCGGTGGCGCTGCTGCTCGTCGCCTGGATCGCCGCCAGCGCGCTGCTGCCCACGCCCTCGGCCGGGCTGAACCGCGAGGTGCAGGGCTCACGCGTCCTCGGCGCCGTGCAGGACCGCATGCCGGACCGGGCGCCGACCTGGTTCAGCCGCGCGACCGGCGCGCTGACGGACGCCGGGTTCCCCCAGGTCTTCGACCCGTTCGCCAACGCGCCGACCGCCCAGGTGCCCGAGCCGTCGGGCGACAACGTGACGGACGCCGCCGTCGCCGCCGCGCGCGACTCGACCGTGAAGATCACCGCCGCGTCCGGGCTCGGCTCGGGCCAGGAGGGCAGCGGCTTCGTCTTCGCGGACGGCCGGGTGATGACCAACGCGCACGTGGTCGACGGCGCGGACGCCGTCGTCGTCCAGGTCGGCGGGGTCGGGGAGCGGCTGGACGCGAGCGTGGTCCTGGCGGACGACGACGTGGACGTCGCGGTGCTCGACGTGCCGGGGCTCG
Source organism: Streptomyces sp. NPDC049879 (assembly GCF_044461265.1). Classification (NCBI taxonomy): domain Bacteria; kingdom Bacillati; phylum Actinomycetota; class Actinomycetes; order Kitasatosporales; family Streptomycetaceae; genus Streptomyces; species Streptomyces sp. NPDC049879. The sequence goes on along the minus strand of NZ_JBITKT010000002.1, from coordinate 776,174 downwards.
GCGCGCCGACCGTGGCGCTGGCCGGGGACGCCGACCGGGGCGACCCCGCCGTGGTCGCCGGCTACCCGCAGAACGGCGGGCTCGACCTGCGGGCCGCGACCGTCGCCGGGCGGACCAGCGCCCGTGGCCAGGACATCCACGGCGACAGCATGGTCACCCGGGACATCTACACGATCCGCTCCCTCGTCCGGCCCGGGAACTCGGGCGGCCCCCTCCTCACCACCGAGGGCGAGGTGTACGGGATGGTGTTCGCCCGTTCGGTGACGGACAGCGACACCGGCTATGTCCTCACGGCGGACCAGATACGCGGCTACATGTGAGTCGATGCGAGCCGTCCGGTTCGTCCCGGTGGGGGCGGGGTACCCGGTCAGGCCGTACGGCCACCGTCGTGTGGCGCGCGCGCACGACGTGCCATGGGAGAGGAGCCCCGGGATGAAACTGCCAGCGGCACGCGGGGAGCTGTCGGCCACGCTGATCGGGGCACTCGGCCAGGACCCGGAGCGCGACACGGTGGTGCTGCCCGGGGACGCGGGCGACGCCGACCCGTTCGGCGACGACGTCCAGCTGGCGCTGTTCGTCGCCTACGAGCTGCACTACCGGGGCTTCGACGGCGTCGCCGACGCCTGGGAGTGGCACCCCGAGGTGCTGCGGCTGCGCGGCGCGCTGGAGCGGTGCTTCCTCGCGGGCCTGCGCGCGGAGGTCCCCGGCCACACGGACCTGCGGGCCACGCTGGACGACCTGCTGGTCGAGCCCGTCGAGAGCAGCGGCGTCAGCGGCTTCCTGAAGGACGAGGGCGAGCTGTGGCACCTGCGGGAGTACGCGGCGCTGCGGTCGCTCTACCACCTGAAGGAGGGCGACCCGCACGCGTACGGCATTCCGCACCTGACCGGGCGCGCGAAGGCCGGTCTCGTGGCCGTCGAGTACGACGAGTACGGCGCCGGGCGCGCCGACCGGATGCACCAGCGGCTCTGGGCCGGCCTGATGGCCGACCTCGGGCTCGACCCGGCGTACGGGCACTACGTGGAGGAGGGCACGGCCGAACTGCTGGCGACGGTCAACCTCATGTCGCTGTTCGGGCTGCACCGCGCGCTGCGCGGCGCCCTCGTGGGCCACTACGCGACGGTCGAGATCACCTCGTCGCCCGCGTCGCGCCGCATGACGCAGGCCATGGAGCGGATGGGCGCCGGCCCGGCGGCGATCCACTTCTACGCCGAGCACGTGGAGGCGGACGCGGTGCACGAGCAGGTGATGCGCCACGAGGTGGTCGGCGGGCTGCTGGAGGACGAGCCGGAGCTGACGGACGACGTCGTGTTCGGCGTCGAGGCGACGGGGCTGCTGGAGGACCGGCTCGCGGCCTCCCTGGTCACCCCCTGGCGCGCGGGACGCACCGCGCTGCGCACGCCCTGACCCAGAGCCGGGTCACCGCTTGCGGCGGCGGGGTGCGAGGAGGCCGTGGTCGGCGAGGCTCGTGGCGGTGTCGGCGAGCGTGTCCCCGCTCGGGCGCGGCTCCCAGCCGAGGACCCGCCGCGCCTTGCCCGCGTCCAGCCTGCGGACCTTCCCCAGGTTGGCGGTCGTCTCCCGCAGCTCGGGCCTGACCAGCGCCAGGGCCCGGACAAGCCAGTCGGGCAGGACCCGCGTCGGCACCCGGTCGGCGGCGGGACCGAGCCGTTCCCGCAGGACGAGGGCGATGCCGTGCAGCGACTGGGCGTCGCCCGACGCGGCGAGGAAGCGCTCCCCCGCCGCCTCGGGGCGCGTCATGGCCCTGAGGTGGAGGTCGGCGGCGTCCCGGCTGTCCACGACGGCGAAGGCGATCCGCGGGGTCCCCGGCAGCGCGCCGTCCAGCAGCGACTTCACCAGGCCGACCGAGGCCGACAGCCAGGGGCCGAGGACGGGCCCGAAGATTCCCACCGGGTTGACGGCGCTCAGCGTCATCCCGCCGCCCTCGCGGTCCACGAAGTCCCAGGCGGCGCGCTCGGCCAGCGTCTTCGACTTGATGTACGCGCCGACGGGCGCCGACGTGTCGGTCCAGTCCTCCTCCGTGAAGCGCCGGCCGGTCGGCGGATGCCCGTACCCGACGGCGGCGAACGAGGAGGTGACCACCGTCCGCTCCACCCCGGCGTCGCGCGCCGCCCGCAGGACCCGCAGGGTGCCCTCGCGGGCCGGGACGATCACGTCGTCCTCGTGGTCGGGGCGCCCGGCCGGGAGGGGCGAGGCGACGTGCAGGACGTACGCGCAGCCCGCGGTGGCGGCGGCCCAGCCGTCGTCGCGGGTGAGGTCGGCGACGGCCACGGTCAGCGGCGCGTCCTCCGGCACACCGGCGGCGGTCACCGCGGCGCGCACCCGCCGTTCCTTCCCCGGGTCGCGGACCGTGGTGCGCACGCGGTACCCGGCCTGGAGTGCCTGGGCGACGCAGCGGGTGGCGAGGAAGCCGGTCCCGCCGGTGACGAGGACGGTCTCACCGCTCATGGGCGGATTCCCTTCTGTTGCCGTGTGCGGGGCGGGGCCGCGGGGCGCGGGGGCCGGGGAGGCCCGCGAGCAGGAGCAGCCGTTCGTACGAGGTGCTGCCGGGGTCGGCGTGGTAGGTGACGAGCGTCTGGCCGCCGGTCCCGGGCAGGGAGAACTTCTGGAAGCGCAGGTCGAGGTCGCCGACGAGCGGGTGCCGCATGAGGCTGACGCCCCGGGTCGCGCGGCGGACGTCCTTGCGCGCCCAGAGGGTCCTGAAGCGCTCGCTGTGCAGGCTGAGTTCGCCGATGAGGGCGACGAGCGCCGGGTCGTGGTGCGACTCGGGCCCGGTGAGCGACCGCAGGTAGGCGACGGCCTTGGCGGTGACGGCGTCCCAGTCGCGGTAGAAGCGGCGCATCCCCGGCTCGGTGAAGACGGCCTTCAGGGAGTTCCCGCCGGGCTTGAAGCAGGGGTTCAGGGCGACCGCCGCCGGGTTGGCGGCGAGGGTCTCCATGGACGGGCCCTGGACGAGCGCGGGGGTGGTGGTCCACTGGTCGATCAGCGCGGCGGTCCCGGGGGCCGCCCCGCCCTGGCCCTCCGGCCGGTGGCGCGGGCCGGGGCGCGGTGCGGCGAGGCGGCGCAGGTGGCGTTCCTCGTCCTCGGTGAGCAGCAGCGCGCGGGCGAGGCTGTCGACGACCTGCGCGGACGGGCGACGGTCGCGGCCCCGTTCGAGGCGCAGGTAGTACTCGGTGCTGATCCCGGCGAGGTGGGCGACCTCCTCGCGGCGCAGGCCGGGCACGCGGCGCCGCTCCCCCGGCGTCAGGCCCACGTCGGCGGGGCGCAGGCGCTCGCGGAGGGTGCGGAGCCAGTCGCCGAGTTCGCTGCCGGGGCGGGGGCCGGGACGGGAGCCGTGGTGCATGCCGTCCACACAACCACGGGCCGCCGCGCCCGTCCTGTCCCCGCCGCTACCCCTCTCCCCGCGTGGCACCGCCGCGGCTGCGGCGGCGGTGGCTCGTGTCGCAGAAGGGGAACATCCTGCTGCGGCGGCAGGCGCACAGCGCCACCACGGGCCGGTCCGAGCGGACCACCGAGCCGTCCTCGGCGACGTACTCGACCGGCCCTTCCACCAGGACGGGACCGCCGGGTTCGAGGGAGACGCGGCGCGCGGGGCGCGGCGGCACGGCGGGCTCGGGCGACGGCGGCTCAGGCGACGCGTTCGGCGCGGACAACGGCCAGCTCCTCCCGGTCCTCGCCCGGCAGCAGCAGGCCCTGCGCGCGCAGCCACGCCGCGCGTTCCCGCATGACCGGGCCGAACGGCACGCGCCGCCGCTCCGTGATCTCGGCCCGCAGGCCCGACGACTCCAGCACCCCGGCCGTACGCTCCGGGTCGGACAGCCCCGAGTGCACGATCAGCACCACGCCGCCGGGACGCAGCAGCGGCGGCACGGAGTGGCAGATCCGGTCGAGGATCGCGCGCCCGTCCCGGCCCGCGTCCCAGGCGCGCGCCGGGCCGCTCCGCGGCAGCCGGGGGTGCGGCGAGGGGACGTACGGCGGGTTGGCGAGCACGAGGTCGAACGTGCGGCCGGTCACCGGCGCGAACAGGTCGCCCCGGTGCACGCGTACGCGCCGGCGCGCCAGCAGCGCGTTGAGCCGGGCGGTGAGGACCGCGCGGCGCGAGGCGTCGACGGCGGTGACCCGCGCCGAGCCGAGGCGCGCGGCGGCCAGCGCGAGGGCGCCCGACCCCGTGCCCACGTCGAGGACGTGCGCGCCGGTCGCCAGGGGCTCCCTGACCAGCGCTTCGAGCAGCAGGGACGTGTCGTCCTGCGGGCGGTAGACCCCGGGGGGTTTGACGAAGAGCACGTCGCGCCGGGTACCCGGGGCCGGAGGTCCGAAGCATGCCGCCGCCCCTCACCGGGCGGGGCGCGGACGGCCATCTCCCGTTCACCGCGCCGGATGTAATGTCACGCCATGACGACGAGATTCACTCTTTCGGACGGTATCGAGCTGGCGTGGGAAGCGGTCGGCGAGGGCCCGCTGATCCTCCAGGCGCACGGCATGCTGATGAGCCGCGCCGTCGACGACGCGATGGATCTCTTCAGCTGGGACCCCGTGCGGCGGCTGCCGGGACACCGCTTCGTCCGCTACGACGCGCGCGGCCACGGCGCGTCCGCCGGGCGGCCCGAGGCGTCCGACTACACCTACCAGACCGTCGCGCAGGACCTGCTGGAGCTGGCGGGCCACCTCAGCCCGGGGCGGCAGTTCACCGCCGTCGGCGCCTCGCTCGGCTGCGCCGCCGTGCTGACGGCCGCCGTGAAAGCGCCGGGGCGGTTCGACCGGCTGGTGCTGCTCGTCCCGCCGACCGCCTGGGGCACGCGCCCGGCGCGCGCGGACGTGTACCGGACGGCGGCGCAGCTCGTGGACGAGCGGGGGGCGGCGGCGTTCGACACGGCGTTCGCGGCGGCGCCCGTACCGGCGTCGCTCGCCGGGGCGCCCGGCTACCCGCCCGCGGCGCTCGGCGTCCAGCCGGACGTGCTGCCCGCCCTGCTGCGCGGCGCCGCGCGCTCCGACCTGCCGCCGCACGAGGCGCTGGCCGCCGTGGGGGTGCCGACGCTGGTCCTGGCCTGGACCGACGACCCGGTGCACCCGGTGTCCACCGCCGAGCAGCTCGCCGAGCTGCTGCCCGACGCGCGGCTGCACATATCGGCGGACGCCGGTGACATCCGCACGTGGGGCGAGCGGATCGCCGCGTTCGCCGCCGGGTCCGAGGCCGGGGGCTGAACGGGGGCGCGGCGGCGGTGGACACCGGGTGACGGCGCGGAGAACGTTCGGCCGGGCCCCTCGTCACGCCGGACGGGCGCCCCGATACTCACGGATGGCCGCACCCGTCCATGCCGTCCCTGGAGGCACCGTGGCGTACGTCCCCCCGACCCTCACTTCCCCGCTGTCCCGCCTGTCCCGCCGCCGGGCGCTCGGCGCCGTGGCGGCCACCGCCGCCGCGGGCGCGCTCGCCGCCGGTACGGCGCAGCCGGCCGCCGCGCACGGCCGCCCCCGGCCCCCGGCGCCGCTCCCGCAGGCCCACGCCCACAACGACTACGAGCACCCGCGGCCCCTCCTCGACGCACTCGACCACGGCTTCGGCAGCGTCGAGGCGGACATCTGGCTGGTGGACGGGCAGCTCCTCGTCGCCCACGACGCCGTGGACCTCGACCCGGCGCGCACCCTCGAAGCGCTCTACCTCGACCCGCTGCTCGCCCGCGTCCGCGCCAACCGGGGCGCGGTGCACCGGGGCTTCGGCCAGGACTTCCAGCTGCTGGTCGACATCAAGACGCCGGGCGACGCGACGTACCGCGAGCTGTCGCGGCGGCTGCGCCCGTACCGGTCGGTGTTCAGCTCGGCGACGCCCGGCCGGGTGCACACGCGCGCCGTCACCGCCGTGATCTCCGGTGACCGGGCGGCGCGGGCGCCGATGGAGGCGGAACGGGTGCGGTACGCGTTCTACGACGGGCGGCCCGAGGACCTGGGCAGCGGCGCGCCCGCGTCGTTCGTCCCGCTGATCAGCGCGAACTGGACGAGCCTGTTCACCTGGCTCGGCACCGGCCCGTTCCCGGCCGCCCAGCGCGACGTGCTCCACCGGTACGTGGGCGCCGCGCACGCGGCCGGGCAGCGCGTCCGCTTCTGGGCGACGCCCGACGTGCCGGGCCCGGCGCGCGACGCGGTGTGGTCCGAGCTGCTCGCGGCCGGGGTGGACCACCTCAACACGGACGACCTGCCCGGCCTCGCCGCGTTCCTCCGCGCGCGGGGCGGCGGCGCCTGAGCCAGGCCGGGGGCGGCGGGCGGGGCGGTGCCACTCGTCCGCCGCGCGCTACCGTTCGGTCGCATGATCGTATGGCTGAACGGCACGCACGGCGCGGGCAAGACGACGACCAGTGCGCTCGTGCAGCGGCTGATCCCCGATGCACGGGTGTTCGACGCCGAGAAGGTCGGCGAGACGCTGATGGACATCACGCCGGGGCTGCCCGCGACGGACAACTTCCAGCACTGGCCGCCGTGGCGGCCGCTCGTGGTCGAGACCGCCCGGCGCGTCCTCGACTACACCGGCGGCACCCTGGTGGTGCCCATGACGGTCCTGGTCGAGGAGTACTGGCGTGAGATCAGCGCGGGGCTCGCCCAGCACGCCATCCCCGTCCGGCACTTCGTCCTGCACGCCGACCAGGACACCCTGCGCGGGCGCATCGCGGGCGACACCGTGATCGGCCCCGACTCCCCGTTCCGCCTCCAGTACCTCGCGCCCTACGCCGAGGCCGCCCGCACGTGGCTGCACGCGGCGGCCGAGGTCGTCGACACCACGCACCTCACACCCGCCGAGGCCGCCCAGCGGATCGCGGAGGCCGTCAAGGGCTGACGGGCGGCCGGTCGGGCAGGTCAGTCGGGGCGGTCAGTCGAGGCAGAACTCGTTGCCCTCGGGGTCGGTCATCACGAGGTGGCCGGTGCCGAGCGGCGGGTCGGGCTCGTGGCGCTCCACGCGGGTGGCGCCGCGGGCCACGAGCCGTTCGGCCTCCGCCTCCAGGGCCGCCATGCGCTCGTCGCCGGTCAGGCCGGGGGCGGCCCGTACGTCGAGGTGCACGCGGTTCTTGGCCCGCTTGCCCTCGGGGACCCGCTGGAAGAACAGGCGGGGGCCGTTGCCGTCGGGGTCGGAGAGGGCGGAGGCGTCGTTGCGGCGTTCGGGGGGCACGCCCATCGCCTCCAGCGCCGCGTCCCACGTCGGGAAGTTCCCGGGCGGGGACTGGAGGCGGTAGCCGAGCGCGTCGGCCCAGAAGTCCGCGAGGGCGGCCGGGTCGGCGCAGTCGAAGGTGATCTGGATGTCGCGTGCCATGTCGCTCGTTCTCCTGTCGCGGTGCGGGTCATCCCACGGTGGACGCGGGGGCCGGGCGCCGCCAGTCGGTGCGCGGCTGCCGGGTCCCGCCGGTCATGGGCACAGCCTGCCGTGGATAGCGGACAGCTCCGGTCCGTGATCCGGTGGGAGGATGGGCGGCGTGACGACCGTGGAGACGACGACCGAACGCGTGCTGCGGCTGCTGGGGCTGCTCCAGCGCAGGACCGCGTGGACCGCCGCCGAGATCGCCGCCGAGCTGGGCGTCACCGACCGCTCGGTGCGCCGCGACGTCGAACGGCTCCGCGCGCTCGGCTATCCCGTGCACGCCACGGCGGGTGTCGGTGGCGGCTACCGCCTCGGCGCGGGCACCCGGCTGCCGCCCCTGCTGCTGGACGACGGGGAGGCCGTCGCCACGGCGGTGTCCCTGCGGCTGGCGGCCGGGGGCACCGTCACGGGTGCGGGCGAGGCCGCGCTGCGGGCGCTGGCGAAGCTCGACCAGGTGCTGCCGCCCAGGCTGCGCGCGGAGGTGCGGGCGGTGCACGACGCGACGGAGACGCTGGTCGGGCCCGGGCTGGAGATCGACGGGGAACTGCTGGTCACGCTGGCGCGTGCATGCCGCGACACCGTACGGGTGCGGTTCGGGTACGCGGGGCGGGACGGGGCGGAGCAGGAGCGCACGGTGGAGCCGGTGCGGATGGTCACCACGGGCAGGCGCTGGTATCTGATGGCGTACGACGTGGACCGGGACGCGTGGCGCACGTTCCGGCTGGACAGGATGCGCGACGTAGCGGCGACGACATGGCGTTTCACGCCGCGGGAACACCCGGACCCGGTGGCGTACGTGGGGCGGGCGGTCGCGGAGGCGCCGTACCGGTACGTGGCGCGGGTACGGGTGCGGGCCGACGCGCGGCGGGTGCGGGACCTGGTGCCGCCGCAGGTGGGGCGCGTGGAGGAGGAGGGCGACGCGTCGTGCGTGCTCGTCGTGGGGACCGGCGATCTGGACTGGCTGGCCGCACGGGTGGCGGGCCTGGGTTTCGCGGCGGAGGTGCTGGAGCCGCCGGAGCTGCGGGAGGCCGCCGCGCGGCTGGCGCGGCGGGTGGCGGCGATGGCGGGGGAAGCCGAGGAGTCCGGGGAGGCCGTGGATCAGGGGTGACGGCCCATGCCCACGCCCGTCGCGGAGACCGTCTCCCTGGCGGGCGGCCGCGCGGGGGTGCGGACGGGCAGTTCGTCGATCCAGGTGTAACGGGTGCCGCCGCCGCGGGTGGCGCGCAGTTCGTACAGGCCGGGCGCGTGGCGTCCGTCGGGCTCGGCTCTCGCGGCCAGCATCAGCGGCGCGCGGTCGGTGATGACCAGGTCGATCGTCCGGCCGTCGCGGGGACCGCCCTCGAAACGGACGCGGATCACAGGAGGCGTCGCCATGGCCGCCAACCTACCGGCGGCCCCGTGCGCCGGCGGGCGCCCCGGGCCCGCCGGCCGCCCCGCGCGGCGGGCCACCCGGGACGCCGATCACCCGTACGAGTTACGGCGCGGCGCGCAGCACGCACTGCTGCCTGCCGATGCCCTCGATCTCCGTCTCCATGACGTCACCCGCCGCCAGGTAGGGGAAGCGCCCGGAGAGCGCGACACCCTCGGGCGTACCGGTGTTCACGATGTCGCCCGGCTCCAGCACGAGGTACTGCGACAGCTCGTGCACCAGCTGCGCGACGCCGAAGATCATGTCCGCGGTGGACGAGTCCTGCCGCGCCTCGCCGTTCACCCACGAGCGCAGCCGCAGCGCCTGCGGGTCGGGCACCTCGTCGGCCGTCACGAGGACGGGCCCGAGCGGGTTGAACGTCTCGCAGCACTTGCCCTTCGACCACTGCCCGCCGGACTCCTCCAGCTGGAACGCGCGCTCCGACACGTCGTTGCTGATCGTGTAGCCCGCGATGTGCGCCCGCGCGTCGGCGGGCGACTCCAGGTAGCGGGCGCGGCGGCCGATGACGACGGCCAGTTCCACCTCCCAGTCGGTCTTGCGGGAGCCGCGCGGTATGAGGACGTCGTCGTAGGGGCCGACGACGGTGTTGGGCGACTTGTGGAAGAGGATCGGGCGCTCGGGCGGCTCGGCGCCGGACTCGCGGGCGTGCGCCACGTAGTTCTGCCCGATGCACAGGACGGCGGACGGGCGGGTGACGGGCGGGCCGACGCGCAGCCCGGCGATGTCGGTCCCGGGCAGCGCCGACGCGGGGTCGGCGGGCAGGAGGGCCGGGTCCTCGGCGAGGGCGGCCAGGAAGCGGCCGTCGATGTCGGCGGTGACGGGCCGCAGGTCGTACCAGGGGCCGATGGCCGAGGCGGCGATGACCGGCCGCTCGTCACCGGGTTCGCCGACGCGCATGAGGCGCATGCTGTGACTCCCCGCTCAGGTGATCGTCCGCGATCACCTGTCGATTGCTTGCCGACCGGTGGGCGGCGTTCCGCGCTCCGCCGCCGGTCGGATGGTCATGTCGTACGGCAGCACTCTTTCCCACCCGCGGGGACCGGCTCAAGTGTCCGCCCGCGCGGCCGGGCGCACATCCGTACGATCGGTGGGTGACCGACGAGTGAACGGAGGGCGCTGTGACGAGAGTTGAACTGCCGTCAGGTGAACGAGGAGGCCGCCGTCCCGCGTCCGGGCGCGGCGCCCTCGCGCTGGCCGTGGCGCTGGGGGCGTGCCTGGCGCCGCTCCTCACCGCCGCCCCCGCGTCCGCCGCCGCCCCGGCGGCGCACGACGACTTCAACGGCGACGGCTACCCGGACGTCGTCGTCTCCCACCCGCTGGCCACGGTGAACGGGCAGGCGGGCGCGGGCGCCGTCGTCGTGCTCTACGGCTCGGCGAACGGGCTGTCCGCCGCGCGTTCCACCGTCGTCTCGCAGGCGAGCGCGGGGATCCCGGGCGCGGCGGAGACGGCCGACCGCTTCGGCGCGGCGACGGCGAGCGCCGACCTGGACCGCGACGGGTACGCCGACCTCGTCGTCGGCTCGCCCACCGAGGCGGTCGGCGGCGTCGCCGAACGGGGCGGCGTCACCGTCGTGTGGGGCGGGCGCGGCGGGCTGAGCGGGGGCACGGTGCTGGCGGAGAGCACCGTCCCGGCCGGGAGCTGCGCGTTCGGCGAGACCCTCGGCACCGGCGACGTGAACGGCGACGGCGCGCCGGACGTCACCGTCGGCTCGCGCTGCTCGACGCACCACTTCCGCGGCCCGTTCACCCGCGCGGGGAGCGCGGCGGCGCACGCCGTGGACAGCGCGCTCGGCGCGACCGGCGCGGGCGTGGCCGTCGTCAGCGGCGACCTCGACGGCGACGGCGCCGACGAACGCGTGCTGCTGCCGGGGCCCACCGCCGCCGACCCCGGGGGTCCCGTCCTCGTGGACGACTGGCGGGGCGGCGCGGCCGTCCGGACGACCCTCGCCGCCGCCGACGGCGTCACCGGCGTCATCGGCGACGTGAACGGCGACGGCTATGGCGACCTCGTCCTCGGCGACCCGGCCGACCCGCTCGACGGCAAGACCACCGGGCAGATCGGCGGCGAGGTCACCGTCTGGTACGGCGCGCGCGGCGGCATCGACCCGGCGCGCGCCCCGGCGCGGCTGCGGCAGGGCTCCGGCGGCATCCCGGGCTCGGGCGAGCTGGGCGACGCGTTCGGCACGTCGCTCGGCGTGGGTGACACCGACGGTGACGGGCGGGACGACGTGGTGGTGGGCGTGCCCGGCGAGGACATCGGCGCGGCCGAGGAGGCGGGCGGCGTGGTGCTGCTGCGCGGGTCGGCGTCCGGGCTGACGGGCGCCGGGGCGCGCGCCGTGCACCAGAACACGGCGGGTGTCAGCGGCGCCGCCGAGTACTGGGACCTCTTCGGGCAGCGCGTCCGCCTCGCCGACCACGACGGGGACGGCCGCGCGGACCTGACCGTCGGCGTGCCGGGCGAGAACGCGGAGGGCTGCTCCTGGCACGCCGCGGGCAGCGCGTCCGGCATCACGGTGACCGGGGCGTTCGGCGTGTGCGCGGGCGCGCTGACCGGCTTCACGGCGGACGGGCCGGGGCTCGGCGAGGTCATCGCGCCCTGACGCGCGCCCTCACTCCCCCTTGCGCATCAGTGCGACCAGGGACGAGAAGCTGTCGTCCGCGTGCCCGGCCGCCATGCCGCGCCGGAAGAGGTCGGCGACCGCCCGCGGCAGGGCCGTGTCCACGCCCGCGTCGGCGTGGGTGTGGAGGACGTGCTCGACGCTGGCCGTGCCCATGGCGAGGCGGTCCACGTCGCCCTGGTGCTCCCCCTTGTCGATGCGCGCGGCGTAGAAGGGGAGGAAGCCGGAGAGGGACGCGGCCGTGTCGGTGGCGTGGTCCAGGATGTCGGCGGCGGTGAGGCCGTTGGCCTGCGCGAGGGCGACGGCCTGCCAGTAGCCGAGCATGACGGTCCAGAACATGGTCATGCCGAGCTGGTAGTACAGCGCGGCGAGGCCGGGGTCCTCGCCGCGGTGGTCGGCCACGCCGGTGACGACCTCGAGGAGCGGCCGGTGCCGGTCGAACGCGGCGCGCGGGCCGCTGTAGAAGGTGGACGATTCGGGCTGCCCTATCCCGGACGGCGGCACGGTGACGCCGCCGGTCAGCCGCGCGGCGCCCTGTTCGGCCGCCCAGCGCGCGGTGGCGCGGGCCTCCTCGGGGGTGGCGGAGGTGAGGTCGACCAGGACGCGCCCGGCGAGGGCGTCGGCGGCGGGCGCGAGGACGTCCCGTACGGCCGCCTGGTCGGTGAGGCTGAGGATCACCACCTCGTTCGCCGCCAGGGCCTCCGCGACGCCGGGGGCGAGGCGAGCGCCCCGTGCGACCAGGTCGTCGGCGCGGGAGGGGGTGCGGTTCCAGACGGTGACGGGGTGGCCGCGGTCGAGGAAGGCCGCGGCCATGGCGCGGCCCATGGGCCCGAGGCCGATGACGGTGACGGGTGCGGGGGCGGGGGTGCTCATGGAGTGGTCGCCTCTCTCTAAAACGAGCGTTCTATCCAGCGCTGGGGCGACCGTAGCACGGCTCTGGAACGAACGCTCTAACCAGAGGCGTAGGCTGCCCCCATGGAGACGACGACCACCACCCGCGAGCGCATCGTCGTGGCCGCCGCCCGCCTCCTCCAGCGGCAGGGCTACGTCGGCACGGGCATCAAGCAGATCGCCGGGGAGGCACGGGCCACCCTCGGCTCCGTGTACCACTTCTTCCCGGGCGGCAAGGAGGCCGTCGCCGTCGCCGCCATCCGCCACGGCGCCGCCGACTTCGCCGCCCTGCTGCGCGCCGGACTCGACGGCCACGACGACCCGGCGGACGCGGTGGCGGCCTGCGCCCGGCGGCTCGCGGCCGAGCTGCGCGCGTCCGGCTGGACGGACGGCTGCCCGGTGACCGCCGCCGCCCTGGAGACGCTCGGCACCGACTCGGAGATCCAGCGCGCGTGCGCCGACGCCCTGCGCGGCTGGGAGGACCTGGTCGCGGACAGGCTGCTGCGCTCCGGCTTCGCGGCGGACGACGCGCGGGACCTCGCGACCACCGTCGTCGGCACCCTGGAGGGCGCCGAGGTCACGGCCCAGGTCCGCCGCAGCGAGGAACCGCTGCTCACGGCGGGCCGCCACCTGGCCCGTCTGCTGCGCGCGTACGCGGCGTAGGCCCGTCGCCCGGCTCCCGCACGCGCCGGTAGCGGCCCGGCGCGACGCCGTACGCGCGCTTGAACGCCTTGGCGAAGGCGAACTCCGAGACGTAGCCGACCCGTTCGGCCACCCGCTGGACAGGTCGGTCGTCGGCGCGCAGCAGGCCCGCCGCCGTCGTCATGCGCCACCAGGTGAGGTAGGCCAGCGGCGGGCTCCCGACGAGCGCCGTGAAGCGGCGGGCGAACGGCGAGCGCGACAGGCCCGCGGCGGCGGCCAGGGACCGCACGGTCCAGGCGCGGCCCGGGTCCTGGTGCATGGCGCGGAGGGCGGCGCCGACGGCCGGGTCGTGCAGCGCGGCGGCCCAGCCCCCGGGACCCGGGTGTTCGAGGCGCAGTTCGTCGTGCCAGGCGCGCAGCGCGTACAGCAGCAGCGCGTCCAGGAGCGCGGGGACGACGGCGCCGCTGCCCTCGCGGGGGCGGTTCAGCTCGGCGCCCAGGAGGTCGATGACGGCGCGCAGTTCGGGGTGGGCCCCCACGCGGGAGGAGAGGTGCACGGTCTCGGGGAGTTCGGCGAGCAGCGGGTGCCGCCGGTCCTGGTCGAGCAGGTAGGCGCCGCACAGGAGGACGGTGGCGCCGGGAGCGCCGTCGGGGGGCGGGGCCGGTGGGAGGGAACCGGGGTTGCCGGCCTCGCGCAGCGGCGTCGCGGGGTCGTCGGCGAGTCCGTGGCCGGTGCCGTGCGGGAGCAGCGCGATGTCGCCGACGCGCAGCAGGACGGGTTCGCCGCGCTGCGGGAGCACCCAGCAGGAGCCCTGGAGGACGACGTGGAATCCGGCGCCCGCGAAGGGGGCGAAGCGGACGCCCCAGGGCGCGTTCCAGCGGGTGCGGGAGGAGTGGGGCCGTCCGGTGCGCATGGCGGTGACGGCGTCGCTCAGCACGTCCATGCGCCGACTGTAGTCCCGCGTTCGGCCCTGGTGCGGGACGGACGGGCATGATGCGGGGACGGTGAGGCATTCAGCGTCCTCGTGTGCCGCTCATAGCGTGGCGGGCATGGAGAAGATTGCTGTGTACGGAGCGAGCGGTTTCACGGGGAGCCTGGTGGTCGCGGAACTGGCGCGCCGGGGTGTCCCGGTCGTCCTGGTGGGCCGCGACGAGCAGCGGCTGCGCGGGGCCGCCGAAGGGGTGCCGGGCGCCGAGGTGCGGCGTGCCGGCGTGGAGGACCAGGCGGCGCTTGCGGCGGCGTTCGACGACTGCGCCGCGGTGGTCAACTGCGTGGCGCCGTTCGAGCTGTTCGGCGAACCGGTGGTGCGGGCCGCCGTCGCCGCACGCGCCCACTACGTCGACACGAACGGCGAACAGTCCTATCTCAAGCGGGTCTTCGACACCTTCGGCGAACCGGCGCGCCGGGCGGGCGTCACCGTCGTCCCCGCCCTCGCCGACGACGGCGGGCCCGGCGACCTGATCGCCCACCTCACCGCCGAGGCACTCGGGCCCGGCGCCTGCCTGGCGGAGCTGACGGTCGCGGACCTGCGGGAACCGGGCGCCGTCTCGCGCGGCACCGCGAGGACGGCGCTGGCCAACCGGGGCCTGTGGGGCGGCGGGCACGGGCTCGTGTGGGCGGACGGCGCCTGGCGCGACGGCGCGGGACACGCGGGCGCCGACCGCGCGACGGTGCCGGTGCCGGTGCCCGAGATGGCGGACGGGCGGGGGACGGGCGACCTGGCGGTGGCGCCGTTCGCGCTGCCAGGCGTCGTCACCGTCCCGCGGCACGTCACGGCGGACCGGATCGACGCCGTGATGCGCGCGGAGGTGGTCCCGCTGTTCGGGGCGGTCACCGAGGAGGCGGTCGCCGCCCTGCCCGAGGGCCCTGACCCAGCGGCGCGGCGCGCGTCGCGCTGGCTGATGGCCGCGTACGCCGTCGGCCGGGACGGGCGGCGCGCGCAGGGCTCGGTGACGGGCCCGGACGGCTACGGCCTGACGGCGGTGATCGCCGTCGAGGGGGCGCTGCGCCTGGTGGCGGGCGCGGCGGCGGCCGGGGTGCTCGCGCCGTCGCAGGCCTTCGACCCGGCGGACTTCCTGGCGGCGCTGGAGCCGCACGGCGTGCGGTGGAGCGTGCGCGCCGGCGACGCCCGCTGAGCGCACGCCCCGGCCGTCACGCCGCCGTGGTCGTCTCCAGGTCGATGACCATGAAGTTCGCGCCCTGCGAGTCGGCGACGGCGGCGTAGCGCCCGTACGGGCTGTCCATCGGCCCGTCGATCAGCCGCCCGCCGAGGCCGCGCGCCGTCGCCACCGCCGCGTCGCAGTCGCCGACCGCGAAGAAGACCTCGACGTGCGGCGCGATGTCCCCCGGCGCGTCCGGCGGGAAGCGGTAGCGGCCCAGGCAGGGGCCGCCGTCGAGCTGCCAGAGCGCGTAGTCCACGGCGGGCGGGCCCTCGACGGCGACCGTCTCGTAGGGGAAGACGGACGAGAAGAACGCGTCCGCCGCCGCCCCGTCCCGCGTGTACACCTCGGCCCACGCGTACGTGCCGGGCTCGCCGCGCGCGCCGAAGCCCCGGTGCGTGCCGGGCTCCCAGACGCCGAAGACGACGCCCCCGGGGTCGCGGCCGACGCACATGCTGCCGAAGTCCCCGATCAGCATGGGCTCGACGAGGACGTCGCCGCCCGCCGCGCGGACGCGGTCGGCGGTGGCGGGGACGTCCTCGGAGGCGAGGTAGAGGTTCCAGGCGGGGGGCGCGACCGCGCCCTGCCCCGGCAGCTGCGGCGCCAGCGCCGCCGCGGCGGCGCCGCCCGCCCACGCCTGCGCGTAGCCGCCGTACTCGTCGGCGGCGCGGTCGAAGGTCCAGCCGAAGAGCTGGCCGTAGAAGCGTTTCCCCTCCTCCACGTCCGGCAGCGTCACATCGGCCCAGCAGGGCAGCCCCTCGCGGATGTCGGCCATGCGGAACGCCTCCTCGTGTGCGCCCCCCTCCTCGCCTCCACGCTAGCCACGCGCGCCGGATCACGCAGCGCGGGCGGTGTCACGGGGGGGTGTCACGGGGGGTGTCACGGGGGGTGTCACCTGGTGCGTCCACCGAGGAAGCAGCCGTGCGAGCAGACCCACAGGACGAACGCGTGCCCCCACCGGTCGCGCACGCGCCCCGCCCGCCGCCCGGACGCGCCGAGCCGCCGTCCGCAGCGTGCGCAGGAGATGCCCATCTGCTGGGTCGGGGATAACCGGGTCATGTCCGGGACGTCGCGCGTCCCGGCGCCTGCGCCTTCTGGATACACGGAGACTGCCCCCTCCGGCCGGCCGGGGCCGCCGCGCCGGGAAGCACGGCGACTGAGGAGACAGATACCCCGTCACACCCCCGTTCCACCGCGCCCCCGCCGCAAGCCCACGACACCGACGGCGCACACGCAGCACACCACGGCGCTCACCGCGCCCGCCGGTCCGAGGGACGCGCTCAGGGCGGGTCCGGCGAGTCCGCCGCCGATCGCCGCCAGGGCGTCGGCGGCCAGGAAGAGCGCGAGGACGCGGGCGAGCATGGCGGGCGGGGCCGTGCGCTGCACGTGGGTGTCGACCGCGATCAGCAGCACGCTGCCCGGTATGCCGATCAGGAAAGTCGCCGCGACGCCCTGGGGGAGGTTGTGGGCAGCGGCGAGGGCGACGTACGCCGGGCACAGGCCCAGCCGTGCCACCGCGATCGCCCGCGCGGTGCCGAGGCGGGCGATCAGGGGGCGGCTGAGGGCCGCGCCCAGGAGGAAACCGGCGCCGAGTCCGGAGAGGAGGTGGCCGAGCGCGTGCCCGGGGGCGCCCAGACGGGTGACGGTGAAGGGGACGAGGAGGGCGGTGAGGGCGGCGTTGGCGGTGAGGAACGCGGTGGTGAGGGCGAGCGGTCCGCGCAGCGCCGGGTTGCGGGCCACCTCGCGCAGTCCCGCGCGGAGTCCGCCGGACGGGCCGGGCGCGGGCGGCGTACGGGCGGCGCGGGGCAGGCGTACGGCGGCGAGCGCGGCCGCCGACAGCGCGTATCCGCCGAGGGCGAGGGCGGCGACGGCGGGGAGTCCTGGCCCGGCGAGGAGGAGTGCGCCGAACGGGGGAGCCGCCAGCCGGAGGAGGCCCGCGGTGCCGGCGAGCAGGGAGTTCGCGGCGGCGAGGGCGTCGGCGTCGCGGCCGGTGACGGCGGGGACGAGGGCGCGGCCCGCCGGGCGCAGCACCGTCGCGGCGAGGCTCTCCCCCAGGACGGCCGCGTAGAGCAGCCACAGGCGTTCCGGCCCGTCGGCCAGGAACAGCAGGGCGACGGACGCCATGGCCGCCAGGTCGGCGGCGGCCATGGCGCGGGCCAGGTCGGCGCGGTCGAGGAGGGAGCCGATCCAGGGCCCGGCGACGAGGGCGGGGAGGGATTCGACGACGAGGGCGAGGCCGGTCGCGGTCGCCGAGCCGGTCAGCTCGTACGCCTGGAAGGGGACGGCGACCACGAGGAGCCAGGCCCCGGCGCCGGAGGCCGTGTTGGCGGTCCAGAGGAGGCGGAAGGCAGGATGGCGCAGCGGGGAGTGCTTCACCCGGGCGAGAGTATTCCTACAGAAAACTTCGCCGCAAGAGTGTTTTAGCAGAATAATCATCGACGTCATGGAGCTGATCACCCTGGACGGGAACGGGGCGCGCCTCGGGCGTGTGCTGCGGGCGCGGCGGAAGGAGATGGGGCGGACCATCGCGGCCGTCGCCGTGGACGCCGGTCTCTCCGTGCCGTACATCGCCAACCTGGAGAACGGGCGCGGGAACCCCACCCTCGCCGCGCTCGACCGGCTGGCCACGGCGCTCGACACACGGCTGACGGTCGAACTGGCCCCCGCGGCGGCGGACACGGCGGAGCCAGGACCGGCGGACGACGACGCGGCCGCCGCGCTCGCCCGTTCGGCGCGGGCCCGCGAGGTCGCCGCGCTGCTGGCGGCGGACGGCCGTACGTCCGCGGCGGAGGTGACGGACGGGCTGGCGGCGGCGCTGCGCGGGCTGAGCGCCCTCACCGGCGCGGACGCCACCGCGCGCGACCTCGACCGGCTCCTCGACCTGCTGCTCCTCGCCCGCCGCCCGGCGCCCTGACGGCCGGGAGGTGTACCCAGCGCCACCTCCGCCGGGTGTCCG
Organism: Streptomyces sp. NPDC049879; assembly: GCF_044461265.1. Classification (NCBI taxonomy): domain Bacteria; kingdom Bacillati; phylum Actinomycetota; class Actinomycetes; order Kitasatosporales; family Streptomycetaceae; genus Streptomyces; species Streptomyces sp. NPDC049879. The sequence continues at coordinate 758,119 of NZ_JBITKT010000002.1, read as the reverse complement.
GCCCACCGCGCGTCCGGGCCGTGGGGCCAATGTGCCGCGCCGCGCCCGTGCCTAGGTTCGTGGGTGAGGCGCCACGGGGGTGCCGGAGGAGGGTGGACCCGATGTTCCGACACAGGAGCGTCCCCGGCGCCGACCCGGCGCGCGAGGCGCTGCGGCTGGTCAAGGTGACGAAGACGTACGGCGCGGACGACAACGCGGTGACGGCCCTGGACGACGTGACGCTGAGCCTGCCCGCCGGGAGCTTCACCGCCGTGATGGGCCCCTCCGGCTCCGGCAAGTCCACGCTGCTGCAGTGCGCGGCCGGGCTCGACCGGCCGGACCGGGGGATCGTCGCCGTGGACGGCACGGAGGTGACGGCCGGGGGCGAGGCGGCGCTGACGAGGTTCCGGCGGGCGCGCATCGGGTTCGTCTTCCAGCAGTACAACCTGCTGCCGACGCTGACGGTGCTGGAGAACGCCGTGCTGCCGTTCAAGCTCGCCGGGCGCCGCCCCGACCGCGCCGGGGCGCGCGAGATCCTGGCGCGCGTCGGCCTCGGCGACCGGCTCGGGCACTACCCGGAGGAGCTGTCGGGCGGTCAGCGGCAGCGCGCCGCCATCGCGCGGGCCCTGGTGACGCGGCCCAGCGTCGTCTTCGCGGACGAGCCGACGGGCGCGCTCGACCTGCGCAGCGCCCGCGAGGTGCTGGGGCTGCTGCGGGACGCGGTGCGGACGCACGGGCGGACGGTGGTGATGGTGACGCACGACCCGGTGGCGGCGGCGTACGCGGACTCCGTGGTGTTCCTGGCGGACGGGCGCCTGGCGGGGCGGATGGACGCGCCGCGGGCGGACGCGGTGGCGGAGCGCCTCGCGCACCTGGGCGACTCCGTGGCTGTGGGGGTCTGAGCGATGTTCACGCTGGCCATGCGTTCGGTGCGCAAGCGCCCGGGTCGTTTCGCGGGGACGCTGCTGTCGGCGTTCCTCGGTGCGGTGATCACGATGGCGTTCAACTCGATGCACGACACGGCGGGCGCGCCGGGTGTGGACGACACCAGCGCGGAGACGCTGGGCCTGGCGGGTGGGGTGGTCGGCGGGTACAGCACGCTGCTGGTCTTCTTCGCCGTGGCGTCCACGCTGACGGTGAACGTGCGGCAGCGCGCCGAGGAGATAGCGCTGCTGCGCAGTACGGGAGCCACACCGGCGCAGATCAAGCGCATGGTGACGGGTGAGGCGGTCGTCATCGGGCTGGTCGCGGCGCTGCTGGCGATCGGTCCGGCGATGCTGGCGGGGAATCTGCTGCTGGACATGTTCAAGGACACGGGCCAGGTGGCGGCCGGGGTGGACTATGCGTTCGGCCCCATAGGGCTCGGCGCGGGATTCGGCATCACACTGCTGGCGTCGGCGGGGGCGGCGTTCCTCGCGGTGCGCAGGGCGACCCGGGCGGCGGCGGGCGGGCGTGCGCCACGCACCCGGCTGCGTACGGTCGGCGGGGTCCTGGCGCTGGTGTCGGGTGCCGGGGGTGTGGCGAGCACGTTCGCCATGGACGCGGACGAGCCGTCGCTGATGGCGGGCCCGGCGTACGGGGCGATCTTCCTGGCGATCGGCTTCGCGGTCTTCTCGACGGGTCTGCTGCGCGCACTGCTGGCCCTGCTGGAACGGCCCCTGGGCGTGCTGGCCGGGGGGAGCGGCTACCTGGCGGTGCGGTCGCTGCGGCGCCGCGCGGAGCACCAGGCGGGGATGCTGATGCCGCTGATCCTCTTCACGGGCATCGGCACCGCGACGCTGTGCATCCAGGCGGCCGAGTCGGCGGCGATCGACGCGTCCGGGCTGGTGAAGTCGGTCGAGGACAAGAACCTGGAGACGCTCAACACGGTCGTCGTCGGCATCATCGTGGTCTTCTGCTGCGTGATGCTGGTCAACAGCCTGTACGCCGCGACCTCCTACCGCGTGCGGGAGTTCGGCGGGCAGCGGCTCGCCGGGGCGACGCCGCGGCAGGTGCTGGGCGCGGTCGGCGTCGAGGCGGGGCTGCTGACGGTGACGGGGGTCCTCTTCGGGACCGTCGCGGGGCTCGCCGGGCTGGTGCCGTTCGTGCTGGTGCGCCGGGGTGCGGAGATGCCGGCGGACGCGCCGCTGATCTGGGCGGGGATCGTGGCGGTCGGCGCGGCGGCGACCGTGCTGACGACGCTGGCGACGGCGCGGCGTTCCCTGCGCGTCCCGGCCGTGGCGGCGGTCGCCTGACCTGGCCGCGCGGCGCCCCGCCCTCTCCGATAAGTACGATGCCCGTCGAAGTTTGACAGGCATCGTACTTTCGGCTGTGATGGCCCCATGACCAGAACGGTGCGTTTCCACGCCTACGGCGGACCCGAAGTCCTGCGGATCGACGACATCGAACTCCCCGCCCCCGGTCCAGGCGAGGCACGGATCAGGGTGGACGCGATCGGGCTCAACAGGGCCGAGTCCCTCTTCCGCCAGGGACGGTACGGACGGCCCGTCCGCGCCTTCCCCGCCGGGCTCGGCTACGAGGCGGCGGGCGCCGTCGAGGAGACGGGTCCCGGCGTCACCGGATTCGCGCCGGGCGACCCCGTCAGCGTCCTGCCCGCGTTCAGCATGACCGACTACGGCGTCTACGGTGAGGCCGCCGTCGTGCCCGCGGCGGCCCTCGCGCACCGCCCGGCCGGGGTGGACGCGGTGACGGGCGCCGCCGTGTGGATGACGCACCTGACCGCGTTCGGCGGCCTGTTGGAGGACGGCACGCTGCGACCGGGCGAGACGCTCGTCGTCACCGCCGCGTCCAGCGGGGTGGGGATCGCGGCCGTACAGCTCGCCCGCCGCGTCGGCGCCGTGCCGGTCGCCACCACGCGGACGGACGCCAAACGCGAACGGCTCCTCGCGGCGGGCGCGGCCGAGGTCGTGGTGACGGGCGGCCTGGACGCGGCGGGTGTGGCGAACGCGCTGCGCGCCGCGACGGGCGGGCGGGGCGCCGACGTGGTGTTCGACGCGGTCGGCGGCGCCCAGGCGGCCGGACCGCTCGGGGCGCTGGTGCCGTACGGCCGGTACGTGCTCTACGGCGCGCTCGGCGGCCCGACCCTCGAACTGCCCGCGCTCGACCTGCTCCGCTCGGGCGTGACGGTGCGGCCGTACAGCATCTCGCTGGGGACGACGACCACGGGCGACACGCTGCGCCGGGCGAGCGCGTTCGTCACCTCGGGCCTGCTGTCCGGCGCGTTCACGCCCGTGGTGGACCGGGTCTTCGACCTCTCCGAGGTGGCGGAGGCCCACCGCCACCTGGAGTCCGGCACCCAGGTCGGCAAGATCGTCCTCGCCGTCCCGCACCGACACCCCCGGCTCCGGGCGCCCAGGGGCTCCCGGTGAGACCATCGGAACGCCCGGTGGCCGCGGCGTGACCCGCCGCCACGGGCGTGACCGATGTGGCCCGACGAGAGGACTCCGCCATGACCGACGAGCCGGGACGCGTCTTCAGGGACGCCTGGATCGCCGGGGTCAGGGAGCGTTTCCCGGGGGAGCCCGAGGCGGGGTGCGTGGCGCCGTGGGAGGAGACGCCGGAGTGGGAGCGGCACGCGGCGACCGCCGTGGCCGCGCAGGTCCGCGACTTCGTGGAGATCAGCGGAGGGAACGCGGTGAGGCTCACGCGGGAGCAGAAGGGCCGGTTCGTGGCGACCTGCTGGATCGCGCAGGTCCACAAGCACGTCGCGTCGCCCGAGCCGTCGCATGTCGCCGACTGGGCGGAACTGCCCGCGTGGCGGCGGGAGACCGACGCCGACATCTTCGAGGCGCTGCAGGGGTAGTCGTCACCACGCGTACCGGAACCGGTGGAGTCACGTGGAGGGAAGCGCTGTGGCCCGTTCGTACACGCCGCTCGGTGAGGACGAGTTGGCCGAGGCCCTGGCCGGACTGCCCGGCTGGGGCGTCGAGTCGGGGCAGCTGACGGCGCGGTGGACCGTGCCGCGCGCCGGACTGCCCGCCGTCTACCGGGAGATCAACGAGGCCGAGGACGCGGCCGACCACCACGCCACCGTGACCGTGCTCCACACGACGCTCACCGTCGCGACGAACACGCACGCGGCCGGGGGCGCGATCACCGCGCACGACATCGCCCTCGCCCGCGCCGTCAGCGGCATCGCCGGCTCCCACGGGGCGACGGCGGCCTGATCCCCGGCCCGCCGTCCGGGCCCGTTGTCCGGGCCCGTTGTCCGGGCCCGTTGTCAGTGGCGGGAGCTATCGTCACTCTCTGTGATGGGAAACGGGCGGTGGGGCGGCGGCAGCGGCGGTCAGGGGGCCAGGCCGCTGTCCCAGACATGGGCGGCGATGCCGACGCGGTTGCGGGTCCCCAGCTTGCGCTGGATGTGGGCGACATGGGTCTTCACCGTGCCGGGCGAGACGAAGAGCGCGGCGGCGATCTCGGCGTTGGTCATACCCGACGCGACGAGGCGGGCGACGGCGGTCTCGCGTTCCGTGAGCGGCTCCTGCGGCGGGGCGGGGCCCGGCGGGCGCGGCTCGGCGGGGGGCCGCAGGTGGCGCAGGAGACGTACCGTCACGGACGGGCTGATCAGCGCCTCGCCCGACACGGCCGCCCGGACGGCCTCGGCCAGCAGGGCGGGACCCGAGCGTTTCAGCAGGAAGCCGCAGGCGCCGTTGCGCAGCGCCGTGTACACGTACGCGTCGAGGTCGTACGTCGTCACGACGATCACGCGCGTCGTGGGGGCGAGCAGGCGGGTCACCTCCAGACCGTCCGGGCCCGGCATGCGGATGTCGGCGAGGACGACGTCCGGCTTCAGCGCCGCCGCGCGTTCGAGCGTCCGGCGGCCGTCGGCGGCCTCGCCGACGACCTCCATGTCCGGCTGCGCGCCGAGCACGAGCCGGAAGCCGGTGCGGACGGCTTCCTGGTCGTCGGCGAGGAGGATGCGGATCACCACGCGGAGGACGGTAGCGCGCGGCGGGCCGCGGGAGATCTCCCGTTCGGCGGATGTGTCCGCGCGCGGCGGTGACGAGGGTGGGGCGGGATTGGAGGTCGCCACCATGACGACATCACCGACCCGTTCCCCTCTGGCGTACGCCGCGTGCGCCGCGCTGCTGCTGTACGGGCTCGCGCAGACCTGGTGGGCGCTGGGCGGGGCCGGTTTCCCGTTCGGCGCGGACGACGCGAACCCGGAGTACTCGGCGTTCGAGCATGTCGGGCGCGCCCGGCTCGCGCCCTGGCTGGCGGCCGGTTTCCTGTCCGCGAGCGCCGTCGCCGCACTGCTGGCGAGGCCAGGACGGGGACTGCCGCGCGGAGCGGCGCGCGTGCTGTACGGGGCGGCGGGGGTGTACGTCGCGGCCGTGATGTGCCTGCTCGCCGACTTCCGGATACTCGGCCACCTGGCGTACGCCCTGATGCTCCGCTTCGGCGCCGTCGACTGGTCCGTGGTGAACCAGCTGTTCGCCGTCACCGCCGCCGGTCTGCTCGCGGCCGCCGCCGTGGCGCACCACCGGCGCAGGACGGGGGCGTGCGGCCGGTGCGGGCGGCGGGACGGCGGCGGGGGGTGGGCCGCGCCTGAGGCGGCGGCCCGCTGGGGACGGCGCGCGGCGTACACGGCGGTCGTCGTGCCCCTGTTCTACGCGTCGACGCGCTGGGCCTGGTTCTTCGGGTGGCCGCTCGGCATATCCGACGAGCTGTGGGAGGAGGGCCAGGAGGACCATCTGTGGGTCTACGGGGCGGCGCTGGCGACGCTGGGCGCGCTGGGTTCCCTGCTGACGCTGGGGCTGGTGCAGCGGTGGGGCGAGACGTTCCCGCGCTGGATGGTGGGGCTGCGGGGCAGGCGGGTGCCGCTCACGCTCGCGGTCGTCCCCGCGTCGGTGGTGTCCGTGCTGGTGACGATCGCGGGGGTGATGTACATACGGCTGCACCTGACGGGCGCGTTCGACCACCCGCGGCGGGACTGGGGCGCCAGTGTGCCCGAGACGGTGTGGCCGGTGTGGGGCGTGGCGCTCGCGCTCGCCACGCTCGCGTACTACCTGCGGCGGCGCGGGGCGTGCGGGCGCTGCGGCCGGAAGTGACCGTGCTCAGGCATACGGGAGGCGGGCGGTGACCCGCCAGCCGCCGGACGGGTCACGGCCGGAGTCGAAGGTGCCGCCGAGGGCGCGGGTCCGTTCGGCGAGGGCGACCAGGCCCGTACCGCCGCGCCTGGCCCGTACGGTCCGCTCGCCCGGCTGCTGCGCGGGGGTGTTGGTCACCGTGACGACGAGTGCCGCGGGTGCCCGCCCGGGCGCGTCCGCCGCCAGGGAGACGGCGACGCGCGGGGAGGCGGGCGCGTGGCGGCGGACGTTCGTCAGCGCCTCGACCACGATCCGGTGGGCCGTGGCGGCGATCTCCCGGGGCATGCCGTCCTGGTGGGCGCGGGACAGGGCGGTGTGGTGCACCACTTCCGCCGGGGTGGTGGCGCGGAAGCTCTCGACGGCGTCGGCGATGTCGTCGAGGCCGTGCGCCGGGCCGGTGGCGTCGAGCAGGTGGACGGTGCGGTCGGTGGTCGCGAGGGCCTGGAGGCCGAGGCTCTCGATGGTGCCGAGCAGCGGGAGCGTCTCGGCGGGCCGTTCGGCGCCGACGAGCCGGGCCGCCTGGGCGAGGGCGACGATGCCGGAGAGGTCGTGGGCGACGAAGTCGTGCAGATCGCGCGCCAGCCGGAGCCGTTCCTCCTGGCGGGTGTGCTCGACGGCGCGGTGCCTGCGTTCCTCCACGATCCGCAGGTAGCGGCCCGCGCCGGACGCGAGGACGGCGCCGAGCGCGAAGAACGAGCACTGCTCGGCGACTTCGGCGGGGGACGCCGGTATCCGGACGCGCAGCGTCACGCAGGCCGCGAGAGCGCACAGCAGCAGGCACAGCGCGACGGCCGGGCGTGCGGGGGCGTGCCTGGCCGTGAGGAAGGCGAGCCCGAGCACGGCCGCCGCCTCCGCCAGCATCGCCGCTCCGGCGTACCCGCCGGTGGAAGGGCCGAACGGGAGGGTGACCGCCGAGACGACCAGCACCGCCACCACCGCCGGCACGGCCCGGTGCCGCGCCCCGGGCAGCGCGGCGACCGGCACCGCGAGCACGGCGGCGACCGCCGGGACGACGGCCGGAACGGCGGTGAGCACAGGGTCCATGCGAGGACCCTAGTGACGAGGCTGGTCCGGGCGCATCGGACGCTCGCGCCCGCGCGGGGGCCCGGTGCCGTTCACCCGTGCCGCTTGCGCTCCTGGGTGTAGGTCCACCAGGGGCGGGGCTCGCCGCCGCCCGCCTGGTCGACCACGGACAGGAACGTGTCCAGGAGGCACGGATCGTGCCTGCGGCCGTCCAGGGCGCACAGCCGCTCGTACATCTCGTACGGGTCGCGCCCCCGCAGATCGGCGGGCGCGGTCACGCCCACCCGGGCCAGGCGACGGACCACGGCCGGGCCCACGTTGGCCATGCGCAGCAGTTCCTCGGTGCCGTCCGCCATACCGCGTCGTCCTCTCGTCGTGCCGGGGGGTCCGCCGGTCCCCGGGCGTGCCACCGCCTGCCATGTTCGGGCTTCCCCGGCCACCGGTCTTGAACGATCCGGACGCGTTCGCCGGACGGGCGCGCGGCGCGCCGCCGGTCAGGGCAGGTCGCTGTCGCCGCCGAGGTTGCCGACGATGCGGCGCAGCGTGTCGATCATGGCGGCGTACGCGGCGTCCGGTATGCCGTCGCGCAGCGCCGCGTGGGCACGGCCCACACGTTCCCTGGCGCGGGACAGGCCCGCCTCGCCGTCCGGCGTGAGGGCGAGGAGGCCGTCCCGTTCCGTGAGCCAGCGGCGGGCCACCAGGTCGTCGAGCATGGCCGGGAAGTCGGAGTCCTGCTGGTCGAAGGGGGCGAGCCGTTCGGTGAGGGCGGCGCGGGTCCAGGTGCCGGGGGCGCCGGAGACGTGGTTGAGCGTCCACCAGTGCGGCTGGGTGAGGTCCTCGGCGGCGAGTTCGGCGCGGATCGCGGCGAGGACGAGGCGCGACGCCTCGGTGGCCCAGTACCCGACGGGCTGGGCGGCGAGTTCGGCTTCGGTGTACTGCGTGACGGGCATGGCAGGATCTTCCCTTCGCGGTGCGCGAGGACATCGGCAAGGACAGGAGTCACGCTCGTGGTTCAAGCACGCTTGAGGTCAAGTCCCGTCGCCTGTGGGCCGGTGCGGCGGTGAGCGCGGCGGACGCCGAACGGGAGCGGCTGCGCGTGACGTTCGACGGGGTCGCGGAGCTGTACGACCGGGCGCGGCCCGTCTATCCGGAGCGGCTCTTCGCCGACCTGGCGGAGGTGGCGGGGCTCGGGCGCGGCGCCAGGGTGCTGGAGATCGGCTGCGGTACGGGCCGGGCGACGGTCCCGCTGGCGCGGCGGGGGTGCGCGGTGACGGCCGTCGAACTGGGCGCGGACATGGCGGCCGTGGCGCGGCGGAACCTGGCGCCGTGGCCGGAGGCGCGGGTGGCGGTGGCGGCGTTCGAGGACTGGCCGCTGCCGGCCGAGCCGTTCGACGCGGTGGTGTCGGCGACGGCGTTCGCGTGGGTCGATCCGGCGGTGCGGGTGGTGAAGTCGGCCGCGGCGCTGCGGCCGGGCGGGGTGCTGGCGACGGTGGCGACGCACCATGTGAAGGGCGGCACCGAGGAGTTCTTCCGCGCGTCGCAGGAGTTCTACGAGCGCTTCATCCCGGCGACGCCCCGCGGGCTGCGTCTGGAACCGGCCGACGCCATCCCCCGGGACCGCGCGGAGATCGACGCGTCGGGGCTGTTCGGGGAGGTGGAGTTCCGCCGCTACCCGTGCGACGTCACGTACACGACGGCGGAGTACCTGGACGTGCTGTCCACGTACTCGAACCACATCGCCCTCGCCCCGGAGGTGCGGGCGGAGCTGCTGGCGTGCCTCGCCGGGCTGATCGACGACCGGCACGGGGGACGGATCACGAAGCGGTACCTCTTCGAGCTGCGGACCGCCCGCCGGGCGGGCTGAGCGCCGGTCCGGCGGCTGGATTCACTCGCACGAGCGATACCGCTCCGACTACGCTGCGTCTACGGTGAACCCGTGAATGAATACGTTGAGTCACTTCAGGGGTCGTCCGGACAGGTCCGCGGCATGCCGTCGGGCCCGCCCCCGGGTGGTGGGGGCGGGCCCGGTCGGCCGGCCGGCTCAGGCGGCGCCGCGGCGCGGCAGGGACAGGCGCGCGGGGATGGAGGTCGCGGCCAGGGCCAGGACGGTCACCGCGCCCGCGATCAGCAGGTACGGGCCGAAGGCCATCGCGGGTGCGGCCTCACCGGTCATCCCGGTGCTGAAGGACGTCAGCACCGCCAGCGCGATCCCGGTGCCGAGCAGGACCGCCGTGACCGCCACCGTCAGCGACTCCAGCCCGAGCATGCGCAGGATCTGCCGCCGCGTCGTGCCGATCCGGCGCAGCAGGGCGAACTCCTTGCGGCGGTCGGCCGTGGCCATCGCCAGGGTGTTGACGGCGGCGATGGTGGTGAAGGCCAGGACGAGTCCCATGCCGAGGAACGCGACCGCCGCGCTCGTCTCGCGCTGCTCGGCCATGACGTCGGCGACGTGGCCGCCGTCCCGCACCGCGAGGCCGGGGAAGCCGGCCAGGGCGTCGCCGAGCTGGGCGTCGGTCAGGTCGGTGGCGACCAGCACGGCGTCCGCCAGCGGGTTGTCGATGTGGGCGGCCAGCAGCTCGTGCGGGAGCGTCAGTTCGCCGAAGCCGAGTCCCCGGTCGTAGACGCCGGTGACGGTGGTGGTGACGGGCGTGCCGTCGCCCAGGACCAGGTCAAGGGAGTCCCCCGGGTGGAGGCCCCGGCTCTCGGCGACGACGTCGCTGACGGCCACCCCGTCGTCGGCCAGCCCGTCGAGCGAGCCCTCGGTCATGCCCAGGTCGAGCGTCTCCTCGTACCCGGAGCCCGCGGTGACGCCCTGTGCCGTGTACTTGTCGAGGCCCGGCGTGCGGACCGTCGTGTGCACGATCTCGGTGACGGCGGTGACGCCGTCCGTCCCGCGCAGCGCCTCCGCGGCGGCGTGCGGGACGCCAGGCCCGGCCGCGACGACCACGCGGTCGGCGACGACCCCGTCCCTGGCCTGCCGTTCGGCCGCGCCGCCGATCGTCGTCTGCGTGAACACGACGGTGCACGCCATGGCGACCAGCAGCGTCAGCGGCGTGATGACGGCGGCGAGGCGCCGCGCCCCGGCCGCCGCGTTGTGCGCGGCCAGGTGTCCCGGGACGGCCGACAGGCGCAGCGGGGCGCCGATGACGGTGAACGCGACGCGCGACAGCGCCGGTCCGAGCAGGGCGACCGCGACGGACAGCAGGAGCACCGTCAGATACGTGACCGGGGTGGAGGCGGGCTCGGTGTGCAGCGCGGACAGGACGGCCAGCAGCACGATGCCGCCGACCAGGGTCAGCAGGCCCGCGATCAGGCGTACGACCGGGGTGCGGCGGGGTTCCACGGCGGCCTCGGTCAGCGCCTCGGCCGGGCGGATGCGGGCCGTGCGGCGGGCGGAGATGCGGGCGGCGAGCCAGGCGGCCAGCAGCGTCGCGGCGACCGCGGCGGCCATCGGGAAGAAGCTGCGGACCTGGCTCAGCGTGCTGGGGACGGTGCCGAGGCTGACGAGGCGGCGGTAGAGCCACCCGGCCAGCGGCAGACCGGCGACGGCGCCGAGCGGCCCGGCCACCAGGCCGACCAGCAGGGCCTCCCGGCCGATCAGCCGCCGCGTCTGGCGGGGCGTGGCGGCGATGGCGCGCAGCAGGGCGAGTTCGCGGTGCCGGGCGCGGGCGGTGAGCCCGAAGGTGCCGACGACGACCAGCACGGCGACCAGCAGGCCCGTGCCTCCGATCGCGCCGCCCATGCTGACCAGCTGGATGCGTGCCTGCGCCGCGTCGGGGAACTCCGCGGGCCCCCGGTCGCCGCCGGTGTGGACGCGCGCGGTGGTCCCGTCCAGTGCGTCGCGGACCTGCGCCGCCAGCTCGTCGGTGCCGGTGCCGGGCTCGGGGAAGACGCCCAGCATCGCGTCCTGCCCCTCGTGCCCGGCGAGGCGGCGCGCCTCGGTGTCGGTGAAGAAGACGGCGGCCTGCTCGGCGATCTCCCCGTCCGCGATGCCCGCGACGGTGTAGGTCGCGGGGACGTCGGTGGACTGGACGGTGACCTCGTCGCCGACGCCGAGCCCGGCGCGTTCCGCCAGTCCGCGGTCGAGGACGATCTCGGTGTCGGCCTCGGGCGCGTGGCCCTCGCCGACGGTGAAGGGGGTGAGGGCCGCCGAGGACCAGGCGTGGCCGTGGACGTCCGGGCCCTCCCAGGGGAGGCCGGACGCGTCGAGCGGTTCGGCGGGGAAGGTGAGTTCCGGCACGACGGAGGCGACGCCGGGGACGGCGGCGATCCGGTCCGCCGTGTCCGCGGGCAGCCACACGTGCTCGTTGACGGGCTTCGCCTTGTGCTTGGTCTTGTCGCCCTTCTGCGTGGTGTGGTGGACGTTCTGGTCGGCCGTCACCACGAGGGGCGTGGCGGCGTAGCGCTCGGTGCCGATGTCGCCGCGCAGACCGGTCTCCAGGAGGGAGCCGCACGCGGTGATCAGGGCGGCCGCGCAGAAGAGCGCGAGGAACGCGCCGGCGAATCCGGCCTTGCGGGCGCGCAGGGTGGCGAGTGCGTAGCGGAGCATCAGGCCCACGCCCCCAGGTGCGTCATACGGTCGGCGACGCGGTCGGCGGTCGGGGCCGTCATCTCGTCCACCAGGGTGCCGTCCGCCAGGAACAGCACGGTGTCCGCGTGCGCGGCGGCGACCGGGTCGTGCGTGACCATGACGACGGTCTGGCCCGAGGCGTCCACGCTGGCGCGCAGCAGGTTCAGGATCTCCTTGGCCGTCACGGTGTCGAGGGCGCCGGTGGGCTCGTCGCCGAAGACGACGTCGGGGGACGTGATCAGCGCGCGGGCGATGGCGACGCGCTGCTGCTGGCCGCCGGAGAGTTCGGCCGGGCGGGCGTCGGCCTTCCCGGCGAGGCCGACACGCTCCAGGATCGCCGCGATGGCGTGCCGGTCGGGGCGGCGTCCCGCCAGCCGCAGCGGCAGGGCGACGTTGTGCCGGACGGTGAGGGCGGGCACGAGGTTGAACGACTGGAAGACGAAGCCGACGCGCTCGCGCCGCAGGCGCGTCAGGCGGGTCTCGTTCATCCCGCTGAGGTCGGTGCCGCCGATGGAGGCGGTCCCCGACGTCACCCGGTCGAGACCGGCGGCGCAGTGGAGGAAGGTGCTCTTGCCGGAACCGGAGGGCCCCATCACGGCGGTGAAGGAGCCGCTGGGTATCGCGACGGACACGCCGTCCAGGGCCCGGACGGCGGAGGCGCCGCGGCCGTAGACCTTGGTGACGGAGTCGAGCCGGACGGCGCTGGTCCCGACGGCGGTTGCGGTGGTCATGCGGGGTTCTCTCCCTGCGGTGTCTGAACGGGGGACTGCGGTGTCTGAGCGGGGGATCGGGGGGTGTCGGCGGGCGGGTCGGCCGCGTCCGGCGGGGCTTCGGGGGCCGGGAAGGCGAAGAAGCGGGTGAGGACCGTGCGGGCGTCCGGCGGCGTCTCGCCGTCGGGCCGCTTGTAGCGGTTCAGGAGGGCGATGTACTCCTCGAACAGCTCGCGCATCTCGTCCGGCGTGAGGCGGACGGTGCCGCGCGAGTAGGGCAGGGCGTCCTCCCACTCGCCCGTGGCGCCCTCGCGCTGCACCTGGTCTAAGAGCCGCAGGTCGGAGGCGAAGGCGAGGCGGTTCATCTCGTCCACGACCGCGCGGGTGCCCGCGTCCCTGCGGCTGGGCGGCGGGAGCCGCAGGTCCTGCGCCACCGCCCGCCACCAGCGGCGGCGCCCGCCCGCGGGATCGCCCGGCGGCGGGTCGGCCGGTTCCACGAAACCGTGGCGCGCCAGCTCGCGCAGGTGGTAGCTGGTCGCCCCCGTGTTGAGGCCGAGGGCGCGGGCGAGCGTGCTGGAGTTGGCGGGCCCGTGCATCGTCAGGTGCTCCAGCATCTGGAGGCGGCGGGGCTGGGCCAGTGCCTTGAGGGCGGCGAGCGAGGGTTCGAAGGGCATGTGCACATTCTGCTGTGCACAGAGATCTGTGCACAGCAGTGCCACACACCCGGCCCATGGTGGTGCTAGCACCACCCCCGCACGGCCCAGCCGTCGGGCGCGACGCGCGCCCGGACGCCGGGAGAGATCCGGCACCCCTGTGACCTGGGCGCACTTCTTCCCCGGCAGCCGACAGTGTTGGATGGCCTCATGCACGACATACCGGAACGCGCCCCGAGCCCCGCCCCCCACTCCGCGCACGGCTCCGGAGCCGCGAAGCCCTCCGCACGGCCCACGGCGGCGCTCGCGATGAGCCGCTTCGGCGCCGAACGTCTGCTGACCGACACGACCCTCGCCGCCCTGCGGTCCGTGACCGACCTGCGCTACCCGCCGCTGCTCGAAGACTTCGGCACCCCCGAGGCACGCGCCGTCCTGGCCGACGCCGAGATCCTGGTGACGGGCTGGGGCTGCCCGCCCCTCGACGAGGAGGCGCTCGCCCACGCGCCCAGGCTGCGCGCGATCGTCCACGCGGCGGGCACGATCCGCCACCACGTCACCGAGGCGTGCTGGGAACGCGGCATCCGCGTCTCGTCCGCCGCCGCCGCCAACGCCCTGCCGGTCGCCGAGTACACCCTCGCGATGATCCTGCTGGCCAACAAGCACCTGCTGGAGATCTCCGCCGAGTACAAGCGCACCCGCGCCCGGCGCGCCTGGGACGAGGAGACACCGGGCCTCGGCAACTACGGCCGCACCGTCGGCATCCTCGGCGCGTCCCTGATCGGCCGCCGCGTCCTGGAACTGCTGCGCCCCTTCGAGCTGACGCCGCTGCTGCACGACCCGTACGTCTCCGACGACGAGGCGCGGGCGCTCGGCGCACGGCCGGTCGGCCTGGAGGAGCTGTTCCGGGAGAGCGACGTGGTGAGCCTCCACGTGCCGCTGCTGCCCGCGACGACGGGCATGGTCAACCGCGCGCTGCTGTCCTCGATGCGCCCCGGCGCCACCCTGATCAACACCGCGCGCGGCGCCGTGCTCGACCAGGACGCGCTGGCGGAGCTGGCCGCCGCGGGGCGCATCAACGCGATCCTCGACGTGACGGAGCCCGAAGTCCTCTCCCCCGACCACCCGCTGTGGGACTGCGAGAACGTGCTGATCAGCCCGCACTTCGCCGGGTCGGTCGGCAACGAGATCCACCGGCTCGGCCGCCTCGCCGCCGAGGAGGCGGCGCGGTACGCGGCGGGCGAGGACTTCGCCCACCCCGTCCTGCGCGAGCGCCTGGGCGTCACCGCCTGACGCACCGGCGGACGGGCAGGCAGAGCGCAGGCAAAGGGCGAAGCGGACGCGGGCGGGTCCGGGGGAGACCGCCCCCCGCACCCGCCCGCGCCCACGCGTCACACCGGCGTCGCGACCCGCTCCGCCCCGGCGGGCGCCTCCGCCGGCACCTCCGCCGGAGCCGCCGCCCCCCTGGCCCGGCGCGGCAGCAGGAACCCGAGGGCGAACGCCACCACGACCAGCCCCGTCGCGAGCAGCGTCACCTCGCGCTGCGCCGCCACGAACTCGTCGGCCACCGCCCGCATCCTGCCGTCCGCACCGGCACCGGCACCGGCACCCGCGCCGAGCCCCGAGAAGAACACCGTGCCGAGCACCGCGACCCCCAGGCTCGCCCCGGCCTGCTGGAACGACTCCAGCAGCCCCGACGCCGACCCGACCTCGTGGTCCCGCACATCCCCCAGCACCACGTCGAACAGCGGCACGAAGATCTGCCCCATCCCGAAGCCGTAGACCAGCAGCGGCAGCGCCAGGTCCCACCGGTCCACGCCGCTCCCGGCCTCCCCGAGCACCACCCACACGGCCAGCTGCCCGGCCACCATCAGCGCGAGCCCCAGGTGCAGGATCCGCCGCCCGAGCCGCCCCCTCAGCGCCGCCGCGAACCACGAGCCGAAGAACGCGCCCACCGCCAGCGGCGCCATCGCCGTGCTCGCCCGCAGCGGCCCGTACCCGAGCCCGAGCTGGAGGAAAAGCCCCAGCGTCAGCGAGAAGCCGACCACCGCCCCGAAGAACACGACGGTGAACCCGACCCCGGACGTGTACGACCGCAGCCGCAGCACGCTCAGCTCGACCAGCGGCGTACGCCCCGCCCTCGCGCGCCTCAGCTGCCGCACCACGAACCCGGCCAGCGCCACCACCGCGCCCGCCGCCACCGCCCACAGCCACCCCGGCCAGCCCAGCTCACGCCCCTGCACCAGCGGGAAGACCGCGAGGAACATCCCGGCCCCCGCGAGCAGCGCCCCGAGACCGTCGAGCCGCAGCCCCGGCCGCCCCGCGCCGCGCGGCAGCGCCCGCGACCCGGCGAGCAGCGAGAACGCGCCGATCGGCAGGTTGATCAGGAACACCATCCGCCACCCCGTGCCCAGCACGTCGGCGTCCACCAGCACGCCCGCGACGACCGGCCCGAGGATCGTGGCGAGCCCGATGACGGGCCCGAGCGCGCCGAACGCCTTCCCGAGCTCCCGCGGCGGGAACAGGTCCCTGATCAGGCCGAACGACTGCGGGATCAGCACCGCGCCCGCCAGCCCCTGCACGACCCGCGCGGCGATCAGCGACTCGGGCGACCAGGCCAGCGCGCACAGGACCGACGCCGCCAGGAAGCCGCCGATCCCCAGCAGCATGACCCGCCGCCGCCCGTACATGTCGCCGAGCCGCCCGCCGGTCAGCAGCCCCACGGCGAGCGCCAGCGTGTACGCGGCGGCCGTCCACTGGAGGTCGGCCGCCGAGCCGCCCAGGTCGGTCTGGATGGCGGGGCCCGCGACGGTGACGACCGTGCTGTCGAGCAGGTTCATGATCATCGCGGCGAGCACCGCGAACAGGCCGAGCCAGCGGCGGTCCTTGGTCCCCTCGGGGGACGGCTTCGTGTTCATGTGGACCACTCTCCCGACCATTCAGGAAAGTTCCGTTCCGCTATTGCGTCCGACAATGAACGCATGCTGGAAACCTCCGCACGCCTGCTGCGCCTGCTGTCCCTCCTCCAGACCCCCCGCGACTGGACGGGCGACGACCTCGCCACCCGCCTCGACGTCACGCCCCGCACCATCCGCAACGACGTCGAGCGCCTCCGCCGCCTCGGCTACCCCGTCCACGCCACCCGCGGCCCGGCCGGGGGCTACCGCCTCGGCGCCGGTTCGTCCCTGCCGCCGCTGCTGCTGGACGACGAGGAGGCCGTCGCCGTCACGGTCGGCCTGCGGACGGCGGCGGGCGGCTCCCTCGCCGGGGTGGAGGAGTCGTCCCTGTCCGCCCTCGCCAAGCTGGAGCAGGTCCTCCCCCCGCGGCTGCGCCGCCGCGTCGCCGCGCTCGGCGAGTACACCGTCACCTCGGCCGCCCTGCCCGGACCGCGCGTCGCCCCCGACCTGCTGACGCTGCTGGCGGGCGTCTGCCGCGACCGCGAGCGGCTGCGCTTCGACTACCGGACGCACGGCGACGACGCCAGCCGCCGCGACGTCGAGCCGTACCGCCTGGTCAACAGGGGCCGCCGCTGGTACCTGATCGCCTGGGACACGGACCGGGAGGACTGGCGCACGTTCCGCGTGGACCGGATGACGCCCCGCGTGCCGACCGGCCCGCGCTTCACCCCGCGCCCGCTGCCCGAGGAGGACCTCGCGGCGTACGTCGGCCGGGGCGTGCGGGAGGCGCGCGAGCCGTTCACCGCGCGCGTGACGGTGTACGCGCCGGCCGAGACCGTCGTCCGGCGGCTCGGGTCCTGGGGGCGCCCCGAGACGGTGGAGCCGCTGGACGGGGAGTCGTGCCGCGTGACGTTCGGCGCGGACTCGCCGGGGTCCATGGCGCGCTGGCTCGCCGTCCTGGACGCCGACTTCGACGCCTCCGGCAGCCCCGAACTGGCGGCGGCCGTCCGCGAGCAGGCCGCCAGGTACACCCGCGCGGCGAATCCCGGCGGCGCCTGACGCACGCCGCGCCTACGCTGACCCGTATGCATCTTTTCGTCGCGGGCGCCGGCGGCGCCGTCGGCCGCTCCCTCGTCCCGCGGCTCCTCGCGGCCGGGCACCGGGTCACCGGCACGTCGCGCAGCGAGGCCGGGGCCGCGCGGCTGCGGGCCGGTGGCGCCGAGGCGGTCCAGGTGGACGTCCTGGACGCCGACGCCCTGCGGGACGCGGTCGTCGCGGCGGCGCCCGACGCCGTGCTGCACATGCTCACCGACCTGTCCGGCGCGGACGGCGCCGCCAACAGCAGGCTCCGCCACGAGGGCACCCGCCACCTCGTGGACGCCGCGCGCGCGGCGGGCGTCGGCCGCATCGTCGCGCAGTCGATCGCCTGGGCCTACGCGCCCGGCGCCGACCCGGCCGACGAGTCCGTCCCGCTCGACCTCGGCGCCCCCGAGCCGCGCGGCGCGACCGTCGCCGCCGTGGACGCGCTGGAGCGGATGTCGGCCGAACTGCCCGAGGCCGTCGTGCTGCGCTTCGGCCTGCTCTACGGGCCCGGCACCTGGTACGCCCCGGACGGCGCGGCCGCGGCGGCGCTGCGGGGCGAGCCGGGGCCGCCGTTCCTCGGCAGCGTGGCGCCGGACGCGGCGGTCAGCTCCTTCGTGCACGTGGACGACGCGGCGTCCGCCGCCGTCGCCGCGCTGGACTGGCCCTCCGGCCCGGTCAACGTCGTGGACGACGAGCCGGCCCCGGCCCGCCTGTGGGTGCCGGTCCTCGCCGCCGCCGTGGGCGCGCCGCCGCCGGAGCCCGTGGCGTCGGACGAACGCCCCGGCTGGGCCCGCGGCGCCCGCGCCGACCTCGCCCGCTCCCGGGGCTGGCACCCCAGCCGTCCCACATGGCGGACAGGATTCCCCGCGATGTGAAACGTTAGCTGGCCCTTACACGCACTCGTTCCGTATCCTGTGCCCATGCAGAACCGCGCAGACGTCCCCGCCCTGGCGGCACGCGCCACCGGGGCGCCGGCCTCGCCCATACGTGCACTGCTCGCCCTGACCGCCCGCCCGGAGGTCATCTCCTTCGCCGGCGGACTGCCCGCGCCCGAGCTGTTCGACGCCGAGGGCCTGCGCGCCGCGTACGACCGCGTGTTGACCGAGACGCCGCAGCGCGCCCTCCAGTACTCCACCACCGAGGGCGACCCCGCCCTGCGCCGCGCCGTCGCCGACCGCCTCACCGGTCGCGGCCTGCCCACGGAAGCGGACGACCTGCTGATCACGGCCGGTTCGCAGCAGGCGCTGACGCTGCTGGCCACGACGCTGCTCGAACCGGGCGACACCGTGCTGGTCGAGGACCCGACCTACCTCGCGGCCCTCCAGTGCTTCGCCCTCGCCGGGGCCCGCACCGTCCCCGTGCCCACCGACGGCCAGGGCATCGACCCGGCGGCGCTCGCCGAACTGATCGACCGCGAACGCCCCAAGCTGCTCTACACCATCCCCAACTTCCAGAACCCGACCGGCAACACCCTCTCCGCCGCCCGCCGCCAGGCCATCGCGCGCACCGCCGAACGCCACGGCGTGTGGATCGTGGAGGACGACCCGTACGGCGAACTGCGCTTCGAGGGCGAGCCGGAGCCGTGGATCTCGTCCTTCCCCGAGGCGGCGGACCGCACGGTCCTGCTGGGCAGCTTCTCCAAGATCATGGCGCCGGGCCTGCGGCTCGGCTGGCTGCGCGCCCCGGCCGCGCTGCGGCACCACTGCGCGGTGGCGAAGCAGGCGGCCGACCTGCACACCTCGACCATCGACCAGGCGGCGGCGGCCCGTTACCTGCTGGACAACGACCTGGACGCCCACCTGGCGCGCGTCCGCGCGGACTACCGCCTGCGCCGCGACGCCCTCCTCACCGGCCTGCCGGACGCACTCCCCCACGGCAGCACGTGGAACCGCCCGCAGGGCGGCATGTTCGTCTGGGCCCACCTCCCCGCGGGCACCGACGCAACGGCCGTGCTGCCCAAGGCACTCGACCACGACGTGGCCTTCGTCCCCGGCGCCCCCTTCTACGCGGACACCCCCGACCCCGCGACAATCCGCATGAGCTTCACGGCCCACACCCCCACCGAGATCACAGAGGGCCTCCGCCGCCTGGCCAAGGCGTTCTCCTGATCACTCGGCGCAGGGCATCTGCTGGAGCATGGCACGCATGTAGGGCTCGATCAGCCTCGCCAGAACCGCACGGGATTCGGCGTCGTCCTCGGGATGATCGGCGCGCAGGGCGATCATGAACCATTCGATGACGGACGCATCCTCGTTCCCGATGGTGCACGGCGCCTTGGCCATGGCGAACCCGGGCCAGACCACAACGTCGAAATCTCCCGCGATCTCCTCCGCGTCGTCCATCGAGTAATCCAGATCACGGGAGCTGAGATACGAGTCGAATCTGTCCAGTGCGGCGGTCCGGGTCTCGAAGACGTCCTCACCGTCGAGGTCGTATCCGCAGTTCTGCCCGACGAGAAGCTGCATGTCCTCGCTATAGCGGCCCGTCACCTGCAATTCCGTGCCGGGTGGGAACAGCGGCTCGTACAGTTCCTGCGGGACATCGATTCCGCAGAGATCCTGTGGCAGAGCGTACTCCCGCTCCTCGGGCTCCCCACCGCAGGCAGCGAGCAGCACCATGGAGACGACGGTGCAGACCAGGCGCACCGGACGGCGCCGAGCAGGGTCAGGACTACTTCTCCACATTCTCGGGCTCCCAGTTCTCCTCGTTCTGGAAGTGGTCGTCGACCACTGGAATGACCACATCCCGGAACGCGTCCAACCGGGGATCGGTCACATCGTCGGCACGGGGATCGACGCCCAGCGACAACGCGAGTGCGGAGAGGACCGCATCATGCGTCGCCGTGTAACCCGCGTGGTAACCATCCGCGGCATCCGCGGCAGCCTCCGCGCTGGTGTCACGCCGGAGATTTTCGAAGATGGCGTCCGACAATTCCCCGGCTCCCCATTCGATCAGCGGGCCGGCGACAGGGTATCTCTCGGCGGCTCGGCCGACGACCTCGTCAAGGAGAAAGCCAGACCATGTCTCGACCGTCTCCAGTCTGCTGTTGAACGCCTCGTCGCCCTCGACCGCACGGGAGTAGACCCCCTCCGCGTGCGCGTCGGCGAGGAACCCCGCGACCTGCGCACCGGGAATGACGGCGGCTCGCAGGAGTTCCGCCCTGTCGAAGCCTTCCACCCCTGGGCCGTTGATCGCGTAGTCGACCGAGAAGGCGGTGAACGTCTGCTGCGCGCCGAGCAGGACGGCGTACTCGTCCGGCGTTCTGGCGAGTTCGCTCAGATAACCGCCCAGGGCGTATTCGGAGAAGTCCGCCTGCGCCACACCTGGCGGCCCGGGTGTCATGCCGTGGGTGATGGCCTCCTGCACCTCCGCCATGTACGCGGCTGTCATGCGGGACAGTTCGGGGCGCATCGTGGCGAAGTCGCCGCCGTCGGCGATGCGTGCGGGGTTCTCGGAGAACTCGCGGACCACCGCCTCCATCACGCGGGCGCCCTCGTCGGTGCGGTTCAGGCCGTCCGTGGTGGGTGGTGCGCCATGGGGGATGCCCGTCGTCGCGGCCTCCAGCGCGGCGGCGAAGCCGGGGCCCGCCGCGTCCGGCAGGGCCGCGGGGCCGCTCGGCGTCGCCATCTCGTAGTGCGACCACGGGCGTTCGTTCAGCAGGTACTCCAGGCGGTCGTCGCCGCCCGCCGGATCCAGGTACGCGGAGGCGACGGCCGGGTCGTGGCTCATGATGCCGAGCAGCCCGTCCAGCGGGTCGAGGGCGAAGCGGCCGAGGTCGTCCGCGTCCAGGCCGTCGACGCCGCCCAGGTCGTCGCCTCTGAGCCGCCAGATGTTCGGCTCGCCGCCCCGCGCCGGGTCCTCGGCCGTCCGTACGCCGTCCGCGAGGTCGTGCAGGAAGCGCTCGCCCCACTCGCCCGGCGGTTCGGTGTCCATCAGGCTGACCAGCAGCTGGTAGCCGCGTACGTCCTGGTCGGTCAGTCCCGGGACCGCGTGCTCCGCGACGCCCGCCTCGTGGAGGTCCGCCAGGAAGCGCGTGTAGAAGCGGCCTTCCTCGCCGCGCGACCACTGACCGTACGCCGCCGAGCCGGGTTCCAGCAGGGGAACGCGCGTGGCCGTCGCGAGCGCGGTGGCGATGCCCTCGCGCAGGCCGGTGTGCCGGTCGGACGGGTCAGCGGTAACGCGCGCCGCCAGATCGACCAGTCCGTCCGCGCCGAGTCCGGCCAGCAGTGTGCGGCTGAACTCGGCGTCGTCGGCGTTCAGTTCGAGCAGCCGACGCAGTTCGTCCCACTCGGCTCCCGTCAGCTCCTCGCCCTCCGCCACCCGACGCGCCAGTTCCTCCGCACGGGCGCCGAGCACCTCGTCCACGTCGCTCCGCGCCGAGCCGTTGAAGATGCCCGCGTGCCGGCCGTCGCGCCCCTCCGCGACGCGGGCGAGGGCGAGCCGCAGATTCGTGTCGGCCTCGGTCAGGTCGGCGACCGCCCGGTCGACGCGCCGCTGCCACTCGGCGCGGGCGTCGTCGACGTCCGGGTTGCCGGTGCGGTCCAGCGCGTCCAGGACGACTCCCCGCGCGTCCACCACGAGACCGGCGTCCGCCGCGTCGGCGGCCACACCGGTGAGGACGGTGCGCAGCCGCAGCAGCTCCGACCTGCCGTCCCGCAGGAGCGCGGACAGCGCACGGGCCTCCGCCTCCGCCGCCTCCAGCTCGCCCGCTGTGTCGGAGAACCGCACGTGGGCGCTGTCGGCGGACAGACCGGTCCACAGGCGGCCGTGCCGCGTCAGGGCGCCGACCTCGCGCGCGTACTCCTCGGCGACACCGGAGTACCCGTCCGCCGCCGTCTCCAGGGCCTCGGCGGCGGACTCGAGGGCCGCCGCGAAGCCGTCGTCGAGGACGTCCGCGTACGTCACCACGGGTGGACCTCGCCGCGCAGCGCGGCCAGCCGGTACGCGATCTCGGCCTCCGTGCCCAGGAAGCCGGACGCCGCCGCCCGCAGCACCACGGCCTCCGCCTCCAACTGGTCTCGCAGGTAGCCCGCCTTGCGTGACCAGACCTCCGCCAGGTCGCGCAGCCCCGTCGCCGACTCCCAGCCGGACAGCCTGGCCGCCGCCCCCTCCAACTCCCCGACCGGCGCGTCGCCGACACGCGACGCGTCCGGCACGAGGTCCTGTTCGAGCCGGTCGGCCGCCTCCCGCTTGGCGCCGGAGTCCGCCGCCAGTTCCGGCCCCGGCACCGTACCGCCACCCGGCTCCAGGCCGTTCAGCCGCGTACGCGCCACCTCGTCCCGCGCCGCCGCCTGGTAGGCCGCCCACTCGGCGTCGAACGGATCGGTGTCCTGAGCCCCCTCCGTACCCACATCCCCTCCCCCATCTCCTCGCCCCCTACGATAAGCGGTCGCACCGACACAGCAGGTAGCAGCCCGTCAGCCCTTGACCGCGCCGTCCGTCAGGCCGGAGAGGACCGTGCGGCGGAACGCGAGGACCAGGACGGCGATCGGCACCGTGGCCGCCATCGCCGCCGCGAAGACGACCCCGTACGGCACCTGGTACCGGTCGCCGTACACCGCGATGCCCACCGGGATGGTGCGGAAGTCGTTCTCGCTGTTGAGAGTCAGCGCCATCAGGAACTCCGTCCACGTCGCCGCGAACGTGAAGACGCCCGCCGTGAACAGCGCGGGCCCCGCCTGCGGCAGGATCACGGACAGCAGCGTCCGCACCGGCCCCGCCCCGTCGATCGTCGCCGCCTCCTCCAGCTCGCCGGGGAGGTCGAGCAGCGAGTTGCGCAGCATCCAGATGGCGAACGGCAGGTGGAAGGCGACGTACGGGATGATCAGCCCTGGATAGCTGTTGAGCAGGCCGAGCCGCCGCTCCACCAGGTAGAGCGGCGTCACGACCGCGATCACCGGGAAGACCGAGATCATCAGCAGCCCCACCATCACGGGCCCGCGCCCGCGCATCGGCAGGCGCGCCAGCGCGTAGCCCGCGAAGAGCGCCAGGCCGAGCACGACGGCGGTGGCGCTGACGCACACGGCGACGCTGTTGAGGAGGTAGCGGTCCATGTCGGCCGCGTCCATCGCCGTGCGGTAGTTGTCGAGCGTCGGGTCGTCCGGCAGCAGCGTGGGCGGTGAAGCGCCCGCCTCCGCCGGGGACTTGAACGACGTCACCGCCATCCACACCAGCGGCGCCGCCGTCACCGCGACGAGCACGAGCGCACCGATCGTCACCGGGTTCACGTAACGGCGCACGCCCCGCCGCGCCCTGCCGCGCCTCATGCCGCGCCTCCCTCGTCCACCTGCGTCCTGAAGGCGCGCAGGAACAGCAGGCAGCAGAGCAGCACGAGCAGCCCCGTCGCCGACGCGATCGCCGCGCCCATCCCGATGTCCAGGTCCTGGAACAGCGACTTGTAGCCGAGCATGGCGAGCGACTGCGTCGCCGTCCCCGGCCCGCCCTGGGTGAGGACGAACGGCAGGTCGAAGATGCCGAACGCCTGGAGCACGCGGAAGAGCACCGCGACCGCCAGCACGGGCCGCAGCGCCGGGACGACGATGTGCCGGAACGCCGTCCACGCCCCCGCGCCGTCCATTTCGGCGGCCTCGTACCGCTCCTGGGGGATGCGGACGAGCCCGGCCAGGACGATGACGGCGACGAACGGCGTCGTCTTCCAGATGTCGGCGACCGCCATCGCCGTGATGGCGGGCGCGGGGGTGCCGAGGATGACCGGCGGTTCGCCGAGGAGGCCGTCGAGGAGCCATGTCACCGCGCCGTAGGTGGCGTTGTAGAGGTAGCCCCACAACTGCGCGGAGACGACGGTGATCATGGACCACGGGATGAGCAGCAGCGCCAGCAGCCAGCCGCGCCCGAACTCCAGCCGGTCCAGGAGGACGGCGACGGCCGTGCCGAGGACGAGTTCGACGGCGACGGTCGCCAGCGTGTACCCGACGGTGAACAGCAGCGCGTCGAACCAGGCCGGACTGGTCAGCATCGTCGTGTAGTTGGCGAGCGTCCACTGCTCGACGCGCATCCCGTCGTACGTCAGGCGCACGCGCGAGAAGCTGACGACGATCGAGTAGACCACCGGGAAGACCGTCACCCCGGCGACCACCAGCAGCGCTGGCGCGGTGAAGAGCCAGCCGGTACGCGCCCCGCGCCGCCGCACGCCCCCGCTCACAGCGACTCCCCGCGCAGCGCCGCCGCCATGTCGGCACGAGCCCCCGCGAGCGCGTCCGCCGCCGAAGCCCCGCCGCTGAGCACGGTGTTGGCCCGCGTGTACAGCGCCTTGCTCACCTGCGGGTAGCGCGGCGACTGCGTCGGCCTGGCGACGAGCCGCACCTCCCCGGCCAGCGCCAGCGTCGGCGTACGGGAGCCCCGCGCCTCGTCGCTCGCCCGCGCGGCGCTCAGCGCGGGCAGGTACGCCGTGTCCCTGACGATGATCATCTGTGCCTCCTCCCCGGCGCAGAACCGGGCGAACGCGACGGCGGCGCCCGGCTGCGCCGCGTGCGGGTTGACGAAGTTGCACCAGCCGCCGAGGCAGCCGTGGCCGCCGGGCCCGCCGCCGTCGAAACCGGGGCGCGGCATGACGCCGACCCGCCCCGCGACGGGCGAGCCCGCGCCCTCGACCACCCCCCAGACGTACGCCCAGTTGCGCAGGAAGACGGCGCGCCCGCCGGTGAACGCGTCGGTGGAGTCCTGCTCCTTGAACGTCGCCACCGCCGCCGGGACCACCCCGTCGGCGAGCGCGTCCTGGAGGAAGCCGAACGCCCGCTCGCCGGCCGCGCCGCCGAGCGTCACCCGGCCGCCGGTGGGGTCGAGGACGGTGCCGCCCGCGTCGGCGACGAGTTCGGCGACGTTGGCGGTCAGGCCCTCGTAGACGGCGCCCTGGAGGACGAGGCCCATGTCGGCGTCGCCCGCGCGCCGCACGGCGGTCGCCGCGCGGGCGACCTCCTCCCAGGTGCGGGGGACGGCGAGGCCGTGCTTGTCCAGGAGGTCGGCGCGGTAGTAGAGGTATGACTGGTCGATGTAGAAGGGGAACGCGTACGGCTCGTCCTCGAAGGACAGCGCGCGCACGAGTGCGTCGGGGAAGCCCTCCCAGAACGCGCCCGGCAGCAGCGAACCGAGCGGCAGGGCCAGCGCGTTGTACGCGAACTGCGCGGGCCACGCCACGTCGCCCATGTACAGGTCGGGGGACGGCGCGCCGCTCGCGACGGCGGTGGACAGCGTGGTCCTGGTGATGTCCGTGTTGGCGGGCGCCTCGACGAGGTTGACGCGGATGTTGGGGTGCCGCCGGCTGAACGCGCGGACGAGCGTCTCGCGCACGTCCCCGCCGTCCGCCGTGGCCATGCGGAACGACCACCAGTCGAGCGTGACGTCGCCGGTGGGCACCTCGGCGGCGGCGTCGAGGTCGGGGGCGCCGCCCGCGCCCGCGCCGCATCCGGTGGCCAGCCCGGCGGCGAGCCCGGTGCCCGCGGCGAGGAGGCGTCTGCGGCTCAACGACGTGGTGCGCGGCATGGGCCCGCCCCTTCCCGGCGTCCGGCTGGGTTAACGACCGCACAGGTGTCTACCCAGGGCGGGGGAGGTGACACCGGGGTGCGCGGGCGGTCGTACGCAATCGGGGCGGCGCGTGGCCTGCAGCGTCAACTGCCCACAGGACAGGGGGAACTGGCCGTGTCACGCGCCCGCCGCCGGACCGTAACGCCCGCGAAACGGCGCGGCGCCGCGCGGACGCCGCACCGGCGACCGGCCGCGCGTTCGCCGGAGTGAAGCCTTCACACCTGCTCGAAGTGCCACATCTGCGACGCCAGCCCGTTGCAGCGCCACTGCCGGACGTCGGTCCCCCAGTCGGTGCCGCCGTTCTCGATGTCCATGCAGTAGCCGCTGAGGACGGACTGCAACTGGTAGTAGCCCGCGCCCAGATCGCTGACGCGCCACATCTGCGCGGTCGTGTCGTTGCACGGCCACATGCGGATGTCGGCGCCCTCGACGCGTGAACTGGCCTCCAGGTCGACGCACTGGCCGAGCGCGTGCAGCGTGTAGATGCCCTGGCCGCGGAATTCGAGGGCGAACGTCTGGGACGGCTCCTGATGGCAGCCCCACGTCTGGACGTTGGTCCCGGGTGTCGTCCCCGAGCCGTGGACGTCGAGGCACAGCGTGGTGGGGGCGCTCAGCCTGTAGACGGCCCCGTCGTCCAGGCCGGGGACGGCGCCCGACGTGTCGGCGCGCGGCTCCTCCGGCTCGGGCTCCTCCTCGGGCTCGGGCTCCTCGGCCGGCTCCGGCTCGGGTTCGGGCTCCGGCGCGGGCGCCTCGACGGGCGGCGGCGCCGGGTTCACGGGCTCCGGCTCCGGTTCCGGCTCGGGTTCGGGCTCCTCGGTCGGCTCCGGCGCGGGCTCGGGTTCGGGCTCCGGCGCCCTCGGCCGCTCGACGGCGGGCGGCGCCGCGACGGTCCGCGCCACCTCGTCGTCGCCGTCCCCGCCGAGCACGCGCACGCCGAGCCCGGCGGTCAGCGCGAGCACGGCGAGCACCCCGGCGCCACCGATCAGCGACGTGAACACCCGCCGCCCCGGCAGCAGTCCGCGCCGCCCCACGGCGGGCCGGCGCGCGTACACATCCTTGAAGCGGCCGGACTCCGGCGAACTCCCCGGCTCCGTCGGGCGTTTCCTCACCATGGGTCACTCCTCGTCAGGCGCGGAGAGGGCGGACGACCCCGGCAGGCGGGGACATGCCAAGCATCAACCCGCACACGGTCCCGGACCACCCCTCCCCACCGCCCCGAAAGTACCCCAGCACACCACCCCCCACCCCACCGGGTCACCGCACGGCGGTGGGGGCCTTCGGGAGGGTGGGAGCCGCCGTTTTCGGGGAGTTCCGGGGGTTCGAAGTGACGTGGTGGCGGACGGAGTTGCATATGCACGTGCAGGGCGGGAAGACGGTGTCAGCCGGGAAAGGGGGGGCTCACCCGATCGGGTGATGTTCTGCGGTAGGGTCATGCCGCCCGCGCATATGCGGGCTGCTTGTGCCGCAGGTGTTGATGCCGGAATTCCGCCCTCAATACTTCATTTCCCGACGGTTGTCGCACGAACAGGCGGGTGAGTCCGGTCATTTGTCGTCCATTCGCGGTCCCCTGCGTACCTACCCGGAATGGTCCGGGGCCGTGGCGGGAAGCAGTCGGGCCGATGCCGTCTTTTGCACGGAACCGATGAACTCCCTGACGCCGGGGGAAGGCTGCGAGTAGCTTTTAGGCTGTACGTACATCCGGGCTGCGAGGATTCAGATGCCGCGGCCCACGCAAAAGGCCCCGGGGGCTGGCAACCAAGCCCGGGGCCTTCGATCGAACCCATGGGAGAGTGAGTATGTCCGACCGGCGCAGCCGATGGCGCTTTCTCCCGCCCTCGGCGTGCAACGTCATTCTGCCAAAGTTCGCCCGCCACGAAACCGTTTCGGCACCGCACGCACCCGCCCCTCGTCCCGGGAACGCGACCGGTGCCCGCGCGACCGCCTGAGACGCGGCCCGGCGCCCGGCGCACCCCCTTCACCGGCGGCGTTCCCCCACACCCGCCCGGCCCGTCCCTCCGTTCCCTGCCGCCCGCGGTGATTCTCCCCCCACACAGGAGCGATCATGGTCTTCCGACGACGCCCAGGCGGCACGTTCACCGAGGCCGTACCGGCGCGCACCCGCCTGGACTACCTGGCCTTCCGCGAGTTGCACCACGGCGCGTACCTCCGCTTCGCACAGGCGCGCACCGGTGACGACCACGCCGCGACGTCCCTGGTCGACGCCGCGTTCACCGACCTGGCCGCCATATGGCCCGACGTCCTGCGGAGCGCCCGGCCCGCCGCGATCGCCTGGTCTGTCCTCGGCCGGCACATCGCCGCGCTCGGCGCACCCGCGGCACCCACAGCACCCGCCGCCCCGGACGTCCCGCCCGCCGCGCACCCCGGGCCCGACCGGTCCGACGCGTTGCTGCTGCACGGGCAACTCGGCCTGTCCGTCAAGGAGACGGCCGAGGTGATGGGCATCGACGAGCCCTCGCTGCGCCTGCTGCTCCGCCCCTGAGCGCCCGCGCTCCCTCCCGTGCCCCCCTCCGCTCCCCCTTCCCCGGCGGCGGCGGCGCGCGCCCTGCCGTACAGTGCCGTTCCGAGGGGGTGGCCGTACACGACAGCGGGTCCGTGCCGGGCCCGTCGCGGGGGATACGAGCCAAGGGGAGACACCCATCTCGCACATCGACGTCAACGCGCCGAGCGTCGCCAGGATGTCCGACTACCTGCTCGGCGGCATCGAGAACTACGCGTCGGACCGCGCCGCGTGCGCCCGGCTGCTCGACCTCGCGCCCAGCACGGCGGCCGTCGTCCGCGACAGCCGCGGCTTCCTGCACCGCGCCGTCCGCGTCCTGGCCGGGGACCACGGCGTCGAGCAGTTCCTCGACTTCGGCTTCGGGCTCCCCGCCAGGGAGAACGTCCACCAGATCGCCCGCCGTTCCCGCCCCGCGTCGCGCGTCGTCTACATCGACACCGACCCGCTGGCGCTCACCCACGGCCGGACCATCCTGGAGGACGACGAGGGCACCGCCGTCGTCGACCTCGACATGCGCGACACCGACGCGCTCCTCGGCCACCCCGAGGTGGAGCGGCTGATCCGCCCGGACCGGCCGACCGCCGCGCTGTTCGCCGCCGTCCTCCACTGCCTGCCGGACGACAGCGACCCCGGCGGCCTGGTCGCGCGCGTCGCGCGGCGGCTCGCGCCCGGCAGCTTCGTCGTCATCTCCCATCTGGTCAGCGACGACGAGGAGTTCCGCGCGCGGACGACCCGCCTCATGGCCGAGGTGACCGGCGGGAGCTGGGGCCGCGTCCGCTCGTCGGCCGAGGTCGGCGCGTACTTCGCGGGAACGGCGCCGCTCCCGCCGGGACTCGGCGACGTCCGCGGCTGGCGGCCGGACGGCGACACCGCGCCCGCCAGGCCAGGCGGCGAGTGGATCAGCTGGGGCGGCGTCGCCCGCGTCTGACCCAGGCACCCGCCACACCGGCTCAGGAGTCGGCGCGTGCGCGCTCCCGGTAGCCCGCGATCGCCTCGTCCAGCAGCTCCCGGCTCCGCCGCCGGTCGGCCGCCACCTGGTTGATCTTGTCGAGCACCACGCGGTACTGCTCGACCTCCGACGCCCGCGTCACGTAGTGGGCGCTGTCGATGTGCTCGACGTAGACCAGCTGGGACGGGCCGCCGTCCCCGAAGTGCAGCCGCGTGATCGGGTAACTCGGCACGCGGCACGCGCCCTTCTCGAACTCCACGACCCGCACGTGCACGTTCTCCAGGCGGGCGACCTCCCGGAGGTGTTCGAGCTGCGCGCACATCACCGCAGCGCCCCCGACCGGCCGCCGCAGGATGCCCTCGTCCAGCAGCGCGACGACCCGGGGGCGCTGCGGGCTGTGGATCAGCTGCTGCCGGGTCATGCGGAGCGTCACGCGGCGCTCTATGTCGTCGTCGTGCGCGTTCGGCAGCGCGGCCCTGATGACCGACCTGGCGTAGGCGGGCGTCTGGAGCAGGCCTGGCACGACGTGGTTCTCGTACGTGTAGATGCCGACCGCCGCGCCTTCGAGGCCTATCAGGCGGCGCAGGTACTCGGGTGTGACGTCGCTGAACTGCTTCCACCAGGGGCTCTCCTGCGCCTGCCGCAGCAGCGCGCGGATCTCCCTGGCCCGTTCGTCCGAGACGCGGAAGAAGCGGATGAGTTCCTCGATGTCCCGTTCCTTGGGCGGCGAGACGCCGCGCTCCAGGCGGCTGACCTTGGCGACCGAGCCGCGGATCGGCTCGGCCACGTCCTTCAGCGCCAGGCCCTGCTCCTTGCGTAAGAGCCGCAGGTACTCGCCCAGCACGCGCGCCGCGACCTCCGGCCTGCCCTGCTGCCTGGACACGGGGACCGCCGGGGCCATGGGTGTCCGGCGGCCGGACCCGGTGGCGGACATGGGACCCCTTCAGGGAACGCGGGACTGCGCGGGACGGGTGGGGGGAGGTGCCAGTATCCCCGACCGGGGTCCGCCGCGAGGGAAGTTCTCCGCACCCGCCGGAACGGAACGCCCGGGCGCGAACGCCGGAACGGACGGCACGGCCGCCGCCGTCAGGCGGTCAGGAAATCGAATTCACCCGACTTGGCACCGGTGACGAAGGCGGCGACTTCCTCCCGCGTGTAGACGAGGGCGGGGCCGTCGGGAAAACGGGAGTTGCGCACCGCGACCGCGCCGCCGGGAAGTGCCGTGAGTTCCACGCAGTTGCCCTCTCCGATGCTGGCGCTGCTCTTGACCCACTCGGCCCCGGTGATTCCGTCCGCGGGCGTGCCGTTCTCGAACGTCATGGCGATCCGTTCCTTTCGTGTGCGCGTCGAGGGCGTACGGGGATCGTGCCGGCGCTCGCGCGTTCCGGGGTCCCCAGGCCCGAATGCAAGAACATCTGCAATTTCACGGACCCGTCACCGGAGAACATGTCCCGTCCACGCCCCGCTAATGTCCCCCGTACGAGGGGCATTCGGGGCATGCGCCGAACGCCGTGCACCACCGCGCGCACTTCATGCGCCCCGCGCATGCTCTCCCGACGGGCGCCCCTCAGCGCGCCGCGTCCCGCCGCAGCCACAACCGCGCCAGCAGCCCGTGCCGCGGCGCCGCCGTCCAGACGACGAGGAACACCGCCGTCGCCACCAGCACGACCGTGCCCCCCGCCGGGAGGTCGGCGCTCCACGACAGGTAGATCCCGGTGAGCGCCGCGAACCCGCCGATGACCGGCGCGAGCAGCATCATCACGCCGAGCCGGTCCGTGAGCAGCCGCGCCGTCGCGGCGGGCGTGATCAGCAGGGCGAGCACCAGCACGTTCCCGATCGTCTGCACGGAGATCACGACCGCCACCGCGACCATGACGCACAGCGCCAGGTCGAGCCAGAACACCGGCAGCCCCACCCCCTGCGCCGACTCCCGGTCGAGCGCGACGGCGACGAACTCCTTGTGCAGCAGGAACGCCGCCCCCAGCAGCCCGACCGCCGCCAGCGCCACCACGTACAGGTCCCCGTCCGGTATCCCGGTGATCGACCCGAAGAGGAACGCCTGCAACGACCCCGAGTACCCCGGCGCCCGCGAGATGATCACGATCCCCAGCGCGAACGCCCCCACGAACAGCACCCCGATGACGCTGTCCTCCTTCAACCGCCCGCCCTGCGAGAACACCGCCACCGCCACCGCCGTCAGCACCCCCGCCACCGCGCCGCCCAGCACCAGGTTCCCCTGCACGACGAACGCCACCGCGAGCCCGGGGAACACGGCGTGCGACACCGCGTCCCCGATGAACGCCATCCCCCGCAGCACCACATGGCAGCCCACGACCCCGCACACCGCCGAGGACACGAGCGCGACGAACAGCGCCTTCGGCAGGAACGCCAGCGCCGGGTTGAACAGGTCCCCCACGAACTCCGCCGGTGACAGCATCACGCCACCCCCAGCCCGAGCCCCGCCAGCAGCGGACTGCCGGGCCCCACCCCGAACGCGGCCCGCCACGGCGCCGCGTCCCGCAGCAGCTCCTCCGGCGTGCCGTCC
Source organism: Streptomyces sp. NPDC049879 (assembly GCF_044461265.1). Taxonomy (NCBI): domain Bacteria; kingdom Bacillati; phylum Actinomycetota; class Actinomycetes; order Kitasatosporales; family Streptomycetaceae; genus Streptomyces; species Streptomyces sp. NPDC049879. The sequence continues at coordinate 726,565 of NZ_JBITKT010000002.1, read as the reverse complement.
GCGACGACCGTCCGGTTCACCAGGCACAGCCGCGTGCAGGTGTGCAGGGCGCCCACCAGGTCGTGCGTCGTCATCAGCACCGCCCTGCCCTCCCCCGCCAGGTCGCTGAACAGCGTGGTCAGCTGCTCCTGCGTCGGCATGTCGAGCCCGGTGAACGGCTCGTCCAGCAGCAGGACCGACGGCTCGGCCGCCAGGGCGCGCGCCACCAGCACGCGCTGCCGCTGCCCGCCCGACAGCTCCCCCACCGGCCGCCGCCGCAGCGCCCCCATGCCGACGCGCGCGAGCGCCGCCTCCACCGCCCGGTGGTCCGCGAGCCCCGGCCGCCGCCCCCAGCCGACGCGCCGCACCCGCCCGTACAGCACCGCGTCCCGCACGCTCACCGGGAAGTCCCAGGCGAACTCGTGCCGTTGCGGCACATAGCCGACCAGGTGCCGTACGCGCGGCACGGGCGCGCCCGCCACCTCCACCCGCCCCGCGGCGGGCCGCACCAGGCCGAGGACGGACCGCAGCAGCGTCGTCTTGCCCGCGCCGTTCGGCCCGACGAGGCCGACGAACTCGCCCGCCGCGACGTCGAGGCCGACGTCGTGCAGCACGGTGCGCCCGCCGAGCCGTACGCGCAGGCCGCTCACCGACAGCGTGGTCACGAGGCGGCCTCCCGTTCGGCGAGCAGCCGGGCGCGCCGCCCGCGCAGCAGGGTGGTCACGGTGGCGGCCAGGAGCAGCAGGGCCGCGCCGCCCGCGCCGAGCAGGACGCCGGGCGAGAGGCCGCCGCCGTCCGTGCCCGTGCCCGTGTCTCCGGCGGTCTCCCGCGAGGGTGACGGGGAGGGTGACGGCGCGGGCGTCTCCTCGGGGGCGGCGGCGAACGCGTCGGCCGGGTCCGTCGCGTCGCCGACCGCGAAGCGCAGCGCGGCGCGGTCCGACACCCGTTCGCCGCCGACGAGTTCGGCCGACACCGACACGTCGAGCAGGTACACGCCCGGCTCGGTGAAGACCCAGTTGGCGTGCGTGTGCGTGTTCACATCGACCCAGATGTCCTGCGTGCCGGACTCGTCGCCGTCCCACAGGACGTCGGGCGCGCCCAGGTCGCCGTTCTGGAGGAAGACGGAGAAGTGGCCCGGGCCTTCGACGCCGTGGAGCGTCAGGGTGACACCCCGGGTGACGCGGTCCATCACCTCGGGGTCCTGCGTGTTCCAGCCGAGCCAGACGACGTCCGGCTGCTGGGTCTGCGGGATGACGTGCACGTCGCTGCCGGGTTCGGCGTCGAGGAAGGCGAAGTCGTCGCGGTCGGGCGCCTGTTGGACGGCGGCGTCGGCGACGCGCACCACGATGTCGTCCGGCGTGCGCCACACGGGCGGGTTCCGCGAGTCGTCGCGGCCGGTGACGCGCCATGTGCCGTCCACGAAGCGGGGGCCGATGTCCACGTGGCCGGTGTCGAGGACGGCCTGCCCCTCGGCGACCTCCTCGTCCGGCGCGAGGGTCTGGTCGAGGTCGTCGTCGGCGCGGGCGGCGTGGGCGGGCAGCAGCGCGCAGGCCACCGCGAGCAGCGCGGCCAACGGCAGCCGTACGGCGGGGCGTTCGGGCATGGCGGAGGTACCTCTCTCGGGATCGAGGATCGGGGAACGGGAGTCGGGGGTCAGCCGAGGCAGTCGCGGAGCGAGCGGGCGTTGGCGCGCATCATCTGGATGTAGCTGTCCACGTGTGCGTCGAACGCGTCGCCGTACAGCGGGCAGACGCGCACGCCCTGCTCCTCCGCGATGCGGACGAGCGTGCTGGAGCGCGCGGCGAGGTTCGGTTCGAGGAAGACGGCGGGCACGCGCAGCCGCGCGATCGTCTCGGAGAGCCTGCGCCGTTCGGCCAGGCTCGGTTCGGTGGCCGGGCCCGGGGTGACGAAGCCGGCGATCGTCAGCCCGTACGCCGCGCCCAGGTAGCCGAACGCGTCGTGTGTGGTGACGAGTTGGCGGTGCGACTCCGGGATCTCCCCGATCGTCGCGGTCATTTCGGCGTCCAGGTCGGCGAGTTCGCCGAGGTAGCGCTCGGCGTTGTCGCGGTACGCGCGGGCGTGCGCCGGATCGACGGCGGTCAGCGTGTCGCGGATGATCTTGACGTACGCCATCGCGTTGCGCGCGTCGTGCCACAGGTGCGGGTCGATCTCGCCGTGCACATGTCGGCCGAGCACGGCCTGCGGCAGCTGGTACACGTCGTCGCCCGCCCGGCCGAGGAACCGGAAGCGCGGGTCGCCCGGCACCTCCGTCAGCGCCCTGCCGGGCACATCCACCACCGTGCGGTCCAGCGCCAGCACCTCGGGCTCCCCGTGGACATGCCCGTCACGCGCCGGTTCGGGGTCGGCCCGCAGCACCAGCCGGCCGTCGCCCTCCGGCGCGTCCAGGTCCACGGTGACGTCCGCGTGCCCCTCGTCCAGCACCTCCGCGCCCGCCATGCCCGGCACCGAGTGCGGGTCCACGCCCACCGCGAACGTGACCGTCCCGCCGCCGAGCGGCACCGGCCGTTCGCGCGGCCCGACGGCCAACTCGGCCTCCAGGTCGAGCCGGTAGACCCCCGGCTCGGTGAACGCCCAGCTCATGTGCGTGTGCGCGTCCGGCGGCAGCGGCGCCGCGTCCCCGGCGTAGCCGTCGCCCGCGTCGAAGCCGTCGCCCGAGTCGAAGAACACGGACGGTTCGCCGAACGTCTCCGTCAGGTAACCCACGAGGTCGCCGGGACCGTCGAGGCCCACCGCCTTCAGCCGCACCTCGGACGTGCGGTCGGCGCCCAGCGCGGCGCCCGTACCGGCCACGCGCAGGCCGAGCCAGACGGTGTCGAGCGCCGCGTTCTCGACCAGCGGGATGATCTCCGCGCCGTAGGCCGCGCCGCGCTCGGCGAGCGCGACGTTGGGCACGCCGTCCGGCAGGTTGGCGTCGATGGCGCGGATGAGGTTCTGCTCCTCCAGCATCAGGTAGTTGGTGAACGCGGCGTCGGCGTAGACGATGTCGCGCACGTCACGCAGCGACGGCTCGTACGTGTGGGGGTCGCCGCCCTCGGGGACGAGCGCGTGCACGTCGGCGTGGCCGCCCGCGACGTTCCGCGCCAGGTCGGCGAGGATGCCGGTGGTCGTGACGACCTCGACGCGGCCGCCGTCGTCCCCGGCGCCCTCCGGCGCGCGGCAGCCGGTGAGCGCCAGGGCGAACGCCGCCCCGAGGGCGAGGGCGCCGCGTGTGCGCATGGGAGTCTCCTCGGTCAACGGGTTCCGTCAAGTGGTCCGGAGCGCACGCCCCGGCGCGGGTGGTCGGTCCGCGCCGGCGCGCACGCCGTCCGGGTTACGCGCGCCCGGCCCGCCGGCGCCGCGCGTACAGCACGCCGCCCGCGCCGGTGACGAGCAGCGCCACGGCGGCCGCGAGCGCGAGCGGCGGCAGGTCGCTGCCGGTCCCGGCGAGGGAGCCCCCGCCCCCGCCCGCGATCTGCTCGTCCGACAGGTCGCACGGCTCGCCGTCCGCCGTCCGGCCGACGGTGCTCGTCTGCTGTGCCACCGCGCCCGACGTCCTGACGTCGGCGCCGTCGGGCAACTCGCCCACCGCGAAGGTGTACTCGGCCGCGCGGCTGGTCAGCGAGCGCCCCGAAGCCGGGTCGGTCGCCACCGCACGGACGGTCAGCGTGTACTCCCCCTCCTCCGTGAACGTCCACTGCGCGTGCGTGTGCGCGGGCGTCTCCTCGCGCAGCGAGCCCGGCAGCTGGTAGCCGCCGCCCTCAAGCAGCGGCGCTGCGCCGCCGAAGGAGGTCGTCGAGTAGAGGTACACGTCGCCGGGACCGTTCACGCCGGTGATCTCGATCGTCACGTCCGTGTAGTCGCTGCCCGCCGTGCCGTTGGTGTCCCAGCCGGGCCACAGCAGGTCCGCGTCCTGGGTGAGCGGCAGCAGCCAGCCGGACGGGGCGCCGGGGTAGGACGCCGGGATGTCCTCGGTGTAGGCGTCCTGCTTGACGTGCAGGAGGACGTCCTCCGGTTCATGCGCGACATGCGAACCGGTCACGTCCTCGGTGAGCTGGAGGTCCAGCTCACCGGCGTCCACCCCGACGGCGAAGGCGTCCACATGGCCGTGGTCCAGCACCACGCGTTCCCCGGCGGGGGCCGAGGTCCCGGGCTCCCCCGACGGTTCCTCGACGGGATAGCAGGCGGGCGCGGGGTCCGGGTCCTGGCCGGAGGGGCCGGGCGGGGTGGGCGGCGCGCCCGGGTCGTCCGGCGTGCCGGGCGGGTCGGTGGGCGGGGTGGGCGTCTGCGGGTCTCCGCCGCCGGGCGGGGGCTCCTCGTCGGCGCGCACGCGTACGGTCACCGCCGCCGACTCCGCGATCCGTTCACCGGCCGTGTCGTACAGCCCGACCACGACCCGGCGCCCGTCCAGCGCCTCGGTGGCCTCGAACGCGTACGCCGTGCCCTCCGCGCCCGCCTCCCACTCGCCGCCCGGGTCGCGGACGGACCAGCGGAGGTCCCCCTCCCCGCCCGGCGGGTCCTGCGCGGCGGTCAACTCGACGGTCTGGCCCGGCCGGTAGCTCTCCACGAGCCCGCCAATCGTGAGCCGTACGGACGGCTGCCCGCCGTCGTCGTCCTCCACGTGGACCGTCACCGGCTGGGACTCGGCGGCCACCTCGCCGTCGCCGTCGAGCAGTACGGCCCTGACCTGCTCCCCGTCCGTACGCGCGGTCCCCCGGTACGCGGCGCCGTCCTCGTCGCCGCTCTCCGTCCACGGGTCGGACGCGGACGCGCGGGTGTACCAGCGGTAGTCGTCCAGGTCCGTCGCGCCGTCCGGCACGGCGGTCAGTTCGACGGGGTCGCCCGGCCGGTAGCTGTCGGCGAGGCCGGTCACCGACAGGCCCACCGGCTCGGCGGGCGCGTCCCCGACCTCGAAGTGGTAGGTCTCCTCGCCGCTCGTGAGAACGGCGCCCGTCGCCGGGTCGGTCGCGCGGGCGCGTACGGTCAGCCGGTAGTCACCCGCCTCGGGGAACACCCACTGCGCGTGGGTGTGCGTGGGCCGCGACTCCCGTATCCGGCCGGGCAGTTCGTATCCGCCGCCGACGAGGAGGGACTGGGGCTCGCCGAAGACGGACAGCGTGTGGAGGCTGACCGTGCCCGGACCCTCGACGTCGGTGATGTCGAGGGTCACGTCCGTGTACCCGCTCGCCGCCGTGGCGTTGGTGTCCCAGCCCGGCCATATGAGGGCGGGGTCCTGCGTGAGCGGCAGGACGTACGCGGCCGGTGCCCCCGGATAGCCCGCGGGTATCTCGCCCCAGGCCTGTTCCTTGACCTTGAGCACGACGTCCTCCGGATCGTGGCGCACGCCCCGGCCGGTCACATCCTCGGTCAGGTCGAGCAGCAACTCGTCCCCGGAGACGGACACATGGAACGCGTCGATGTGCCCGTGGTCGAGGACGAGCGGCTCGGCCGCGCGGGCGGCGCCCACACCGCCGGCCGCCAGCAGGGCGGTCAGCGTGCCCGCGACGGCTGCGCGCCATCGCGAGCGCTTTCCGTGGTTCATGACGGTGGATCTCCCCTCAGCCGCACAGGCTCGCGCCCCGCAGGCTATATGAAACGACAATCATTATCGACACCTTGGCCGACTCCGGCGCACGCCGACCCACGAGGTGACGTCCGACAGTTGAATATGATTGTCGTTTTATCTAAGGTGAGCCACGCGTTTCCAGCGCACCACCCGCTCTCCCGTCGAACCGGAGGTCTCCATGTCCACCCGTCTGACCCGCGCCGTCCTGTGCTCCGGCGCCGCAACTGCCGCGCTCACGCTGGCAGTCGGCACCGCGTCCGCCGCCCCCGTCGTCCTCTCCGAGGGCCACGTCGATGTGATCGATGTCTCCTACGAGGACGGCGAACTGGCCCTCGGCCTGCACGACGAGACGACCGGCACCGGCGTCGAACGCGACCCCGCCGACGTCACCCTGCGGGTCAAGCCCGAAGCGGAGCTGGCGGTCCCGTCCAACCCGGCGTACGCCTTCCTCGGCTCGCCCGGCGACCCCGTCTGGGTCCTCCCGCAGACCAACAACCCCGACCTGCTGTTCGCCGGCTGGGCCGCGCACGAGGTGCCGTCCGGCGCGTTCGAGGACGACGAGGTCACCGTCGCCCTGACCGCCGTCAGCGGCCCGGGGGACGTCAGCGCGTACGACGTCGTGTCCGGCCTGCCGGTCGTCAACTACGACAGCGGCGACGGCCTGCCCGACGCCTTCACCACCACGGCGGGCGACCACCACCACACCAACTGGGCGTTCGAGGCGGAGGGCGACTACACCCTCACCTTCCAGGCGAGCGCCGAACTCCCCGGCGGCACCGTCGTGACGTCGGAGCCGACCGCGTACCACTTCACCGTCGGCTGAGCGGACTCCCTGGCCGGGCACGGCGCTTCCCCCGCGCCCGGCCAGGGTCGCCCGCCCGTGTCAGTGGCCCGTGCCACACTCGACGGGGACGGAGGAACGGGAACCGGGGGCGGCCATGGGGTCGGTGGAACTGCTCATCGTGCTCGACCGCGACGGCGGCACACCGCTCCAGCAGCAGGTGTGCGACCAGGTCGTCGCCCTCGTCCGCGCCGGACAGCTGCGGCCGGGCGACACCATGCCGCCCTCCCGCGACCTCGCCCACCAGCTCGACGTGTCCCGTACGGTCGTCACCCGCGCGTACGAACTCCTCGCCGCCCGGGGCGTCCTGACCGCCAGGCGCGGCTCGGGCACCACCGTCGCCGGTACGCCCGCCGCCCCCGTCCCCCCGCCCCGCCGCGCCCCCGCCGCCCTCGCCCCCCAGCCGCCCGTCCCCACCGACGGCGCCAACTCCCTCTGGCAGCCCTGGGAACCGCCCCCCGTCCGCGAGCCAGGCGTGGGCATCGACTTCCGCCACGGCACCCCCGCCCTGGCCGACTTCCCCGTCGCCCGCTGGCGCCAGTCCCTGCACGCCGCCTACGCCCGCGCCGACGCCGCCGCCCTCGGCTACGGACCGGCCGAGGGCTCCCCCGCCCTCCGCGCCGAGATCGCCGCGCTGCTGCGCCACAGCCGCGCCCTCGACGCGTCCCCCGACCGCGTCATGGTCACCGGCGGCGCCACCCAGGCGCTCGACATCCTCACCCGGATACTCGTCCGGCAGGGCGACGTCGTCGTCATCGAGGACCCCAGCCACACCGTGCTGCGCCAGGTGTTCGGCTGCTCGGAGGGCGCGGTGGTGCCCGTGCCGGTGGACGAGGAAGGGCTGCGCGTCGCCGACATCGACGCCCACGTGCGGGCGCGCGGCCTCGACCCGGCGCGCGTACGGCTGGTGTACGTCACGCCGTCGCACCAGTTCCCGACCGGCTCGATCATGTCCGAGGCACGCCGCCGCCACCTGCTCTCCTGGGCGTACGAGCGCGGCGCGACCGTCCTGGAGGACGACTACCACAACGAGTTCACGTTCACCGCCGAGCGGCTCCCCGCCCTGGCCGCCGAGCGGCACCGCGACACGGTGGTGTACGTCGGCAGCTTCAGCAAGACGCTCTTCCCCGCGCTGCGCATCGGCTACGCGGTGACGCCGCCGCGCCTCGTCCAGCCGTTCCTGGGCATCAAGTGGATCACCGACCGGCTGACGCCGACCGTCGCGCAGGAGGCGCTCGCCGACTTCATCCGCACCGGCGCGTACGCCCGGCACATCAGCCGGATGACGCGCCTGTACCGGCAGCGCAGGAGCCGCCTCCTCGGCGCGCTGTACGAGCACTTCGGCGCCGGGGTCCGCGTCTCCGGGGAGGCGGCGGGCCTGCACGTCCTCGTCACCCTCACCGGGCTCGACCCCCGCCTGGAGGACACCGTGGTCCGCCTGGCGGCCGGGCGCGGGGTGCGGATCTACCCCGCGTCCGGCTACTTCGTCCAGGAACCGCCGGACCATCCGGCGTACCTCATGGGCTACGCCACGCTGCCCGCCCCCCGCATCACCGAGGGCGTCGCGCTGCTCGCCGACGCGGTGCGCGAGGCTACGGGACGGGGGCGGCGGCCTCCGGCGCCGTGAACGCGGGCCTGCGGAACCGGTCGCGGTGCGCGTACGGCACGGTGCAGTCGAAGTGCGCCTTCGCCGTACGCCCGTCCGCCGAGACCGTGTCCGAGTACGCCGTGGACTGCGTCGGGTCGAGCGGGAAGCCAAGACGGTCGGGCAGGACGGCGATGTCCCGGTCCGCCTGGAGCCGGGTGACCACCGCCCACCACAGGTCGGCGTCCGACTCGACGTCCACGTCCTCGTCCACCGACACGACCAGCTTCACCATCCTGAACTGCTCCAGGACGGCCTCGCCCGCCGCGCGCACCACCGCGTCCTCCCCGGCCGACCGCTTCGCGCGCCACTGCACCACCAGCATCAACTGGCCGCCGCCCGCCGTGTGGCAGTGCACCCCGGCCACCGGCGCGCCACGCCCGCGCAGCACGTCGAGGACCGCCGCCTCCATCCCGAAGCCGAGCAGCACCGACTGCTCGTGCCCGGGACCCGAGACGGTCTGGAACATCGCGCCCTCGCGAGCCGTCACGCCCGTGACCCGCACGGTCGGCAGCCCCGGGTGGGCACGGCCCTGGTAGCCGAGGAACTCGGGCGTCGCCGCCGGGCCCTCCGGATTCTCCGGCACGGGCCCCGGCAGCAGCTCGCCCTCCAGGACGTACTCGGCGTGCGCGATGTACTCCGCGTCCACCGTGCGGCAAATGGACAGTTCGACGGGCGCGCCGCCCAGCGCCCCCGCGACGGCCAGCTCGTCCGTCTTCTCCGGCACGAGCGACGTCGGGCAGCACGACGACAGCAGTATCGCCGGGGCCAGCCCGATGTGGACCGCGACGGGCAGCGGGCGGCCGAGACGCTGCGCCGCCAGGTGCGCCGCCTCCAGGTCGCGGCCCGGCACCATCCAGATGGACAGCAGGTCGGGGCCCTGCACGCACATCCGGTGCACGGACAGGTTCCGCACGCCCGTCTCCGGGTTGGTCGCCAGGACCGCGCCGAGGGTGAGGTACGGGCCGGCGTCCTCGTCGGTCAGCACCGGCACCGGCAGCGCGGTCAGGTCCGGCGGCAGCGCGACCCGTTCCGGCACCCGCTCCTCCCGTATCCGCACGGGCGGTACGGGCGCGGCGACCGCGTCCAGCAGCCGGGCGGGCAGCTCGGCCGGGGTCGTGCCGAGCAGGGCGGCGGCGCGGCGGCGCGTCCCGTACAGGCCGATCAGGACGGCGCGCGCCTCCGCGTCCGGCGCGCCGGGCGCGACCCGTTCAAAGAGGACGGCTGGCCCGGGGCCGGTCGGCGGCGGGGCCGGGGTCCCGGCCCACTTCGCGTACCGGTGGGAGACGCCGAAGCGCGCCGGGACCTCCTCCCGCACCCGCACCAGCTCGCCGGGCAGCGGGTCGAGCCCGGCGAGCGCGGTGCGCAGGTCGGCGAGGCGGGGCGGCGTCACGTCGCCCCGTCCCCGGCCCCGGTCGTGCTCCCGGCGGCGGCGCGCCGTTCGTGGAGCCGTTCCATCTGCATCGCGGTCAGCTCCGCGATGAGGGCGCGGTAGGCGGCCTCGGCGATCCCCGGCGGCATGCCGTGCTCCTCGGCCAGCGCCCGTACGCGCGCGACGACCTGCTCGACGCGGCCGGGCGAGCGGACGGTCCGCTCGTCGCGCTTGTGCTCGGTCAGCTCGCGGACGACGGCGGTGCGTTCGGCGAGGAGGGCGACGATGCGGCGGTCGAGCGCGTCGATGGTGACGCGCAGCTCGGCGACGCGCTCGGCGACCGGCTCGACGGTGGACTCGGTGACAGGGTCGGCGGCGCTCACGGGGCGGGCACCTCGTCGATCACGTAGACGACGGTCGGCTCGGCGTCGGAGCCCTGGGAGCGGTGCCGCTCGTCGCCCGGGATGATGAAGCCCATGCCGGGGCGGCAGGGCACCGAGCGGTTGTCGAAGTGGATGGTGAACGTGCCCTGGAGCACGTACCCCTGGTGGCCGCGCTCGCACCACTCCTCCTCGTTGAACCCGGCGGGCAGCTCCATCAGGCGGATGCGCAGGCCGCCGGTGTAGGCGAGCTTCACGCGGCCGTCGGCGCCGGGCTTGTGCCACTTCTCCCAGGGGATGGAGTCGAAGTCGATGCCGACGAGTGCCGGGACCGCCGCTTCGGCGGCCTCTGCGGAACCGGAGGTGGGCGTGGTGGTCATGGGTGGTGTCTCCTCACTGGACGGTGGGGCTGGTGAACGGTACGGGGTGGCACGGCGGGCGCGCGGTCGCGTACGGCCGCGCGCGTACGCCGGGCCGGGGAGGTGAGCGGATGTGGGGGGACTGTCCGGGAAGGTGCCTGCTCAGGACGCCGAACGGTGGCGCTGGACGCGCTCGTTGCGGTCGTCCAGGGGCAGCACCTCCCCTTCGCCCGAAGCGGCGCTGCGCAGCAGCAGCGTCATGTCGACCATGCGGTGGATCATGCGTTCCAGCGCGTCCAGGCCCTCGGTGTCGTGGAGTCCCGGCGTGCCCGTCGCGTTGCGCAGCAGGGCGGGGAAGCCGCTGCCCACCAGGATCATCCTGTTGAGCAGCAGGTTGTCCACGAGCTGGTGGTGCACCGAGCCGTCGCTGTAGCGGCGCCCGGTGACGATGATGCCGCCGACCTTGTTGGCCAGCGGCCGGTCGAAGCGCAGGAAGCCGACGCCCGCCCGTTCGACGAAGATCTGCATCAGATGCGCCAGGCCGAAGCCGTGCACCGGCACCGCGTACACGATGCCGTCGGCCTGCTTCATCTGCTCGACGATGGCCGGCATGTCGTCCCTGACCTCGCAGGGCAGCGTCCGGCTGTTGCAGTCGCCGCACGGGCTGCACGGCGAGATCCGGTGGTCACGCAGGTGGATCTGCCGGAAGACGCCGCCGCGCTCCCGGACGAGGGTGCCCGCGTGGTCGAGGGCGAGATCGGTGTTCCCTCCGGGGCGTTCCGACCCGGAGATGCCGAGGATGACGGGCTGTGCTCCTTGTACGACGTGCATGAAGGTCCCCCAAGAGTCACGGGCCGGGCGGGCCGGTCCTGTGCATCCTTCGCTCCCCGCCGGGTCAGTCCGTGAGCTTCCCGGCGAAGTAGTCGATGTACGCCTGCATGTCGAAGTGGCCGTGTCCGGAGAGCGAGAAGAGGATCGTCCGCTCCTCGCCCGCCTCGCGGGCGGCGAGCGCCTCGTCGATGGCGGCGCGCACGGCGTGCGTGGACTCGGGCGCCGGGACGATGCCCTCGTTGCGCGCGAACGTGACCCCGGCCTCGAAGCACGCCGTCTGCGGCACCGCGCGGGCCTCCAGGTAGTCGAGGTCCTTGAGCGCGCTGATGATCGGCGCCATGCCGTGGTAGCGCAGGCCGCCCGCGTGGATGCTCGGCGGCACGAAGTCGTGGCCGAGGGTGTGCATCTTGGTCAGCGGCGTCATGCCCGCCGTGTCGCCGAAGTCGTAGTCGAAGCGCCCCTCGGTGAGGCTCGGGCAGGAGGCGGGCTCGACGGCGACGGCGCGCACCGCCCTGCCGCCGCGCAGCTGCTCGCCGAGGAACGGGAGGGCGAGGCCGCCGAAGTTGGAGCCGCCGCCCGCCGCGCCGATCACGACGTCCGGGTAGTCCTCGGCCAGCTCCATCTGGAGCAGCGCCTCCTGGCCGATGATCGTCTGGTGCATCAGCACGTGGTTGAGGACCGAGCCGAGCGCGTACTTGGCGGCGCCGTTGCTGGCGAGCGCCGCCTCCACCGCCTCGGAGATGGCCAGGCCCAGGCTGCCGGGCGAGTCGGGGTCGGCGGCGAGCGCGGCGCGGCCCGCCTCGGTCGTCTCGCTCGGGCTCGCCGTGACGCTCGCGCCGAACGTCTCCATCAGCCCGCGCCGGTACGGCTTCTGCTGGTAGCTGACCTTCACCATGTAGACCTCGCAGACGAGGCCGAAGTACTGGCAGGCGAGGGAGAGCGAGCTGCCCCACTGCCCGGCGCCGGTCTCGGTGGTGAGCCGCTCCACACCGGCCTGCTTGTTGTAGTACGCCTGGGGGATCGCCGTGTTGGGCTTGTGGCTGCCCGCCGGGCTGACGCCCTCGTTCTTGAAGTAGATGCGGGCGGGCGTGTCGAGCGCCTGCTCGAGGCGGCGGGCGCGGACGAGCGGGCTGGGCCGCCACTGCCGGTACACGTCGAGGACGGCGCCGGGGATGTCCACGGTGCGCGCCGTGGTGAACTCCTGCTCGATCAGCGTGTCGGGGAAGAGCGGCGCCAGGTCGGCGGCCGTGACCGGCTCGCGGGTGCCGGGGTGGAGCATCGGGTCCAGCGGCTTGGGCAGGTCCGCCACCACGTTGTACCAGGTGGTGGGCATTCGGTCCTCGGACAGCAGGAACTTCGTCTGCGGCATGGCAACTTCCTGTCGATCGGGTGGAACCGGTGCTGTGCGGCGGGCGGTCCGACCGGGGACGGTCAGCCGCCCGGCCCCCGCGCGTCCGCCGTCCTGGCCTGGCCGGTGGGTGGCGCGGGGGTGTCTGCGGGGTGCGGTGCGGCGGCGGCGAGCGGGGCGGGGCGCGTCCGCAGCAGCGCGTAGGCCGCCATGCCGGCGAGCGGCGCGGCGAGCAGGATGAGGAAGACGGGTTCGCGGCCCTCGGCGGTCCACACGACGCCGAGGCCGACCGGGACGACGAGCCTGGCCACGCCGAGCACGAAGCCGTTGAGCGCCATGAAGCTTCCGACGCGCCGCTGGTCCACGTGGTCGGCGATGTAGGTGGGGACGACGACGGAGACGATGATCTCGCCGAGCGTCCACACCGCCGTGGCGGCGAGGATCGCCGTCAGCGAGAAGCCGAAGGCGATCACGGCCAGGCCGAGGCTCCACAGCAGGCCGGCGACCAGCAGCAGCGGCTTCGTGCCGTAGCCCCTGATGTGCTTCTCCATGACCAGGCCGAGGCTGACGACCACGACGCTGTTGATCGTGTAGACGGCGCCGACGAAGCCCGCCGACTCGTGCAGTTCGGTCGTGATGGCCAGCGGCAGCGCGTACTCCAGGCCGATCAGCGGCACGACGTAGAAGAACGAGACGAGGACCAGCAGCAGCACGTGCCCGTGGCCCAGCGGCCCGGCGCGCCGCCGCTCGCGCGCGCCGTCCGCGCGCGCCGGCCGGTCCCGCGGCACCCACACGGCGATCAGCGCGGCGCAGACGAGGCCCGCCAGGATGTTCCCGGCGAACATGACGCCGTACGAGTACGCCGCCGCGACGCCGCCGAGCAGCGGTCCGACGCCCATCCCGAGGTTGTTCCCGACGTAGCTGAGCGTGTAGGCGAACGGGCGCTGCTCCGGCGTCGTCAGGTCGGCGACCAGCGTGTTCGACGCCGGGCTGAACGCGCCCATGCCGACCAGCGCGACGAACAGCAGCGCGCCGTACGTCCACGGCGGGCCGTCGAGCACGGCGAGGCCGAGGTAGCCGCCCGCGTTCAGCAGCAGCGCGGCCAGCAGCGCCGTCCGCCTGCCGCGCAGGTCGCACAGCGGGCCGCTGAGCAGGCTGCCGACGAGCAGCCCGGTGCTGCCGACCGAGATCAGCAGGCCCGCCTCGCCCGCGCTGAGCCCCTCGCCGCGCACCAGGTACACGGCGAGCAGCGGGAAGACGAACATGCCCGCGCGGTTGACGAAGGAGGCGACGAACAGCACGCGCAGCGCGAGCGGCAGCTCGCCGAACCGTGTCCAGAACCGGGTCCAGGCCATGTCACACCCGCTCGGTGCGGACGTGGAACGCGTCGCGGACGGTCTTGAAGCGCGCGCGGACGTCCTCGAAGTCCTCGCCCTCGCACACGTACCAGCCGAGCACGTCGTTGGAGCGCGTCGGCGGGGCGAGCACGTCGCCGACGCCCTTCCACACGTCGGCGGCCAGCACGCCCTCCAGCGCGGTCAGTTCGCCCGCGCCGGTGATGCCGGTGATGCGGCCGACGGCGGGCGAGCCGAGGTACTCGGTACCGATCTCCGGGCCGAGGCGGGCGGCGGGCCGGTGGCCGGGGTCGAGTTCGAGGCGGCACCACTCGCCCGCCAGGTTGATGCCGCGCCCCGCCTCGATGGCCGGGACGATCGAGCCGCCGCCCGCGCGGGCGCCCGCCTCGCCGAACACGACCGCGCCGTCGTCCTGGAGGAAGAACTCGGCGTGCACCACCCCGGTCCGCAGCCCGAAGCCGCGCAGCACCACCGCGTTCAGCTCCAGGATGCGGCGCTCGCCCGGCGTCAGGCCGTACTTGCGGGAGATCGTCCCGCCCGGCTCGTCGCGGTACTCCAGGACGGAGTACGTGTAGCGCGACAGCTGCTCGAAGACCGGCTCGCCGCCCTGGAAGAGCGAGTCCACGTGGTACTCCGCGCCGCGCACGAACTCCTCGACGCGGTACTCGTGCCGGTCGTCCCCCATCAGCGCCCACACGCGGTCGAGATCCGCGCGGTCGTCCACCCGGTACGTGTCGCCGCAGGCCCAGCCCGCGTACGGCTTGACGACGATGGGGTAGCCCACCGCGTCCGCGAACTCGGCGACCGCGCCCACCGTGTCGGGGCGGCGGGAGCGGGCGACGCGGACGCCCAGTTCCTCGGCCCTGCGGTGCATCACGTTCTTGTCGCGGAAGTTGAGCGCCTGGTCGGGGACGAGACCGGGGATGCCGTGGTCGCGGCGGCTGTGCGCGGCGGGCAGCACGTCGCCCTCGAACAGCGGGAAGATCCGCTCGACGGCGTGCTCGGTGACGATCCGGTCCACCGCGGCCCGGACGGCGGCCGTGCTGTCGAGGTCGGCGTGGTAGCACGGCAGCCCCTCGGCCTCCGGCGCCTCCTCGCCCTCGGGCAGCAGCACGACGGTGCGGACGCCGAGCCCGGCGGCGGCCCCGGCCACGGCGCGGAACTGGGCGGTGTAGCGTCCCGCGGCGGGCCGGTGGACGACCAGGATGGAACGGTCCATGGGGCAACTCCTCGGTGGGGTCGTGGGGGACGGGCGCGGCTCAGCCGAACAGGACGGCGGACGGCGCCGACCGGTCGAGGACGAGCGGCGGCTCCGCCTTCACGCCGAGCCCGTCCAGCGCGTCCGCGAGCGCGCCCAGCGCCCGTTCGACGTCCGCGCGGCCCTGCGCGTGCGCCGACTCGGCGGTGAGCAGCAGCCGGTGGCGCCCCACATCGGTCCGCACCACGTCGCCCTGCCGCCAGTTCCAGCGCCGCGAGTGGGCGCGGCCGGAGGAGTCGGCGTAGACGATCTCGCCGGGGTCGGGGCGCTCCGGCCGGTCCGGCGCGCCGAGCGGCAGGAACGTCTCGGTGCCGTCGGCGGGCCTGACGGACAGCTCGCCGGCGATGTCCCCGACATCGCAGGAGGCCACCGGCAGGCGGTGGTCGAGCGACGTGGCGTTGCACAGGTCCACCAGCGCGTTGATCCGCGGCAGCCGCTCGCCCTTGGCCACCCGGCGCAGGACGGACTCGGCCGCGCAGGGGAAGCGGTTGGGGTTGACCCCGGTGATGCGGTAGGCGTCGCGCCAGGCGGCGATGGTGGGCAGCGCCGAGACGTCCGCCTTGCCGAGGCGTTCGGCGTGCAGGCGGTCCTCGGCGGCCGTGAGCAGGGCGTCGGTGGCCGGTGCCTCCCGCGCGACGTCGGCGGTGGGCACGGCGATCAGCCCGAGCACGTAGCCGGGGACGCGCGCCGTCAGCCGTGCGTCGACGGTGACGGCGAGGCTGCGGTCGCCGGGGCGGGTGCTGTCCATGAGCGCGGTGGTCCTTCGGTGAGTCGGTGCGGGTGACGGGTGGGGCGTTGTGGTCGGCGTGGGGCGTTGCGGCGTTGTGACTGACAGTAAGCAGTCGGCGGCATGCCGGATGTGGCCAATTCCCAGGAATTCCATCAGGCCACTTGCGCGCCCGCCGGGCGCGGCGCACCCGTCACGCCGCGTCCCCGGCGCACGCCGTCAGCCCCGCCCGGCCGCCGGCACGGCCCCCGCCTCCGCCCCGGCACCCGCCAGGAAGTTGGCGAACAGCCTGCTGCCGTCCTCCGTCATCACGCTCTCCGGATGGAACTGCACGCCCTCCACGGCGAGCGTCCGGTGCCGCACGCCCATCACATAGCCGTCGTCCCGCGACGTCGCCGTCACCGCCAGCTCGGCCGGCGGATCGGTCACGATCAGTGAGTGGTAGCGCGTCACCGTCAACGGGCGCGCGGCGCCCGCGAACACGCCCCGCCCGTCGTGCTCGACCGGGCTCGTCTTCCCGTGCATCAGGTTCCGCGCGACGGCGATCCGCGCCCCGTACGCCAGGCCGATCGCCTGGTGCCCCAGGCAGACGCCCAGCAGCGGCACGCGCCCGGCGAACGCGTGGACCAGCTCGACGTGCCCCGAGTCCGCCGGGTGCCCCGGCCCCGGCCCGAGGACCACGGCGTCCGGCGCCGAGTCCACCAACTGCTCCACCGTGCGCGTCCGCGACCGCACGACGTCCGTCTCCGCCCCGAGTGTGAGCAGATATTGATCGATGATGTGGCTGAAACTGTCGTACGCGTCGACGAGCAGGACCCTCACCCGAGCAGCTCCTCACCGGTCAGCGCCCAGTACGTGGCGCTCATCTTGGCCAGCGTCTCCCGCCATTCGGCGACGGGGTCCGAATCCGCGACCACCCCGGCCGACGCCTGGGTGCTGTACCGCTCCCCGTCGTGCACGACCGTGCGGATGCACAGCGCGAGCACCGCGTACCCGCGCATGTCGACCAGCCCCAGCGCCCCCGCGTAGATGCCGCGCGGCTGGTCCTCGACGTCGTTGATGATCTCCATGGCCCGCAGCTTCGGCGCGCCTGTCATGGTCCCGGCGGGGAACGTCGCGCGGATCGCCCCCCACACGTCCGTGCCCTCCCGCAGCCGCCCGGAGACCGTCGAGACGAGGTGGTGGACGTACGCGAAGGGCTCGACGTCCATCATCGTGTCCACCGACAGCGTCCCCGGCACGCACACGCGCCCGATGTCGTTGCGGCACAGGTCCACCAGCATCACGTGCTCGGCCTGCTCCTTCGCGCTCTCACGCAGCAGCTCCACCCGGCGCCGGTCCTCCGCCGGATCGGCGGCGCGCCGCGCGGTGCCCGCGATGGGGCGCATCGACAGCGTGCCGTCCTCGACGCGCACGAACAGCTCGGGACTCGCGCCGATCACCGTCCGCCCGGCCCAGGGGACGAGGTACATGTACGGCGACGGGTTGCGGTGCCGCAGCCGCCGGTAGACCTGGGCGGGCGTCAGGTCGCTCTCGACGTCGATGCGGTGCCCGATCTGGATCTGGTAGCTGTCGCCCACGCCGATGTGCCCCAGGCACCGCTTGGCGCGCGCGACGAACGTCTCCTCGTCCACCGTGTCGCGCACCGACCGCGGCGCCGGGGCCGGCGGGACCGCCGCGCCGCCGCCGTCCGTCCCGGCCGCCACGCGGTCCACGACCGAGAGCAGCGGCTCCTGCCCTTCCAGGTCGCCGAACAGCGGTCCGTCGGCGCGCAGATGGCGCACGCCGCCGCGCCGCAGGTCGTACCAGACGGTGTCGCGGAAGAGCGTCAGCGTGCAGCGCGGCGTCTCGGGTCCCGGCGGCGGCGGGGGCAGTTCCTCCATGGCCCAGGCCGCCTCGTACGACAGCGTCGTGAGGAAGCCGAAGGCGAACGAGTCGGCGGGCAGCGCGGTGCGCACGTCGAACGCGGCCTGCGCCGCCCGGACGAACGGCCACATCCCGTCGGCCCCCGCGAGGCGCCACACGGCGACCTGCCCCGCCCGGACGACCGGCTCCCCCACGGCGGCCGTCAGCGCGCCGACCAGCGCCTCGCCGAGGGCGCCGGGCGCGGACAGCTCCACGCGGTCGGCCCACACGCGCAGTTCGGCGAGGCGGCCGCAGCCGACGGCGGTCCAGTACCGGTCGCGGTCGGGGCCGTCGAGGCTCTCGAAGAGGTAGGTGTCGCCCTGTTCCCGCGTCGCGGCGAGGGCTTCGTACAGGCGCGGCGCGTCGACGTGCGGTAAGGGCTCGGCGACCACGCGCACCGGCACCCGGCCGGAGCGTACGGCGGCCTGCCACGCGGTCATGGATCGGACGGTCTCCCCGGCGCTGGCGCCAGGCGGATACGCCTTCGACTGCAACGACATGACGAATGCCTTTCTGATCCGCCAGGACCGTCAGGGCTTCGGGGACGCCGCCGCCACACCCGCGACGCGCGTAGAAAGCACACACACCGGGACCACTCCGTCCCGGCTCCCCCGTCCAACCCCCGGCCACTGACGCGATGTACCAGCGGCGTAACTGCGCGCGAGGTGATTTCATCAAATGTGACACTGTACGGGCCATACCACTTCGCTGCTCATGGAGAAGACCACTTGCCGTGGCACCTGGTGCTCACCGTCGACCGCGGCGCGCGCCTGCCGCTCACCGTCCAGGTGCGCAACGGGCTCCGCGCCCTGATCGAGGACACGACCCTGTGGCCCGGCACCCGCCTGCCGTCCACCCGCCAGCTCGCCGCCGACCTCGGCGTCTCCCGCAGCGTGGTGGTCGAGGCGTACGAGCAGCTGTCCGCCGAAGGCTACCTGGAGACGCGGGCCGGCTCCGGCACCACCGTCTCGGCCCGCGCCGCCTCGCACGACACCTCCTCCACCCTCGTCACCGACGACCCCGAGCCGCTGCCCGAGGCGGTGTGCGACCTGCGCACCGGCACGTCCAACGTCGTCGACTTCCCCCGCCAGGAGTGGATCCGCTGCGTCACCGCCGTGGTCAACGGGGCGGGCCGCCAAGAGCTCGGCTACTCGCCCCCGGCGGGCGTGCCGCTGACCCGGCGCGTGCTGACCGGCTACCTCGGGCGCGTGCGCGGCGTGCGCGTGCGCCCCGAAGACCTCATGATGACGGCCGGGTTCGCGCAGGGCCTCGCCCTGATCTGCGCGGTCCTGCTCGACCGCGGCCACACCGCGCTCGGCGTGGAGGACCCGGGACACCCGGGCGAGCGCGAGTTCATCACCAGCGCGGGCCTGCGGCCGGTCGGCATCCCGGTGGACGAGGACGGCCTGCGCGTGGACCTGCTGGAGGACAGCGGCGTGCGGGCCGTACTCGTCACGCCTGGCAACCAGTTCCCCACCGGCGTACGCCTCGCGCCCGACCGGCGCGAACGCCTCGTCGCGTGGGCGCGCGCGGTGGACGGCTATGTCATCGAGGACGACTTCGACAGCTCGTTCCTCCACCGCGCCGACCGGCTCCCGTCGTTACAGAGTCTGGCGCCCGACCGGGTGGTGTACGCCGGGAGCGCGAGCAAGGCACTCGCGCCCGCCCTCCGCCTCGGCTGGCTGGCCGCCCCCTCCGAACTGATGGCGTCGGTCGAAGGGGTCCGCGCCGGCTGGGACATAGGCTGCTCGGGCCTCGAACAGCTCGCCTTCACCCGCTTCGTGGACACCGGCGGCTTCGACCGGCACCAACGCGCACTGCGCGCCGAATTCCACCGCCGCCGCCAGGTCCTGCGCCAACACGCCGCCACCCACCTCCCCGGCAGCCGCCTCCTGGGCAGGAACAGCGGCCTCCAGGGCTACCTGGAACTCCCCCCGGACACCGACGAGACCACCCTGGTCCGCACAGCACGCCGCCACCACATCCTGGTCCGAGGCGGTCAGTTCTACACCCTGACCACAACACCCAAACGCCCCCCGGCACTGGTGATCAGCTACGCGACAACACCCCCACAAACCCTGACCCGAGCCCTGACCACCCTCACCACCGCCTACACAGAAACAATCTCCCGCCCTAAGGAGTAACGCCGGTGACAGACGACTGGTGCGTACACGTCGGTTGGAGCCGCCCAGTGGCAGACGCCCTAAGGCTCCGCCGGGAGAAGTCGGTGACCTTCGGACCGAGAAGGCGGGACCACGACCGCGCAGGACGGGCCGGCCACAGAGGAGTAGGTGCCCGCGGGGCGTAGCGGGGACAGGTCACAGAAGCCGTCAGGGAACTCGGAGACTGCCTACCGCAATTTCCGTCGGCACCGGCACGGCGCACGCCTGCAGGACGTCATCCGCGCACTGGCCGACGAACGGGTGCAGGCGTGACGCACATGGGCGACAAAGACTGGTTGGGCGAGTCATCGACTACGTAGAGCCCCAGATCAAGCGCGCCAGAAGTTGTCGGCACATGTTTCCGCGAAGTGTTTCCACAGGCCGTCGGTGGGCGGCATCCATCAATGCCTCATTGGATGCCGCCCACTCAGCGCTCATGTGACGCGCACCCTGCCAGCCCTGCGCGGTCGGCGGAAGACCTGCAGAGCTGACCAGCTCAGCGGAAGAGGAAACGCGTCACGATGGCTTGGACGAGGCCGAGGCCGCCGGCATAGGCGGCGCCCTTCAGGGCTTGAACCACAAGCGTCCAGCGCAAGACCCGGAGACGCCTCCGGATCTTGCACCGCTCGGCACCCCTTGCGGCAGGAGGGCGTTTGCGCAGGCAGGCAGCCTTGATCTTCCTGCCGCCTTCGGCCAGGCAGGCCGTACAATTCATGACTGGAGACTCCTTGTTGTCTTCGATTCGCAGCGGGGTGTTTCCCGCAGGGGAGGCTGGACGCGGTTTGCGGCCTTCTGTCCGGCCTTCCCTGCTCCGCCCGTGCGGTGGCGCACGGCAGGCAGCGCCGAATACCCGATCACGGCGGTTCGGTAATTCGACCCCCACAGAGTACCCTTTCTGGCTCTCCGGAAATGCAACAGACTTCGGCTCCGCTAACCCCAGGAGCACTCAAGGACGACTAGGGCGACCTTGACGGTATCCAGTCCTGCGGATTCCGCCGACCGCAGAACGACCTCCACCTCGTCATTCATCCGACTGCGCCTCAGCGCCGCCACTAGAAGGCCGATCTCCTCCTCACACAGACTCGCCCCAAGACTCCGCAGGGAATTGGTCCGCGCCGCCGGGGGAAGCGCGGCCAGGTAAACCAGAGAGTGGGATTCCACCTCATCGGCAAGCACGCTGTTGCGCCGGTCCCCCCCGCCGACCGCATCGTCGACGCTGTTGCGCCGGTCCCCTTCCATGCGCTCGCCACCACAACCGCCCACCCCCACGCGGCTCCTGCAGGAGGTGCCCCGCGCCTCCTGCAGGAGCCGCTCCGCGCGGGCAAGATCCTCACCCAGGCGGCCAGTAGCGTCGACCTGCGTGGACCGCGTCAGGCGCCTCAGGGCGGGCATGACTTCCAGCCGAGGCAGCCTCCTCCCGTGCATCCAGTGCGAGAGCAAAGACGGAGAGACGCCGAGGGCCTGCGCTCTCTCGGCCATAGTCGCCCCGGGGAGAACCCGGGGCAGCACTTCCTGGAAAGCGAACGCGAAAGCCTTCACCTCCCGTGTGACCCCAGCCACACAGGAGCGTTTGATCGATCCGAGTGACGGCATGAAGAAGCCTCTCGCTCGCCGGACACCAGCAGGGTTGCGTGATCATCGGAAGCCTATCCCCTCACCGCGGCACCGGAGGGCCGTCCGACGTTTTTACACAAACGTATTTATGAAGCATCCAAATTTTACCCATAAATCCACCCTTAAGGGGCAAATCGATCTTTACGCTCCCCCGAGAAGGTATTAACCAGGAACTACTGGAACGCGCGATGCCGTCTGTGCTATCAATGGTCTGGGAATCACGGCCTTGAGATACCATCTTCAGGGCTCACCGGAAAACTCGATGGAGCGGAGGCACTGTGACGCCGTCGTGGCGCGATGACAGCCTCGGAACGATGAAACGGGTCGCCCTCTGGCTGGTCTCAGAGGTCGGCGAGGGGCAACCCTTCACGAAGGAGGCACTGCGCGAAGCCTTCCCCGGGGTGTCCCAGGTCGACCGGCGCATGCGGGACCTCCGCGACTTCGGGTGGCGTATCGACACCAATCGGGAGGACGCAGCCCTCGACCCGCACGAGCAGCGATTCGTGAAGCGCGGCGACCCGGTCTGGGAGCCGGGCCGTGCCACCCGGAAGTCCGGTACGACAGCCATCGGCGCGGGGCGCCGGCGCGAGGTGCTCCAGCAGGACGGTTACATGTGCCGTTCCTGCGGAATCGTTCCTGGCGAGAGTTATGCCGACACCCACGAAGCAGCGCAGCTGGACATCGCGCGGCGAGAGGTACTGAAACCCGACGGGTCCAAGACCACCGAGCTGGTCACCGAGTGCAAGCGATGCCGCATCGGCGGGAGAGAGCTGGTTGCGGACCTCGGCTGGGTCCTTCAGGAAGCCGCCGCACTCAGCTCCATCGAACGCGAGGTACTGTCCGGCTGGGTGGAAGCCGACGCGCGCCAGTTCAGTCGACTGGAGCAGCTTTGGAGCGACTACCGGTCCCTGCCTGAGGAGTCGCGCGCCCATCTGCGCAAGGAGCTCGGCCTCGGCTGATCTCCGGCAGGGGCGCGGGAGGTCCAGAGAAGAAGAGCAGAAGAGCGAGGACAGCGGACATGGCGAAGGATTACGGGCTGCCGCCCAGGGCTGAGGAGAACCGGGCTATCGTTCGCGCTCGGCTTGCCGAAATCACGGTCGGCGGTGGCACCCGCGAGGCGTTCACCGTCGAGTGGCGGGGCAAACTTGAGCACCTCGAAGTAATCGAGATGCAGGTTGGAGACCTGTACTACAACCCCGCGACCCATCGGATCCGAGCGCAGGCCGGCCATGACCCCAAGCGGTCCGAGGCTCTTCACGCGCATCCCTGGGATGCGGACAGCCAGACGTATCTGGGGCGTCTGCTGCAAGTCGTCCCCCACGACCCTGCGAGGACAGACCCTGAGTTCAACGAGCTGTCCGCAAGTCTCAAGGAGTTCGGGCAGACGGATCCCGGTCTTATCACCCATGAGGGCGTTCTCGTCAACGGCAACACACGGCGCGCCGCGCTTCTCGAACTCCACGGGCCGACCCATCCCATGCGTGTGGCTGTGCTGCCGCCGTCCTGCGACTGGCGGGACATCACCGCCATCGAGCTCTCGCTGCAGCTGCGCAAGGAGCATCGGCGGGACTACTCGTACATCAACCGGCTGCTCGCCGTGGAGGAGCTGGTGGACCAAGGCACCCCGCTCGCCGCGATCGCCACCACGTTCCGTACCACCATGGCCCGCGTCCGCCAGGACCAGTGGGTGCTCTCCATCATTCGCCAGCTGGTCAGGCGTAGTGAGACTCTCGGAGTGCGGCTGTCGCTGGTCGCATTCGAAGAGCAGGCAGAGAAGTTTCGCGAGCTGCAGCGAGCCTACGAGAAGAAGTACAGCGCCAACCCCGAGCAAGCGGACCTTCTGGTGGAGAACCGCTTGGCCGCCATGCTCCTGGGCTTCGCCAAAACGGACGTGCGCTTCATCGATGAAGAGTTCCGTGATGTGTACCTGTCGAAGGCGCTCCCGGAGAGCATGTCGGCTGAGCCCGAACGGGCCGAAGGAGCGGTTTCGATCCCAGGCCTGGGCCGATCCGTGCAAGGTCCGAGCCCGGCTGTCGCCGCGGCCAGAGCCCTGACGGACGCTGCGCTCCACGCCCGGGCGGTCACGCAGCCGAGCAGTGCGGCGTCGGCGGAGGCGATCGCCGCCGCGCAAGAACAGTTCAACCGCCTGCGCCGCGCGATGGACGAAGCAATCACCGACGCCGGCCGCGACGCCCGTATCGCCAAGCGGAAGCAGGCCGCACCCGCCCGCCTCGCCGATGCGAACCGCAGCATCGAGCAGTGCGTCACAGACCTCGTCCTTTCCCGGGCCCAGCGAAGCCTTGACGAGGAAGCTTTCGACGATGCCGTCGTCGAGCTCAGAAAGAAGCTGGAGAGGCTCGCGGTCGTCGCGCAGAAGACAGTCGGCGAGCCCGGCGACGGCCTGGCGTGGCTCCTGAATGCCACGGGGAAGGCGCACTTGAGTGGTTGACCAGGCCAGTCTGGTGATCGGCTTCGACACCACACGCACCCAAGCGGCTTTGCGGACTGTTCCAGAGTGCCGTGGTGCTTTGGGGCAGATGATCGCCAACTTCCCCGATGGCCGAATGACCGACCGCCTGTCTGCCGCTGTGCCCATAGACAGCTTTGTAGCAAGCATCAGCTCTCTAGCTGAGTGGCCGCAGCCCAAAAGCGTGGTCTGGGAGGAGGACTTCCGCGTTCTCGTCGGTGAGATGCTCGACGCCGCGGAGACAGCGGACCGGCTGCTGAAGGGAACGCCGGGTGAGGAGAGCACCGCTCCGGAAGACATCCCAGCTCTGCTCGGCGATGCGTGGAAGGGGCCTCTCACTCCGTTCCAGCGTCGGGATATCGCCCGACTGCTCTCGGTCGGCCATGGCGCCAACTTCAGTGTGCCCGGCGCCGGCAAGACCCGCGTCTCTCTGGCGGTCTTTTCGGCCTTGCGCCAGCAGCGCCAGGTAGACCGCATCCTGGTGGTCAGCCCGAAATCGGCTTACGAGGCTTGGCAGTCGGAGTCGCGGGAGTGCTTCTCCACGCCCCTGAACGTTGAGGTGCTCGGCAAGTCCGCGCCCCCCGCTGCAGATATCCTCCTGGTCAACTACGAGCGGTTGGACCGTGCCCTAGCCAGCCTGTCGCAGTGGCTGAAGGCTGCCCCGGCCATGCTCATCCTGGACGAAGCCCACCGCATGAAACTCGGAGGAGCGGGGGTTTACGGCGCGGCCTGCATGGCGCTGGGGCCGCTCAGCCGAGTACGCCTGATTCTCAGCGGCACGCCGGCTCCCAACGGGGCGAAAGACTTGGAGAACCTGCTTTCGTTCGTCTGGCCCGGCCACGGGCGCCGCGTAGTCACTCAGGCAGTGGACGGCGGAGACCTGGCTCATGCCAGCCAAGTGCTGCGTCCCCTCTACACACGGACGACCAAGGCAGAGCTGGGACTTCCTCCAGTCAATCTGCGTGTCCACTCGCTTACCATGCCCCCCTTGCACCGCGAGATCTACGACGCCCTGGTGGGCAAGTCCTCTCCTCGCGCAGCAGCCGACCGGAGTGACTTCGAAGCGCTCGGCAAAGCGGTCCTGCGCCTGCTGATGGCCGCAACCAGCCCCGCACTCCTCGTCGGTGGTTCCACCCGGTTTGAACCGCTGCACTTTCGCGTCCCGCCCTTGGAAGTACCGGAAGGGGACTCGCTGGCGGCCCTTCTGCGCAGGCTCCCCGACTACGAACTGCCGCCGAAGTACCAAGAGACGCTGTCCATCGTCTCTGCCAATGCGGCAGTCGGCCGGAAGACACTGGTGTGGACGAGCTTCGTCCGAAGCATCACGTCACTGCAGACGCTGCTCGCGCCATTCCAGCCAGCAGCGGTGCACGGAGGGACTCTTGACCGTGAGGAGGAACTGCGCCGATTCCGGGGGGACCCGGAATGCGGCGTCCTGATCTCCAACCCGGCGACCCTCGGCGAGGGGATAAGTCTCCACCAGGTCTGCCACGACGCCGTGTACGTCGACCGCGACTTCCAAGCGGGCCGGTTCCTCCAGAGCCTGGACCGCATCCACCGCCTTGGCCTCGCGCAAGAGACGGAGACGCGCATCACCGTCCTTACTGCGGCAGGCAGCGTCGACGACGTCGTCTCCCTGCGCCTTGCCGAGAAGTTGGAGTTCATGGGCAGCATCCTCGACGATCCCGAGGTGCGGCAGCTCGCCGACCCGGAGGACGAGGCGCCGATGGCGGCAGGGATGAACTCAGCTGACGTGCAGGCTCTTCTTGAGCATCTCAGCGGGCGGCGGCCATAGCGGCCGTGTACGAGCCGCGTCCACCATCACCGCCTGTCAGTGCGTGCCTTCAGGAAGCCGTTGGGTGGCGCATCTGCGTCCTGCCCGCCTTCTTCGTCGGAAGCAAGAAGTCGCCTCCCTGCGTCGAATCCGACCCCGACCAGGAGACCGAGAGGGAGTACGGCTTCCCCGCTCCTAGCAGCCTGCCGACTGCCTCCCACCGCTGGCTTACCCAGCACACCCTCTCCGGATAGAGTCCCGTCGTGGACGGCGAAACGATAAGCGGCCAGGCACCCCTGTGGCCGGTCAGCGAAGGTGACGACCCTGCTTTGGAAGCGGTGGCCGAGACCATTCTCCGTATGGATCCGGACGGTACCCGGTTCGCCAGGGCGATCCGCCGCAGCATGGACATGCTGCTCGACGGCCAGCACACTGGCCGTTTCCGCTGGGACCAGCTCTTCAAGACTGAGAAGGCTCATCTGGGAACACTCATCGAAATCAATGCCCAGCGAGAGTTTGGTTTTGAGGACGGCACCAGCATGGACTACTCCATCGCCGGGGCAGACGTCGACTGCAAGTACTCCCAGATGCTCGGCGGGTGGATGATTCCGCCCGAAGCCCATGGGCACATACTTCTCGTTGTCTGGGCCAGCGATGAGCAGTCCCAGTGGTCGGCGGGCCTCGTACGGGCACTACCGGAACGGCTCAACAACGGCGGCAACCGGGACGCCAAAAAGACCCTTAACGCGGTCGGCCGCAGTTCGATCCGATGGCTGTTCCGCGACGCACCCCTCCAGGAAAACATGCTGCTGCGTCTCTCCGGGGCAGACATCGAGGCCATCTTCTCGCAGACGAGCGGCCAGCGCCGTGTGGACGAACTCTTCCTCCGGGCCCAAGGGCGCCGGATCAGCCGCAACGTCGTCGCTACGGTAGCTATGCAGGAGGACTACATGAAGCGCGTCCGCTACAACGGCGGATCGCGCTCCAGGCTCCAGCCTCACGGGATAGTGGTCCTGGGGCACTACTCCCGTCACGGGCGCATCGCCGAAGTCCTCGGGCTGCCGGTGCCGGGGCCTGGCGAATCGGTGAGTGCCCGCCTAGTCCCCGCAGGACCGGAGCATGAGGGGAAGCCGACCGTAGAGCTGGACGGGCGGGGCTGGGTCCTGGCCGAGGCCGGAGACGCCGAAGCAGCGGTACCAAAACTGCCTGAGGTATGAGCGTGCGGGAAGCGCAGTAGCCCGCCCGTGAGCCAAGAGGCCCGCCCGAGGGTTCGCGGGCCTTCTCCGCCGCGAACCGGCACAGGATGCTGGGCCAACCAAACCGTGCCGCAGCGTTGGGGCCGCTCCTTCACTCCCTCGTCCAGGGAGCGGGCTACGCGGCGGGGGCGTCAAGCCGTTGCCGAGATGCGATGCAGGTCAGCCGCCACTCAATTCTCGTCTCTGCCATCGATTCAGCTGATCTTCGCCTGGTTCAGCGAGAACAATTCGTGCCTCTGGTGGTCCTCTTGGCCGACGAAGGCCTTGAACTCACCGAGGCTGTAGGCATAGGTCCCGCCGGATCGCTTCTGTCTGCGGATCTCGAAGTCCCTTTCCAAGTGGGCGATGTGCCGCTCGACTTCGGGCTCGGTAAGGCGCTTCCCCGACTTCTCCAAACGCCCAATGATTTGGGTGATACCGATGAATCTTTGCTTTTCAGCTTCAGCTCGGAGCAGCTTATACACGGGATCATGGATTGTTTCCGTGTCCTCAACTAGATCCACCGGCGCGCCCTCCCTCTTCAGCGCGCGGGCGATAGCGCCTCCGATCGCCTCCGCCACAGGAGGCGGGAAAGCATTACCGACTTGGCGGTACCGACTGGTCTTCTTTCCCTCAAAAATCCACTCATCTTCCGGTTTCCACCCCTGAATGCGGGCAACCATCTCAACCGTGAGTTTTGGTCCCGGTTTCCCCGCGTCAGGCACCCAGTGCTCATCGGGCGCCTCGTTCGCCACACCGTGCGCATCGACCCCGAGTTTCGCCCAGGCCGCCTTGGCGCGGGTAGGCCCCAGGTCAGCCCCTCCATGCTTCTTGGAGCCGCCGACGATAGTCGGGGCGATGTCATCCGCGCCCTCAGCCCACGCTTCCGCACCCTTCCACCCTCTAGCGGCCATCAGGTCATAAAGGGTCTCACCGACTGTGGTGCGCTTGTCCGGCGAGGGTTCGGGCCAAGTGAAATAGCGAGCATATTCACGTTGAACGGCGACGAGGACAAACCTTGGACGCAATTGGGGCACCCCGAAGTCCGCAGCATGGAAAAGTTCCCACTGCGCCACGTAACCGGCGTCTTGCAACGTGTCCAGGACGTTCTGACGGTAGGCGGCAAAGCGGTTGGAGCTGAGCCCTCGGACATTCTCCAGCAGAAGAGCTTTCGGCTTCACCCGTACTGCCAGCCGCACCGCCCAAGCGAACAGGTCGCGCTCGTCGGTTGCGCCGAGCTGCTTGCCCGCGATGGTAAAGGGAGGGCACGGAACGCCGCCTGCGATCAGGTCCAGGGTCCGCTCGCCACGGAAATCCTCCGGGTTCCAGACCTCGGGGTCAGCCACATCGCCTTGACGGACATCGCAGGTCGGCATGTTCCTCTTCAGGGTGGCTACAGCGTTCGGGTCGAGCTCAACAGCGATCACGTGCTTGAACCCAGCGCGCTCCAACCCCAGAGCCTGCCCGCCGGCCCCCGCGCAGATCTCGGCAACCTGCAGCTTGCCCATTCATCCTCCATACGTGCGCACCACCCGCCGCGCTCGGCAGTGCTCGTGGCAGGCCGAACTCGAACATGCTATCGAGTCCATCCCTGCGAACATCCCAGCAGGATATGGACGAGTCCACCGGGTCAGCGCAGGGGCAGCCCAGCTCACCGCGAACGCGGTCAGCAAGGTGGCCCATGTTAGTTCGCTCGGACCAGCCCTTGAGGTTGTCCACAAGCACTGCACGGCCAGGTGCGGTGCGCGTGTCATTCTGCGGCCACTTCGGCTTGCGCTGGCCGGTTGGCTCCTGACGAGCGTGGGCCGTCGCAGCGCGACAGCGCATCGAGCGTAGCGTCACGCAACCGCACAGCGGGCGCATCCCGCCTCCCCTGCCAGCGGCCGACAGCGAGCCGACGGGGCGCGGTTCTCGGGGCCTTGAGGCATCGTTGACGGCGTCCTAGCCCCCACCAGTGGCGACCGACCAGCCCTCCGAACCGCCGGAGCACAACCCCCTACGCCCACGCTTTCGGCGGAGATTCCTGGCGACGTGCGGGGCGAACTGTGCGAAAGAGGCGCGGAACGAGGATGCGAATCTCACACCTCTCCTCCTCAAAACGAGAGCCAGGTATCGCGGCCCGCCTTGGTCCAGTTCAGGTAAGTGCCGAGCAGTTCACCCTATGAGCCGTCGGGCGGTGGCCGAGGCGTCGCGCGGGAGCCGGCCAGTGGACGAACTAGCTCGCCCGACGTTCCGGCGACAACGACATTCCGGCGGCCCCCTCTGGATACCCATCTCGATACCAGCACAGGCAGGACGAGTTACGACCCGACGGTGGCCAGTCGCAGAAGCCGAGTCCGGTAGCCCCCTCCGCTCACGCAAGCGATCTCACGGCACCCCGGCCGCGCGGTCCGGCATTCCCGGAGCAGCAGAAAGCCCCAGGTCACCGACTGTGTAGCCTGGGGCTTCTCGGAGCCGCCTAAGGGAATCGAACCCTTGACCTACGCATTACGAGTGCGTCGCTCTGGCCGACTGAGCTAAGGCGGCGGGCGCTGGTCGCCCGCGTGGGGGTGCAGCGCTGGTTAGTCTACACAGGTTCGGGGGGTGCACCTGAACGGCGGCGGCGGAGCAGGTCGTCCGTCGCCTCGCGCAGGGTGCGGACGCGCTTCGACCAGCGGCGGCAGTCCTCGCAGGTGGCCAGGTGCGTGTCCAGCTCCTGGTCGGTGACTTCGCGGGGAGAGAGGTCACCCTCGGTGCGCACCGATATGGCGGTGCGGTAGCGGATGCACGGCATGAACCCATCATTCCAGGGTCAGGAACAGGTCGTGCCCTCCTCCGGAACGGTTCCTTCCACCAGGTACGCGTTGACCGCGTCGTCCACGCAGGTGCTGTTGCCGCCGTACGCGCCGTGGCCGTCGCCGTCGTACGTCAGGAGCGTCGCGGACTCCAGCTGCTCGGCCAGGCCCTCGGCCCATTCGTACGGGGTGGCGGGGTCGCGCAGGGTGCCGACGACCAGGATGTCGGCGGCCCCGGAGGCCGCGATGCTGACCGGGTGCCCCGACGGCTCCACCGGCCAGGCGCCGCACACCAGCGTGGCCCACGCGAAGTCGCGGCCGAAGGTCGGGGACGCCTCCTCGTAGGAGGTGAGGGAGGCGCGGACGTCGTCCTGCGTCTCGTTGCCCGCCGGGCTGTCGAGGCAGCTGATGGCGGGGAAGGCGTACGAGCTGGTGTCGTACGAGCCGTCCGGGCCGCGCTCGTTGTAGCTGTCGGCGAGGGCGAGGAGGCCGGAGCCGTCGCCGTCCTCGATGGCCTGGGCGAGGGAGTTGCGCAGGTCGCCCCACATGAAGACGGCGTAGAGCGCGCTGGAGACGCCGGTCGTGGCGAGCGACTCGGTGAGCGGGCGCTCCGGGTCGCCGCTCGGCAGCGGCTCGGCGTCCACCTGGGCGAAGAAGTCGAGCATGGCCTCGGACGCCCCGTCCACGCCGCTGTCGCCGAGCGGGCAGTCGTCGTACGTCAGGCAGTCCTCGGCGAACGAGCGGAACGCCGTCTCGAAACCGCCCGCCTGCTCCCGGTCGGTGTCGAGGGTGGGCAGGCGCGGGTCCACCGCGGCGTCGAGCACAAGGTGCCCCGCGCGCTGCGGGAAAAGGCCGGCGTAGACGGCGCCGAGCTTGGTGCCGTACGAGAAGCCGAGGTAGTGCAGCTGCTCGTCGCCGAACGCGGCGCGCACGATGTCCATGTCGCGGGCGGTCTCGATGGTGGAGATGTGCTCCAGGAGGTCGCCCGAGTTCTCGGCGCACGCCGCGGTGAACTCCTCCATGGCCGCGACCAGCGCGTCCCCCTCCTCGTCCGAGTCGGGCGTGCGGTCGACCAGGGTGTAGTCGTCCATCGCCTCGCCGGTCAGGCACTCGACGGGCTCGCTGCCGCCCGTGCCGCGCGGGTCGATGGCGGCGAGGTCGTAGCGGTCCAGCGTCTCGGACGGGAACGCGGCGTCCCCCCAGCTCTGCACGAAGTCGACGGCGGACGCGCCGGGGCCGCCCGGGTTCATCAGCAGCGTGCCGATCCGCCCGTCCTGCTCGGACGTCTCCAGCCGGGTCACGCGCAGCTCGATGTCCTGCCCCGCGCCGGCGGCGTCGTAGTCGAGCGGGACGGTCACCGTGGCGCACTCGAAGCCGGAACCGCCGCAGGGGCTCCAGGACAGCTCCTGGTCGTAGTACGGCCTGAGGTCGTCGGGGATCGCCTCGGGCAGCGGTTCCAGGGGTGGCGCGTCCGCCGCCGCCCCGTCCGTCGACTCGCCGCCGCCCGCCGGGGTGCGCTCCGGGGCGCGCTCGTCCGGGCGGTCGTCCGACGAACAGCCCGCCGCGAGGAGCGCCGTGGCGGCGGCCAGCGCGGTCAGGGCCTGACGGGTTTTGCGCATGTTTCCCCCGTATAGCTGCGTGTGTGCCTCGACGTGGAGCGTAGCCCGTACGCCCTGCCCGGCACATACCGCCCGCCGCGCGGGGCGCGTCTCAGCGCAGCGCCATGGTCATCGCCTCCACGGCGAGGAGCGGCGCGACGTTGCGGTCCAGCGCGCGGCGGCAGTCCAGGATCGCCTCCATGCGGCGCAGGGTCCGCGCGGGCCCGCCGGCGGCCGCGACCCGCTCGACGGCCGCGGCGCTCTCCCCGCCCGCGAGCCCGGCCGTCGAGCCCAACTGGCGGGCCAGCACGTCCCGGTAGAACGCCGAGAGGTCCGTGAGGGCGAGGTCGAGGGCGTCGCGCTGGGCGCGGGTGGCGCGGCGCTTCTGCCGCTCCTCCAGGTCCTTCATGACGCCCGCCGTGCCCCGGGGCATGCGCTTGCCGTCGGTGGCGCCGAGGGCGGCGCGCAGCTCCTCGGTCTCCTTCTCGTCCAGTTCCTCGGCGAGCTGCTTGGCGTCCTCGGCAGCGGTGTCCACGAGTTCCTGCGCCGCGCGCAGGCAGCCGCCGACGTCGGTGAGGCGCTCGGGGAGCCGCAGCACGGCGAGCCGCCGCGTACGCGCCCGCTCGTCCGTGGC
The DNA here is from genome assembly GCF_044461265.1 of Streptomyces sp. NPDC049879. NCBI lineage: Bacteria > Bacillati > Actinomycetota > Actinomycetes > Kitasatosporales > Streptomycetaceae > Streptomyces > Streptomyces sp. NPDC049879. Next base: position 694,744 of record NZ_JBITKT010000002.1, on the reverse strand, counting down.
GAGCCGCCGGGCGCGCGCCAGGTGCCCCTGGGTGGCCTGGGCGGCGGCGCGGGCCACGTCCGGCTCGATGCCGTCGCGCCGTATGAGCGCGTCGGCGACAGCGGCGACGGGCGGGGTGCGCAGCGACAGCTGGCGGCAGCGCGAGCGGATGGTCGGCAGCACATCCTCGATGGAGGGCGCGCACAGCAGCCAGACCGTGCGGGGCGCGGGCTCCTCGACGGCCTTCAGCAGCACGTTGCCCGCACCTTCGGTGAGGCGGTCCGCGTCTTCGAGGACGATGACCTGCCACCGGCCGCCCGCCGGGGACAGCTGGGCGCGGCGGACGAGGTCGCGCGTCTCCTTGACGCCGATGGTGAGCAGGTCGGTGCGGATGACCTCGACATCGGCGTGCGTCCCGATGAGCGCCGTGTGGCAGCCGTCGCAGAAACCGCAGCCCGGCTGCCCGCCGAGGGCGCGGTCCGGACTGACGCACTGGAGCGCGGCGGCGAACGCCCGCGCCGCCTCGGCGCGGCCCGACCCGGGCGGGCCGGTGAACAGCCACGCGTGCGTCATCGCCGAACCGGACAGCTCCGGCTCCTCGCCGCGCCCGGCCGCGGTGACATAGGCGTCGGCATCCCGGGCGGCGGCGCCCAGCTGTGCCGTCACCCGGTCCTGGCCGACCAGGTCGTCCCAGACCGTCATCGTTCACTCCGTCCCGGCGGGCGGCGGATGCCGTCCGTCGGAGCCCATTCTGCGGCACCGGACTGACAACGCCCGTCCGGCCCGGGGACGTGGCCCGGTGGTCCGCCGCTTTCCGCCTTCGCGTTCGAAGGGGTACGCGCCCGGCGGGCCGTCCCCGGCGAGGAGCCGGCGCCCCGTTCGGCGGGGTGTGAGCGGCGAACGGCCGGTGACGGTCGTCGTCCTGGAGGACACAGTTGAGGGGACCGCGCCCGGACGGGAGGAAAACCGCCCGGAGCCACGCGTCCGGCGTCCGGACAGAACCGTCGTGGGCGTCCGGACACGGATCCGCTCCGCCACGCCGGACGAGGTGCCGCCCCGCGCCGCGGCGCTGACCGCGCGCGTCACGGCGGACCGGAGGACGGGCACAGTCGCCGGAACGGCCTCCGTCACCGGCCCGAGCCCCGATGGCCAAGGCGTCCGCCGCCCAGGCCACCGCAGCGGCGCCGACGGGCCCGCCGCCCCGGCGACTGGCCGCGATCCGGCAGCGGAACAGAACGCACCCCGCGAGGTCGGAGCGGCAGGAGGCACCGAGTCCTGTCGCCGGGCGCGCGGTCTCGCGCTCCCGGCGCTCGCGGTTCACGCCGCGACCGCGCTCGACCCTGCCCTGACCTGCGACCCGCCCGCCGCTCGGACGGCGGTCGCTCAACGGCCCGGTGCGTGACGACCGTTGCCGTGGGCCGGTGACGCCGGAAGCGGGCATCGCGGGTTTCTCCTCGGTCAGTGGTTCGTCCGCCCGCGGTTTGGCCGGCGCGAGGAACCGGCGCCGTGCCGGTCCTGGGATGACGGGCACCGGGCTGGAGGAGGACCTGCGGCAAGTCCGAGGCCGTCGCGTCGTCGCGCCGGTCGGAGTGGCCCGTGCCGGAACGGCGGCGGCCGGGGCGGGGGTGTCCCCGTCCCGGCCGCCTGGCCTCGCCGTCGCGGTGGCTCAGCGCCGCCCGCGACCGCCCTTGCCGTCCTCGTCGTCCGGCTCGTCGTCGTAACTCCCACGGGGGCCGAGGAGTTCGTCGGCCAGCGTCGGCACGTCGTCCAGCGGTGTCTCCTCCGCCCACTGCGGGCGGCGGCGCGCCCCCGCCGCACCGTCCTCGTCCACGCGCGGCAGCGGCCTGGTGTCACCCGCGCCGTCCGCACGCGGGATGACCGCCGTCTCGTCGCTGTCCTGGCCACCCGGCTCGACAGGACGCGGGATCTGCTGGGTCTCGGCGGTCGAGCGCGGGATCTGCTGCGTCTCGTCTGCCGAACGCGGGATCTGCTGCGTCTCCGCGTCGTCCGCCGCCGCCAGGCGGGCCTGCTCGGCGCGCAGCAGCGCCTCCTCCGCCTTCCGCTGCTTCTCGCGGCGCCGCTCCTCGGCCTGCGCGCGCAGCCGGGCCTCCTCCTCGGCCTCGCGGCGGCGCCGTTCCTCCTCCTCGCGGCGCAGCCGCTCCTCCGCCTCGGCGCGGCGGCGCTCTTCCTCGGCCCGCCGACGCGCCTCCTCGGCACGGAGCCTGGCCTCCTCGGCGAGGCGCGCCTCCTCGGCCAGCCGGCGTTCCTCCGCCTCGCGGCGGAGCCGCTCCTCCTCGGCGGCGCGCAGGCGGGCCAGTTCCTCCTGGCGCTCGCGCTCCCTGCGCGCCTCCTCCTCCGCACGCTGCCGCTCCTCCTCGGCACGGCGGCGCGCCTCCTCCTCGGCGCGGCGGCGTGCCTCCTCGCGCGCCCTGACCTCCGCCTCGGACAGCGGCAGCACCTGGTCGAGACGGTGCCGCGCGGCGGTCGTGACGGACTCGGGGTCCTGCCCGGCGTCCACGACGAGGTAACGGGCCGGGTCGGACGCCGCCAGCGCCAGGAACCCGGCGCGCACCCGCTGGTGGAACTCGGCCGACTCCGACTCAAGGCGGTCCGGCGCCTCGGTGAACCGCTCGCGCGCCGTCTCGGGCGACACGTCCAGCAGCACCGTCAGGTGCGGCACCAGACCGCCGGTCGCCCAGCGGGAGATGCGGGCGACCTCGGTCGGCGACAGGTCGCGGCCCGCGCCCTGGTAGGCGACGGACGAGTCGACGTAGCGGTCGCTGATGACGACGGCGCCGCGCTCCAGGGCGGGGCGGATGACGGAGTCGACGTGCTCCGCGCGGTCGGCGGCGTACAGCAGGGCCTCGGCCCGGTGCGACAGGCCGCCGGACGAGACGTCGAGCAGGATCGTCCGCAGCCGCTGCCCGATCGGCGTGGCGCCCGGCTCGCGGGTGACGACGACCTCGTGGCCCTTGGCGCGGATCCAGTCGGCCAGCGCCTCGGTCTGGGTGGACTTGCCCGCGCCGTCGCCGCCCTCGACGGCGATGAAGAAGCCGGTGGGCGCGGGCGCGCCGACCGGGTCGGCGCCCCCGGCGGGCGTGCGGACGGCCTCGGCCAGGTCGCGGCGCAGCGACCGGCCGCGCCGGTCGTCGGCGCGGCCGAGCACGACGGCGGCGACGGGCAGCAGCAGCACGCCGACGATCATCAGCGTGAACGCGGCGCCGCCGTGCTCCAGCGTGAAGCGGCCGCGCTCGACCCGGTGCGGGCCGATCAGCGCGGCGGCCAGCGGCGCGAGGACGGCGCACAGCGCGACGACCACACGGACGACGGCGTGCAGGTGCTGCGTGAGCCGGGGCCTGCGGAAGTCCTCGGTCTCCTGGTCGAGCAGGACATGGCCCGTGTTCGCGGCGACACCGGCGGCGAGGCCGGTCGCGGCGGCGGTGAACAGGATGGTGGCCGGGTCGGAGATCAGGCCGACGCCGAAGACGCCGAGGCCGGTCAGGGCCAGCGCGAGGGCGAACAGCCGCCGCCGCGACAGCGTCGGCAGCGTCAGCGGCGCGAGCCGCACCCCGGCGGCGACGCCCCCGGTGAGCCCGAGGACCAGCAGGCCGAACGCGACCGGCCCGCCGCCCAGGTCGGCGACGCGCAGGACACCGACGCCGACGGCCGCGGCGACCGCCCCGGCGACGGCGGCGCAGCCGAGCACCAGGACGCCGATCGCGCCCGTACGGCCCTTGTCCGGGGCGGTCCCGGCGGCGGGGCGGCGCAGGCCTTCGAGGGGGGAGACGGGACCGCGCGGCGCCGTGCCCGGCAGCCGCAGGCCGTAGAGGACGGAGATCCCCGCGGCGAAGAACCCGGCGGCGACGTACGAGGCCAGCGCGGCCTGGTGCGTGCCGAACCAGTCGAGTCCGGTCGCCAGCAGGTTGCTGACCAGCGCGGCGCCGACGAGGGCCAGCGCCGCGAACGGCAGCGCCAGGAAGCCGCCGCGCAACCACAGGCGGCGCAGCGCCTCGTGATGGTCGGGCAGCGGGCGGACGGCGGCGCCCTCGGGCGGCGGGGGCGGCAGGAGCGCCGGGGCGACGCTGTCGCGCGCGGCGGTCCACACCCGTTCGGCCACGCCGGTCAGGAAGACGGTGACCAGCAGGTAGACGTACGCGCTGGTGGGGGTCCAGTCGATCCACAGGGGGGCCACGATCAGCAGCGCGGCCCGTACGCCGTCCGCGCCGATCATGGTCCAGCGGCGGTCGAGCGGCCCGGCGGGCGCGAGGAGTCTGGCCAGCGGGCCGAGGAGCAGGACGCCGGACAGCAGCGTGGCCGCCAGGCGGACGGCCAGCGTCAGGGTCACGGCGAGGGCGACGCCCCGGTACTCGCCGCCGAACAGCGGATCTCCGCCATCCTCCGGCAGGTACAACGCCGCCTGCACGGTGAGCAGGAGGAGCACCAGCACCGACAGGGCGTCGCCGATACCGCCGGTGAACTGCGCCTCCCACAGCCGCCGCAGCGCCGGGACCTGCAGGAGCGTCCGGCGCGCGCGTTCACGGGAATCCGCGGCGAGTGCCTCGTCCGTGGCGCGCCAGGTGGGGTCAACCTCTGGTTGCTCTGCTCGCGTCATTCGGCCAGCGTAACGTTCGGCACGGACAACGGTCCCACCCGCCCGAACATGCGCCCGGACGCGCCGGTCGGACCGACGGCCCGGGCGGCAGCGCGGCCGGGCCGCCGGCGGCGCGTCAGGCGGAACCGGCGTCCGGCGCGGCCTGCTTGGCCGCCGCCTTCTTCGCGGGCGCCTTCTTGGCCGCGGTCTTCTTGGCCGTGGTCTTCTTGGCGGCGGCCGTCTTCTTGGCCGGTGCCTTCTTGGCCGCGGTCTTCTTCACCGGGCCCTTGGCGCGCTTCTCGGCGAGCAGTTCGTACCCGCGCTCCGGTGTGATGGTCTCCGGGTCGTCGTCGCGGCGCAGCGTCGCGTTCGTCTCTCCATCGGTCACGTACGGTCCGAAACGGCCGTCCTTGACCACGACCGGCCGCTCCGTGACCGGGTCCGTGCCCAATTCCTTCAACGGCGGCTTCGCGGCGGCCCGCCCGCGCTGCTTCGGCTGCGCGTAGACGGCCTGCGCCTCCGCCAGCGTGATGGAGAAGAGCTGCTCCTCGCTCTGGAGGGACCGCGAGTCCGTGCCCTTCTTGAGGTACGGCCCGTACCGCCCGTTCTGCGCCGTGATCTCCTGCCCCGACTCGGGGTCCACGCCGACCACGCGCGGCAGCGCCAGCAGCCGCAGCGCGTCGTCGAGGGTCACCGTGTCCAGCGCCATCGACTTGAACAGCGAGGCGGTGCGCGGCTTCACGGCGTTCTTGCCCGTCTTGGGCGTGCCCTCGGGCAGGACCTCCGTGACGTAAGGACCGTACCGCCCGTCGCGTGCCACGATCGGGTGACCGGTGTCCGGGTCGGTGCCCAGCTCGAAGTCGCCGCTCGGCCGCGCCAGCAGCTCCTTGGCGAGATCGACGCTCAGCTCGTCCGGCGGCAGGTCCTCGGGGACGTCCGCACGCTTGCCCGGCTCGCCGCTCGCCGGGTCCTCCGGCGGCGCCTCGACGTACGGCCCGTACCGCCCGACGCGCAGCACGATGCCGTCGCCGACCGGGAACGACGAGATCTCCCGCGCGTCGATCGCACCGAGGTCCTCGACCAGCTCCTTGAGCCCACCGAGGTGGTCGCCGTCGCCGTTCCCCGCGTCGGCCGCGACGCCCACGCCGGGGCCCTCGCCCTCACCGAAGTAGAAGCGGCGCAGCCACGGCACGGCCTCGGCGTCGCCGGTGGCGATGCGGTCGAGGTCGTCCTCCATCCGCGCCGTGAAGTCGTAGTCCACGAGGCGGCCGAAGTGCCGCTCCAGCAGGTTGACGACGGCGAAGGAGAGGAACGAGGGGACGAGCGCCGTCCCCTTCTTGAAGACGTAGTGCCGGTCCAGGATGGTGCCGAGGATCGTCGCGTAGGTGGAAGGGCGGCCGATCTCCCGTTCCTCCAGCTCCTTGACGAGCGTCGCCTCCGTGTAGCGGGCCGGGGGCTTGGTGGCGTGGCCGTCCGCCTCGATGCCGCGGGCGGTGAGCGCGTCGCCCTCGGTGACCTGCGGGAGGCGGCGTTCGCGGTCGTCGGAGTCGGCGCCCGGGTCGTCGACGCTCTCGACGTACGCCTTCAGGAAGCCGTGGAACGTGATGACCTTGCCCGTCGCGCTGAACTCGCAGTCACGCCCGTCCGCGCTGGTCCCCGCCACGCGCACGGCGACCGACTGGCCGACCGCGTCCTTCATCTGCGAGGCGACGGTGCGCTTCCAGATCAGCTCGTACAGCCGGTACTGATCGCCCGTCAGGCCTGTCTCGGCGGGGGTGCGGAAGCGGTCGCCGGAGGGGCGGATCGCCTCGTGGGCCTCCTGCGCGTTCTTGACCTTGCTGGCGTAGACGCGCGGGCGGTCCGGCAGGTAGTCGGCGCCGTACAGCTGCTCGACCTGGGCGCGGGCGGCGTTGACGGCGGTGTCGGACAGCGTCGTCGAGTCGGTCCGCATGTAGGTGATGAAGCCGTTCTCGTACAGCCGCTGCGCGACCTGCATGGTCGCCTTCGCGCCCATGCCGAGCTTCCGCGAGCCCTCCTGCTGGAGCGTCGTGGTACGGAAGGGCGCGTACGGGGAGCGGCGGTACGGCTTGGCCTCGACCGAGCGGACGGCGAACGACGTGTCGGCGAGCGCGACGGCGAGGGCGCGCGCGTTCTCCTCGCTGAGCGCCTCGACCTGGCCCGGGTTGCGCAGCCGCCCGTCGGGGCCGAAGTCGCGGCCCTGCGCGACACGCCGTCCGGCGACCGCGCTGAGGCGCGCCTCGAACGTACCGTCGCCGGGGACCGTCGCGAACGTCCCGGTGAGATCCCAGTACTCCGCCGAGCGGAACGCGATGCGCTCCCGCTCCCGCTCGACCACCAGACGCGTCGCGACGGACTGCACGCGGCCGGCGGACAGCCGCGGCATGACCTTCTTCCACAGGACCGGCGAGACCTCGTAGCCGTAGAGGCGGTCGAGGATGCGGCGGGTCTCCTGGGCGTCGACGAGGAGCTGGTTCAGCTCGCGGGGGTTGGCGACGGCCTGGCGGATCGCGTCACGGGTGATCTCGTGGAAGACCATCCGGCGGACCGGGACCTTGGGCTTCAGGACCTCCTTGAGGTGCCAGGCGATCGCCTCGCCCTCGCGGTCCTCGTCCGTCGCGAGGTAGAGCTCGTCGGAGTCGGCGAGCAGCTCCTTCAGCTTCCTGACCTGGTCGCGCTTGTCGCTGTTGACGACGTAGAGCGGTTCGAAGTCGTCGTCCACGTTGACGCCGAGGCGGGCCCACGGCTCGCTCTTGTACTTGGCCGGCACCTCCGCGGCGCCGCTCGGCAGGTCGCGGATGTGCCCGACGCTGGCCTCGACCACATAGCCGGGGCCGAGGTAGCCCTTGATCGTCTTCGCCTTGGCGGGCGACTCGACGATGACAAGTCGGCGTCCGCCGTTCGCGGTTTCGCTGGTCGGGGACAACTTCTGCTCTTCTCTCCAGCCTCGGGGGCGCTTAAGGACATGCGGAGTGTGACGGTACATCCCTGCTGCGTGCCACAAGGGAAAACTCCGCAACGCATCTCGAACGGTAACCCGAGATCCGCCATTCCCGCCGCCCGGCCGCACCCCGTGGCTTGTCCGTGTCCCGTCACGCGTACGTGACGCCGGGTACGCGCCCGGCCCGGCGGCGGCCCGCGCCGTCAGCCGCGCGGCAGCAGAAAGCCCTGCTCGACGAGGGGGCGCAGCCACCGCGGCGCCTGCTCACGGAGCGTGTCCCCGCGCTCGCCGAGAATCTGCGCGATCGCGTCGAGGATCGCACCGGCGGGCAGCGTCCCGTCGCACCCGCCCGCGAACCCGGCGCCGACGGTGTCCATGGCCGTGGCCCGCCGCATCCCGCGCCGCTGCCGCAGGACGACGTGCTCCGGGTCCTCCGCGCCGGGCTCGCCCAGCTGCTCCTGGACGACACCGGGGGCCGACTCGTAACGGGTGCGCAGCAGCGCGGCGTCGTCGGCGCGGCGGAGGAAGTCCTGGCGGCCGAAGTGTGCCCGGATCGTCTCGCCGAGCGGCTGTTCGACGGTGTGCGGCCAGTCCTCGACGGTGAGGGAGGGGTGGTCGGTGCCGCTGCGGCGCAGCGTGATCCAGCCGAATCCGACCGCCCGCGTGCGGCGCGCGGCGAACTCGTCGAGCCACGCCCCGTACGCCGCCTCGTACGCGGCCCGGTCCCCCTGGTGCGCCCCGGCGTCGCGCAGCCACAGCTCGGTGTACTCGGTGACGTCCTGCTGCTCGCGCTGCACGATCCACGCGTCGCAGCCCGCGGGCACCCAGGCGGCGACGCGTTCGCGCCAGTCCTCCCCCTCGACGTGCTGCCAGTTCGCGAGGAGCTGGCACCAGCCGCCGTCCGCGAGGTGGTCGGCGGCGCGCCGGACGAGCGTGCGGCACAGCTCGTCGCCGCCGAGGCCGCCCTCCCGGTAGGTCAGCGCGGCGCCGGGCGCGGGGGGCGCGATGACGAACGGGGGGTTCGAGACGATCAGGTCGTAGCCGTCCTCGCCGGTGACCGGCTCGTACAGCGACCCTTGCCGCAGGTCGGCGGGGCGTGCGCCGGAGAGCGTGAGGGTGAGGGCGGCGATGCGCAGCGCGCGGGGGTTCACGTCGGTCGCGGTGACGCTCTCGGCGTGGCCCGAGGCGTGGAGCGCCTGGACGCCGGAACCGGTGCCGAGGTCGAGGACCCGCCGCGCGGGCCCCCGTACGGTCAGCTGCGCCAGCGTCGTCGACGCGCCGCCGACGCCGAGGACCACGTCCCGCGCCCGGCCCCCGGCGCCCGCCGCGCGGCCCACGGCGCAGCCCGCGTCGGAGACGATCCACCAGTCCTGCCCGTCGTCGCCCGCGTACGGGCGGACGTCCACGGTCGCCCTGACCTCGCCGCCGTCGCGCGTCAGCCAGCCGTCGGCCAGCGCCGCCGCGAGGGGGAGCGCGGCCCGCGCGGCGGCCTCGGGGACCGGGCGCTGGAGCAGGAAGAGGCGTACGAGCGTGGCGGCCGGCCCCGCGTCGCCCTCGGTGGCGCGCAGCGCGGGGACGGTCTCGCCGCGGGCGAGGGCGGCGTACGCGGGCGCGCCGAGCAGGTCGAGCAGACCGTCCGGGGTGAACGGGGCGGCCAGCAGGGCGTCGCGCAGCGGCGCGACGGCGGGGCCAGGCACGGGGAGGGCGGGGGTGACGGGGGTACTCACGCCTCCATTGTGGCGACGGGGACGCGGGTCACTCGTCGGCGGCGTCCCCGGCGGGCTCCTCCTCCGACGCGGCGTCACCCGCGTCGTCGCCCGAGCCGTCGTCGGCACCGTCGCCCGTGGGCGTGCTGCGGCAGCCTTCTTGACGGGCCATCGCCTCGCCGAGGTCACCGGTCTGCAGCTCGTGCAGCGCCTGGTCACCGCTCTGCCCCAGCTCCTCCAGCTGCCCGGCGACGTCGCGCAGCCCCTGGGAGAACTCGGCCTGCTCGGACGTGTCGAGACCGTCCACCGTCTCCTTGAGGTCCCCGTACGAACCGGACAGGTCGCGCAGCTCGGACACCGCGTCCTCCCGGAGCCTGGCGCCGTCGTCCACCGGCGGGTCGCCCGCGCCGTCCACGGCGTCGGCGAGCGCGGCGTACGCGTCCGAGATCTCCTGGAACGCGGCCGAGTCCGTCTCCTGCACCTCGGCGGGCGACCGGTCGCCCTCGGTCGCGGCGGCGATGGCGCCGCTGGCCTCCTGGATCTTCTCGACCTGCGGCCTGATGTCGCCGCAGACGTCCTTGGCCCAGGCGTCCAGTTCCTCCCGGTTGTCGTCGCCGCCACAGGCGGACAGCGTGAAGACCAGCGCGGCGCAGCATGTCAGTGCTGTCGCGAGCCTCTTGTGCACGGTTCCTCGTCCCTTTCCTGCCGCCGGGGCCCGTCTGGCGGAAGCCCGTCCGGCGTGCGGCGCTCCCCGGCCCGGTCTGTGTCGGACGGGTCCCAGGGCGGGAACTTACACGCCGTGCTTCCCTCGTCCGAGTGACGGCCGGTGGCGACACCGCGTGTCACAGCCATTTGAACCAGCGTGCCCGACGCCGGTGAACGGGCCGAACGCGCCGGTGACGACCCGTTTCCCACCGCGCCGCGCGCCACGCCCACCGCCTGACGTGGCGGATGTCACGCCGCGTCAGGCGGCGTCAGGCGGCGCCCTTGAACACCTGGGCGCCGTGCCACGCGATGTGCGCCGCCGCCGGAGGCCCGATCCCCGGCAGCTCGTCCACGCCACGCCCGGCGGCGCTGCCCGTCGGCCGTCGGGCCGAGCACGCCGAGGTCGAGAAGAGCGTGGTGCAGCGCGCACGGCGCCAGGGCGTTCGGCAGCTCGTCCGGGCCTTCCTGGCTGTGCCGGCGGATGTGGGCGGCCTCCAGGCCGACGGGGTTGCGGCCGAGACGGCCGTCGAAGCCGCAGACGGCGCAGGCGTAGGCGTACGCGCGCAGCACCTCCTCGGCGAAGTCCGGCCTGCGCTGCCGCCGCCTGGGGGTGCGGCCGGTGAGCTGCCGACGGTGAGGTCGAGCCCCGCCGCCTCGCACAGCGGGCCCTCCAAAGCCGGGGTGCGGCGCCTGATGAAACGAGTGCTGATCAAGGAGAATGCGGGAGGCGGCGACGAGGGTGCCGCGTTCGGCGAGGAGCCGCTCGCCGCTGTCGGGCACGTCCTGCAGGTCCCACGAGTCGCGTTCCAGGTGGACGAAGGGCATCGCCGCCCGCTGCCGCGCGGCGCCGGGGCTGCGCACCGGCGGCCCGAAGTCGTTGATCAGGCGGCTGACGGGCTCCTCGGCATCGTCGTGGCGGACGGCCGTGCTGCCGTGGGCCTCGAAGCGGCCGAGCAGCCAGAGCAGCAGCAGGGGTCTGTGCGGGGCGCGCCGCCCGCGCACCTGCGCCTGGCGGAGCGCGACGAACCGGGCCAGCAGGTCGTCACGCGCACAGCCTGGCGGAGCGCCGCCACGCCGTGCGGGGCGGGTGGCCGTGCGCCGGACGGCCGGGGCCTCAGACCACGGACGCGGTGGCGACGGGCCAGCTCATGCGGATGCGCCCGCCGTGCGCGTCGGAGACCACCTCGACGTCGTCGACGAGCCCGCTGATCACGGCCAGCCCCAGCTCGTCGGTGTCCTCCGCCACCTCGGCGGCCGACTGGTCGCGCGGCGCGGGGACGGTGGTGGGCGCGTCGTCACCGACCTCGATGGAGAACGCCTTCTCCCCCTCGGTCAGCTCCACGCGGACCGGTGTGGTGAGGCCGTGGACGGCGTGCAGGCCCACGGCGCGGCTGCACGCCTCACCGACGGCGAGCCGCAGCTCGTCGAGCACCGACTCCTCGACCCCGGCGCGGCGTGCGACGGCGGCGGCGACGAGCCGGGCGGTGCGCACGTGCTCAGGGGACGCGCTGAATCGGAGTTCGACGGTGGCCATGCCATCCCCCTTGATCGTGCGGACACGCCGCCCCGGCACCGGTACCCGGGGCGGTTCACGTGATGTTCCTGCGGCGGACGGCTAGTCGGTGGCCGCGATGGCCTCGTCCACGGACTCGTGGATCGGGAACACCTTGGTCAGACCCGTGATGCGGAAGATCTTCAGGATGCGCTCCTGATTGCAGACCAGCCGCAGTGAGCCCTCCTGGGCACGGACACGCTTGAGACCGCCGACCAGGACACCCAGCCCGGTGGAGTCAAGGAAGTCGACCCGCTCCATGTCCACCACCAGGTGGTGGTTGCCGTCGTTGACGAGCTCCACCAGCTGTTCGCGCAGCTTGGGCGCGGTGTATACGTCGATCTCGCCGCCTACCTCGACGACCGTTCGGTCGCCTACGGTTCGGGTCGAAAGGGACAGGTCCACGGATGATCCTCCAGCACCTTGCTAACGAGCGGTCGCCCCCCATGGATCGGCAGCCGCCAGGGCATTCAACCACTTACCCGGTGTCCGGGACGACGTCTTACGGCCATTGTCCGTCGGACCAGTGACAGACTCGAAGCCGATGTCCTATGAAGCCGACGCCCGAGAGCACCCGTCACCGCGGGCTGTGCTGGAACGCCTGGGCGCCCGGCAGGACCGGGCTGCGCGCCTCACCCACGCCGAGCACGTGCCCGCCAGAGCGGGTTCGCATGCCGATTGGCCGCAGGAAATACGTCACGAGGTGATCACCGCCATACGGGCCGCCGGAATCGGCCGTCCGTGGGCGCACCAGGCCCGCGCGATCGGCCACGCGGTGCGCGGCGAGTCGGTGATCGTCGCGACCGGCACGGCGTCGGGCAAGTCGCTCGGCTACCAGGCCCCCGTCCTCAGCGCCCTCCTCGACGGGGACGCCGCGCCCGCGCGGCGGGGCGCGACCGCCCTGTACCTGGCGCCGACGAAGGCGCTCGCCGCCGACCAGCTGCGCGCGATACGCGGTCTCGCCGCCCCGCTGGGCACGGCCGTCCGGCCCGTCGCGTACGACGGCGACACGCCGTCCGAGGTCCGCGCCTGGGCCCGCGACCACGCGAACCTGCTGCTCACCAACCCCGACATGCTCCACCGCGGGCTGCTCCCCGGCCACCGGCGGTGGGCCCCGTTCTTCCGCGCCCTGCGCTATGTGGTGATCGACGAGTGCCACGTCTACCGGGGTGTCTTCGGGTCGCACGTGGCGCAGGTCCTGCGCCGCCTGCGGCGGATCTGCGCCCACTACGGGTCCGAACCGGTCTTCCTGCTGGCCTCCGCGACCACGGCCGAGCCGGGCGCGTCGGCGACACGGCTCACCGGCGTGCCGGTCGCCGAGGTGACCGATGACACATCGCCACGCGGCGAACTCGTCTTCGCCCTGTGGGAGCCGCCCCTGACCGAGGCGCGCGGCGAGGGCGGCGCGCCCGTCCGCCGCACGGCCACCGCCGAGACGGCCGAGCTGCTCACCGACCTGACCGCCCACGGCGTACGGACGCTGGCGTTCGTACGGTCCCGGCGCGGCGCGGAGCTGGTGGCCCTGATCGCCCAGGAACGACTGGCCGAGACCGGCCGGTCGCTCGCCGGGCGGATCGCCGCCTACCGGGGCGGCTATCTCCCGGAGGAGCGCCGCGCCCTGGAGCGGGCCCTGCACAGCGGCGAGCTGCTGGGGCTGGCCGCGACCACCGCGCTGGAGCTGGGCGTGGACGTCGCCGGGCTGGACGCGGTGCTGCTGGCGGGCTATCCCGGGACCCGGGCGTCCCTGTGGCAGCAGGCGGGGCGGGCGGGACGCCGCAGTCAGGGCGCCCTGGCCGTGCTGGTGGCCAGGGACGACCCGCTGGACACCTACCTGGTGCACCACCCGGACGCCCTGTTCCGCCGACCGGTCGAATCGACGGTGCTCGACCCCGCGAACCCGTACGTCCTCGCGCCGCACCTGTGCTCGGCCGCCGCCGAACTGCCGCTGTCGAATGTCGACTTCGCGGCGGGTGCGGGTCTGTTCGACCCGGTGGCCGCCGAGCTGCCGCCCAAACTGGCCGAACGCGGCCTGCTCCGCCGCCGTGGCACCCAGTGGTACTGGACGCGCCGCGAGCGGCCCGCCGACCTCGTGGACATCAGGGGCGGGGGCGGCGACCCCGTCCGGGTGGTCGAGGCGGACACCGGCAGGCTCCTCGGCACGGTGGACGCCTCGGCCGCGCACGGGACGGTGCACGACGGCGCCGTCCACCTGCACCAGGGGCGCAGCTATGTGGTCAGGGAGCTGGACCTCGCGGACTCGGTCGCCCTCGTCGAGGAGGCCAACCCCCCGTGGACCACGTCCGCCCGCGAGGTGACGGACCTGTCGGTCCTGACCACCGACACCGAGACCCCGTGGGGCGACGCCCGGCTGTGCTACGGCTCGGTCGAGGTCACCCACCAGGTCGTGTCGTACCTGCGGCGCAGGCTGCTGAGCGGCGAGGTCCTCGGGGAGACGCGGCTCGACCTGCCGCCCCGCACGCTGCGCACCCGCGCGGTCTGGTGGACCATGACCGAGGACCAGCTGGACGCCGCCCGGATCCCCCCGGCGATCCTGCCGGGTGCCCTGCACGCGGCGGAGCACGCGGCGATCGGCATGCTGCCGCTGTTCGCCACCTGCGACCGGTGGGACATCGGCGGTGTCTCGACCGCCCTGCACCCGGACACCCTGCTGCCGACGGTCTTCGTCCACGACGGCCATCCGGGCGGGGCGGGCTTCGCCGAGCGGGCGTTCCACACGGCCAGGGAATGGCTGACCGCCACCCGTGACGCGATCGCCGCCTGCGAGTGCGAGTCCGGCTGCCCGTCCTGCATCCAGTCCCCCAAGTGCGGCAACGGGAACGACCCGCTCCACAAGTCCGGCGCCGTACGGCTGCTGACCGAACTCCTCCGCCACCCCGGCGACACTCCCGCCTGACCACGCCGACGCCTTGTCCGGCAAACCGGCCCACGGGCGCGGGGCGGGCATGTCCGCCCCGTCCGACGGCCCGGCCCTGGCACGCGCCCGCGTACGGTACGGCCCCGCCGCCGCCTCGGCGGTGAGGTCGGCGATCTCCCCCGCCACGTGGCAGCGCACCAGCTCTGCGCCCTGCGCCCCAGCGACACGCCGGGCCAGCTCGCATGCCGCCTCCCCGCCCGCCAGGGCCAGGTCGGCGGCGGCGAGCGCCGCGAGATCGGCGGCCGCGGCCGCCCGCTGCCGGGCGGCCGTCACCTGCCCCAGGGCGAGGACGGCGGCGAACACAAGGCACAGCGCCGCGGCGCAGGTCACCGCCCAGACGCTCGCGGAGCCCCGGTCGGCCGCCGCGCCCCGGTCATCCCGGTTCGGCATGGGCCACCGCCTCACCGGTCACGCCGAGGGCGAGCGCACCGGGCCCGAGCGTCTCCGCCCGCACCACGACCCGGTACAGCTCCCCGTCCCGCCGGACGTCGATCCGGGCACCGCCGGGCGCGACGGCGGCGGCCACGGCCGTCACGTCCGCCTCCGTCTCCCCCCGCGCGGCGGCCCGTGCCCCGGCGCGGGCGGCGTCGCCGCACTGCAGCCGGACCGCGACGGCGCCGAGCCCCCACAGCATCGCCCCGAGCAGCAGGACCAGGGCGGGCACGACGATCGCGCTCTCGGCCGTGACGTACCCCCGGTCACAGCTGCGCGTCGAGCGCCTGCTCGACCAGCCCCAGCAAGGCATCGCTCACCGCCCCCGACGTGAGGACCTGGTAGAGCACGGTCCCGAGAGCGGCCGCGGCGATGGTGCCCACGGCGTACTCGGCGGTGCTCATGCCGTCGTCGCGGCAGGCGGCGGCACGCCGCCGGGCGGCCCAGGCACGGCAGGGCCGCGCCTCACGCCGCCGCACGGCCCGGGGCCGCTCACGGACGGGTCGCCGGGTGCAGGGGGCGCCGTCGTCCGGGGCACCCGCGGTCAGGACATGTACGGAACGCATGCTCACAGCAACTCCTTCGTCAGCCCGATCACCACGGGCACGACACCGATCAACAGGAAGGCGGGGAGGAAGCAGAGCCCCAGCGGGCCGGTGACGGCGACCGCCGCGCGGCGTGCGCTGCCCTGGGCGGCCCGCCGCCGCCTGGCCCGGCTCTCGGCGGCCTCGGCCGTCACGGCCGCCGCCACGGGCGCGCCGCTTGTCTCGGCCAGCTCCAGACGGCGGGCGAGCCCCGCGGCGCCGGGGAGCGTGCCGAACGAGCCCCATACGGCGGCCGGGTCGCCGCCGAGCCGCAGCTCGGCCCCAACCCGCCGCAACCGGTCGCCGACCGGCCCGCCCAGCGCGGCTCCGACCGCGCCGGCCGCCGCTGCCGGGGCCGCACCGGCCGCGAGGCACGCGGCCAGCAGACCGGCCGCCAGCGGCAGCGCCGGGTCCGTCCGGGGCCGCGCCGGGCGCAACCGCCGTCGCAGCGCCGCCACCCGGGCCCTGGCGAGCGGTCGCCCGCACAGGCCCGCGAGCCGGTCACGCCGCCACCGGTCCCCCCGCTCGCGCACCAGCACCCACGCGAGCACCGGCAGCGACAGGGCGAGCGCGGCGGCAGCCGTGGCCTGCGGGGCGTTCACGACGCGGACCGTTCGGCGCGGCGGACGATCGCGGCCACCCAGAACACGCCCGCCCACTCCAGGGCAGCGCCCAGCAGCAGGCAGACCAGCCCCGGCGTGGTGTGCAGCAGGACCTCAAGGGGCCGCACGCCCATCGCGGCGCCGAGCAGCAGTCCGAAGACGGGCAGCCCGGCCAGGAGGAACGTGGTCGCCCTCGGTCCGGCGAGCTGGGAGCGCAGTTCCTCGCGCTGGGCCTGCTCCGCGCGCAGGACCTCGGCGACCCGTTCCAGCCCGGTGGCCAGCGAAGCCCCGCCGTCGACCGCCACCTCCCAGCAGGCGGCGACGCCGCGCAGCCCCTCCGCCCCCGGCTGCCCGGCGGCCCGGCCGAGCGCGGCGGGGATGTCTCCCCCGTACCGCGCCGCGGCGCGCAGGGCCGCCCCCCGCTCGCCGAGGCCCTCCGGCGGTACGGCGGCCAGTGCCTGGACGGGCGTCCGTCCCGCCCTCACCTCCCCCGCCAGGGAGGCGCAGAAGGCCACGACCTCCTTGCGCCGCCGCTCCGCCGCGCGCCCGTCCCGGACATGCCGCCGGCGGCGGACGGCGAGCGGTGCCAGCGCCGCGCCGAGGAGCAGCGGCAACGGCGAGCTTCCCCAGGCAGCGAGGAGCAGCCCGGCCGCCAGGGCGCCGAGCGCGACCCGCCGGTCCCGCGCGTCCATCGGGCCGAACGGCCGCCACCGCCATCGCGTCCGCACCGGGCCCGCGTCACCCACCGGCCGGAGCAGCAGCCTGCTGCGGCGCGGTAGGCCGTCGGCGAGGAGCCATGCCCCGGCGCCCACGCAGAGCGCGGCCGTGAAGTGCGGCAGCTGGCCGGTCACAGGGCCTCACCGGCCCGGGAGCAGAGCCGGTCGAGTCGCGCCCAGCCGGACTCGCGAACGAATCCCCCGGGACTCCAGCGCGCGGCCGGTACCGTCCGCACCAGCCCGTCCCCGTCCCGTTCCAGCACGTGGACCTCGGCGATCCTGCGCTGTCCCGAGACGCGGTCGCGGGTCAGGTGCAGGACGACGGAGAGCGCCGCGGCCAGCTGGCTGTGCAGCGCGGCCCTCGGCAGTCCCGCCGCGCTGCCCAGCGCTTCGAGCCTGGCCGGGACATCGGCGGCGGCGTTGGCGTGCAGGGTGCCGCAGCCGCCTTCGTGGCCGGTGTTCAGCGCGCCGAGCAGGTCGAGCACCTCGGGGCCGCGGCACTCGCCGACGACCAGCCGGTCGGGCCGCATCCGCAGCGCCTGCCTGACGAGGTCCCGCAGCGTGACCCGCCCCGCGCCCTCCTGGTTGGCGGGGCGCGTCTCCAGGCGTACGACGTGCGGGTGGTCGGGCCGCAGTTCGGCCGAGTCCTCGACCAGGACGACACGCTCGCCGGGTCCCGCCAGCCCGAGGAGGGCGGCGAGCAGGGTGCTCTTGCCGGTGCCGGTGCCCCCGGTGACGAGGAACGACAGCCGGGCGGCCATCAGCGTCCTGAGCAGATGGCCGCCGCCCGGGGGCACGGTGCCCGCCGCGGTCAGCTCCTCCAGGGTGAACGCGCGGGGCCGCACCACGCGCAGCGACAGGCACGGCGAGCCGAGCACGACCGGTGGCAGCACGGCGTGCATGCGCGTCCCGTCGGCGAGCCGGATGTCGGCCCAGGGCCTGGCGTCGTCGAGCCGCCGGCCGGCCGCGGCGGCGAGCCGCTGGGCCAGCCGCCGGATGGCCGTGGCGTCCGGGAAGCGCACCGGGGCGCGCTCCAGCCCGTGGCCCCGGTCGACCCAGATGTCGTCGGGTCCGTTCACCAGGACGTCGGTGACGTCGGGCTCGGCGAGCAGGGTTTGGAGCGGTCCCGCGCCGACCAGTTCGGAGCGCAGGGCCCGGACGACGGACAGGACGGCGCTGTCGCCCAGCAGACGCCCCTGGGCGCGGAGGGCGGCGGCGACCCTGCCGGGTGTCGGTTCGTCGCCTCCGGCGGCGAGCCGCAGCCGGACGCCGTCCAGCAGTTCGCGCAGTTCGGCGGGGTCGAGGGAGCCGACACCACCGGCGGTGGCAGTGGCGACGGGGGCGGGGATCGCGGTGCTCATGCCGGCACCTCCGCGTCCGTCGCGGTGTGGGACAGCAGGGTCTCGCAGAAGCGGGCCAGCACGCCCCGGGGGTACGCGCCCGGCGGATCGCCCCGTTCGGCCGCCGCCGTCAGGCCGGGCTCGTCGGGGAGTTCACCGGCGAGCGGCAGTCCGAGCAGCTCGCCCAGTTCGTCGGCGGTCAGCCCGCGCGCGGCGGGCGGCCTGGCCACGACCCGCAGGTCGCGGACGCGGCTCCCCGCAGTGGCCACCACCCGCCGCGCGGCGACGAGCGCCCGCAGCTCCCCCGGGACGACGAGCAGCCCGAGGTCGAGATGGGCCAGTGCCACGGCGACCGCCTCGTCCACGGCCCTCGGCAGGTCGAGGACGACGAGCCCGCCGCCGCGCCGCGCGGCGGCCAGCACCGAGCGCATCGCCTCGCCGGGCAGCGGCGTCGCGTCCGCCCGGTCCCAGCTGAGGAGGCGCACGCCGTGGGCGCGGGGCAGGGACTCGTCGAGCGCCCGCCCGGACAGGCGTCCGCTCGCCGAGACGAGCGCGGGCCAGCGGGGGCCCGTCGCCGTCTCGCTGCCGAGGAGGACGTCGAGCCCGCCGCCGAGGGAGTCGCAGTCCAGCAGGGTCGTGCGGGTGCCCCGCCGGGCCGCCGTGACGGCCAGGGCGCAGGCGAGCGTGGAGGCGCCGGCCCCGCCTCTGCCGCCGAGCACGCCGACGGTGAGCGCGGGACGGCCGGGATCGGTCACCTCGGCCAGCCGCTCGACCAGCCACGGCTCGTCGCCCGGCAGGTGCACGACCTGCTCGGCGCCGAGGGTCAGGCCGCGCTCCCACACGGTGTGGTCGTCGAGGTCCCGGCCGACGAGGACGACGCCGGGCCGCCTGCCGGGCCACCGGGCGGGATCGGTGCGGGCCAGGGCCCGGTCGTCCCCGAGCAGCACGAGCGGGGCGCGCTGCCACGGGCCGGGCGGCGGGGTGGTGTCACGCACCACGTCCGGCTCGGCGCCGACCGCCGCGCACAGCCTCAGCAGCCGGTCGAGCAACTGCTCGTCACCGGTGAAAATCAGAATGGAATCGGCCATGCCGCTCGTCCCTTCAACCCGTTCACACCGTTCAACACGGGTAAACCGTTCGTCCGTTTGCCACATCGACTTCGCCCTGCGCATCCGGCCGGTCGCCGAACGCATCGGAAGTCACGGCAATACGGTGCCGTCGCGAACGGCGTTTCAGGGGCGGCGGCCGAAATCTGTGGACAACTCACAGCCTGTGGAAAACTCCGTCACCCGATTCGGTGACGTCTGGGCACGAAAAGCCGCACACCCGTCATGGGTCGCTACGGTGAGTGAGTGTTCAGGGGAAAGGGCCGGAAGGCCCGGGACGAAGAGGCCGCGCCGAACGCGCGCCGGGCCAGGGTCCGTTGGCGGCCGCCGGGAAGGGAAAACGCCCCCGGACATGCGACGACCCCCGCCGGGGGGGAGAGCGGGGGTCGTCTTCCTCGGCCGACTCGGGGGGGGAGGAGCCGGACCGGGTTAGCACGGTCGCGAACGATCCGTGACTTCCATGGTGTACCCGAGAGCCTTCTCAGGCAAACCCAACACCACCAGCGTACGCCGAATGGCGGCCCTTTATGCTCGGCACGTGGAAATCATGCCCCGGCCTCGCACCGCCGCGTTCTTCGATCTCGACAAGACCGTCATCGCGAAGTCGAGCACGTTCACCTTCAGCCGACACTTCTACCAGGGCGGCCTCATCAACAGGCGCGCCGTCCTGCGCACCGCGTACACCCAGTTCGTCTACCTGCTCGGCGGCGCGGACCACGAGCAGATGGAACGCATGCGGGAGTACCTTTCCGCGCTCTGCCGGGGGTGGAACGTGGAGCAGGTCAGGGAGATCGTCGCCGAGACGCTGCACGCGGTGATCGACCCGATCATCTACGACGAGGCGGCCTCCCTCATCGAGCGGCACCACGCGGCGGGCCGGGACGTCGTGATCGTCAGCTCGTCGGGCGCCGAACTCGTGGAGCCCATCGGCGAGCTGCTGGGGGCCGACCGCGTCGTCGCGACCCGCCTCGTGGTCGAGGACGGCTGCTTCACGGGCGAGGTCGAGTACTACGCCTACGGCCCGACAAAGGCCGAGGCCATCACCGAGCTGGCCGCCTCCGAGGGCTACGACCTCGACCGCTGCTACGCGTACAGCGACTCCATCACCGACATCCCGATGCTGGAGTCCGTCGGCCACCCGCACGCCGTCAACCCGGACCGCGCGCTCCGCCGCGAGGCGCTGGCCCGCGAGTGGCCGGTGCTCACGTTCGAGCGGCCGGTGCGGCTGCGCAAGCGCGTCCCCGGGCTGTCGCCGCGCCCCGCGATCGTGGCGGGCGCGGCCGTGGCCGCCGCCGCGTGCGCGGCGGGCGTCGTCTGGTACGCCGGGCGGCGCAGGGCGGCACGCCGCGCGGCGGCCGGCGCCTCCTGAACGAGGACCGCCCGAACGCCAGGACGGGTCAGGCGCCCCGCTGGAGCGCCTCGCACACCGCCACGGACTCCCGGGCGCCCAGCTCCACCGCGCGCCCGCAGTGCGTGATCCAGGCCGCGACCCCCTCGGGGGTCCCGGTCGCGTAACCGGCGAGCGCGGTGAGATACGCGTCGCGCCCCGCCTCGGCGTGCCCGACCTCGGCGGGCGTCACGGACTTGGGGTCGAGCCCCGACGACACGAGGACGATCCGCTGCGCGGCCCGCGCCACCAGCCCGTTGTGCGAGGTGAACGGCCGCAGCGCGAGCAGTTCCCCGTGGACCACGGCGGCCTGGACGAGCGCCGGCGCCCGGCTCCCGGCGACGACGAGGGCGCTCAGCGCGTCGAGCCTGGCCGCCATCGCGTCGGCGCCCGGCAGCGCCACACCTCGCGCGGCGAGTCCGTCGAGCGCGGGCTCGTCCACCGCCTCGCCCGCCAGGCGGGGCCTTCCCACGGCAGGAACGTCGGGGCCACCGCCGTTCACTCCGCCCGCCGCCAACAGGTGCAGCCTGGCCAGCACCCGGGACGGCGACGCACGCCAGACGGAGAGCAGCTGCCCCGCCTCCGCGCTCAGCCGCAGGGCGGCCCCGACCGTCCTGGCCTCCGCGTCCGCGCCGAAGTCGCTGCGCCTGCGGACCTCCTCGAGCGCCCAGTCGGCGCCGTCCAGCGCCGCGGACGCGCGGGCGCCGCGCAGGGCGGCCTCGGCGGCCACCTCGGAGCTGCGGCGGCGCATCACCCGGTGCCCGTGCACGCCGTCGACGGCCGCGCGGACGGCCGCGACAGCGTCGGGGACGCCCGGCAGGTCGCCGAGGGGCGCGAGGGGGTCGGTCGTCGAAAGGTCGCCGTTCATAGCACCGAGCCTAGGCCCGGTCCAGCGGGCAGCACTCACACGTTCGAGTGCACTTGCCGACCGCTGTCCGAAGGAACCGTCCGGCATGGCTAGGCTAATGAACATGAAGATCGCTTTCGTTGGCAAGGGCGGCAGCGGGAAGACCACGCTGTCCTCGCTGTTCATCCGCTACCTGGCCGCCAGGGGCACGCCGGTGACCGCTGTCGACGCGGACATCAACCAGCACCTCGGCGCGGCGCTCGGCCTGGGCGACGACGAGGCCGCCGCGGTACCGCCGCTCGGGGGGCACCTGCCGTTCATCAAGGACTACCTGCGCGGCAGCAACCCCCGTATCCTCTCCGCCGATTCCATGATCAAGACGACGCCGCCGGGCGAGGGCTCCCGGCTGCTGCGGCTCGCGGGGGACAACCCGGTGTTCGCCCGGTGCGCCAGGACGGTCCCGCTGGAGGGCACCGGCGGCTCGGCCCGGCTGCTGGCGACGGGCCCCTTCACCGAGGACGACCTCGGCGTGGCCTGCTACCACTCGAAGACGGGCGCCGTCGAGCTGTGCCTGAACCACCTGATCGACGGACGCGACGAGTACGTCGTGGTGGACATGACGGCGGGCAGCGACTCGTTCGCCTCGGGGATGTTCACCCGCTTCGACATGACCTTCCTGGTCGCCGAGCCCACCCGCAAGGGGGTCTCGGTCTACCGCCAGTACCGCGAGTACGCGCGGGACTTCGGCGTCGCGCTCCGCGTCGTGGGGAACAAGGTGCAGGGCCCGGACGACGTGGAGTTCCTGCGTGAGCAGGTCGGGGACGACCTGCTCGTCACCTGCGGGCACTCGGACTGGGTGCGCGCGCTGGAGCGGGGCGCGCCCCGCCCGTTCACCGCTCTCGAGGCGGAGAACCTGCGGGCGCTCGACACGCTCTTCGAGGCCGCGGACGCGGCGCACGAGCGGCGCGACTGGGGCCGCTACACCCAGCAGATGGTGCACTTCCACCTCAAGAACGCCGCGGGCTGGGGCAACGAGCGCACCGGCGTCGACCTCGCCGCCCAGATCGACCCCGGCTTCGTCCTCAGCGAGTCGGCGGACGTGGGCTGGAGCCCACAGCCCGCCTGACCCGCCGGGACGCGTCAGCCCGCGAGGAACGCCTCCCATCCCGCCGCCGGACGCTCGCCGACGCCCAGGGTCCGCAGCTTCTCCAGCACCGCCGGGTCCTGGGCGTCCAGCCAGTCCACGAGCTGGCGGAACGAGACGCAGCGCACGCCGTCGCGCGGGCAGACGTCCTTGATGACGTCCTCGACCGCGTCCATGTAGACGCCGCCGTTCCAGTTCTCGAAGTGGTTGCCGATGATGAGCGGCGCCCGGTTGCCCTCGTAGGCGCGGTCGAACGCCTCCATCAGCCCGGCGCGCATCTCCTCGCCCCAGGCGGCGTGCCGCGAGGAATCACCGCTCTGGGCGCCGGACTGGTTGAACATGAAGTTGTAGTCCATCGACAGCGTCTCGAAGCTGTGGCCGGGCACGGGCACGGACTGGAGCGGGACGTCCCACAGCCCCTCGCGGCGGCTGGGCCAGACCTGGAGCCCGTTGCCGCTGGAGTCGTAGCGGAAGCCGGCCTCCGCAGCGGCCGTCAGCAGGTTGTCCTGCCCTTCGAGGCAGGGGGCGCGGCCGCCGATCAGCTCGTCCGCGTAGTCGAACGGCAGGGGGTCGAGGTCGGTGCGGCCCGTGGTGGTCCGCCAGTTCTGGACCATCCACATGGCCTGCTCGATCTCGCTGCGCCAGTCGTCCACGCTCCAGCCGGCGACGCCTTCGGGGCCGCAGAAGTGCCCGTTGAAGTGGGTGCCGATCTCGTTGCCCTCACGCCACGCGGCCGCGACCTGCTCGACGGTGTCGGCGACGTGCTGGTCGTTCAGGTAGCCGATGTCGGAGGCGCCGGGCGACCTGCCGGGCGGGTGGTAGCGGTCGCGCTCCGCCTCGGGGAGGAGGTAGAGGCCCGACAGGAAGAACGTCATGTCGGCGCCGTACTCCTCGCCGAGTTCGCGGAAGCGGGCGAACAGGCCGCTGCCGTCCTCGCCCGCGCCGTCCCAGGAGAAGACGACGAACTGCGGCGGCTCCTCACCGGGCGCGAGCGGCTCGGCCTCCGCGGCGCCCGGCTGGGGGCCGGTGTCCGCCGTCGAGCCGTCGCCGATCGGGCGGGCGGCGGGTGTCTCCGACGCGTCGGGCGTCCCCGGGCCGTTCTCGCCCGTGCCCTGGCCGCCCGGCGCGTCCTGGCCGCCGCGCGTCGCGTCCGTCGCGTCCCCGCCGCCGGAGCCGCAGCCCGCCGCCACCAGGGCCAGCGCGGCGATCGCCGCGCCCGAAGCCACCAGCCTCCTGTGTGTGACCATCCCAGGTCCTCTCGCCGCCGATGCGGCGCCCGGGGCCGGGTTCGCCGCACCGCCAACTTCCCTCGTGAGGCATAAGAGATGTTTGTACGACAAGCGTATTCACTGATTAATTAACTCGTTTAGGTTAATTAAGGCCTGAATGGAGACTTCGGGGTAGAGGAGGGCTTTACGCGGCATTACTCTTCATTTACCGACGCTTGAGCGCGCACATACCATCACCCTCCGTAATGATCTTTGCCCATGATCCGCCGACCCCGCCCGGACCACCCGCACCGGCCGGCCCGGCCCGACCAGTCAGCCCTCCACCGGACGGAGACGGAAGAATGTCCGCCTGCGCCCCCCGCCGAGCCGACGTGTCCGCGTCGGTCTCGGTCTTTCTCATCGCCCTGCCCTTCGCCCTCGGCATCGCCCTGGCGACCGGCGCGCCCCTCCAGGCCGGTCTGGTCGCGGCGGCGGTCGGCGGCCTCGTCGCCGGGACACTCGGCGGCTCCCCCCTCCAGGTCAGCGGCCCGGCAGCCGGGCTCACGGTCATCACGGCCGAGCTGATCCACCAGTACGGCTGGCGCACCACCTGCGCCATCACCGCCCTCGCCGGGCTCACGCAGCTGGCGCTCTCCGCCCTGCGCACCGCCCGTTCCGCACTCGCCGTCAGCCCCGCGATCGTCCACGGCATGCTGGCGGGCATCGGCGTCACGATCGCCCTCGCGCAGCTGCACATCGTCCTCGGCGGCAATCCCGAAAGCTCCGCCGTCGCCAACGTGCAGGCGCTCCCCGCCCAGCTGACCGCCCCCGGCGGCGCCGACCTCGCCGTCGGCGCCGCGACCGTGGCCGCGCTCCTGCTGTGGCCGCGCCTGCCGGGACGGCTCGGCGGGACACTGCGCAAGGCCGTGCCCGCCGCACTGGCCGCCGTCGTCGTCGGCACCGTCCTCGCACGGGCGGGCGGGCTGCGGCTCGAACAGGCCGACCTGCCCTCGTGGAGCAGCCACACCCTGCCCGAACTGCCGGACGGCCCGGTGCTCGGGCTGCTCGCCGCCGTCCTCACCGTCACGCTCGTCGCCAGCGTCGAGTCGCTGCTGTCCGCCGTGGCGATGGACAAGCTGACGGCCATCAGGCAGCGCGCCGGCGGCCCCCGGGTCGCGCGGGCCGACCTCGACCGCGAGCTGCGCGGCCAGGGCATGGCCAACGTGGTGTCCGGCCTGCTCGGCGGCCTGCCCGTCGCGGGCGGCGCGGTCCGCAGCACGGCGAACGTGACGGCGGGCGCCGTCGGCCGCGCGTCCA
This sequence comes from Streptomyces sp. NPDC049879, assembly GCF_044461265.1. Classification (NCBI taxonomy): domain Bacteria; kingdom Bacillati; phylum Actinomycetota; class Actinomycetes; order Kitasatosporales; family Streptomycetaceae; genus Streptomyces; species Streptomyces sp. NPDC049879. The sequence goes on along the minus strand of NZ_JBITKT010000002.1, from coordinate 669,634 downwards.
CCGTGCTGCACGGCTGCTGGATGGTCCTCGCCGCCGGGCTGCTCGTCGGGATGATCGAGCTGATCCCGCTGGCCGCCCTCGCCGCGCTGGTGATGGTGGTGGGCGTGCGGATGGTCAGCGTCGCGCACATCAGGAGCGTCGCCCGGCACCGCGAGGTCATCGTGTACGCGACGACCGCCGTGGGCGTCACCGTCTTCGGCGTCCTGCAGGGCGTAGGGCTCGGCGTCGCGGTGGCCGTGGGCGTCGCGCTGCACCGCCTCACGCACACCCGCATCCACCTCGAACGGTCGGCGGACGGCTCGCACCAGATCCGCGTACGCGGCCAGCTCACGTTCCTCGCGGTCCCGCGCCTCAGCCGGGTGCTCGGGCAGATCCCGGAGCGGGCGCAGGCGGTCGTCGAGCTGGACGGCACGTTCATGGACCACGCCGCCTACGAGGCGCTGCACGACTGGCGCACGGCGCACGTGGCGCAGGGCGGCGACGTCGAGATCAACGGCAGGTCGGGGCAGCGCATCGGCGAGCAGGGCCGCGAGCACAACTGCTGGCCGTGGCAGCCGTGGCGCAACCACCAGTGCACGTCCGTGCCGCCGGTCGCCGCGTCGGCGACCGGCGCGGCGCACCCGCCGGGCCACGACCAGCTGCTCAGCGGCCTGCGGAACTTCCAGCGCAGCACGGCCCCGCTGATGCGCCGCGAGCTGGCCAGGCTGGCGGACGAGGGGCAGCGGCCCGGCCAGCTCTTCCTGACCTGCGCCGACTCCCGCCTCGTCACGAGCATGATCACGTCGAGCGGCCCCGGCGACCTCTTCACCGTGCGCAACGTCGGCAACCTCGTCCCGCTGCCGGGCACCGAGTCGGCCGACCACTCGGTGGCCGCCGCCATCGAGTACGCGGTGGACGTCCTGCGCGTCGGCACCATCACCGTCTGCGGGCACTCCGGCTGCGGCGCGATGAACGCGCTGCACACCATGCGGGACAACGCCCCGGCCGACCAGGACAGCTCCCTCCAGCGGTGGCTGCGGCACGGCCGCCCCAGCCTCGACCGGGCGGCGGCGGAGGAGGACGGCCTCGCCCCCCGGCTGGACCAGCGGCCCACCGCCGACGCGCTGGAGGCCCTCGCGCTGGCCAACGTGATGCAGCAGTTGGAGCACCTGACACGCCACGAGTGCGTCGCGCGGCGTGTCGCGGAGGGGACGCTCGAACTGCGCGGCATGTACTTCCACGTGGGCGAGGCGCAGGCGTACGTCCTGGAGCCGGAGCACGTGAGCCGGCCGACGGGGACGGCGGACGAAGCCGCAAGCGGGGCACCGGTGTTCGCCGCCGTACGGCCCGACGCCGAGGCCGCGCCGCAGATAATCCCGGGCTGACGGGCCCCCGCCGCGCCGCCCCGGCGCGGCGGGGACACCACCCGGAAGAGGTCTGGACCACTCGGCCGTCCACCCTTGTCAAAGCGGACCTCTCCTGATGAGGTGTGGCGTGGGGACACAGCTGACGCCGCAAGGGAGATGTCGTGAGCAACGAGAGCCTGGCCAATCTCATGACCGAGGAGCGGAGGTTCCCGCCCCCCGCCGAGGTGACCGCCGACGCGAACGTGACAGCCGCCGCGTACGAGGCCGCCGACGCGGACCGGCTGGGGTTCTGGGCCGAGCAGGCACGCCGCCTCAGCTGGGCGACCGAGCCCACGGAGACCCTCGACTGGTCGAACCCGCCGTTCGCGAAGTGGTTCGCCGACGGCCGGCTGAACGTCGCGTACAACTGCGTGGACCGCCACGTCGAGGCCGGGAACGGCGACCGCGTCGCCATCCACTTCGAGGGCGAGCCGGGCGACTCCCGCGCCATCACGTACGCCGAGCTGCAGCAGGAGGTCTCCCGGGCCGCCAACGCGCTGCTCGAACTGGGCGTCGCCACCGGCGACCGGGTCGCCATCTACATGCCGATGATCCCCGAGACGGTCATCGCCATGCTGGCCTGCGCGCGCATCGGGGCGCCCCACTCGGTCGTCTTCGGCGCCTTCTCCGCCGACGCGCTGGCCACCCGCATCGAGGACGGCGACGCCCGCGTCGTCATCACCTCGGACGGCGGCTGGCGCCGCGGCGCGCCGTCGCCGCTCAAGCCGACCGTGGACGAGGCGCTGACCCGCCCCGGCGCGGCGAACGTGCGCAGCGTCCTCGTCGTCCGCAGGACCGGCCAGGACACCCCGTGGACCGAGGGCCGCGACCACTGGTGGCACGACCTGGTGGCCCGCCAGTCCCCGGAGCACACGCCCGAGGCGTTCGACGCGGAGCACCCGCTGTTCATCCTCTACACGTCCGGCACCACCGGGAAGCCCAAGGGCATCCTGCACACCTCGGGCGGCTACCTCACCCAGGTCGCCTACACGCACCACGCCGTCTTCGACCTCAAGCCGGAGACGGACGTCTACTGGTGCACGGCCGACGTCGGCTGGGTCACCGGCCACTCGTACATCGTCTACGGCCCGCTGGCCAACGGCGCGACGGAGGTGCTGTACGAGGGCACGCCCAACACGCCGCACAACGGCCGCTGGTGGGAGATCGTCCAGAAGTACGGCGTCACCCTCCTCTACACTGCGCCCACCGCGATCCGCACCTGCATGAAGTGGGGCGACGACATCCCGGCCGGCTTCGACCTGTCCAGCCTGCGCGTCCTCGGCTCGGTCGGCGAGCCGATCAACCCCGAGGCGTGGATCTGGTACCGCAAGCACATCGGCGGCGACCGCACGCCCGTCGTGGACACCTGGTGGCAGACGGAGACCGGCGCGGTGATGATCAGCCCGCTGCCCGGCGTGACCGTCGCCAAGCCCGGCTCCGCGCAGGTGCCGCTGCCCGGCATCAGCGCGACCGTGGTGGACGACGACGGCAACCCCGTCGCGAACGGGTCGGGCGGCTACCTCGCGCTCACCGAGCCGTGGCCGTCGATGCTGCGCACCATCTGGGGCGACGACCAGCGGTTCATCGACACGTACTGGTCGCGCTTCCCCGGGAAGTACTTCGCGGGCGACGGCGCCAAGAAGGACGCGGACGGCGACATCTGGCTGCTCGGCCGGGTCGACGACGTGATGCTCGTGTCCGGGCACAACATCTCGACGACCGAGGTGGAGTCCGCCCTCGTCTCGCACCCGCGGATCGCCGAGGCGGCCGTGGTGGGCGCGACCGACCCGCAGACGACGCAGGCGATCTGCGCGTTCGTCATCCTGCGGGGCGGCGCGCGGCCGGACGAGGACGACGCGGCGCTCGTGGACGAGCTGCGGGCGCACGTCGCGAAGGAGCTGGGGCCGATCGCCAAGCCCAAGCGCATCCTGCCGGTGGAGGAGCTGCCGAAGACGCGGTCCGGCAAGATCATGCGGCGGCTGCTGCGCGACGTGGCCGAGAACCGGGAGCTGGGCGACGTCACGACGCTCACCGACTCGTCGGTGATGGACCTGATCCAGGCGAAGCTGCCGACGGCGAAGAGCGAGGACTAGCCGCACGGCGGTTGCAGATCTGCGCAAGGGGCGTCCGGTATGTCATCGGGCGCCCCTATAACATTCGGATCACTCCCCAGGGCGACGGCGATGTGTCACCAACTGACGCACCCCGGGCGCACCGTTACTGTCGGACTGCACCGGCAACGCGACCACGACCGCCTCCGGGAGAGGAAAGAGGGAGATTGCGATGAGCGCAGCCGACGAGGGGCGCAGCCTCGGTGAGCTGGTCAAGACGGCCGTCGACGAACTGTCGGGGCTGGTGCACGACGAGATCGCCCTGGCCAAGGCGGAGCTGCGGCGTGACGTGCGGAAGGCGCTGCTGGGGAGCGCGGCGCTGGTGATCGGGGCGGCGCTGCTGCTGCTGGCGATGCCGCTGTTCAGCTTCGGCCTGGCCTTCTGGCTGCGGAACTGGTGGGACCTGCCGCTCGCGGTGGCCTGCGCGATCGTGGGCGGTCTGTACGTGGTGCTCGGCGGGCTGCTGTTCGGCTTCGCCAAGGCCAAGTTCGGCCGTGTCTCGCCGCCCGAACGGTCGATCAGGTCCGCCAAGGAGTCAGCCGCCGTACTGTCGGCCGTCAAGCCCCATCCGCGTGGTGTCCCCGCGGACAAGGCAGGCTCCGCCACATGACCTCTGCCGACCAGGCCGGGACGCGTTCCGCCGTCGTCCTGCGCGACGGGCCGTGGACGCACCGCGACGTCGCCGCGAACGGAGCGCGTTTCCACATCGCCGAGATGGGTGACGGGCCGCTCGTCCTCCTGCTGCACGGCTTCCCGCAGTTCTGGTGGGCGTGGCGGCACCAGCTGCCGGTGCTCGCGGAGGCGGGCTACCGCGCGGTGGCGATGGACCTGCGCGGGGTGGGCGGCAGCGACCGCACGCCGCGTGGTTACGATCCGGCCAATCTGGCGCTGGACGTGACGGGCGTCATCCGGTCGCTGGGCGAGCCGGACGCCGCGCTGGTCGGGCACGACCTGGGGGGTTACCTGGCCTGGGTGGCGGCGGTGATGCGGCCGAAACTCGTCCGCCGCCTCGCCGTCTCCTCGATGCCGCACCCGCGCAGCTGGCGCGCGTCGCTGCTGCGCGACCCGAAGCAGACGGCGGCCAGCGCGTACATCTGGGGCTTCCAGCGCCCCTGGCTGCCGGAGCGGCGGCTGGTGGCGGACGACGCGGCGGCCGTGGGGCGGCTGATCGAGGACTGGTCGGGGCCGCGGCACCCGGAACCGGCCGACGTGGAGGTCTACCGGCGGGCGATGTCCATCCCGTCGACGGCGCACTGCGCGATCGAGCCGTACCGCTGGATGGTCAGGTCGATGGCGCGGCCGGACGGCATCCAGTTCAACCGGCGGATGAAGCGGCCCGTGCTGGTGCCGACGCTGCACCTGCACGGCTCGCTCGACCCGGTGCTGCGGACGCGCAGTTCGGCGGGGTCGGGCGAGTACGTCGAGGCGCCGTACCGGTGGCGGCTGTTCGACGGGCTCGGGCACTTCCCGCACGAGGAGGACCCGGCGGCGTTCAGCACCGAGCTGATCGACTGGCTGCGCGACCCCGAGCCCGACCGCTGAACCCAGCCCGCTCCCGGGGCTGCGGAGCCCCGGCGTGACCGGTGTGCAAGGGGTGGCCGACCAGCGCGTACGCCCTCCCGCGCGCCCCCGCGCATGTGCCAGGCGCATAGGACGCGTGACTTCGCTTCCGGGAGGTTACTGACCTTGGAGGCCGGGCAGGGAGGTGAGTATGGGCTGGACGCACGACTACCGTGACGTGGCACGTGAACGCGGCGGCGCTGGAGCCGCCGCCCCCGCGCAGAACGGCGCGCGGCGTCTTGAGGGCGCCGTCCTGCACGACCCGCACATCGGCTTTCCGGATATTCTGCGCCGCCGCGCACGCTGGGTGGGCGTGCGCCTGCGGCATCCCCGCGGCTGACCCGGGGAGACGCCGAGACCACCCCGTCGCGCCCCGAAGAGGACACCGCGATGACCGACCGAAGACCCCGTACACCGATCACATGGCGCAGGCCCCGCTGTCCACCGGCTCCTCGGCGGCGCGGCCCCGCGTCACCATCTCCCGCACCTCGTCGTTGGTGAGCGCGTAGCCGGTGTGCTTGTCGTCGAGCGACTTGGCGAAGACGACGCCGAACACCTGGCCGTCCGGCGTGAGGAGCGGGCCGCCCGAGTTGCCGGGCCGGACCGTCGTGTACAGCGAGTACACGTCACGGCTGACCGTGCCGCGCCGGTAGATGTCCGGGCCCGTGGCCGGGAAGCGCTCCCGTACGCGGGCCGCGCGCGCGTCGAACGGACCGCTCTCGGGGAAGCCGGCGATCACCGCGCCGTCGCCCGAGACGGCGTCGCCCTCGCTGAGCTCCAGCACGGGCGCGTCGAGTCCCGGCACGTCGAGGACGGCGACGTCGCGCTCCCAGTCGTACAGGACGACGCGCGCCGTCCAGAGCCGGCCCTCCCCGCCGATCTGCACGGTGGGCTCGTCCACCCCGCCGACGACATGGGCGTTGGTCATCACCCGTTCGTGGGAGAAGACGAAGCCGCTGCCCTCCAGGACCTTGCCGCACCGCACCGCCGTGCCGACGACCTTCACGATCGACGCGCGCGCCTCCTCGACCATCGGGTCGCGGGCCAGCTCGGGGTCGGGGGGCGGGACATGGGTGATCGTCTCGCCGCCGAACGGGGCGAAGACCTGGGGGAAGCCGTGCTGCGCCAGGATGGAACCGAAGTCGGTGAACCACCCGTTGGCCCGCTCGGGCACCACCCGCGACACGCCGAGCAGCACGCGGGAGGACCGTACCTCGCGGCCCACGGTCGGCAGGGTCGTCAGGGCGAGCGCCGAGCCGATCAGCCAGGCGACGAGCAGCATGGCCAGCACGTTGACCAGCGCGCCGCCGGTCGCGTCGAGGGCGCGGGCGGGCGTCCACGTGATGTACCGGCGCAGCCGGTTGCCCCAGTGGGTGGTCAGCGCCTGGCCGACGGAGGCGCAGACGATGACGACGAGCACCGCCGCGACGACGCCCGCGCCCCCCGGATCGGCGCCGCCCCCCACCTCGCGCCAGACCACCGGCAGCGTGGACACGGCGAGCAGCCCGCCGCCGACGAAGCCGCTGACCGAGAGCACGCCGACGACGAACCCCTGCCGGTAACCGATCGCGGCGAACCACACGGCGGCGAGCAGGAGCAGGACGTCGAGCACGTTCATGCCCGCAACGGTCTCACGCCCCGTGGTCGAGTGACAGCTCACGGTCGCGGTCCCACGGCCGCTCCCACCCCGCGTGGTGCAGGATGCGGTCGATCACCCCCGCCGTGAAGCCCCACACGAGGGTGCCGACGACCTCGAAGCAGGGCCCCCGGTAGCCGCTGGGGTGGACGGCGGTGCCGCGGTGGCGCCGGTCGGCCAGCAGGCTGACGGGGACGGTGAAGACGCGCGCCGTCTCCCGCGGGTCCACCGCCGCCACCGGCGAGGGGTCGCGCCACCAGGCGAGGACGGGCGTGACGACGAAGTCGCTGACCGGGATGTAGAGCCGCGGCAGCGTGGCGAAGACGCGGACGCCCGACGGGTCGAGGCCGGTCTCCTCCTCCGCCTCGCGCAGCGCGGCGCGCAGCGGCCCTTCGCCCTGCGGATCGCCGTCCTCCGGATCGAGGCTGCCGCCGGGGAACGAGGGCTGGCCGGCGTGGGCGCGCAGGCTCGTCGCCCGTTCCAGCAGCAGCAGTTCGGGGCCGTCCGCGCCCTCGCCGAAGAGCACGAGGACGGCGGACGGGCGGCCGCCGTCCGGCGGGGGCAGCCAGCGGCTGAGCTGGCGCGGCTCGATGGTGAGCGCCGCGTCCGCGAGGGGGCGCAGCCAGGGCGGCAGCGCGTCGCGGTCCGCTCGCCGGATGTCGGCCTTCTGCACGCTGCTCATGGGCTCCTCGGCGCCGGGGCGGGTCTCAGGGGAGGGGTTCGGCGGGCTTGCCCGGGTAGTCGGGCGGCGGCTTGAGGCGCTGGCCCGGCTTGCCGCCCTTCTCGTACTTGAGGAGCGCCTTCGCCTTCTCGGGGTCGGTCTCGCCCTCGCCGTACGCGGGGCACAGCGGGGCGACGGGGCAGGCGCCGCACGCGGGCCTGCGGCTGTGGCAGATGCGGCGGCCGTGGAAGATCACCCGGTGCGAGAGCATCGTCCAGTCCTTCTTGGGGAAGATCTCCGCGACGGCGTGCTCGATCTTGACCGGGTCGGTCTCCTCGGTCCACCGCCAGCGGCGTACGAGCCGCTGGAAGTGGGTGTCCACGGTGATCCCCGGGTGGCCGAACGCGTTGCCGAGCACGACGTGCGCCGTCTTGCGGCCGACGCCGGGGAGGGCCACCAGGGCGTCCAGGTCGTCCGGCACCTCGCCGCCGTGGTCGTCGCGCAACGCGGTGGCGATGCCGAGGAGCGCCTTGGCCTTGCTGCGGAAGAAGCCGGTCGGGCGGATCAGCTCCTCCAGCGCGGCCGGGTCGGCGACCGCGAGGTCCTCGGGGGTGGGGTAGGCGGCGAAGAGGCGGGGCGTCGTCTGGTTGACCCGCAGGTCGGTGGTCTGGGCCGACAGCACTGTGGCGACCAGGAGCTGGAACGGGTTCTCGAAGTCCAGCTCCGGGTGGGCGTACGGGTAGGTCTCCGCGAGGACCCGGTTGATCCTGCGGGCGCGGCGGACCATGGCGAGGCGGCTCTCCGGCCGCGCTCCGGCGCCGCGAGCACCCTGTTCGCTGTCAGCGGAATCCTTGCGTGGGTTCACCCGGTCGGTCGCTCCCGTCCTGTCGTCCTGCCACAGCCACACCCCACCACCCGGGGCGCCGCGCCCCGTTGGCCACCCGGCCAGCGTAAACGGGCGGACCGACATTCGCCCGGCTCCCGGCCGAATCACCGCCGGAACGGGGCCCTGGCGTACGGCGGGCCGCCGCGGTGCGTCAAACTTGTGACTGATAGCACTGCCGAGGCGTCCGGCATGATGAGGATGTCACCCGGCCGACAAGGAGAGGAACTCGTGGACGACGTTCTGCGGCGCGCCCCGCTGTTCGCGGCGCTCGACGACGAGCAGGCCGCTGAGCTGCGCGCTTCCATGACCGAGGTCACCCTGGCCCGCGGCGACACCCTCTTTCACGAGGGCGACCCCGGCGACCGGCTGTATGTCGTCACCGACGGGAAGGTCAAGCTCCACCGGACCTCGCCCGACGGCCGGGAGAACATGCTGGCCGTCCTCGGTCCCGGCGAGCTGATCGGCGAACTGTCCCTCTTCGACCCGGGCCCGCGCACCGCGACCGCCACCGCGGTCACCGAGGTGCGCCTGCTCGGCCTGGGGCACAGCGACCTCCAGCCGTGGCTCAGCCAGCGCCCGGAGGTGGCCGCCGCGCTGCTGCGCGCCGTCGCGCGCCGCCTGCGCCGGACGAACGACCAGATGTCCGACCTCGTCTTCTCGGACGTGCCGGGCCGCGTCGCCCGCGCGCTGCTCGACCTGTCGCGCCGCTTCGGCGTCCAGTCCGACGAGGGCATCCACGTCGTGCACGACCTCACCCAGGAGGAGCTGGCCCAACTGGTCGGCGCCTCCCGCGAGACCGTGAACAAGGCGCTCGCCGACTTCGCCGCCCGCGGCTGGCTGCGCCTGGAGGCCCGCGCCGTGATCCTCCTCGACATCGAGCGGCTGGCACGCCGCTCGCGCTGACGCGCCTCAGATCAGGCCGCGTTCCCGCAGGTAGTCGAGCTGCGCCCGTACGGACAGCTCGGCTGCCGGGAGAACGGCCGGGTCGACGTCCGCGTACACGTGCGCGACGACCTCGGCGGCCGTGCGGTGGCCGTCCTCGACCGCCGTCTCCACCTGCGCGAGCCGCGTCGCGCGGTGGACGAGGTAGTAGTCGACGGCCTCCTGCGCGTCCCGCAGCACCGGCCCGTGGCCCGGCAGGACGGTCCGCACGCCGTCGTCCACCGTGAGGGCGCGCAGGCGGCGCAGGGAGTCCAGGTAGTCGCCGAGCCGCCCGTCCGGGTGGGCGACGACGGTCGTGCCGCGCCCGAGCACCGTGTCGCCGGTGAGGACGGCGGCCTCCGCCGGGAGCAGGAACGACAGCGAGTCCGCCGTGTGCCCCGGCGTGGGGACGACGACCAGGTCGAGGCCGTCCACCGCCAGCGTCTGCCCCGCCGTCAGCCCCTCGTCGCCCAGCCGCAGCGCCGGATCGAGGGCGAGGACGGGGCTGCCCGTCAGCGCGGCGAAACGTGCGGCGCCCGCGGCGTGGTCGGCGTGGCCGTGGGTGAGCAGCGTGTACGCGACGCGCCGCCCGGCCCGTTCCACCACGTCGGCCACCCGGCGCAGGTGCTCCTCGTCCAGCGGTCCCGGGTCCACGACGACGGCGCGGCGCGCGCCGGGCTCGGCGAGCACCCACGTGTTGGTGCCGTCCAGGGTCATCGCCGACGGGTTGGGGGCCAGGACGAGGTGCGCGCGCTCGCCCACCGGTCCGCTGGCGACCCGCTCCGCCGGTCGGCCGGGCGGCAGGACGGCCTCGGTCATCGGTTCACTCCCCACTCGCGGACGGTCCCGGCAGCCGGATGTCGAACTCCGCGTACCCCGGCCAGGTGACGACCAGCGCGTCCCCGTCCGTGCCGACGCGCGCCAGGACCGGCTCGGGCTCCGGCGCGGCCGCCGCGGCGTCCCGTACGTCCGCCGCCCGCGCGCCGTCCTCGGCGTACGGGAGGAGGCGGCGCAGTGTCGCGACGGTCGGCGGCAGCATGGCGTACGCGCCGCGGCCGTATCCGGCGAGGGCGTCGGCGGGGCGGAGCCAGGCGGTGCGGTCGGCCTCGGTCGACGCGTTCGCGCAGCGCTGGCCGTCGGGGAGCGCGGCGACCCAGAACCACGTGTCGTAGCGCCGTGGCTCGAACTCGGGGGTGATCCAGCGCGCCCAGGGCGCGAGCAGCTCCGTGCGCGCCACGAGCGCGCGCCGCGCCAGCACATCGGCGAACGCGCGCCCGTCGTCCGGCTCCTGCGCCGCCAGGCTGCCGGGCGGCCCGTCCGCCGGGCCCGCGAACAGCACGCCGGTCTCCTCGTACGTCTCGCGCACCGCCGTGTACGCGGGCGACGCGTCGTCCGCCTCCGCGGCGCCGCCCGGGTACGCGTACATCCCCGCCGCGAACGCCATCGACGTCCGCCGCCGCAGCAGGAACACCTCGATCCCGGCCGCCCCGTCCCGCAGCAGCAGCACCGTCGCCGACGGCCGGGGAACCACGGGCGTCATCTCCCCGCGCGCCAGCGCCCCGACGCGGCGCGGCCAGTCCGCCGGGACGACCCACCTGCCGGAAGCCGTTCCTCCCATGCCGCGGATGCTACGCGCCGCACCCCCGCCGCCGACAGATGGATAGAAACGGCGCCGGCCACCCGTCTGAGTCACGTCATCGTCCGGCCGACACCCGAGGAGTCCCCCCGTGACCGGCAACCGTAAGCTCCACCGGACCCTGCTGATGGGCGCCACCGCCGCCGCCCTCCTGGCCATGGCCCCGGGAACCGCGCTCGGCGGCGGCCTCGAACCCCTGGAGGTCCAGCCCTATGCCGCCGTCCCCATCGACGACGAGACGGTGATGGGCCTGCTCCCCGAGGGCGCGCAGAACTACGTCATAGCCGACCCGGCGTCCTTCGCCGACGCCGTGGACCACGCCCGCGGTCTGCCGGGCGAGGGCCTCGGGCGCGACAGCATCAGCGTCGGCACCTCCGTCGAACAGGGCGAGACGCGGCTCGTGTACGGCGCCTGGCGGCTGGACGGGGTGCCCGCGGCGGTCGTCATCGTCCCCGAGGGCGCCGACTGGGGCTTCGCCGCGCAGATCGTGCACCTCCCGGGCGAGCCGGGCTGGGGCACGTACTACTTCGACGCCGACACCGAGGGCGGCGACTCGGGGCTGCCGGGCTCGTACACCGTCGTCGCCCACGACGCGGCGGGCGACGTCTTCGACGAGGTCGAGGTCACGCCCTTCCCGGGAACGCCCGCCGGCCGGTGACGGCGGCTTGAGGAAGGAGGCGGAGGAGGCGTTCCGCGCGTACGCGGCCGGCCGCTGGCACCGGCTGCTGCGCACGGCGTTCCTGCTCACGGGCCATCACCACGACGCGGAGGACCTCGTCCAGGCGGCGCTGGCGAGGGCGTACGTGAAGTGGGAGCGCGTGCGCCGCGCGGACGACCAGGACGCGTACGTCTGGCGGATCATGATCAACCTGCACCGCGACCGCGTCCGCGGGCCGCGCGCCCCCGAGTGGCTGACCACCCGCTTCCCCGAGCGGACCGGCGGTGACGGGGCGGACCAGATCGCCGTCCGCGACGCCCTGGTACGCGCGCTGCTGCGGCTCCCCGCCCGGCAGCGCGCGGCCGTGGTGCTGCGGTACGCCGAGGACCGCAGCGAGACGGAGGTCGCGGCCCTGCTCGGCGCGCGGCTCGGCACCGTGCGCAGCCAGACGGCGCGCGGCATCGCGCGACTGCGGGCCCTGCTCGCGGACGCGCCGGAGCTGGAGAGGAAGGTGACGGTCCCACGTGGACGACGAGAACACGGACACACACCGGATCGCGCATGAACTCCGCCGGGCGGCAGCGGACGGCACACGGTCCACCGGCCCCGCCCCGGTGGACGCGGTGATACACCGAGGCCGCCGCGCACGCCTACGACGGCGGCTCACCACGGTGACAGCGGCGATGGCGGCACTGCTCGTACCGCTGGGCCTGTCCCTCGTACACACGGACACCCCGACACCACCCACAACAAACCCAACACCCGCGAACAGCCCACGCATCGTCCAGCCCTACGCGCCAACACCTATAGGCGAAAACCTGGTCATGGCACTACGCCCCGACAACGGCGCACGCTACGTCATCGCGTCACCAGCAACATTCCCCTCCCGCATGACAGCAGCCGAATACCTCCCCCGCACACCCCTGCCCCCAACATCACTGACACTGCAGCTCTACCGCACAGACGCAGGTATCACAGCAGTAGCCGGAACATGGAGCGCCCCAACCCCTCCATCCCACATCACAGTGACAGCAGCCGGCCACACCTACACGGCAACACTGCTGCGCCTCCCGAACACCGAGACATGGGGCACGTTCTACGCGACAGCCATCTCATTCCCGACAACAACCCCCATCACAGCAACGGCATACACGAGCGACAACACTCAACTCACCACCGCGACAACCGCCGCAGAATGACCCCACTCATCACTGTCCCGCACGCTCCCAGCAGGCCCGGAGCACCGGCTCGACGCAGTAGAGGCCGGAAGAGGCAGCGGAGAGTACCTGCAAGGCGCGCAAAGCCCTGACCGTCTCGACAGCGCCGCCGAAGGGCTCGCGCGCGACTTCCTCTACGGCCGCCTGGAGATCCTCCGTGCTGAGTCCTTCATCGCCCATGTACCCGACGACAGCGGCAAACGGCGCCCGCAGCGGCATCCCCGGCGCGAGTCCAGCGGAGGCGACGAAGTCGGCGGCGCCTTCCTGCGTCCCCAGTTCGTCCGAGATGCTCCTGAGTGCCGCGGAGGCGGCGGTGCCCCCGGCGAGCAGGACGGCGAGCCGGTCCACCAGCAGCGGCCATCCACCCGTGACGCGTTGGAGCTGTTCGAGAGCCGCGTCGCCGGAGAACACACCGTCTTGGTCAAGCGCCCAGGCACGCAGGCCGCTGGGGGTGAACCGGCGCAGGGGCACCGCGTGTACGTCCGCCTCGTCGCCGTCGGCGAGTACGGTGGCCCACAGCTCGGCCTGCCCGGGTCCCGCGACGACGACGGCGGTCCGGGTCACCCCGGCACCGGTCGGGACACGGGTCAGCGCGCTGTCGAGCGTCTGCAGGCACGACTCCGCCACCGGAGTCTTGACGGTGAGGTCGGAGACGACGACCCGGCTGGTGCCCGGCTCGCCGCCCACCAGTTCGGCCAGGAAGTCCGAACGCTTCGCGACTCGGGGCATGATCCAGCCGGTCATGCCCGCGATCTCCTGAAGTCCGGCGACGACACGGTCGATCCCGGTGGCCCGCGTACCGATGACGACGCGTGCGGCATTGCCCCGCCCCGGCAGGACATCGGCGATCTGCGCGGCGGTGAGGGGACAGTGGGAGTGGGTGACGGCGGACCGGTGGCGGATCTCCATCGCTGTGAGCCGTTCGGTCACCTCCCGGCTGGCCACGTTCTGCAGTTGTGCCTCTACGTCCTCCAGCGCGCCGATCATGCTCAGCGCGTTGGCGCTGCGCAGGTGCCAGCCGCGGCGCATGTCGGGGGCCAGTACGCCGAGGCCCTCCATCTCGGTGAGGTAGGCGCGGAACTGGTCGGGGTCGAGATCCTGGAAGCCCTCGGCCCACCAGTAGATGCACTCGTCGCGCAGCTGGGCCTGGCTGAGGTGCGCGTCGATGCCGTGGTGGTGGGCGTGGTGGGCGACGACGTTGCCGATCACGTTGTACCGGGAGTCGAGGCGCAGGGTGTCGTGGAACGCGGAGGTGATGCTCCGCCTGAGTTCGTTGTCGGACTGCACCAGCTCCACGTCCGCCCGTCCGATATCCCACGGCGGGCCCGACAGTCCCTCCCGCCGCCTCGCGTGCATGGCGCGCACCAGCCGGTGGGCGAACATCTGGAGGAGGAACGGCTGGTACGAGCAGTGCCCCAGGATGCGGTGCACCAGCGCGGGCTCGGTGAAACGGTAACCGAGCAGGGACAGGGGCTTGATCAGCAGGTCGGCGGCATCCTGCGGCCTGAGCGGCCCGATCGGCCTGGGGTGCTGCGACAGGTGGCTGAACGGGTTGTTGACGGCGATGGTCGCGTACCGCTGGACGGAGTGCAGGCCCGCGAAGACCACCTTCACGCCGTCGTCGGTCGCGGAGGTGAGGTCACGCAGCAGGCGGGTCTGCGTGAACCGCGGCGAGTCGGCCTCGAAGAAGCCGTCGGCCTCGTCGAGCATGATCAGCAGCCGGCGCCCGTGGTCGTCCTTCAGCCACGCGTTGATACCGCTCAGCACGCGGTCGTACGAGATGGCGGCGTCCGCGCCCAGCCGGCGGGGGACCGTCAGGACGCCGAGTTCGGCGAGACGGCGTCCGATCGTGGTCCACACGGTCTCGGAGGGCGCGTTCGTCCCGGTGAAGGCGGAGTCGAGGCTGAGGACCAGGCTCACATGACCTGTCCTCGCCTCGGCGGTGAACTTGCGCCCCGCCTCCTTCAGCAGCGCCGACTTGCCCAGGCCGCGGCCGCCGAAGACCACCTGGTTGCCGGTCGGGTTGACGACCGAGGCCAGCTCGTCCGAGCGGCCGAAGAACATCTCCTCGGGGACGCGTCCGCGCTTCTCGCTCACATACGGGTTGACGGCGGAGAAGGGCAGCAGCACCCGCATCGCCGGATCGAGCAACTGGTTGCCGTGTGCGGCGAGATAGGCGAGCGCCGCATCGTCGAGGACAACGAGGGGCCGTCCCCCGACGCACTGGACCGCGAGTGCCGCACGGTGCGCGGACGGCATGGTCCCGAAGTAGGCGACCAGCAGGGCGTTGTGCCCCGGGTCCTGGCGGACGCGGGCGATCAGCGCCTCGGCCGTCGGCTGGCCCCACACCAGCATGACGTCGAGACCGCCGCGCAGATCGGAACCGAACAGCGGGACGAGCGCGTCACCGGTGTGGCGCACCTCGGAGATGTGCACGAAACGGTGATTGGCGCTCCGGCTCTTGTGCTGCTCACGGTGCGGCTTGAGGCGGCTGTGGTAGCCGATGAGCCGCAGCGCGGTGCCGCGCAGCAGGTCACGCGTGTGTTCGTGGGAACGCAAGGCCGGACCAATCGCGGTGTAGGCGGCGGCTGCGCGACCGGTTCGTCCCTGGTCGGGCGGGGGAAGGCCGAGCGTGCGATGGAGAGGGCTACGTGCTCCCAAGTCGTCCCCTCCCAGCGGGCCGCGGTGCATCAACCGCGCCGCCATGGACGATCGGGAGAACGTGCAGTCTCCCCAGACCCTCGCCCCGGGCAGCGCCTCCAGTGCCTCACGCACTGTCTCCATCAGAACGGTCAGTGCTAACCGCAAAGAGGAAAGCCCGCTCCCCGTGGCAGCAGGAACGGCAACGGTGCAGGCACGAGAGGACTCATCAGGACGTCTCGTCCCGGTCCGAGGAGGAGCTCGACGTAGAAGGCTCTGTCGTCCATCTCAGCCTGCCCGATGTACCGGGACTCGACCAGCACGTGCCCAGACGCCTCGATTGCGCCACGCCTGCTCAGGCGGCTCAACCGCTCCGAGGACGCGGACAGCGCACGTCCGAAAGCGTCATTGTCGAACACCAGCCGCTCACCCAGACAGGGCTCCGGATCAGGCGCGAGGAGTCCCGGACCACGCGCGGCGGCGGGAGCGCCGGAGAGTCAGCCGGGCATGTCTCCGTCCGTGCCGAGAAGCGGGTGGGCGCCCTCCTCGTAGACGACCTCCGCAGGCACGAGGTCCCTGCTCGTCCGCACCATGATCACAGCGCAGGTCAGCAGCGCGTCCCACCCGGTTGCCGTTGGCGACGAGCGCGAAGTCGAGCGGGCCTTCAACATACCCTCCCGTGGCGGTGTCGAAGTCGAAGTAGACGGCCTTGATCGCGACGGCCGTGTGCGCCGGAGCGGTCCTGGTGGTGACCAGGGCGCCGAGGAAGCGGCGGAGTCGCACGGCCTCCCGCGGCGGGCAGGCGCCCGGTCCGCCGGTCATGGCTGGGGTAAGCACGGGCTCGTCCTGATACGGGCGCCACACGCCTCCGTCCCGCCCCACTACCGGCGAACCTGCCATACCCACCCCACTCTTTCTCTTTACCGCATGACACGGACGACCATGCGTACCACACGGCCGCGATCGTCCCTGCTTCCACAGGAGCCACCCATTTTGGCCATCACCAGCCCAGAAAGAGAAAAGATCAAGATGTCCGAAGTTATTCGATCACCACAGAAACTTCAACGCCTCCTACCGCTCACCAGCGCCACCCGTGCCTCACTCAGCACGATATCGTCCGAGCGCCTGCCGACCGCTTATGAGCGCTCGATGAGGCTGCGGGCCTCTCACGGACCAACCTAGCCAGCCGACCTCAGGCGAGGCCGGATGATACGCAGGACCGTTCTGTCAAATGTCGTGGTGATGGCAATGTCGAACAAGCTCCAGATGCCCTACATCGGGCCTCTTCGCGTGACGCTAAGCGCCCAGCGGTAGAGATCGGGAACGCGGAACGACCGAGCGTCGTCGTCGGTCTCGTTCGGTGTGATGAGGCCAGCTTCCCTGGCCAGGGCAATCAAGTCTTCAGGGGTCTCGTCGAGTGCGTCGCGTAGCACCTCTTCGCCGATGGGTGTGCGGCCGTAATCCTTGAGAGCATCAGCCACGGACCGGAGTTCCTGGAACTCCTCGTCCAGTAGGGCTGATAGGGCTGGCTCGCTTACGCGCTCCAGGCTGAGGGCAAGGCTGCGAGGACGCAAGACCGAGCGGTCGTAGGCACTACGCTTCTCCTCCTCCCGCTCCCACTCCAGTGCAGCAGCGAACAGCTGCAGCAACGACCGGGGGGAATGGTCGCCATTACCGTCGGCGAGGCGGTTCCAGACCCAGTTAGATGTAAAGGCGGTGCGTTCGCCACGCATGCGCTCGCCGACAAGCGAACTCCATGCCATATCGACCTGCGCAGGCGTCCAAGAAGCGACGTCAGTCCCTACCAAAGACTTGTCGGCAGTGCCGAGGATATCTCGAAAGGCAGCTGCATGGACAGCACGCTTGAGCACGACTTTGAAGTATTCACGTTGATCCTCCCATTGGAGCCTGCGGGAGAGACCGTAAAAGTGACTTTTATTTTCGAATCGCAAACCACTCCAAATGTCTTGACGCACAAAGATTTTGAGGCTAAAATTTTTGAGCTTGGAGGCGAGCTCAGCCTGTTTTGCGAGGAGACCGGCGATGGCATGCGAGCGGCGCCTGCGTTGCATAGGCGTATTACCGAATGCGGTGTCGAGCCCGTCGAAGAGCAACAGGAGCTGAGAACTTTCTTCAGCATCAACCTTACGCAGCCAGTCGACGCATCGCAGGGCACCCATCGGGTCCCGCAAGACTTCGAGGATCGCTTGAGTAGCAGCAAAATCTCCAGGTTCGAGATTCCGCATCGCGGGATGCGGCGCTCCAGCGTCGTCGGTCACGCCTTCGGTCCGATGCACTGCCAGAGCAATCAGAATTTGCCAAAAAGTTCCCCAGTCTTGGCCACTTGTGACGATATATTGATCGATTGCATCATAGTTATCTGGACCAAAAGACCAGTCCGGGCGCTCTCGAAAACTAGGAGTCGTTACGGCGACGGGAGTCCATCCCGGCAAGCCGCCTGCGGCTAGCCATCGGAAAAGTGCCGTTTTACCCGTGCCCTTGCGCCCCAAGATTAGAGGGGTATTGGGGTCCGCCGTTTCGCTCACCTGGCGAGTAACTACGTAGTCCTGGAGGAACTGCTCGCTGTCCAACTCCTCGGCCGTACCGGTAGAGAAGGACAGTTGAGCCAGAGCAGTGGCCTTACTCTCCGAAGTCTGGCTCTGCAAGCTACGCTGCAGGGCGGGCTCTGGGACGATTTGCAGGATCCAGTCGGCGATGCGGGCATAGGGGGCGAGGCGAATACTGTCTGACGTGACCGTATCCGAGAAGGAGACTTCGGCACTATAGGGAACAACGTGAGTGATCTCTTCTGCAGACAGCACAGGAGCGCCACGGCGGGCTTCATTAAAGGGCTGCAGCCACTTGTCGATCCACGACTTAGCCCGATCCGCAAGCCGGGGGGCGCTTTGGCCAGGGGGCATCGGAGACACCACGAATCGGGGCTCGGGTGTCAAAGGGACCAGCGCCTGGCGACGAGTGATTGAGCTCAGCAGTGCGCCGCTCAACAGTTCGGTGCCATTCCTGGCCTGGCTATGGGGATGAAAGCAGACCACGGCCATGTCGGAGACGTCGAACAGAAGAGGGGCCGCTACGGGGCTAACACCGGTGCGCGAATCGATGAGTACCACGTCCGGGCGGAGCGTGGAGTCCCGAGCGTCGTCGATGAGCCGGTGCAACGCGTTGACGCGTTCGCGGTACCAGATCTCTGGCTCTAGGGATCGGAGCCGGGCGGCATAAGTGCTGTCGATCCGGCCAGCAGGCATACAGAACAAGCGGCCGTTATCGTCGATCGGGACAACGTGGTCCAAGATTGAAGGCGTCTCGCCGAACTCATAGGCGAGGAGAACGGTAACCACGCCAATATCGGACAAACTTTCCTCAGAGATACCGAAAAGGGTATCGAGACCAGGGGCTTCCAGGTCCATATCGACACAAAGGACCCGCAGGCCGTGTTCGGAGGCCAGGCGGCGAGCTACGGCCGCCAGAGCGGTGCTGCGCCCTACCCCGCCCTTGAGGCTATAAAAGGTAACAACCGGGGCGGAGTTGAGGTCCTGGTCGAGGTCGCTGGCAAACGTGATCTGTGCCGAGGGGACTTCCTTATCCTCGACGCGGTCAAGCGCGGTGGACCAGACGGGCGGAGAAGCAGCTGTCATTGTAAGATCGCCATACCAGGGTGCCTCGGACTCCGTAAGCAACTCCCAGGTGTGGACTTGGCTGGCGATCCGAGGGGGCAGGTGCTCCTGGAATCGGGCGTGGCGTTCCGCTTCGGGAAGCGAGTCGAAGTGTTCCGAGATGACACGCACGACAAAGCCTCCGGCATCTGGAATGACCCTGACGTCGGAGCCGGGAAGTGCGGCGTGAATGGTTTCTACGACGGCCCGGGGAACACTGTCTTTAAACGGGGTGTTCAACCTTTCGTTCACCGATGCCTCCTTCTACGGCTCTCGACTCGGGAACGTGTCTGTCTTACGCGCGTCGCGACCCAGCCTGCCAGGTGCTGACCTCCCTGTAGCAGGTCTTCGGCGTCGACACCAACAGGAAGAGCGACTTTGTACCGCAGTTCCGTGTCCCAGTGATCAATGAACAGCGAGGCGTGGCCGTAGGGCTTGGTGAGCCCCGCACTCTGCCATAGGCCGCGAAGGTTATGGCCCTCTCGGCCACTGCGGGGGAAGGGGATGCCGTTCAGGTGCAGCAAGTGCTTGAGCCGGCACTCCACGACATAGCCAGCCAGATAGACCGCACCGAGAGTCTTCTTCGACTCTGCCAGTGTCTGAACCTCGGCGGCCCGGAGGTTCGCTACTTCGTTGAAGCTACTCATCCGACTCCTCTCCGCTGAGTGATGCTACCCGTACCCTGGAAGGATCGTGATGTGAACGAGGCTGACTTTCCCGCTCGCAGGGTGCGTGAGTGTGAGGGAGACTTCACTCTGCAGTGCATCCTGGAGGTCGCCCAAGTCTCTAGGTGCGTACGAGGCCGAGCGTTGGTGGGATCCCGAGCTTCCATTGGTTGCAGTGTCCTGAAATTACGTCAGGGGCCTCATCCACTGAGTGGATCAGGCCCCTGACCAGTTGTTCCAGCTGTCGGGGTGGCGGGATTTGAACCCACGACCTCTTCGTCCCGAACGAAGCGCGCTGCCAAGCTGCGCCACACCCCGTCTTGCGGGGACCACTCTAGCCGAACCGGCCGTGTGGGGGAAATCAGGTATCGCGGGGGGTCAGCGTCAGGAGGGTTGCCTCGGGGGGGCAGGCGAAGCGGACGGGGGTGTAGCGGTTTGTGCCGCAGCCCGCGGAGACGTGGAGGTAGGCGCGGTGGCCCTCGGATTCGTGTGTCGAGAGGCCCTTCACGCGGGCCGGGTCGAGGTCGCAGTTGGTGACGAGGGCTCCGTAGAAGGGTATGCAGAGCTGGCCGCCGTGGGTGTGGCCGGCGAGGATCAGGGGGTAGCCGTCGGCGGCGAAGGCGTCGAGGACGCGCAGGTACGGGGCGTGGACGACGGCGAGGGAGACGTCGGCCTCCGGGTCGGGGCCGCCGGCGACCTCGTCGTAGCGGTCGCGCTTGATGTGGGGGTCGTCCAGGCCGGTGAGGGCGATGTCGAGGCCGGCGGCGGTGAGGCGGCCGCGGGTGTTGGTCAGGTTGAGCCAGCCGGCGGCGTCGAAGGCGTCGCGCAGTTCCCACCAGGGGTTGCGGGGGACGTTGCGCGCGGGGCTGTTGCCGTTGAGGCCGTGGCGGCCGGAGGCGCGCTCGGCGAGGTAGCGGGCGGGGTTGCGCAGGGCCGGGGCGTAGTAGTCGTTGGAGCCGAAGACGTACGCGCCGGGGAACTCCATCAGCGGGCCGAGGGCGTCGAGCGCCTCGGGGACGCCGGCGGGGTCGGAGAGGTTGTCGCCGGTGTTGATCACGAGGTCGGGGCGCAGCCCCGCGAGCGCGCGCAGCCAGCGCTGCTTCTTGCGCTGGCCCGAGACCATGTGGATGTCCGAGACCTGCAGGAGACGCAGCGGCCTGGCGCCGGGCGGCAGGACGGGGACGCTGATCCGGCGGAGACGGAAGGAGCGGACCTCGAAGCCCGCCGCGTAGCCGACCGCGGCGGCGCCGAGACCGGCGACGGTGAGGCCTGCGGTGAGGGGGATGCGGTATCGCGCGCGCATGGGGACATCGTGTCACGGCTGTCACAATGGTGGGCATGACCTCCCTCAAGTCCCGTCTCCAGAACGACCTGACCGCCGCGATCAAGCAGCGGGACGAGCTGCGTTCCGCCACCCTCAGGATGACGCTGACCGCGATCACGAACGAGGAGGTCGCCGGGAAGCAGGCGCGGCAGCTCTCGGACGACGAGGTGCAGAAGGTCATCGCGCGCGAGGCGAAGAAGCGGCGCGAGGCGGCGGAGGCGTTCGCGCTGGGGGACCGGCAGGCGCAGGCGGAACGGGAGCGGGCCGAGGGCGAGGTGCTGGCCGGTTACCTGCCGGCGCAGCTCGGCGACGAGGAGCTGGACGGGCTCGTCGCGGACGCCGTGGCGGAGGCGCGTGCCGGTGGCGCCGAGGGGCCGCGGGCGATGGGCGCGGTGATGAAGATCGTGAACCCGAAGGTCGCCGGGCGGGCCGAGGGCGGCCGGGTCGCCGCGGCCGTCAAGCGGGCCCTGGCCGGCTGAGGGCGGGCGGGAGAACGGCGGAAGGCCCTCCCGGCGCGTCGTGCGCCGGGAGGGCCTTCCTCATGCCGGGCCGCGGTCAGTCGCGGTTGGGCGGGAACTCGATGTCGGGCAGGTCGCCGAAGTCGAAGCCGCCGCCGTTGTCGTCACGGCCACCGCCGCCGCCACCGGGGCGGTTGTCGTTGTTGCCGCCGTTGCCGCCGCCGGGGCGGTTGTCGCGGTCGCGGTCCCGGTCGTCGTCATCGTCGCCGTCGGTGTCGCCGCGCGGGACGTTGACGTCGGTGAACGTGCCAGGCGTCGTCCCTTCGAGCGTGCCTTGCATGGCCTGCCGCCAGATCGGGCCGGCGACCCCGGCGCCGCTGGCGCGCTCGAAGAACGTGCCGCCGATGGTGACGTTCTCCATCGGGAACAGCCCGGCGTCGCCGCCGACGCGGACGGCGGTGGACAGTTCGGGGGTGTAGCCGACGAACCACACGTTCTTGCGCTCTTCGGACGTACCGGTCTTGCCCGCGTTGTCGCGGTCCTGGAGGCCGACCCTGGCACCGGTGCCGTCCTCCACCACACCCGCCAGCATCTGGGTCACGGTGTCGGCGGTGTGCGCGGACATGACCTGGTTGCACTCGCTCTGGGGGACGGGCATCTCCTCGCCGTCCGCGTCGACCACCGAGGTGATGACGACCGGGGTGCAGTACGTGCCGTGGTTGGCGAAGGTCGCGTAGGCGTTGGCCATGGCGAGGGGGGGAGTTTCCTGAGTGCCGAGGGTGAAGGAGGGGACGACCTCCAGCGGCTCGCCGTCGCCCCGCTCGATGCCCATCTCACGGGCGAGCGTGACCGTCTCGCACAGGCCGGCGTCACGTTCGAGCTGGACGAAGTACGTGTTGATGGACTCGCCGAGGGCACTCATCATGTCCCAGGTGCCGAACTCGTCCTCCCGCTCGTTGCCGACCTCCCAGGGGTCCGTCCTAGAGTTGCCGAGGCGGTTGTTGTCGCAGTCGGTGAAGTCCGCCATGTCCACCTCGATCTCCGCCTCGGTCTCGTAGGTCAGCGACGGGCTGATGCCGGATTCCAGAGCGGCGGCGGCTGTGATCGGCTTGAGGGTCGAGCCGGGCTGGAAGCCGAAGTCCCCGCCGCCCATGGCATGGGAGACGTTGAGGTTGATCTGGGTCTCGTTCTGCTCGGCGTCGATGCCGTACGGGCGGCTCTGCGCCATCGAGACGACGCGACCGGTGCCCGGCTCGACCTGGACGACGGAGGCGACGGCCTCGTCGTCGGGGTCAGCGCCGTCGGCGGCGGCCTGGGCGGCGGAGGCCTGGGCCTGCGGGTCGAGGGTCGTCGTGATCGTCATGCCGCCGAGCAGCCAGCGGGCCTCGCGGTCCTGCTGGGTCTCGCCGAAGACCGGGTCGCTGAGGAAGACCTGGCGGACGTAGTCGCAGAAGAACCCGGCGTCGTTCACGGCCGTGATGCAGCCGACGCGGGGTTCGCTGACGTTGAGTCCCAGGTCGGACGCCTGCGCCTCCTCGGCCTCGGCCTGGGTGATGTCGCCGGACTCCACCATCTTGTCGAGGACGGTGTTGCGCCGCGCGATGGCCGCGTCGGGGTTGCCGATCGGGTCGTACGCGGTCGGGGACTGGACGAGGCCGGCGAGCATCGCGGACTCGCGCAGGTCGAGGTCGGCCGCGTGCTTGGAGAAGTAGAGCTGGGAGGCGGCCTCGATGCCGTACGCCTGGCGGCCGAAGTACGTGATGTTGAGGTAGTTCTCCAGGATCTGGTCCTTGGACAGTTCCTGTTCCAGCTGTATCGCGTACTTCATCTCGCGGATCTTGCGGCCGAGGCCCTCGGGTCCGCTCTGCGACATCGCCTCGGCGACGGCCTCCTCGTTCTCGCCCGCGGCCTCGACGAACACGTTCTTCACGTACTGCTGGGTGAGCGTGGAGGCGCCCTGCTCGACGCTGCCCGACTCGACGTTGCGGGTGAGGGCGCGGACGATGCCCTGCAGGTCGACGGCGCCGTGCTCGTAGAACCGCGCGTCCTCGATGGCGACGATGGCCTGCCGCACCGTCTCGGCCATCTCGTCCGTCTCGACGACCGTGCGGTTGCGGCTGAAGACGTCGGCGATCTTGTTGCCGTCGGCGTCCAGAATCGTCGTCTTCTGGCTGAGCGGTGGCCGCTCCATCATCTCCGGGATGTCGTCGAAGCCCTCCATGGTGCCGGCGGCGGCGAGTCCGATGACTCCCGCGGCCGGCAGCGCGAGACCTGCGAGTACCGCGCCGGACACGACGCTGACCCCGAGAAACTTGGCGATGTGCTGCGTCGCGCTCAGCCCGCCACCCGGACGCTTCCTACCCATGACGGCAAGCCTACGTTCTCAAACCCCGGACAGGGGTCCATCTGTTCGCCTAGGCTGCTCACGGTTCAGACAAAATGACGGCCGTCAAGTTGAAGATCACCCGTTGGGGTGAGTTTGTGACGACGCCGCACGCCCCGGCTGCCACCCCGCTGACCGGCCCCTCTCTCGTTCACCCTTACGAGTGATTCCGTATGCCGCATAGTCCGAATGGGCCATGGGAGATTAGGCCCCTTGGGGGTGTTGTGCTCTGGCTCCCGCCCGTAACGTCCTCAACCGGCGAGGCGAATATGCCAATCGCCGCCGTGGGGGAGCCTGGTTTCGGGGAAGGACGGCACCGGCACATGAGCTGGCTTACGGACTGGACCGCGCAGGCGGCCTGTCGCACGACCGATCCGGACGATCTGTTCGTACAGGGAGCGGCGCAGAATCACGCGAAGGCGGTCTGCACCGGTTGTCCGGTGAGGACCGAGTGCCTGGCCGACGCGCTCGACAACCGCGTGGAGTTCGGCGTCTGGGGTGGGATGACGGAGCGGGAGCGGCGCGCGCTGCTGCGCAGGCGCCCGACCGTCACGTCGTGGCGGAGGCTGCTGGAGACGGCGCGGTCGGAGTACGAGCGGGGCGTGCGGCCGGTCGGCGGCGGGGCGGAGCCCGGCTTCGACGGCCCCGGCCTGGAGGCGTACGCGAACGCCGGATAGCCGTCGGCCGCACGGGCCTCAGCCGGCGAGCAGCTCACCGATCGCGCGCAGGCCGGTCAGATCGTGCACGTCGCCCGGCAGGGCGGCCACCTCCGCCACGGGCACCTCGGGGTGCACGGCGGTGAAGCGGGCCCGTACGCGCTGCTCGCGCGCCAACTGCCCGCTGCGCTCGGCGTGGACGCGCAGCAGGCCGGCGGCGAGCGCGTCCGCCGGGTCGGCGGGGTCCGGGGTGGGGGTCGGGCGGTCGTCCTCGGAGTGAGCATCCCCGGTGCGATGATCGTCCATGCCGGATGGCGCCACGTTCTCCGCAAGATTTTTTGCACCGAGCGCCTCGGCCGCCGCCAGCGCACGCTCGGCGCTCAGTCCGGGGACGGCCGCGCCGTGCACGCGGTTGAGGACGAGACCGGCCAGCGGCATGCGGTCGGCGGCCAGCCGCTCCACGAAGTACGCCGCCTCCCGCAGCGCGTCGCGCTCGGGCGCGGCCACGACGAGGAACGCCGTGCCGGGCGCCTGCAGCAGCCGGTACGTCGCGTCCGCGCGCGCCCGGAAGCCGCCGAACATGGTGTCCATCGCCGCGACGAACGTCTGCACGTCCCGCAGCAGCCCGGCCCCCAGCACCTTGCCGAGCGTCCCGGTGACCATGCCGAGCCCGGCCGCGCCCAGGCTCATCACCTTCCGCCCCGCCCGGCCCCCCGCCTTGGCCGGCGCCATCAGCACGCGGATGAAGCGGCCGTCGAGGAACGAGCCCATCCGCTGCGGCGCGTCGAGGAAGTCGAGGGCGGAACGGCTCGGCGGCGTGTCCACGACGATGAGGTCCCAGCTGCCGCGCGCGGCGAGCTGCCCCAGCTTCTCCATCGCCATGTACTCCTGCGTCCCGGCGAACCCGGCGGACAGCGACTGGTAGAAGGGGTTCGCGAGGATCGCGGCGGCGCGGTCCCGGTCGGTGTGCGCCTCGACGATCTCGTCGAACGTCCGCTTCATGTCCAGCATCATGGCGAACAGCTCGCCGCCCGCCTCCGACGCCGTACCCGGAACGGGACGCGGCACGTTGTCCAGCTCCGTGAGGCCCATCGCCTGCGCGAGGCGGCGCGCCGGGTCGATGGTGAGGACGACGACGCGGCGCCCACGTTCCGCCGCGCGCAGGGCGAGCGCGGCGGCGGTCGTCGTCTTCCCGACGCCGCCCGAGCCGCAGCAGACGACGATCCGGGTCGCGGGGTCGTCGAGCAGCGGGTCGACGGCGAGGGCGGGTACGGGGGCGTCGTCCACGGTCACCACTCCTGGTCGCGCAGCAGGCGGGCGAGCCGGTAGAGGCCCGCGATGTCGATGCCGTCCGCGAGCAGCGGCAGTTCGTGGACGGGGAGGCCGAGGGCGGCCAGTTCGGCGCGGCGGTCGGCCTCCAGGGCGAGCCGGTGGGCGTACGCGCGGCCCTGGTCGAGCAGGGGGGCGGCCGTACGCGCGGGGTCGGGCAGTCCCGCGCGTGCGAGGGCGGCGGTGAGGGCGGCGAGGCGGGCGGGCTCGTCGCCGTCCGCCGGGCCGGGCACCCCCGCCACCACGGGCGGCCGGACCATGTTGACGACCGTCGCGCCCACCGGCAGCCCCGCCGACCGCAGCTCGGCGATGCCGTCCGCGGTCTCCTGGACCGGCATCTCCTCCAGCAGCGTGACGAGGTGCACGGCGGTCTCGGGCGAGCGCAGCACGCGCATGACGGCCTGCGCCTGGTGGTGGATCGGCCCGACCCGGGCCAGCCCCGCGACCTCGCTGTTGACCCCGAGGAAGCGGGTGATGCGGCCGGTGGGCGGCGCGTCCATGACGACGGCGTCGTACGTGAACCGGCCGTCGGGCCCGCGGCGCCTGACCGCCTCGCACGCCTTGCCCGTCAGCAGGACGTCGCGCAGCCCCGGCGCGATGGTGGTGGCGAAGTCGACGGCGCCGAGCCGCCGCAGCGCCCGGCCCGCGCCGCCGAGCCGGTAGAATATCTGGAGGTAGTCGAGCAGGGCCCGTTCCGCGTCGATGGCCAGGGCGTGGACCTCGCCGCCGCCGGGGCCGATGGCGATGCGGCGTTCCTCGTACGGGAGGGCCTGGGTCTCGAAGAGCTGGGCGATGCCCTGCCGCCCCTCGACCTCGACGAGCAGCGTGCGGCGGCCCTTGTCGGCGAGGGCGAGCGCCAGGGCGGCGGCGACGGTGGTCTTGCCGGTGCCGCCCTTGCCGCTGATCACATGGAGCCTGCGCACCACGCCGTCCCTCCGACACGTCGCGTCCGGTCCCGCGGACGCCGTGGCCCGGGGCTCACAGCGGCGAGCCTACGGGGCGCCGCCGGAGCGCGGGCGGGGGGACCCGGCTCGGCGGAGGCGAGGGCCGGTCAGGGCCTAGAGTGAGGCCCATGACCAAGTGGGAATACGTGACCGTTCCGCTGCTGGTGCACACGACCAAGCAGATCCTGGACAACTGGGGCGAGGACGGCTGGGAGTTGGTGCAGGTCATCCCGGGCCCGAACCCGGAGCAGCTGGTGGCGTACTTCAAGCGCCCCAAGGGCGGGCAGGCATGAGCGTCGTCGAGGACCGGCTCGCGGCCATCGGGCTCGCGGTCCCGCCCGTCGCGCCGCCCGCGGGGGTGTACGTGCCGGCCGTGCTGAGCGGCTCGTACGTGTACACGTCCGGGCAGGTGCCGCTGGTGGACGGGGCGCTGCCGTACGCCGGGAAGGTCGGCGCCGGCGTCACGGCCGAGCAGGCGTACGAGATGGCGCGGCTGTGCGCGCTGAACGCGCTGGCGGCCGTCAAGTCGGTCGTGGGCGATCTCGACCGGGTCGTGCGGGTGGTGAAGGTGCTGGGCTTCGTCGCGTCGGCGCCGGACTTCACGGCGCAGCCGCAGGTGGTGAACGGCGCGAGCGAGCTGCTCGGCGAGGTCTTCGGCGAGGCGGGGCGGCACGCGCGCAGCGCGGTCGGCGTGGCGGCGCTGCCGCTGGACGCGCCGGTGGAGGTCGAGATCCTGGTGGAGGTCAGGACGGACACCGCCGCCGAGGGGCCCGCGGCCTCCTGACGCCGCGGTCCTGACACCGCCCGAACGCGCGCCCCGAAGTCGCGCCGGAC
Source organism: Streptomyces sp. NPDC049879 (assembly GCF_044461265.1). Lineage (NCBI taxonomy): Bacteria > Bacillati > Actinomycetota > Actinomycetes > Kitasatosporales > Streptomycetaceae > Streptomyces > Streptomyces sp. NPDC049879. The sequence goes on along the minus strand of NZ_JBITKT010000002.1, from coordinate 642,059 downwards.
CCCGGTGCCGGGCCCAAGCTCCGTGCCACAATGGCGCGTTGGCCCGGTGGGGCCGGTGCGGCCCCGGGTGTGCGGAGGGTGGCGTGAGCAGAGGCGATCCGCGGTGAGCGCGCCGTTCGCGTACGAGCGGCACCTCACCGACCGGCCCGAGCGGGCGGACGCGCTGGTGGACCTGTCCGACGTGGTGCGCGACGCCCGCCTCGGGCCCCCGGGGGCGCGGTCCCTCGACCGGCTGCGGCTCGTCGTCCAGGCGCTCGGCGACCGGCTGCGGGACCGGTGGGTGACGGTGCACGCCATCGCCGGGCAGGGGTTGCGGGCGGCCCGCACCGAGTACCCCGACCGGCTGGACATCGACCGGCTCGAACGGCTCGCCAAGTCCGGGCTCGTCACCGAACTCCCGGACGCGGACGGCCCGCTGCTCGACATCGCCGGGATGACGGGCCTGCCCGTCATCGGCCGCGGCACCTACGCCGCCCACCGCGCCGGCCACCCCTGGCTCCAGGGCAACACCACGCAGTTCCTCGCCCCCCGCCCCGCCCCCGGCCGCACCGCGCACCTGGTGGAACGCGACATGGGCGTCGTCCCGGGCCACGCGCGCCCGGCCGGACCGCCGCGTACGCCGCTCCCGGACATCGTGGCCCGGCACTGGCGCTGTCCCGAGCGGACGTGCTCCCTCTACGACCGCAGGCGCGGCGAGGCCGTCCTGCTGCCGCGTCTCCACGACGGGGCGCCGGTGTGCGAGTGGCACCACGTCCCGCTGGCCGACGACGGGCCGCGCGTCCCGGTCGCCCAGCTCAAGCTGCTCCACGGCCACGGGACGGTCCACCGCTTCCACCTCGATGCGGGCACACGCGCCGTTCTCGGCCGGGCGGCGGACGACGCCGGGGGAACGGGCCGCGTGCTCGCCGTCGACGGGCTGCTGCCCCCGGCGGAGACGGCGCGGATCGCCGACCGCCACCTGGAGATCCGGGTGGCGCCTGACGCGGTGCGGCTGCTCGATCTGAGCGGCGGACGTACGCGGTTGTGGCGCCCGGGTCCTGGCGGTGGCGGCTGGACGCGGCTGAGCGGGGAGCGTTCCACCGTCCTGCGGGTGACCGATGTCGTCGAGCCGGTGCCCGGCGTCACGCTCGCGCGCGGCGGGCGACGGCTGCCCGCCGAGATCGCCGAGGAGTGGCGGCGGGCCGCCGCGCGGGCCGACCACCATGACGGTGAGTGAGGGAAAAGCCACGCATTGTTTCACGTGAAACGCTGCGTAGCGTCCACCCGCGACCCGACGCCGCCCCCGCCCATCGGGTAGAACAGACGGATGACTGACGCCACGTCCGACGACTCCCGGCAGCAGCCCGATTGGGAGAAGCGGTTCCGCGCGCCGCGCGTGAGCCTCCCGCGCTGGGCCGAGGACGCCCCCGACCGTTCCCTCTTCGTCTCGAACGCCACCGGCACGTTCGAGCTGTACGCCTGGGACCGCGCCACCGGCGAGCGGCGCCAGGCCACCGACCGCCCCAACGGCACGGTGCACGGCGCGCTCAGCCCGGACGGCGCCTGGATCTGGTGGTTCAAGGACAGCGACGGCGACGAGTTCGGCAGCTGGGTGCGCCAGCCGTTCCACGGCGGCCCGGACGAGCCGGCCACGCCCGGCCTGGAGCCCGCCTACTCCGCCGGGCTCGCGCTCGGCAGGGACGGCACGGTCGTCGTGGGCCGGATGACCGAGGAGGAGGGCACCACCGTGCACCTCCTGCCCGCCGACGGCGGCGCCCCCGTGGAGATCTACCGGCACCGCCAGTCCGGCGGCGTGGGCGACCTCAGCCACGACGGGACACTCCTCGCCATCGAGCACACCGAGCACGGCGACGCGATGCACTCGGCGATCCGCGTCGTGCGCCCGGACGGCACCCCGGTCGCCGAGCTGGACGACACGGCGGGCGGCACGAAGGAACTCGGCCTGTCCGTCCTCGGCTTCGCGCCGCTGGACGGCGACCCCCGGCTGCTCGTCGGACACCAGCGGCGCGGCCGGTGGGAGCCGATGATCTGGAACCCGCTGACCGGCGAGGAGACCGAGCTGCACCTCGGCCTGCCGGGCGACGTCGACGCCGAGTGGTACCCGGACGGCAGCGGCCTGCTCGTCTCGCACAGCCACCACGCGCGCGACGAGCTGTGGCGCCACGACGGTGCCACCGGCCGCCCCGAGCGGATCGAGACCCCGCCCGGCACGATCCTGGGCGCCTCGCCGCGCCCCGACGGCGCCGTCGAGTACCTGTGGTCGTCGGCCGCCGAGCCGCCCGTCGTACGGTCCACGACCGGCCGCACGGTGCTGGAGCCCCCGGGGCCGCGCGCGCCGCGTTCGGTGCCGGTGACGGACGCCTGGGTGGAGGGGCCAGGCGGGACGGTGCACGCGCTCGTGCAGCGCCCGGCGGAGGGCGAGGGCCCGTTCCCCACCGTCTTCGACATCCACGGCGGCCCGACCGCGCACGACAGCGACGAGTTCGCCGCCGGGCCCGCCGCCTGGGTGGACCACGGCTTCGCCGTCGTCCGCGTCAACTACCGCGGCTCGACCGGCTACGGCCGCGCCTGGACCGACGCGCTCAAGCACCGCGTCGGCCTGATCGAGCTGGAGGACGTCGCGGCGGTCCGCGACTGGGCGGTGGCCGAGGGGCTGGCGGACCCGGAGCGGCTCGTCCTCACCGGCGGCTCGTGGGGCGGCTACCTGACGCTCCTCGGCGTCGGCGCGCAGCCGGACGCCTGGGCGGTGGGCGTGGCGGCCGTGCCGGTGGCGGACTACGTCGCCGCGTACGACGACGAGATGGAGGCGCTGAAGGCGCTGGACCGCACGCTCTTCGGCGGCACCCCCGAGGAGGTGCCGGACCGGTGGACCGCGTCGTCACCGCTGACGTACGTGGACGACGTCCGCGCGCCCGTCTACATCTCGGCCGGGCTGAACGACCCGCGCTGCCCGATCCGGCAGATCGAGAACTACGTGGGCCGCCTCAAGGCCAGGGGCGCGGCGCACGAGGTGTACCGCTACGACGCCGGGCACGGCTCGCTCGTCGTGGAGGAGCGGATCAAGCAGGTGGCGCAGGAGATCCGCTTCGCGCTGGCACATCTTCCCGGGGCCGGGGCATAGGAGGGGCCGGCTGCGGCGGCGCGATGCCCAGCTCGGCGTCCCGCCGCTGCTCCACCTCGCGCCGCACCAGGCGGAACCACATGAAGACCGTGAAGGCCGCGAAGACGAACCACTCGGCGGTGTAGCCCAGGTTCTGGAACGCGTCCATGTCGAGGCCGGTGCCGGACGGCGCCGTCACGGGCACCGCCCGCATCGGCTCCTCGGCGTCCCGCACGGTCAGCCAGCCGTCGGTGACGGGGTACGGCAGCACGTTGATCAGCGACGCCGCGCCGATCACCCCGAGCTGCCCCGACGGCAGTCCGTCGGTGGGCCCCTCGACCTCGCTGGGCGACTCGGGGGCCTGCACGGCGCCGGTGACGGTCACCTCGCCCGCGGGCGGCTCCGGTACGCGCCCGGCGTCGGCGGTGCCGGGCAGCCAGCCGCGTACGACGGGCAGCGCGGGCGAGCCGTCCGACGGACGCAGCATCGCCAGCGCGTAGAAGCCGGTCTCCCCCTCCAGGCGGCGGCCGGGGACGAGGAGCTGCCGCCCGGCGTCGAACGTGCCGGTGACCTCCGCCTGTTCGCCGACCGTCTCGGTGGTCAGCGGCAGCAGCTGGTCCAGCGGGCGCGGCGCGCCGGTCGCCTCGGCCTGCTCCTGCGCCTGCCGGTGGTTGTCCACCTGGTGCTCGAACCGTCCCAGCTGCCACATGCCCGCGATCAGGCAGACCGGGATCGCCAGGACGGCGAAGACGTTGATCGCCCACCAGCGCGGCGTGAGGAGGAACCGGTACACAGCCCCCACCGTACTGGGGCGGGCCGGGCTCAGACCGCCGGGGCCTCCAGAACGCCCGTGCGGTAGATCGTCCCGGAACAGGTGCCCTCCAGGCGGATCTGCGCCGCCTCGGGCCCGCCGGCCGCCGGGGTGTAGCGCAGGAGCACCCCTTCGGACGACTCGCCGCCCGTGCCGCCCGGTGTGGGGTCGGTGCCGCCGGAGCCGCCGTCGACCGGGGGCTGGGTGCCGCCGGTCTCGCCCGTGCCGCCGCCGGTGACCGGGGGTTCGCCGGTGCCGCCGGTGGTCGGCGGGGTCGGCTCGGTGGTGCCGGTCTCGCCGGTGCCGCCGCCGGTGGCCGGTTCGCCCGTGCCGCCGCCGGTGGTCGGGGGTTCGCCGGTGCCGCCGTCGGTGCCGTCCGGGTCGGTCCCGGCCGGTTCGCCGCTGGGCGTGGAGCCGGGTTCGGAGCCGCCCCCGAGGTCGGTGCTGAGCCCGCCGCCGTCGGCCGGTTCGGCCGCGACCTCGCAGGAACGGGCCGCGCCGGTCCTCGGCACCCACGCGAACCGCACCTCGTACGCCTCGCCGGGCGGCAGCACCAGCTCCTCCAGCGTCTCGTCCGGCGCGGGCAGGCCGGGCGCGCGGTCGCCCTCGGTGCGGTCGAGGACCTGGACCTGCGCGGTGGTGAAGCTGCCGCCGAGCGGCAGGGCGGACAGTTCGCCGTTGCCGGTGACGCGGCAGGCGTCCGCCGAGACGTTGACCATGCGGATGGAGCCGTAGACGCGGCCCTGGCCGTCGGGGGTGCCCGTGACGGTCGTGACCTGGCCGAGCTGGCCGCGGTCGCACGTCGGCGAGGCGATGCCGAGGTCCCAGTCGTCGTCGCCGTCCGCCTCCTGGCCGCCGCCGTCGTCCTCGGGGGAGTCGCCGTCGGAGCCGTCCGGGCGGGGTTCGGCGGAGGGCCAGGAGCGGCCGTCGGGCGGGTAGGGGCCAGGGCCGCCGGGGTCGCCGCCCCGCTCGTGCGTGCCCTCGACGACCGCGCCCCGGTCGGTGCCGAGCGCGGCGCCCTGGCGGCCCGGCCCCCCGGAGCCGCCGGTGGCGGACAGGACGAGCGGCGTGCCGATGCCGAGGAGCGCGACGGACGCCGCGGCGCCGAACAGCAGTTGCCTGCGGCGGCGCCGTCGCGTCGTCACGGCCTGCCGGAGGTGGTCGAGCGTGGCGGCGGCCGGTTCGCGCGCGATGCCGTCGACGGCGTGCCGCAGCAGGCGGCGCAGGCTCTCCTCACCGGCCTCCGCACCGGCGTCGTCCGGCGGCGGCTCGGGGCCGTCGGGGAACCCCGCCACCGGGTCCGTCCGCCGCGGCTCGCGCGGCGGACGACCGGAGTCGCGGTCGGTCATCTGGCGTCCTCCATGGCGACGCGCAGCGCCGCGATGCCCCGGGAGCCGTACGCCTTGACCGAACCGGCGGAGATGCCCAGGGTCTTGGCGACCTCGGCCTCGGTCATGTCGGCGAAGTAGCGCAGCACGAGGACCTCGCGCTGGCGGCGCTGGAGGCCGCGCATGGCCTTGATGAGGTCGGCGCGTTCCAGCTTCTCGTAGGCACCCTCCTCGGCGCTCGCCATGTCCGGCAGCGGCTTCGAGAGGAGTTTGAGGCCGAGTATGCGGCGGCGCAGGGTGGAACGGGACAGGTTCACGACGGTCTGGCGCAGGTAGGCGAGCGTCTTCTCCGGGTCGCGGACGCGGCTGCGCGCGGAGTGGACGCGGATGAACGCCTCCTGCACGACGTCCTCGCACGACGCCGTGTCGTCCAGCAGCAGCGCGGCGAGACCGAGCAGCGAGCGGTAGTGCGCCCGGTAGGTCTCGGTGAGGAAGTCGATGGTGGTGCCTTCAGCCATCGTGCCGTCCGCGGCCTCGCCCACGGCGTGGCGGCCCGCCGCGGGCCGCGCGGCGGGGGCTGCGGCCGGGGCCGGTGGACCGGTCGGCGACGGCACGGAGGCGGGCAGCGGGGCGATCACCGGCATGCCCCGAAGGCGCGGCGCTGCTGTACGCGGTAGGCGTCGCGGGGGCGTTGTCGTGATGTCGAGTACCTCTGCCACGCCTGTTGGACACGCTCTCCCCCGCAAAGGTTGTACGGCGCGGGCGGGATGACGGTCGGGGGGTCCAGCGTCCTCACTTCCACCACCTGCCCGTATGTCCTGTCCGATGGGCGTCCTGATGGCCCGGGAGGGCTCCTGAAGACGCTCCCCGCACCGCGGTTGGTTCCAGGCGGTGCGGGGAGAGGAAATCGTCCCCCGGGCCGTCGGCCCTGAGCAAGGCATCCGGCCCTACGACTTGGTCACGGGAACTTCACATCCGGTAGGGGGCACTCGGCTCCCGGGGCGGCGCGGCGCGGTGTCAGCGGCCGGTGCCGCCGTAGACGACGGCCTCGTCCGAGTCGCTGTCGAGGCCGAACGCGGTGTGGACGGCGCGGACGGCGGAGCTGACGTCGTCGGAGCGCGTGACGACCGAGATGCGGATCTCGGAGGTCGAGATCAGCTCGATGTTCACGCCCGCGTTGGACAGCGCCTCGAAGAACGTCGCGGTGACGCCGGGGTTGGTCTTCATCCCCGCGCCGACCAGCGAGATCTTGGCGATCTGGTCGTCGTAGCGCAGCGCGTCGAAGCCGATCAGCGGGCGGCGCTTCTCCAGCGCGTCGATCGCCTTGCGGCCCTCGTCCTTGGGCAGGGTGAACGAGATGTCCGTCAGGCCGGTCGCGGCGGCGGAGACGTTCTGGACGACCATGTCGATGTTGACCTCGGCGTCCGCGATGGTGCGGAAGATGGTCGCCGCGACACCCGGCTTGTCGGAGACCCCGACGACGGTGATCTTCGCCTCGGAGGTGTCGTGGGCGACGCCCGAGATGATTGCCTGCTCCACCGGCTGACCTCCGAGCGGTTGGTTGCTGACCCAGGTCCCCTGCAGGCCGGAGAACGACGACCTGACGTGGATCGGGATGGTGTAACGACGCGCGTACTCGACGCACCGGTGCAGCAGCACCTTGGAGCCTGAGCTGGCCAGCTCCAGCATGTCCTCGAACGAGATCCACTCGATCTTCCGCGCCTTCGGGACGACGCGCGGGTCGGCCGTGAACACGCCGTCCACGTCCGTGTAGATCTCGCAGACCTCCGCGCCCAGCGCCGCGGCGAGCGCGACGGCCGTGGTGTCCGAGCCGCCGCGGCCGAGGGTCGTGATGTCCTTGCCGTTCTGCGACACGCCCTGGAAGCCCGCGACGATGGCGATGTTGCCCTTGTCGACGGAGCTGCGGATGCGGCCCGGCGTCACGTCGATGATGCGGGCCTTGTTGTGGACGGAGTCGGTGATGACGCCCGCCTGGCTCCCGGTGAACGACTGCGCCTCGTGCCCCAGCGCGCCGATCGCCATCGCCAGCAGCGCCATGGAGATCCGCTCACCCGCGGTGAGCAGCATGTCCAGCTCGCGCCCCGACGCGACCGGGGACACCTGCCCCGCCAGGTCGATCAGCTCGTCCGTCGTGTCGCCCATCGCCGAGACGACGACGACGACCTGGTTGCCGTTCTTCTTGGCCTCGACGACCCGCTTGGCGACCCGCTTGATGCCCTCGGCGTCGGCTACGGAGGAGCCGCCGTACTTCTGCACGACAAGGCCCACGTGTGTCGCTCCTCGCTCTCTCGGTGCCCTCACTCCCCGTGACCACGGGGCGGGCACGGACGGATGCGGATGCAGTGTAACGAGCGGGCGCCGCCGCCCGGCCGCCCGTCCAGCAGCGACCCCTGCCCGCCCGGACGCGCGGCCACACGGGACCGCGCGGGAAACGTAACGGACCTCACACGGCGGCGGGCGCCCCGCCGCGTCCGCGGGACCGGATGTGCGTCGCCCATGGCCGTCGTAATGTGCCGGTATGGGGCATTCATCCGGCGTCGAGGCGCTGGACCGCTTTCTGGTCGACGCGGTCCGCTCGACGGGTGGGCACAGCGGCGTGATCTACCTGCTCGCGCCCGGCGAGCCGGTGCTGCTGCTCGCGTCCGTCCTCGGGCTGCCCACCGCCCAGGCCGTCACCTGGTCCCGCATCAGCCTCGACACCCCCATGCTGCTGACCCAGGCCGTCCGCGACCGGCGCCTGCGCTGGCAGCACAGCCAGGAGAACCAGCAGGCGGGGCTCAGCCCTTCGATGCCCTACCCGTTCGCCATAGCGCAGACGCCGCTGATCAGCGAGGACGGCACCTGCTGGGGCGCGCTCGGCGTCATCTGGTCCCCCTCCCACCCGGCCGCCCTGTCCCCGGCGGAACGGGCGTCCCTTGAGGACGCGGCAGGCGGCGCCGCCCTCCTCCTGCGCCGCGCCGCCGACGCCGGGCACCCCATGACGGCGGGCAGGCACGCCCGCCAGGTGACGCCGCCCCGTACCCGCACGCCCAGCCACGAGGAGGCGCTCGCCGCGGCCGACTTCACCGAACGCCTCCCCGAGGGCTGCTGCGGCCTGCGGCTCGACGGCACCGTCGTCCACGCCAACAGCGCCGCCGCCCGCCTCCTCGGCACCGACCGGCCGGAGGAACTGCTCGGCGCGCCCCTGTGGGAACGCCTCGCCTGGCTCAACGACCCCGTCCACACCGACCGCTACCGCGCGTCCCTGATGAGCCGCGAGCCGAAGACGTTCCTCGTGCTGCGCCCGCCCGACCAGTCGCTGCACTTCCGGCTCTTCCCCGGCGCGTCCGGCATCAGCGTCCGCATCACCCCGAGCGACGAACGGCCCGCCGCGCCCGCGCGCGGCGAGACGGCGACCCAGGACAGCGTCCTCCAGCGCGTCACCCAGCTCGCGTCCGCGCTGACGCAGGCCATCGGCGTGCAGGACGTCGTGCGGCTGGTCGCCGACCAGGTGCTGCCCGCGTTCGACGCGCAGGGGCTCGTCGTGTACGTGACGGAGGGCGGCCGGCTGCGCGTCGCCGGCTACCGGGGGTACACCGCCGAGGCCATCGACCACTTCGACGGCACGCCGCTGGAGTCGCCGCCCAACCCGGCGGCCCAGGTGGTGCACGACCGCCGCCCGCAGTTCATGGAGTCCACCGGCGACATGCTCGCCCGCTACCCGGAGATCCCCGACGTCACCGGCAAGGCCGCCTGGGCCTTCCTGCCCCTGGTCACGACGGGCCACGCGGTCGGCTGCTTCGTCCTGTCCTACGAACGGCCGCACGCGTTCACGCGGGACGAGCGGACCGTCCTCACCTCGCTCGCCAGCCTGATCTCCCAGGCCCTCGACCGCGCCCGCCTCTTCGACGCGAAGCAGCAGCTCGCCCGCCAGCTCCAGGCCGGGCTCCTGCCCCACGAACTGCCCGCGCTGCCGGGACTCGACGTCGCCGCCCGTTACCTCCCGGCGACGCGCGGCATGGACATCGGCGGCGACTTCTACGACGTCATCCCCCTGGACAACGGGGACGTCGCCGTCGTCATCGGCGACGTGCAGGGCCACAACGTCACCGCCGCCGCCCTGATGGGCCAGGTCCGCACCGCCGTGCACGCCAGCGCGGGCGAGCCGCCCGAGGAGGTGCTCGGGCGGACCAACCGGCTGCTGACCGACCTGGACCCCGGCCTGTTCACCAGCTGCCTCTACATCCAGCTCGACGTGACGCGCTGCCGCGCCGTCGTCGCCACCGCGGGCCACCCGCCGCCGCTGCTGCGCCACCCGGACGGGCGGATCACCGTCCCCGACGTGCCGCCGGGGCCGCTGCTCGGCATCGAGGCGGGCGCGCGCTACCCGGAGGTCGAGCTGCCGATGCCGCCCGGCTCGGTGCTGCTGCTGTACACGGACGGCCTCGTGGAACGCCCCGGCCTCGACCCCGACGACGCCACCGACGCCCTCGCCCGCGACCTCGCGGCGGCCGCCGAACGGTCCGCCGGGCTCGGCGGCACGATGGACGACCTCGCCGACCGGCTGCTGCGCACCCGCCACACCGAGAACCGCGACGACGACATCGCCCTCCTCCTGCTCAGCCCGTCCGACCCCGCCGCCGCTCAGGAACCGGCGGCGGCCCGCCCGTCGTAGGCGTCGCGCGCGGCGAGGACCTCGTCCATGTGCGCCTCCGCCCAGCCCTTGACCGCGCGCACCACCGGCAGCAGCCCCTCCCCCAGCGGCGTCAGCGCGTACGCGACGCGCACCGGCACGGCGGGCGTGACCGTACGGGTGACCAGGCCGTCGCGCTCCAGGTGCCGCAGCGTCTGCGTCAGCATCTTCTGGCTGACGCTCGCGAGCCGCCGCGCCAGCTCGCTGTACCGGCAGGGGCCGTCGGCCAGCGCGACGAGCAGCAGGCTGACCCACTTGTCGGCGATGCGGTCGAGCAGCTGCCGGGTCGGGCAGGCGGCGACGAACGCGTCGTACGCGGCGGCCTCCTCGGCGCGCCGCTCGGCGGCGGTACGCGTGGGCATGGCTCTCCTTCCGGTGGCGTAGGCACTTCGAAGTGCCTGCTTCCCTCCGGAGAGTAGCTCTCCTTACGTTGTCCTCCTCCCCCGGCGACGGGCCCGTACGGGCGGCCCGCGCGGGACGGACGAGAACGGACGAGAGAGGAGCCGGTCAGCCATGCGCGCTGTCGTGTCACGGGGTTACGGCGGCCCCGGCGGGGTCGAGGTCGTGGAGGTCCCGGTGCCCGAGCCGGGTCCTGGGCAGGTCCTGATCCGCGTCGAGGCCGCGGCCGTCAACCCGGTGGACCTCGCCACCCGCGCCGGGGCGCTCGCGGAGGGCGGCCTGATGAGCCCCCGCGCGGTGACCGGCCTCGGCTGGGACGTCGCGGGGGTCGTGGCCGCGGCCGGTCCAGGGGCCGGGTTCGCGCCGGGCGACCCCGTGCTCGGCCTGCGGGACCTGCTCGACGTGCCGCTCGGCACGCACGCCGAGTACGCCGTGCTGGACGCCGCCGCCGTCGCCCGCCGCCCGGACGGCCTGCCGCCCGTCACCGCGGCGGCGCTGCCGCTCGGCGGCCTCACGGCGCTCCAGGCGCTCGGCCTCCTCGGCCTGCCCGCGGGCGGCACGCTGCTGGTGACAGGCGCGGCGGGGTCGGTCGGCGGCTTCGCGGTGGAACTGGCGGCGGCGCGCGGCCTGCGCGTCGTGGCGCTCGCGGGCGCGGGGGACGAGGTGGGGGCGCGCGCGTCCGGCGCGGAGTGGTTCGTCGCGCGCGAGGCCGCCGGTGACGACCTCGGCGCGGCCGTACGAGCGCTGGTCCCCGGCGGGGTGGACGGCGCCCTGGACGCGGCGGCGCTCGGCGTCGCGGCGCTGGCGGCCGTACGGACGCGGGGCGCGTTCACCGCCGTGCTGGGCGGCCAGCCGCTGCCGCTGCGGGGCATCCGGGTGCGGAACCAGTGGATCGCGGCGGACGGCGAGGCGCTCGCCGCGCTGGCCGGGCGCGCGGCCGCCGGGGAGCTGACGCCCCGGGTGGCCGGGACGGTGCCGCTCGCGGACGCGGCGCGCGCCTACGAGCGGCTCGCCGCCGGACGGCTGCGCGGGCGGCTCGTCCTCACACCCTGACCGTGGCCGTCAGGAGGCGCCGCCGGTGCCGCCGGCGGCCTTCAGCCCCAGCGGCGTGGCGATCTCCGCCTCCATCACGCGCCCGGCCTGCCGCTCCAGGTCGCCGTCCTCCGCGTCGCTGTCGGTGTCGAGACCGTCCAGCTCGGCCAGCGGCGTGTCGAGCCGTACGTGCGCCACCAGCGACTGGAGCGCGCGCAGGGCGCCGCTCGCGGTCGGCCCCCAGTTCGACAGGTACGAGAACTGCCACCACCACAGGCCCTCGCTGACCCGTCCCGCGTGGTAGTGGGCCATGCCGTGCCGCAGGTCGGAGATGATGTCGGCCAGGTCGTCCGAGATGCGGGACGCGACCGGCGTGCTGCGCGGCACGTACGGGTCGAAGACCTCCGAGTAGACGTCCACCGGCGCCAGCAGCGTGGCCAGCCGCTCGCGCAGCTCGTCCATGTCCGGCTCGGGACCCGTGTCCGCCTCGTACCGCTCGTCCGGGACGATGTCCTCGTGCGCGCCCAGGCGCCCGCCCGCCAGCAGCAGCTGGGAGACCTGGAGGAGCAGGTACGGCACCGCGCTGTCCGGGTCGTCGCCCTTCGCGACCTCCCCGACCGCGACGATGAAGCTCTCCACCTGGTCGGCGATCTGGACGGCGAAGCTGTCGGGCCCGGCGGCCCCTTCCGTCCCCTGCTGTCCCGGCTCGTCGTGCGTACTCGGCATCACGCGGTGGCCTCCCCTGCGGTCCCTGCGTCCGCTCCGGCTGTCCTACACATCAAGCAGCCGCCTTCCCTCGAACGCGCGGCCCAAGGTCACCTCGTCGGCATACTCCAAGTCTCCCCCGACCGGCAGCCCGCTGGCCAGCCGGGTGACGCGCAGACCCAGCGAACCGACCATCCGCGCCAGGTAGGTGGCGGTGGCCTCGCCCTCCAGGTTCGGGTCGGTGGCGAGGATCAGCTCGGTGACCGCGCCGTCGGCGAGGCGGGCCAGGAGTTCCCTGATCCGCAGGTCGCCGGGGCCGACGCCGTCGATCGGGCTGATCGCCCCGCCCAGCACGTGGTACTTGCCGCGGAACTCCCGGGTGCGCTCGATCGCCACCACGTCCTTGGGCTCCTCGACCACGCAGATCACCGCCTGGTCGCGGCGCGGGTCGAGGCAGACGCGGCAGCGTTCCTCCTGCGCGACGTTGCCGCACTCGGCGCAGAACCTGACCTTCGCCTTCACCTCGGTCAGCGCGCGGGCGAGGCGCGTCACGTCGGCCGGCTCCGACTGGAGGATGTGGAAGGCGATCCGCTGGGCGCTCTTCGGGCCGACGCCGGGCAGGCGGCCGAGCTCGTCGATGAGGTCCTGGACCACGCCTTCGTACACGGCTTGCCTCGTCTCTGTCCCGGGCTGCCCGGGGAATCCGGAAGGGGTAGGGGTGGGGTCAGAAGGGGAGGCCGGGCAGGCCGCCACCGCCGCCGAGGCCCTGCGCGAGCGGGCCGAGCTTCTCCCTGGCGAGGTCCTGCGCCGCGCTGTTCGCGTCGCGCACGGCGGCCACGACGAGGTCGGCGAGCGTCTCGGTGTCCTCGGGGTCCACGGCGCGCGGGTCGATCACCAGGGCGGTCAGCTCACCGGAGCCGGTCACCGTGGCCTTGACCAGGCCGCCGCCCGCGCTGCCCTCGACGGGCGTCTCGGCCAGCTCCTGCTGGGCCGCCGCGAGATCCTGCTGCATCTTCTGGGCCTGCTGCAGCAGCTGCTGCATATCGACCCCGCCACCACCACTGGGGAACACGGGCTCACTCCTGGCTCGTCGACGTCTCGTGCACCCCCGAGCCTACGGGCTGGGGGCGCCGCCGTGTCACTCGTGGTGGAACTCCTCGATGACCGTCGCCCCCAGCTCCCGTACGAACAGCTCCTGGCCGCTGAGCGCGGTGTCGGACAGGTCCGGGTCGTCGTCGGCCGCGATGTCGTCCTCGGCGGCGACGGGCGGCGGCGCGGCCGGCCGCGGCGGTTCCGGCGCGGGCTGGGCGGGGCGGGGCGCGGGCTCCGGCGCCGACGGGGCCCGTACGGGCTGCGGCGACGGCTGCGCGGGCGCCGGGGCGCGCGGTGGCACGGGCCCGCCGCCGCCACCGAAGCCCCCGCCCCCGCCACCGCCGCCACCGGTCACGACCGCCTCGACGCGGCACTGCGCGCCGAGGAGATCGCCCATGACCTGCCGCAGGACGTCCTCGCTGCCGCTGTTCGCGAAGCTGTCCCGCGCGCCCGCGGTCGTGAAGCCGAGCTGGAGCGTCGCCCCGTCGAAGCCGGTGACCCGCGCGTTCTGGCTGAGCAGGATCCAGCTGAACCGGCGCCGCTTCTTGACGGCCTCCAGGATCTCCGGCCACATCTGCTGCACGCGCGAGGGATCACCGCCGCCCCCGGCGGGCGGGGCGGCGGGCGGCGGCGCGGCGGGTGCGGGCGCGGGCTCGGCGGGCGCCGGGGGCGGCGCGGCGGCGCTCCGGGTGGGCCACGCGCCGGGCCGGGTGGCGGGCGCCTCCTGCACGGGCGGCGGAGGCGCGGGGTCCTGCACGACGGGCGGAGCGACCGGCGGCTGAGGCGCTACGGGCTGCGGGGGCGGCGCCACCGGCTGCTGCTGCTGGACGGGCGCGACCACCGCACCCGCCCCCGTTCCCCCGCTGCCGACACCCCGCTCCAGCCGGTCGAGCCGCGCCTGGAGCGACCGTTCGTCCCCGTACGCGGCGGGCAGGAGCACGCGCGCGCAGATCAGTTCAAGGTGGAGGCGCGGGGACGTGGCGCCGCGCATCTCGGTGAGCCCGGTGTTGACCAGGTCGGCGGCCCGGCTCAGCTCGGCGGGGCCGAGCGCCGCGGCCTGCGCCTGCATCCGCTCCCGCACGTCCGCCGGGACGTCGACGAGCCCCTTGTCCGCCGCGTCCGGCACCGCGGCGAGGATCAGCAGGTCGCGCAGCCGCTCCAGCAGGTCGGCGGCGAACCGGCGCGGGTCGTGCCCGCCCTCGATCACCCGGTCCACGACGTCGAAGACCGCCGCGCCGTCCCCCGTCCCGAAGGCCTCCACGACGGAGTCGAGCAGCGCCGCGTCGGTGTAGCCGAGCAGGGCGGTCGCCATCTCGTAGGTGACGCCCCCCTCGGCGGCGCCGGCGAGCAGCTGGTCCATCACGGACATCGAGTCACGCACCGACCCGGCGCCGGCCCGCACCACCAGCGGCAGCACGGCGTCGGCGACGGGGATCGCCTCGTGCGCGCACACCTCCGCCAGGTAGTCCTTCAGCGTGCCCGGCGGCACGAGCCGGAACGGGTAGTGGTGCGTCCGCGACCTGATCGTCCCGATGACCTTCTCGGGCTCGGTGGTGGCGAAGATGAACTTCAGGTGCTCCGGCGGCTCCTCGACCACCTTCAGCAGGGCGTTGAACCCCGCCGGGGTGACCATGTGCGCCTCGTCGATGATGTAGATCTTGTACCGGCTCGACGCGGGCCCGAAGAACGCCTTCTCCCGCAGGTCGCGCGCGTCGTCCACACCGCCGTGCGAGGCGGCGTCGATCTCGATCACGTCGATGGACCCGGGCCCGTTCCTCGCCAGGTCGCGGCACGACTGGCACTCGCCGCACGGCGTCGGCGTGGGACCCTGCTCACAGTTGAGGCAGCGCGCCAGGATGCGCGCGCTGGTCGTCTTGCCGCACCCGCGCGGACCGCTGAAGAGATACGCGTGATTGACCCTGTTGTTCCGCAGGGCCTGCTGCAGCGGGACGGTCACGTGCTCCTGCCCGATGACCTCGGCGAAGGTCTCGGGTCGGTAGCGGCGGTACAGCGCGAGGGAGGACACGTCTCCGACGATATAGGCCCCCACTGACACACAAGGGCCCCTCACGCACCCGCCAGAGCCCACCTACCCTTGCTGCCTTCCGGCCCTGGGGGAGTTCAGCGAGATAGCGCCACGTGAGGGGCTGCCCCCCACCCTACCGGATCACCACCCCCCACACCCCCTCCCCCAAGCGGTTCGCGACCACACGCCATCGTCTTGTATCGTTTGCGACGGAGGATTCGCCTAGTGGCCTAGGGCGCACGCTTGGAAAGCGTGTTGGGTTCACACCCTCACGAGTTCGAATCTCGTATCCTCCGCCAGCTCTCACCGGGCTGTACCGAAGGCCCCCGCCGCCATCCACGGCCGGGGGCCTTCGTCATGCCCGTCTCACTTCCCGTCCCGGTCCGCTCCGGATGCCCCCGGAGCGCGCCCCCTGCCGCAGGCCAAGGGCCATGGCTACGACCCGGCGCGCGCTTGCTGCGGAGCCTGGGACGCCCGCGGGAGCAGCCGTTGCACCTCCTCGACGGTGAACGGCTCGATGTCCCCTCCACCACGTGCGGGGGTCATGATGCTGATCCGCGAGCCAAGAACGCAGGCTCAGCGCGTTGTTCAGTCGAGCCACACGAGCATGGCGTCATTCGTCACTGCGGCAGCCCCGAAGAAGCGCGTCAGGCCCTCGTACCATTGACGCCCCCACTCAAGCGCCCCAGGTTCGTCCCACCGGTCGGGATACACCTCGGCCTCGGCCAGCTCAGCGGGGTCCACACCATCGAGCAGCCGGTCGTACGGGATGGCCCGGAGCGAACGGGCCGCGAGTCGGACCCGCTCCGGACGCAGGTGCCTCGGCGGCCCGTAACCCCAGTCCTCATCCTCGGCGAACGGTTCCTCACCGTGGATCACGTCCACCGGGAAGTCAGCACGCGCCAAGAGGAAGCGGAGCAGGTCCCACGTCTTGTACGTGCTGAAGCCGCGCGCGTCCTGGGCCTCTGCCACGAAGGTCCGTGCCCAGACCGGATCTCCGATCGCTCGGTCAAGCTCGGCAGCCGTGACACGCATGTACTCACCGATCATGCTCACGAGGGGAGGCTAGGCGGAGCCACTGACACGGCCGCCGCACGGGCCGTCCCGTTCCAACGCCCGTGAACGCGCCGGGACGGGGCTCACGGGACCACCAACAGACTCGGAAAGCGTGTCGGGTTCGCGCCGCCACGAATTCAAATCTCATGTCCTTCACCGGCCTCTCACCGGGCTGTGCGGAAGGCCCCGCCGCCCTCCACGGCCGGGGGTCTTCGTCGTGCCGGGCCTGTCCTCGTTCGCATGTCGTGTCGTCGGGGCGGGAGTTGTCCGATCGCCTTCGGGCGGGGGCTTGTGCGCACTACACTCGTGGCCCGCTCCGGGGGAGGCAGTATGGCCGGTACGGTGGGGCGTCCAGCGGTACCCGATGGTTCGTACGTCTGGGCCGATCCCGCCGAGGAGGCGGTCTACGGGCGGACTGTCGGGGCGTGTCTGGCCGATCCCCGGGTCGTGCGCAAGCTGGGCACGCGGCCGGGGGTGACCGCCGGTGCCGTGCGCGCCGCGATGGCGCAGGAGGCGAACACCGTCAGGGCCCTCGCCCCGTGCGCGGTGACCCACGCCGCCTACCGCGCGGCGGCGGACAAGCTGGAGAGGACGCGGGCCACCCTCGCGCGGACGAGGGCGGCGGTGGTCCTCGACGCGCGCGTGGTCGCGCTGTGGCTGATGGCGGTGCTGCTGGTGACCGGCGTCGTGTTCGTCGGTGTCAACGTCATCCAGCGTGACTGGGGAGTGGCCGCGGGGGGCGCCGCATCCGCCGGTCTCATGGTGGCGGCGATCGGCTCCGCCATCGGCAACGGCCTGTCGAGCCAGGACATCGACGACCAGCTGACCCTCCTCGAGTCGGCGCTGACCGTGAAGCCGTACGCGGTGACCGCGCGGGTCGAGCTGCGGCGCTGGGAGAACGACCTCCGGCAGAACGGCACCGCCCCCGCCGTCCTCGCCGTGATCGAGGCGCTCCTCGGGGACGACCCGCATTCGGTGCTGCTGCCCGACAGTTACGAGGGGCTGCGCGCCGCGCGCGGCGGCGACTACCTGGTGGCCGGAAGCGCGGCGCGGGATCTCGAACGCAAGATGGCGATCCTCGAAGGCGGCACGATCGCCGTCTGCGGCCCGCGCGGTTCGGGCAAGACCACACTGCTGGAGAACGCGGCCGGCGAAGGCGACTTCAGCGTGTCCGCGCACGTGCCCGCCAGTTACACCCCGCACGACTTCCTGCTGTCGCTCTTCACCGACGTCTGCGAGCGGTTCATCAGGCGGGAGGGCCACACGCCCCCCGAGTTCACCCGGCTCTCCGGGGCGGTCCGCGGGATGCGCGCGTTACGGAAGGGGCTGCGCGTCCTCCGGCGCCGCCTGTTCTTCGCGGCGGTGGCGGCGTCGCTCGTCGTCCTCGGCTCGTACGCCGCCGCCCGGTCGCTCTGGACGGGCTACGACGAGGCCGTACGCGCGCGCACCGATTCGGCGGGCGAGTGGTCCACCGGTCTGGTCGCGGACGTCTGGCAGGGCCGCGACCTGGGTGCCGGGCTGCTCATCACGCTCGCCGGGCTGTTCGTCTGGCAGGTGCGGCGGTCCGCCAGCTGGCGGCGCAGGCTGCGGATGCTGCCGGGCCTCCTGCTCAGGGCGGCGGCCCTGGGCATCGCGGTCGCGGCCGTCGTCTCGGCGTTCCTGGACACCGAACTGCAGCGGCTGACGCGGGAGCTGGGCGGCGAGGGGCCGTTCGTCGCCGTCGAGGCCGGGCTGCTGTGCGGCTTTCTGGGGCTCCTCCTCGCCGGTTACGTGCAGGGCACCCTGCGGCTCGGTGGCCGCAGCTTCCCCGCGCGGTGGGTGTTCTCCCCCGCGGCGCTGCTGTGCCTGGCCGCGTTCGTGGAGCTGTTCCGGCGAAACGACGTCGCCGTGGCGATGTTCCTCGACCGCGACAACCCGACGCGCCTGCTCTGCCTCGTCGTCGCCGCCCTGCTGCAGCGCATCGCGTCCCGGCGTCCGAGGCTGCCGGAGCCGCCGCTGGTCACACGCTGCCGCGACCAGCTGTACCACCTGAAGACTGTCCAGCTCACCTCCGCCACCGTCAGCCCGACCGCCGCGCAACTGGCCACGCTGGCGGGCACGTACACCTCGTCGCTGACCACCATCCCGCCCAACTTTCCGGCACTCGTGCGGGACTTCCGCGACATCCTCACCCGCATCGCCAAACAGGTGCGCCAGGGGGGCCACCGCACCGTGCTCGCCCTGGACGAACTGGACCGGCTCGGCTCGGACACGCAGGCGCGGGCGTTCCTCGGCGAGATCAAGGCGATCCTCGGCGTCCCGCACGTGTACTACCTGATCTCGGTCTCGGACGACGTCGGCGCCGCGTTCGTCCGGCGGGGGCTGCCGCACCGCGACACGACGGACAGCTCGCTCGACGACATCGTGCACGTCCAGCCGTGCGGCCTGGAGGAGTCCCAGGCGATCATGGAACGCCGCGCCCCCGGCCTGACCGGCCCGTACGTGACGCTCACGCACGCGCTCTCCGGCGGCATCCCGCGCGACCTGATCCGCTACGGGCGCCGCATCATGGAGATGCACGAGCGGACGGGTTCCCTGGAACTGACCGACATCTCCCGCCGGCTCGTCCTGGAGGAGCTGACCGACACCCTCGCCGGGTACCGCACGCTGCTGTCCAAGCAGCAGTGGTCGTCCGAGAACGCGAGCGTGCTGACCAGCTACCGGGAACTCATGGCCCAGCTGCGGTCCGCCTGCGTCTGCCGCACCGACTCCGTGACCCTCGCGCTGGGCAGGTTCTCCGCGCAGTCGGCGCCCGGCGCCGCCCCCGCCGCGTCGGCGCTGCCGGAGGACGCGGTGCAGCTCACGCACGAGGCGTCCGTCTACGCGTACTTCGCCCTGACGCTGCTCCAGGTCTTCAGCAGCCCCGGCTACGACCAGCGCAGCGCGCGGGCGGCGGCGTACGGGCCGGCGGGTGATGCGCGTTGCCTGGCGGAGGCGCGGCTCGAACTGGTCGTGTCCACGTACAGCGCCCGTTCGCTGATCGACGACGTGCGCCAGGCGTGGGACCTGCCCGCCGTCACGTCGCGGGGTTTGGCCGCGGTCGTTCCCGCGGCGCGGGGCGGGGTGTGTCCGTTGCATCCCGCAGGGTGATGGGGTGCGGCCTAGACTGCGGCGGTCGTGGTGTGGGTGATGTGGGAGTGGCCGGCGTGGGTGAGCTTGAGCGGGAGTTGCGGCGGCTTGATGGTGCTGCTTATGGGCGGTATCGCGGGCTGGTCGGGGAGTGGGAGTTGCCTGGTGGGTTCGCGCTGCGTGTCGTGCGGGCGCAGGCGGATCCGTATGCGCCGCCCGCGCGGGTCGCCGTTCGGGTGAGGGGGGAACGGGCGGGTTTTCCGGGCGAGTTGTGGGATTCCCCTGTGCGGCGGCGCGCGTTGGCCGGGTGGCTTGTGCGGCGTGCCGCGCGGGAGGCGGCGCGGGAGTCGGCGTTCCATGTGGACGCGGGTGGGCAGGAGGTGCTGGCGCGCAGTTCGTGCACGGTCGGCGACGACGGGTCCGTCACGTTGCGGCTCGGCGTCGCGCTGCCCGGGCCCCGGCGGCGGATCGACGGCCGCGCGGCGTGGGAGCTGCTGGGTGAGGGGCTGCCGTGGATCGCGGAGCACGCGCTGTGCCATGACGGGGAACGGGCGGCGGAGGCGGCCGGGTTCGTCGCGGCGGTGGAGGACTCGGCGGTGCTGCGCGAGCGGTTGCCGGAGCTGGGGCTTGTGGCGTTCGTCGCCGACGGGGCGCTGCTGCCGCGCCGTTCGGGGGCGGACGACCGGCCCGCGCGGCGCGGGGGGCTGGTGCCGTTCCGGGCGCCGGAGGAGCTGCGCGTGACCGTGGACCTGCCGAACGCGGGCGCCGTCACCGGCATGGGCGTCCCGGCCGGGGTGACCCTGGTCGTCGGCGGCGGGTTCCACGGCAAGTCGACGCTGCTGCGCGCGCTGGAGACCGGCGTGTGGGACCACGTGCCGGGGGACGGGCGCGAGCGCGTCGTCGCCCACCGCGACACGGTCAAGATCCGCGCCGAGGACGGCCGGAGCGTGTGCCGCGTGGACGTGCACGCCTTCGTCGACCACCTGCCGGGCGGCGCCGGCACCGCCGACTTCTCCACCCCCGACGCGTCCGGCTCCACCTCGCAGGCCGCGTCCCTGTGCGAGGCCGTGGAGACGGGCGCGCGGGTGCTGCTGATCGACGAGGACACGGCCGCGAGCAACCTCATGATCCGCGACGCGCGGATGCAGGCGCTGGTGGCGAAGGAGCGGGAGCCGCTGACGCCGCTGGTGGACTCGGTGCGGTCGCTGCACCGCGACCACGGGGTCTCGACGGTGCTGGTTATGGGCGGTTCCGGGGACTACCTCGACGTGGCCGACCGTGTGGTGATGATGGACGACTACCGGCCGTACGACGTGACCGCGCGGGCGCGGGAGGTGGCGGCCGTGCCCACCGGGCGGCGGGCGGAGGCGCTGTCGTTCCCCGGGGTGACGGCGCGCCGCCCCGAGCCGGCGTCGCTCGACGCGTCCGCGCGCGGGCGTACGCGCGTGCGCGCCCGGGGTACGGACCACCTGGTCCTCGGCGAGAACGAGGTGGACCTGCGCGCCGTCGAGCAGCTGGTGGACGGGCCGCACGTCGTCGGCGTCGGGCTGGCGGTCGAACTGCTGGTGCGGCGCGGCCACTTGGACGGGCAGCGCACCCTGGCCGAGGCCCTCGACCTCCTCGACCGCGACCTGGCGGGCCCCGGCGGCGTCGCGGCGCTGCTCGGCGTGCACGACGACGACTTCGCCGTCCCGCGCCGCCACGAGGTCGCGGCGGCGCTCAACCGCGTACGCGCGCTGCGGGTGCGCCGCTGACGGGGACGGCCGGAACGGGTCGCGGGAACGGGCGGGTTCGGCCATGGTGCGGCGGGCACTCGCGGCGGCGGGGGCGTACCGGCGAGCATGGAGCGGCATGCGTGGGAGTCGGCGCGGGAGGACGCGTGGCCAAGCAGCTCAAGTGCGGTTCGACCAGGACGAAGACCGGGAAGCCCTGCGGCAATCCTGCGATGATCGGCTATTCGCGCTGCCAGAAGCACCGGGGCGAGTGGCGGCTGCCCCAGAAGAGGAAGACCAAGAAGCGCTGATCGCCCGGACCGACGGTGATCGCGCACGCGCCGGCGCCCCGCTCAGCGGCGTGACCCGCGCGCCGGGCCCGCCTCCGCGCGCGGGAGCGGGACGGGCGGTGTGGCCGAACGCCGTGCCGCGCGTGCGCGGTACAGCAGCGCGGCGCCCGCCACGGCCAGTGGCCAGAGGAGGTAGACGCCGGACATCGCCACCATCACCACCATCAGGAGCACCGCCCCCGACGCCGCGACCGCCGCGCGGTGGCCCGCCGTACGGCGTGGCAGCAGGCGCAGCGCCGCGGCGACGCCGACCGCGTACACCGTCACGAACGAGCCCGTCGTCAGCAGGACGAGCCGGTCCGTGCCGACCCCCGTCGCCAGCACCGTCGTCAGCGCGACGGTGCCGAGCCCGGCCACCAGGCCGAGGCCGCGGCGCGGGATCTCCCCGGCCGCGCTGCCGCGCGCCAGCCAGGGCGGCAGGGCGCCGTCGCGGCCGAGGGCGGCGGCGAGGTTGGCGGCACCGGCGTAGTACGCGTTCATCGTGCCGGTGGTGAGGAGGACGGCCGCGGCGGCGGCCGGGAAGCGGGCGTCGGTGCCCATCGCGCGGGCCATCAGCTCGCCGAGCGGCGCCTCCGTCTCCCCGGCGGCCGGGCCCAGGACCGCGACCACGGCGAACGCCACCAGCAGGTACAGCGCCCCGACGACCACCACCGCCGCCCCCGCCGCCCGCGGCAGGTCGCGTTCCGGCCGCCGGAACTCCCCCGCCAGGTGCGTGATCGCCTCCCAGCCCGCGAAGCTCCACACCAGCAGCGCCGCCGCCGGACCGACGGCCGTCCAGCCGTGCGGGGCGAACGGTTCGAGGTGCGCGGCCCGCGCGTCCGGCAGCGACAGGGCGACGGCGCTCAGCAGCAGGACGGCGAGGACGGCGGCCAGGACGGTCTGGAGGCGGCCGGTCACCTTGAGGCCCGCCGCGTTGGCGGCCGTCACGCCTGCCATGAGGACGAGCGCGGTGACGGCCGTCGTCGCCGTCCCGCCGCCGAGCGCCGCCGCGACGTACGCGCCCCCGAACAGCGCCGCCGCCGCGGCGCCCGGCGGCACCGCGAGCAGGAAGCACCAGCCGACGACGGCGAACGCCCGTTCCCCGAACGCGTGCCGCGCGTACGTCGCGACGCCGCCCGCGTCCGGGTGCCGCGCCCCGAGCGCGGCGAACGTCGCGGCCAGCGGCGCCGACAGCACGACGAGCCCGAGCCACGCGAGCAGCGACGCCGGGCCCGCGGCCTCGGCGGCCAGCGAGGGGAGGGCGATGACGCCGGTGCCGAGGACGGCGCCGATGTAGAGGGCGGTGCCCTGGAGGGCGGAGAGGTGGCCGTGGGCGGGTGTGGTCATGGGCGCCAGCGTCGCGGGGGCGGCGGGCGGGCGACAGAGGCGGTTTCGCCGTACTCCGCTAAATTACCGCCATGGACCGTCATGTCGTCGCGCTGGCCGTGACCGAGGGTGCCCCGATCTTCGAACTGGCCGTGCCCTGCGAGGTGTTCGGCCTCCAGCGCCCGGACCTCGCGGACCCGTGGTACGAGCTGCGGATGTGCGGCGACGGCGCGGCGTCCGTACCCGTCGCGGCGGGGCTGCGCGCCGACACGCCCCTGCCGTGGGCGGCGCTCGCCGACGCGGACACGGTCCTCGTCCCGGCGTGCTCGCGCCCCGTGCAGCTCGACTCGCCCCCGGCGCTGCTGGCGGCGCTGCGCGCGGCGCACGAACGCGGCCGCCGCATCGTCTCGCTGTGCGCGGGCGCCTACCTGCTGGCCGCCGCCGGCATCCTCGACGGCCACGACGCGACCACCCACTGGGTGAACGCCCCCGACTTCGCCGTCCGCTTCCCCGCCGTGAACGTACGCGCCGCCGCCCTGTGGACGCGCGCGGGCCGCCTCTACACCTCGGCGGGCACGGGCGCCGCCATCGACCTGTGCCTGCACCTCGTCCGCGAGGACCACGGCGCGGCGGTGGCGAACGAGGTGGCGCGGCGCATGGTCGTCCCGCCGCACCGCGAGGGCGGGCAGGCACAGTACGCGCGCCCCGCCGCCGCGCCCGCGCCGGAGGACGACCTGGCACCCGTCCTCCACTGGACCCTGGAACACCTCCACGAGCCCCTGACCGTCCGCGCCATGGCCCGCGTCGCCCACCTCAGCGAACGGACCTTCGCCCGCCGCTTCCGCGACCGCCTCGGCACGACACCGCTCCAATGGCTGCTCCAGCAGCGCGTGCGCCACGCACAGGAACTGCTGGAGACGACGGACGCCCCGATCGAGGCCATCGCCCACTACAGCGGCTTCGGCACCTCGGCGAACCTGCGCCACCACTTCACCCGCACGACAACCATCTCCCCCCAGACCTACCGCCAGGTCTTCCGCGACAGGACCCGCGCGGGGGCGTAGCGGCGGTGCGCTCGGCCCGGACGGCACGAGAGTGGGTAGCTTGGGCTGATTCGTGGCGATTCTTGGAGGTCTGGGCGACGTGCGATGGGTGTTCGGGGATCAGTTGGGGGAGTGGTTTCTTGAAGGGGTGGGGGGTGATGAGCCGGTTTTGATGGTGGAGGCGCGGGGGGTTTTGGGGAGGCGGCGGTTTCATCGTGCGAAGGCGCATCTTGTGCTGTCGGCGATGCGGCACCGTGCGGCCGAGTTGGGGGAGCGCGTGCGGTATGTGCGGGCCGACACGTATCGGCAGGGGGTGCGGAAAGGGGCGGGGAAGGATGCTGTGACGGTGTGCCAGCCGACGTCGCGTAAGGCGCTGGCGTTCGTCGAGGGGCTTGAGCAGGTGGAGGTGCTGCCTGCGCGGGGGTGGCTCGTGTCGCGTGAGCGGTTCGGGGAGTGGGCCGGTGAGCACAGTGTCGGGGGTGCGCGGCTTGAGGACTTCTATCGGTGGGTGCGGCGCGAGCACGGGCTGCTGATGGATGGTGACGACCCAGCGGGCGGCACGTGGAATCTCGACCAGGAGAACCGGCAGCCACCGCCGCGTGACCAGGAGACGCTGGAGGAGGGGAAGGTCTGGGCGCCGGAGGAGGACGAGATCGATGCCGAGGTGCGGCACGATCTCGACCGGTGGGAGAGCAAGGGGCTTGTCGCGTTCACCGGGCTGGACGGGCCGCGGCGCTTCCCCGCCACGCGGGAAGAGGCGCGGGCGGCGCTGCGGCACTTCGTGCGGCACCGGCTGGCGGACTTCGGGCCGTACGAGGACGCGATGATGGCGGCGGACGGCGTGCTGAGCCACAGCCGTCTGTCGGCCGCGCTGAACCTCGGGCTGCTGCACCCGGCCGAGTGCGTCGCCG
Source organism: Streptomyces sp. NPDC049879 (assembly GCF_044461265.1). Taxonomy (NCBI): domain Bacteria; kingdom Bacillati; phylum Actinomycetota; class Actinomycetes; order Kitasatosporales; family Streptomycetaceae; genus Streptomyces; species Streptomyces sp. NPDC049879. Next base: position 617,388 of record NZ_JBITKT010000002.1, on the reverse strand, counting down.
AGGTCGAACGGGCCTGGCGCGACGGGCACGTGCCGCTGAGCAGCGCGGAGGGTTACGTGCGGCAGGTCGCCGGGTGGCGTGAGTACACGTGGCAGCTGTACTGGCACTTCGGCGAGGACTACCGGCGCGGCAACGCGCTGGGCCACACGGAGCCGCTGCCCCGGTGGTTCGAGGAGCTGGACGCCGACGCGGTGACGGCGCGCTGCCTGTCCACGGTGCTGGCGCAGGTGCGGGACACGGGGTGGACGCACCACATTCCGCGCCTGATGGTGCTGGGCAGCAGGGCGTTGCAGGACGGGTGGGACCCGGCGGCGCTGATGGAGTGGTTCCACCGGTCGTTCGTGGACGGCTACGACTGGGTGATGCTGCCGAACGTCCTGGGCATGTCGCAGTACGCGGACGACGGGCAGATGGCGACGAAGCCGTACACGTCGGCCGGCGCGTACATCAACCGTATGAGCGACTTCTGCGGCGGCTGCGCGTACCGGCCGGGTGATCACGCGGGTGACCGGGCGTGTCCTTACACCGTCGGATATTGGGCGTTCCTCGACCGGCACCGTGACCATTTCGCCCACCACTACCGCATGGCGCGGACCGTGAAGAACCTCGACCGTCTCTCCGACCTCGACGCGCTGCGTGAGCAGGCCGCCGGGCGCGGCGCGTCGCCGCCCTGAGCCGGTGCGGGGAGGATACTGGCGCCCATGAACGTTCGCCTGCTGCGCGCCGTCGGCGCCGCGACCGCCGTGTACGGGGTGGCGGTCGCGGCCCGCCCCGGTCTGCTGGGTGTCCCCTCAGGGCTGGGCAACGGGGAACCGGTACGCGTCGCCCTGCGCCCGGTGGGTCTGCGCGACGCCGCCAGCGGTGCGGCGCTGCTACTGGCCCCCCGCGGCCCGGCGCTCGTGACTGCCGCCGCCGTACGCATCGCCTCGGACATGGGGGACGCCGCACTGCTCGGCCGCACCCTCCCCAGCCGCTCCAAGCGCCGGAAGGCGGTCGCCGTATCGGTGGGCTGGGGCGCGCTCTCTGTGGCCGGTCTGCTGTGGCCCGGACGCAGGGACCCCGGCGCGTGACCGACACCCCCTCCATACCCGGCGGCGAACCCCCCTGCATGACACCCGAGCTGCTGCACGCCCCCACTCCCCCGCAGATCCTGCTCGCCGCCGGTACCCCGCTGGACGACGAGGCGTTCGCCGCCGCCGTCCTGGGCCTCCCCGCCGCGCCCGCCGCCCTCCGCGACGGCGAGGACCTCGGCCGCTGGGTCACCCGCCACCGCGCCGCCCTCGACGCCTGGCGGACGATGTGGCGCGACATCCTGCGCGCCCACCCCCAGCGGCACCGCACCGTCCTCGCCCTCACCGACGGCACGCCCGCCCGCCCCGTCGTCCGCGACCTGCTCCTCGGCGACCTCCCCTGGGACGTCGCGCCGGAGCTGCTCGCCGAGCTGGCCGCCGAGGACCTCGCCCGCTTCGACGGCGCCCTGCTCGCCGCCCGCGTCTGCCGCCTGCTCTGCGTCGGGCGGACGCCGGGGGACGTACGGGCCGAGGTCGCCGGAGAGCTGAACGCGCTGCCGCCGGACGCCCGTTCCGCCGCCGAGGCCTGGCTCGGCACGCTCGGCGCGGCCCCCGAGCGCGGCGTCAACGCGGCGGCGGACTGGGCCGTGCGCGCCGCCACCGGCCGGTGGCGGGCCCTGCTCGACCCGGCCGCGACGGCGGGCGACCGCCCCTGGCGGGCGGCACCGGCGGACGTACGGGCGCTGGCGGAACGGTTCGCCGCCGTCGCGGCCCGCGCCCTGGACACGTGGCAGCCCCCGCCGGGACGCGGCGGGAAACCGCGGCCCGACTGGCTGCGCGCCCACCCGCCGCTCCCGCCCGGCACCTGACACACGGCGTATGGACCGGTCGGCCCGGCGCGCTTTGGCCCTGTCCGCCGGGCCATGGCCGCGCCACGCTGGGAGGACCTTGATCCTCGGAGGTTCCCCCTTGAGTACCGCGTTCCTGCTGACCACCCTCGCCATGGTGGTCACCCCCGGCACCGGAGTGGTGTACACCCTGGCCGCCGGACTGTCCCACGGCCGCTGGGCGAGCGTCGCTGCCGCGCTCGGCTGCACCCTCGGCATCGTGCCGCATCTGCTGGCGACGGTCACCGGCCTCGCCGCGCTGCTGCACACCAGCGCCGTCGCCTACGACGCGGTGAAGTACCTCGGTGTCGGCTACCTGCTGTACATGGCGTGGGCGACGCTGCGCGACAAGGAGTCGCTGTCGGCCGAGGGGGCGGCGGCCGCGCCGCGGTCGGCGGCCCGCGTGATCGTCTCGGCGGTGCTGATCAACCTCCTCAACCCGAAGCTCACGCTCTTCTTCGTCGCGTTCCTCCCCCAGTTCGTGCCCGCCGGGGAGTCCGGCTCCGTCGGCGCGCTGCTGCGGCTCGGCGCCGTCTTCATGGCGCTGACGTTCGTCGTCTTCGCCGCGTACGGGATGGGCGCCGCCGCCGTACGGCACCGCGTGCTGGCCAGGCCGCGGGTGATGACCGGGATCCGCCGCGGGTTCGCCGCGTCCTTCGTGGGCCTGAGCGCGTGGCTGGCGGTGGCGTGATGCGCTTCCGGCACGCGGACGCGATCCGCTCCGACCACCCCGAACTGACCGCCGGCGCGCTGTGGGCCACCGGCGTGGACGCCGCCGCCGACGTCGGCCCGCGCGTCGCCGCGTACACGGCACGCGCCACGGCCCGGCTGGCCGGTGCGACCGAGGGCGAGTTCCCCGAAGTGCTGGCCTGGCGGCGGGCGTTCTCCCGGATGGGGCTCAAGCCGACGCAGTACCGCTGCGCCTCCGAGTCGCTGCTGCGGCGGCTGCGGAAGACGGGGGAGCTGCCGCGCATCCATCCGGTGGTCGACCTGTGCAACGCGGTCTCCGTCGCCTACGCGGTGCCGGTGGCCGTCCTCGACGTGGACCGCATCACCTGGCCGCTGCTGGAGGTGCGCCACGCGCGGGGCGACGAGCGGTACACGACCTTCGGCGGCGACACCGAGCACCCGCAGCCGGGCGAGGTCACGTTCGCCGACTCCGGCGGACGCGCGCACGCCCGCCGCTGGACCAACCGGCAGAGCGGCCACTCGGCGGTCGGCGCCCGCACCGGACGCATTCTGGTGGTGACGGAGGCCATGCACGACGGCGGGGCGGACGTCGTGCCCGAGCTGCTGAAGACGCTGGCCGGGGAGCTGTCCGCGCACTGGCCGACCACCCCCGCGGCGGCCGTGCTCACCGCGGCCGACCCGGAGTTCGCCTTCGACGCGTGAGTGCCGGGCACCGGGCGCGGGGGCGAAAGGAGTTGGAGCCCGCCCCCTCGCCCGGTTAGCCTGTCCCGCATGTGCCCTTGTCAGATCTACGGCTGAACGGACCGGCGCGGCCCCGCCGCCGCCCCACCCCCGCGCCCGAACACCCCCGTCCCACGGGGAGCCGGTGCGCGCGGTCCGTCCTGCACGCACACGATCCGACAAGCGAGTCACCATGCCACGCACCACCACGACCACACGCCGCCGCGCCCACATCGCGATGGGCGGCGTCCCGGCCGTCAGCCACACCCTCCCCAGCCTCGAAGTCATCCGTGAACTGGTCGCGCGCGGCCACCGGGTGACGTACGCGAACGACCCCCGCGTCGCCGACCTGATCACCCCCACCGGCGCCGAGCCGGTCACCTACACCTCCACCCTCCCCGTCGACGACCACGACTGGCCGGACGACCCGATCGCCGCCATGGACGTCTTCCTGGACGACGGCATCCAGGCACTCCCGCAGCTCCGCGCGTTCTACGACCGCGATCCGGCCGACCTCTACCTCTACGACATCGGCCTCCTGGCCACCCGCGCCCTCGCCGAGTCCCAGGGCCGCCCCAACCTCCAGCTGTCGCCGACGTACGTCGCGTGGGACGGCTACGAGGAGGAGGTCGGCGCGCACCTGTGGAGTCTGCCGGGGGCGGACGCGTTCCACGCCAAGTACGCGCGCTGGCTCGCCGGGAGCGGCGCGGTCACGACGGACGTGGACGCGTTCATGGGCCGCCCCGCGCGGGGCCTCGCGCTGATCCCGCGCGCCATGCAGCCGAACGCGGAGCGCGTGGACGAGGCGCGGACCACGTTCGTCGGCCCCTGCTTCGGGCCGCGCGCCGACCAGGGCGGCTGGACGCGCCCGGCCGGGGACGCGAAGGTGCTGCTCGTCTCGCTCGGGACGGCGTTCACGCGACGGCCGGAGTTCTACCGGCAGTGCGTGGCGGCGTTCGGCGGGCTGCCCGGCTGGCACGTCGTGCTCCAGATCGGCAGGCACACCGACCCGGCCGAACTCGGCGACCTGCCGTCGAACGTCGAGGTGCACCCCTGGGTGCCGCAGCTCGCGATCCTGCGGCAGGCCGACGCGTTCGTCACGCACGCCGGGATGGGCGGCAGCAGCGAGGGACTGTACGCGGGGGTGCCGATGATCGCGGTGCCGCAGGCCGTCGACCAGTTCACCAACGCCGACCGGCTCGTCGAACTCGGCGTGGCCCGCCGCCTCGACACCGCCGACGCCACGGCCGACGCGCTGCGCGGGGCGCTCCTCGCGCTGACCGGCGACCCCGAAGTGGCGCGCCGCTCCGCCGAGTTGCGCGCGGCGGCGCGGGCCGAGGGCGGCACGGCGCGGGCGGCCGACCTCATCGAGGCGATGCTCCCAGACGGCCAGGGCGGCCAGGGCCCGGCGCGCGGCTGAAACCGGACGCCGCGGGCCGGTGCGGCCTTGTCGCCGCGCGGACCGCTCAGGACCATGAGCGGCATGCGTGGTGGACTGACCGACCGGCTCGTGGCGCGCCCCCTGCGGAACGAGGGCGGCGCGGCCTCGCGCCGCGCCACCGCCCGGCTGTGCCGCGGCGTCCGCCGCCCCCGGCCGCCCGCCGCCCGGCTCGCGGCGGGCGTACGGCTGCTGGTACGGGCGCGCGACGAGCGGCTCACGCGGCCGCTGCGCGCCGCCCTGGAGGCGGCGTGCGCCGATCCGGCGGTGCTGACGTTCGTGCTCGGGCGGCTGGCGCAGGCGGTCGAGGGGCCGTGGCACGACGACAGGGACGGCGCGCTGACGCCGGAACTGCTCGCGTTCCTCGGAGGACCGGCGCCCGGCGGGGGCTTGCGGCTCACCGCGTACGCCGGGGCGCGCGGGCGGGGGCTGCTGGCGTGGTTCGTGGCGGCGGTGTGCGGCGCGGACGACGAGGAGGTGCGCGAGGCGGGCGTACGGCTGCTGGGCGGCTGCGGGCATCCGGCGCTGCTGCGGCTGCTTGAGGGCGAGTTCGTCCGCCACGCGGACGCGGAGCTGCGGGGCGCGTCGCCGTACGGCTCGACCGGGCCGCTGTGGGACGCGGAGGGCCGCCCTTCGCCACTGACCCGCGCGTGCCTGGCCAACCCCGGGCTCCCGCTCGAACCGGTGGACGGCGGCGGGTTCAGCGTGCACTCGACGCGTTCGGGCGTGCTGCTGGCCGTGCTGAAGGGGCGGCTCGACCTGGTGCCCGACTACATGCGGGCGCGGGGCGCGTCCGGCACGGTGGGCGCGCTGCTCGGCGGGACGCGGCTGGCGGCGCCGGTCGCGTTCACGGGCGGCTGCCGCGTGGCGCTGCGGGCGCTGCCCGCCGGGGCGGGGCGGGAGGAGCTGTGCCGCGTCGCGGCGACCGGGCGGGATCCGGCGGCGCTGGCGGCGGTGCGGGAGGCGGGGGTGTGCTGGGGCGGGAGCCGGGCGGCGTTCCTCTATCTCACGGAGCAGTGGGCGGGTTACGACGCGGCCGATCCGGACGGCGGCCTGATGCGCGCGTTCTGCGCCGGGGAGGCGCGGGGCGGGAGCGGGGCGTACCGGGCGCGCGTACGGGAGCTGGCGCGGCTGACCGGGCGCGCGGACCCATGGCCCACGCCGGTACCACCGGTGCCACCCCAACGCCGCCGCCACCCCGCACCACAGGCGGCGGAGCCGCCGAGGGCGGGGGCAACCTGAGCCCGGTACGTGCTGCGGCGGAGCCCGGCCCGGGACCGGGACGACGACGATCGGGCCGACCGCCCGGACGACTGTCCGATCCGACAATCAAGCCGGACTCGAAGAGCGCGATGCGCTCCGCAGCGACGCCGCCGCTCTCCAGAGTCTCGCCATGGCTGCTCCTGATCTGCCCCTGAACGAGGGGGACCTGATGCGGGTGGTGCGTCCGCCCGAGACGCGTCTTTCACAGTCGAGCACGCCGGGAGGGAGCAGCGCACTCCTGCGGGACGCGGGCATCAGGCGAGGAGTCGTCGTGGGCATCGTGGTGACGCTCGCCGCAGGTGCCGTTGCGCAGGTCGTATCCCGCGTCACGACCGAGTACGGCGATCACGGGTCGAAGCCGGAGCACACGGTGGAGGCCACCGCTGAACAAGACGGTCCAGGGCACAGCCGGTTGACCGCTTCCGACGGGGCGCTCGCGACCAGCCGCCGCTGAGCACGGAAGTCTGATGCGCGTGCCAGATACCGGCTGACGCGCGAGGTGGTGCGGCTGTGGAACGGCGCCTTGTCCCGGCTCGCCCGCAGGTGCGGTTCCGGCAAGCGTCTTGGCCCGAGCGGAGAGGCAGAGGCGCGGTGGCAGCGGCGAGAACACAGCAGGCTGTTCCCGCTGACTTCCCCGGAGCCGTTGCGGGACCGGCGGGCTTTCGGACACTTCACCCCGCGCGCGGACCGCGAGCCGGGCGACGGCGACGGCGACCCGTGCCGCCGACGCGTCGTCGGCACGACAGCGTTCGGCTCAGCGGCGGACGCATTCCCCTGTCGTCCGGTGGCCGTCGGCCGACTCACGGACACAGCGCTCGAAGGGTCCGCCGCCCAGTGGTTCCGGGGCACGGGAACGCATCGCCGCAGTCGGCCGGCGTACCGACGGCCGGCGCCGGGCCGTCAGGCCGTGGCCGGGTGTGCCGGGGTGAGGGTGCGGATGTGCAGCAGTGCGTCGAACCACTCGCGCAGCGATGCCCCGTCCGCGATCAGCGGCGCCGCCGGGTCCGGGCCGACGATCCGTACGCGCGCGGGCCCCGCGAGCCACGCCCGTACCGCCTCCGGCAGGCCGTCCGCCCCCCGCAGGCCGAGCAGGTACGCGTCCGCCCCCGCCGCGCCGAGCACCGCCTCCGCCAGCCCGTCCCCCGGCGGGCCGAGCACCTCCGGCACCCGCCCGTGGTGGTACGTCAGGCCCACCGACACGTACGCCTCCCCCAGCCGCTCCCGCAGCAGGCTTCCGGCGGTGCGGCGCCCCTCCATCGGCGCGGCGGCGGTGTGCGCGTAGCCGCCCCAGTGCACGATCCGGTCGCCCGTCTCCCCGTGCCACCGCGACACGTCGTCGGCCAGCCCCCGTTCGACGCCCTCCGTCCACTCCCCCACGCGCACGAACCGCACCGGGTCGTCCGGATGCCGCGCGTTGTACCCGCGCAGCCACCGCAGCACGCCGACGATCTCCGCCGTCCGCCAGAACGGCCGCGCCCCCGCGACCAGTTCCCCCGGCTCGCCCCCGCCGCCCGCGACGTACGCCGCCAGCCCCGTACGCACCGGGTCGTCGCCCTCCAGCAGCAGCGCGCGGAAACCCTCCTCCTCCACCAGCAGCCGCAGCGCCCGGTGGGCGGCCACGGACGGCTCGCGCGCCACGCGCACCGCCGTGCCGAGCGCCACCACCGACGCGCCCCGCGCGAGACGCCCCAGCGGACGGAGGTCGTCCGCCGGGGCGTCGGGGTGCGTCACGTCCACAGGGCGCGCTGCGCTGTCCAGCCATTGCTGCACGGTCGTCGTCATGACGGGAGGCTCCTCACCACTCGCGGTACGCCGAGCGTTCCCCTTCAACCGCCCTTGAGGTCAAGACACGACGATGCCCGGCCGTCCCCCGTACGGCCGGGCATCGCTCGGTCCGGCGCGCGTGCGCCGGTGTCACGCGGCGACGGCGCGCGCCGGGCGGGCCATCCGCGATCCGGCGCGCAGCACCGGCCGCCCCAGGGCGAAGCCCGCGGCGATCAGCACCGCGCCGAGGGCCGCCGCCATGTTCGCCGTGTCCTGCGAGTCGACGGGGATGAACGCGTACCACTGCGTGCCGTCCGCGTCGTGGATCGGCTCCCACACCCCGGCGGCCAGCACGAAGCCGAAGACGCCGTGGACGATCATGGCGAGGGGCAGGAGCAGCGTGGCGGCGACGGCGGTCATGTCGACGGCCAGCCACCGCAGATGCCGCACGGGGAGCCAGGAACGGCCCGACACCGGCGGGACGACGGCGGCCTGCCCCGACCGCTCGGCGAGCCCGGCGCGCCAGGCGGCGTACCGGTCGAGGAGCCGTACGAGGCGCGGCGTCGTCCACAGGCCGATGCCGACGGGGGTCAGCGCGACCGACGTCACGGTCAGGCTGAACAGCACCGGCGAGGCCACCGCCGCCACCACGCCGGTGCCGAAGCCGCGCAGCGGGGCGAGCAGCGTGTCCCGTGCGGGTGTCATGTCGGGCGTCATGTCAGGTCGTCCTCTCGGTCCGCCGTGCCGGGCGACCACCGCCCGTCCGGCATGTGTCCCACTCTCGCCGGGGCCGGGCCTGGGCGCAGCGGCCCTGGGCGGCGTCCCGGGGGTGTACCCAACACCACCCCGGGGGTCGCCCTCCGTCCCGGCGGGCGGGTGCCCAGACGGCTGGGGGCGGGCGGCACGGATTCCTAGCGTTGTCGGCATGACATCAACGCACCGCACACGGCCGGGTCTCGCCGTACGCCTCGGTGGCTGGAGCACCCGCCACCGGAAGACAGCCATCATCGGGTGGCTCCTGTTCGTCGTGGTCGCCGTCGTCGCCGGGTCCGCCGCCGGGACGCGGAACCTGACGGGCGCCGAGTTCGGCACGGGTGACTCCGGCCGCGCGGCGCGCATCCTGGAGGACGCGGGGATCGAGGAGCCCGCGGGCGAGATGGTCATGCTGCGGGCCGACGGCGCCGACGGCTGGCGCGCGGCGGCCGGTGAGCTGGCGGACGCGCTGGAGGCGACGGGCGAGACCGCCGCGGTACAGGAGCCGGTCGCGTCGGAGGACGGGCGCGAGGGGCTGCTGACGTACCAGATCGGGGGCGACCCGGAGACGGTCACGGACCGCGCGGGCCCGCTGCTGGACGCGGTGGAGGAGGCGCGCGACGCGCACCCGGAGCTGGAGTTCCACTCCTTCGGCGAGGCGACGGCGGGGACGCATCTGGAGGAGATGCTGTCGAACGACCTGCGCACCGCCGAGTTCACGGCCGTGCCGCTCGCGCTGGGCATCCTGCTGGTCGTCTTCGGCGCGCTGGTCGCGGCGCTGCTGCCGGTCTTCCTGGCGCTGACGGCGTGCGTCGGCACGTTCGGGCTGCTCGCGCTGGCGAGCCAGCAGGTGCCGATCGACGACAGCACCAGCTCGGTGATGTTCCTCGTCGGCCTCGCGGTGGGCGTCGACTACTGCCTCTTCTACCTGCGCCGGGAGCGCGACGAGCGCGCGGCGGGGCGTGACGCGGGGACGGCGCTGCGGATCGCGGCGGCCACGAGCGGGCGGGCCGTGCTGGTGTCGGGCGTCACGGTGCTGCTGGCGATGTCCGGGATGTTCCTGTCGGGGCTGAGCCTGTTCCACGGATTCGCGGTCGCGACGATCCTGGTCGTGGTGATGGCGATGCTCGGGTCGGTCACGGTGCTGCCCGCGACGATGTCGTGGCTCGGGGACCGGGTGAACCGCGGGCGGCTGCCGTTCCTCGGCCGCAGGCGGCGCGGGGGCGGGCTGTCCGGGCGGGTGATGCGGCCGGTGCTGGCGCGGCCCGGCCTGTTCGCGGTGGCCGCGGGCGCGGTGCTGCTGGCGCTGTGCGCGCCCGCCCTCGGGATGCGGACCGAACAGCTGGGTCTGGAGAAGCAGTTCGGCTCCGACTCCGAGCTGACCATCGCCTACCGCGAGATCACCGACGTCTTCCCCGGCGGCCCCGAGCCGGCCGAGGTCGTGGTGCGCGCCGACGACGTGACGTCGCCCGCCTTCGAGGACGCGGTGGCCGCGTTCGAGCGGGAGGTCGCGGACGCCGGGGAGTTCGGCGAGCGCGTGACGGTGGACACGTACGAGGACGAGGGCGTCGTACGGATCGCGGTGCCGCTGGCGGGGAACGGGACGGACGACGCCTCGCACGCCGCGCTCGACACGCTGCGGGACATCGTGCCCGGCACGCTCGGCACGCAGGGCGAGGCGCTGGTCTCCGGCGACCTGGCCGAATCGCTCGACTTCACCGACCAGTTGGGGCAGGACATGCTGCCCGTCCTGCTGTTCATCACGACAGTGACGTTCCTGCTGATGCTGGTGTGCTTCCGCTCGCTGCCCGTCGCGCTGGTCTCGGTGGTGCTCAACCTGCTGTCGGTCGGCGCCGCGTACGGCACGATGACGGCCGTCTTCCAGCACGGCTGGGGCGCCGAGGCGCTCGGCACCGAGAAGGTCGGCGCGATCGAGGGCTGGATGCCGCTGTTCGTCCTGGTCATCCTCTTCGGACTGTCCATGGACTACCACGTGTTCGTCGTGTCCCGCATCCGCGAGGCGCACGGGCGCGGGCTGTCGGCGCGCGAGGCGGTGCGGGACGGCATACGGGCGACGGCCGGGCCGGTCACGGGTGCGGCGGCCATCATGGTGGCGGTGTTCTCGGTGTTCGCGCTGCTGCGGATGCAGGACATGCAGCAGATGGGCGTCGGGCTCGCGGTGGCCGTGCTGGTGGACGCGACGCTCGTGCGGATGGTGCTGCTGCCCGCGCTGCTGGCGCTGCTGGGCGAGCGCGCCTGGTACCTGCCGCGGTGGCTGCGGTGGCTGCCCCGGGTCGACCACGGGGAGGGCGCGGCGGAGGCGGACGTCCCGGAGGTCCAGCGCGTTCCGGAGCCGTCGCACCGCTGAACGGCGGCTCAGGGGACGGGCTCGGGCGCGCGGTAACGGGCGCTGTCCCGGTGCCAGTCCCACGCCCCCCGCACCGCGCCCGTGACGCGCGTCCCGAGCAGCCGCCCCTGGCGGCCCGCGCGGGACAGCGCGTCACGGGCGCGCAGGAGGTCCACGACCCGGGCGGTCGTCATGCGTTCCACCTCGGCGAGCGCCTCGGGCCAGCTCCCGCCGTCCCTGGCGCGGACGAGGACGGCGAGGTTGCCCGTCTCCCCGGCGGCGATGTCGCGCGGCAGGGAGTGCACGTCGTTCGTCCACGCCATGACGTCGCTGGCCGCCGCGACCGCCGTACGGGCCGCGCCGCAGCCGACGAGCGCGGCGGGGAACGTCTGCCGCTCCACGTACTCCACCAGGTCGAAGACGGGGTACGCGCCGAACGACCTGCGGCGCCACCCCACGTACTCCGCGACGCCGGGCACGGGGACCGCCCCGAGCCGCACGCCCGCCTGCCACCGGTAGCCCGCGACGCACTCCCGCAGGTGGCGCGCGAAACGATTCCGCCACTCCGGGGGCGCGTCCCCGGCCGTGACGGGCCACAGCTCGCGCACCAGGGCCTCGTGGAACGGGCGCGGCACCCCGCGCGGGAGCCGCGCGGCGGTGTCGAACCAGTCGTCGAGCGTCAGCAGCCACACGTACCAGCGCGCCAGTACGGCCATCTCGGCGTAGCCGGCCGTGCGGTAGTAGCTGGTGGCCAGCGTGACGACCCGGGAGGCCGCCAGCCTGTCCGCCCCGCCGTCCGGCACCAGGCCGCGCGCGGCCGCCCACGCGTACGCCTGGTCCTCCAGTTCGTCCGAGCGCGGGTGGAGGGGCTGCGGGCGGATGGGCATCAACAAAATCGATTCGCCTTTCGTGATGTGATGACTTGTCAGAAGCTGACGGGCAAGGATTCGAGCCGCCGTGTCCGGTGCGACGGGCGCCACTTCAGCTCGGCGGGCGGCACGGCCGTCTCCAGCTTGGGCGCGCGCCGCAGCAGCGTGGACAGGGCGATCCCGGCCTGCACGCGGGCCAGCGGGATGCCCAGGCACAGGTGGATGCCCCGGCCGAACGACAGGTGGCCCTGGCCGCCCTGGTCGAGGTCGAGCCGGTCGCCCTGGGGGAAGCGGCGCTCGTCGCGGTTGGCGGAGGCGAGGGAGAGGATCACCGAGTCCCCGGCCGCGACGGGGACGCCCCCCAGCTCCATGTCCTCGGTGGCGAAGCGCCGGATGGCCAGGGGCAGGGGGCCGTCGAAGCGCAGCAGCTCCTCGATGGCGGTCGGCAGCAACTGGGGCTCGGCGAGCAGCCGTTCCCAGTGCATGCGGGGGTTGAGGAGGGCGAGGACGCCGTTGCCGATGAAGCTGGCCGTCGTCTCGTGCCCGGCGGCCAGGACGATGAACGTCACGCTGATCAGCTCGTCCTCGGTCAGTCTGCCCTCCTCGTCCCGCGCCTCGATCAGCGCTGTCAGCAGGTCGTCGCCCGGCCGTCGCCGCTTCGCGGCGATGACGCGCCGCAGCTGCTCGACGGCCTGTGCTATCGCCGCGCGTGCCGCGCCCGGACAGCCGGGGATCAGCAGGGAGTTGGTCCACTCGGCGACCTCGGCGGACTCCTCGCGGGGGAGGCCGAGCATGTCGCTGATCACGCGCAGGGGGAGCGGCAGGGCGAGGTCCGCCATGAGATCGGCGCGGCCGGTGGGGGCGACGGCGTCGAACAGCTCCTCCGCGTGGGCCTGCACGGTGGGGCGCAGGGACTCGGCGGAGCGGCGGGTGAAGGCGTGGGAGACCAGGCGGCGCAGCCGGGTGTGGTCGGACCCGTCGAGATGCAGCAGATCGTTGCGCAGCGCGGGCGGGAGGGGGAGTCCGCGGTAGCCGCAGCCGTTGCTGCGGTCCGCGTTGGTCGAGAGCCGGGGGTCCTGCAACGCGGCGCGTACGTCCGCGTAATGCGTCACCAGCCAGGCCGGCGCACCGTCCGGTCCTGTGACGTGGTGCACGGAGCCGCCGGCCCGCAGCCGGGCGTACGGCCCGTACGGATCTGCGAAAAAGGTCTCATCCATGTGCACGCTACGTAGCGTACAGGCGTACTTACAGTCCGCGACAGAGTGACTGAGGAAACCTTTCCCTAGCCCTTCCGCATGTGTTATAAGGCCCGGCGCCCCGCTCGCCCGGAGTGCGGGGCGTGCGGTGGTGCGCCGGTGCGCGCCGCCCGGGGGACGGGCGGCGCGCGGCCGGGCGGCGGACCGGTCCGGCGTCAGCCGGTCTGCCGCGCCCAGGGCCTGACGGCCGAGGTGCCGAGCCCCGAGGGCGTGCCGAGGGGGCCGTGCCGCAGGTCCTCCTCGCGGTAGCGGCGGCAGCCGCGGTGCCAGGTGAGGATGCCCGCGAGCCAGTTCTCCAGGTCGGTGACGTACGCGTCGAGCGCCGCCCGTGCCTGATCGTCCAGGCCCAGATCCGCACAGACCACCGGCAGTTCGTGCGCGACGATGTGCTGGAACTGACGCATCCGTGACTTCATCAGATCGTCGATGATCGCGAGCCCGGTCGGGTAGTCGCAGTCGAAGAAGTTCTGCACGACCAGGATCCCGTTGTGCGTCTCGCCCTCGAACTCGATCTCCTTCTGGTAGGAGAACACATCGTTCATCAGGCCCGCGTAGTCCGACGCCGCCCGCTCCAGGGAGATCAGCGGCCCGCTCGCGTACACCTCGGGCGGCAGCGTCCGGCCGCGCCGCAGCCTGCACAGACTCATCGTGAAGTCCGCGCCGAACGTCCGCCGCCGCATCTCCAGGTAGTCCACGGGCTCCGGGACGCGGTGCAGCGCCATGTTGTCGAGTTCCCACAGCCAGCTGGCCGTCATTTCCTCGATGGTGGTGCGGAAGACGCGGCGGTGCTCCAGCGTCATCGGCCCCGCCGTGCGCCGCCACAGATCGGCGAGCCCGCGCTCCAGCGCGTTGACGGGCGGGGGCGTGGTCCCCGGGTCGTCCAGGGGGGTGTACGCGCTGAGGCGCTCGGTGCACAGCCGCGCGCCCGCGAGGTCACGCGTGCGCCCGAACACGACCGGGTAATAATCGTCGCCGTACGTCCCCCATGTCAGCCACTGCGAGGACACGTCGAGGTCCTCGGCGGCGGCGTCCGGGTGGATGCCCGCCGCGCAGAGCGGGAAGTCGTAGCCGTCCAGCTTGCGTTCGTCCCACACGCCCGGCGGCTCGTCCAGCATCCCCATCGCCCGGCCCCACGCGACCGTGTGGCGGCGGGCGGCCGGCAGGTGCGGGTTCAGGCGCGTCGTGAACGGCATCTCGAAGTCCGGCAGCCGCGACGGGCCGACGCGGCGGAACGGCACGTGCTGGAAGCGGCGTGCGCGCGCCGTCTCCGCCCGCCGTGTCGTGAAGCGGATGTCGGCCGTACCGGCGCCGAGGCCGCTGAGGCCCAGCAGCGCCCCGACCCGGCCGCCACCGCCGCGCCCCTCGGCCGCCGCGCCGCCGTCGTTCATGTACCGGCTGGAGCGCAGGTGCCACTCGTGGCCGCCCGACTGCCAGTCCTGGAGCCCCTTCACGTACGCCAGCACATCCGCGATCCCGTCAGGGCCGATGCCGCGCTCCGCGAAGAGCGTGGGCAGCTCGGTCAGCGCGGTGTGCTCGAACTGCTGGAGCCGGGCCGTCAGCAGGTCGTTCACCGCCTCGGCGGCGTCCTGCGTGGTGCAGCCGAAGAACGTCTCCAGGACCAGCACGCCGTTGCTGAACTCGCCCTCCTCCTCCACCTCGCGCTGGTACGAGAACAGGTCGTTCCGCAGGTGCACGCCGTCCGAGAACGTGTCGCGCAGCACGCGCAGCGGCCGTTCGGCGGCGATCACGGCCGGCACCTCGGCGTGCGCGGCGAACTCGACCAGTCCGGCCGACCAGGGCGCGCCGCCGACCTTGCGGCGCATCTCGATGTACTCGACGGGGTTGGGGATGCGGCCCGCGTTGATGTTGGACAGCTCCCACAGCGACTCGTTCAGCAGGTGCTCGGTGCTCTCGGCGAAACGGCCGCGCCAGGCGGGGGACATGGCGGGCACCGTGCGCGTCCACAGGTCGGCGAGCCCGGCCTCGACGGGGTTGGTGGGCTCGGGCATCCCGGCGGCCAGGTCCATGGGCATGAACGCGGGGAGCCGGTCGAGGTAGCGCTTGCCGCCGGGGCGGTCCTGGGTGCGCTTGAAGAGTTCGAGGAAGTGGTCGTCGAAGAAGAAGACCCACACGTACCAGTCGGTGACCAGGCACAGGTCCTCGGCGGACGCGTCCGGGTGCGTGTACGAGCACAGCAGCGCGTAGTCGTGGGCTTCGAGGTCGTCGGAGGTCCAGATCCCGGAGCCTTCGAGCATCCCCATGTCGCGCGCCCAGCGCCGGGTGTGGGCGCGGGCCGCTTCGAGATGCGGGTTCAGGCGGGCGGGATAAGGGGTGTAGAACGCCGGGAGGCGGAAGGGCTGAGTCACCCCGCCAGCATTCCGGCTGCCCATTGGCGTTACAGAGCGCTCCGGCCAAACCACCCGCTCGGGTGAATCTCCGGTCGGTGCGCCGTGCTGACGCGGGCCCGGGAGCCCCCGTACCGGCTCACGCTCGGTGAGCGCGGGACGGCCGCGCGGCGGCCGAACGGGACTGGCCCGTACGCGACTTCGCCGCCCGCGGGAACCCGGCGCGCCCCCGCCACGTCTCCATACCACCGGGACACGGTTTCGTTCACGCCTCGTTGCAGGGGTGAACCCTTTGGAGGGGGTCCTGATGTCCGAAGTGCTGTACACCGAGAAGTCGTGGGTACCGTTCGGCGCCGCCGTACGGCTCAGCGACAGTGAACTGTCCGTCGGGATGCGCCGCACACCCGTCGCGGAACTGAACCTCCCCGCCATCGCCGACGCGTACCTGCGCGGGCAGTGGCTCGGCGGCGGGGGCACCGAGGTGCCGTTCGGAGCGCTCCGCGAGGGCCGGTCGGTCGTACCCGTGACGCGCGTGACGGGCGCGTCGCGGCCCCTGCAGGCGCGGCGCGGCCAGGAGTTCGCGCGGGCGCTCGGGGAACTGGCCGTCCGGGCCTGCGGCGGACGGGAGGCGGTGCGCGGGTACGCGGACCAGGCGGCGCGCGAGGGCGTACCGCTGTGGATGGCCCGCAGGGTCGCGCCTGGCCCGGCGGGTCCGGTCATCGTCACCGTGGACCGGGCGCTCATGCGGGCCGATGTGTGGAGCCCCGGCGTCCCGGCGCTGCGGCTGCGCGGGCCGCGCGGACTGCCCCTGGGGCGCAGCGACCCGGCCGCCGGGCTGACCGTCACGATCGGGGAGCAGCCGGCCGAGCTGCTCGCGGCGGTGCCCTGGCGCAAGTCGCGCCGCATGATCGTCGTGCAGTCGCTGCACGGGCGCTGGGAGCTGCGGTGGCGCGACCACCGCTCGTCGCGGCTGCTGCGGGACTACCGGCAGGTCGCCGTGCTGTCGTGGCCGGACCCGGTGCGGGGCCGCCCGGTGCTGCGCCCGCTGACGAACGTGGTGCACCAGTCGGCCGATCCGCTGGACGCGGTGGTGGCGCACTTCTTCGGCGTCGTGTGCGGGCTCGGCGACCGGATCGGGCACATACGGTTCGGCGTCCGGCGCGAGACCAGGTCCGAGCCGGACGACTGGGAGACGTGGACCGAGCCGTGGTACAGCGACGTGGGCGGCGGCCGGGACGACCGCCCGTCGGGCGGCGGTGACGGGGGCAGCGGGGGCTGGGACGGCGGTGGCGGCGGGGGCGACGGGGGCGACGGCGGTGGAGGAGACGGCGGCGGCGGAGGCGGGGACGGGGGTGGTGGCGGGGGAGGCGACGGCGGAGGCGGTGGCGGCGGGGAATGACCGCGCGCACCCGCGCGGCGCGGCGGGCCCTGGGGAGGGAGCCGCATGACACGTCCCGTGTACGGCGAACCGGGACGCTTCCCGCCACGCCACCGCGTACGACCGGACGGGCGCCACCCGCGCGACGGCCGATACGCCTGGCGGCGCGTACCGCTCGACGACCTGCACCTGGCGACGATGGCCGACGCGTACCCGCACGGCCGGTGGCTCGGCGGCGGCGGCAGCACCCGGCCGCTGCGGGTGCGGCGGGCCGAGGAGTTCATGCGGCGGCTCGGCGAACTGGGCGTGCGCAGCAGTGGCGGACCGGAAGGTGTCGCGCGGCACACGCCGCCGCGCGCCGCCCGCGAAGGCGTACCGCTGTGGATGGCCCGCAGGTCGCGCCTGGCCCGGCCGGTCCGGTCGTCGTCACCCTCGACCGCGCGCCGGCGAACGCGCCCGCCTCGCCCCGGCCTCACGCTGACGCTCGGCACCGCACAGGCCTCCCTCGTCCCGCTGCCCGACCGGTACGGCCCGCCGCAAATCGCCGTCACCGCCCCGGGCGGTACTGGACCCTGCGGCGCACGGACCCTCGTTCCTCCGCGCCCAGCGGGGGACATGGGCTGCTCCGACCCCTGACGCCGGTGCGCTTCGGGACCGGCGCGACGGGGGACGCCACCGGCAGCGTCCGCCTCGGCTCGTACGAGGAGCTGCCGGGCGGCCCGGGAGCGTGGGCGCCCTCCTGGTTCACCGACGTCGGCACCGGCCCCGGGGGCGACGGGCTCGGTCCGTTCGGAGGGCTCCCGGGCCGCCGCAGGGGGCGCGACGCCGTGGAACGGGCGGCGGGCGAGGCAACGGGCAGCCCGGTGGCTCGGAGTGTGAGCGCGCCGCCCCCGCGTCAGCCCTTGCGGTGCCCCATGAACCGCCCCGTGGCCGCGTCCAGGTCCACGATGGGCGGCGGGTAGTCGAGCGCCGCGCGGTCCGGTTCCGGCAGCCGCCACGGCCGGTGGACCGCGCCGCCGTCCAGCCCCTCGGCGCCCGCGAGTTCGGGCACCCACCGCCGTACGTACTCGCCCTTCGGGTCGAAACGGCGGGCCTGCGTCAGGGGGTTGAGCATCCGGTTGAAGCGCGAGTCGTTCCCTGTCCCGGCGACCCACTGCCAGTTCATCTGGTTGTTCGCCACGTCCCCGTCCACCAGCAGGTCGAGGAAGTGCCGCGCGCCGACGCGCCAGTCGACGTACAGGTACTTGGTGAGGAAGCTGCCCGCCACCAACCGCGCCCTGTTGTGCATCCAGCCCTCGTGCAGCAGCTGCCGCATGGCCGCGTCCACCAGCGGGTAGCCCGTGCGGCCCGCGCGCCACGCCTCGGCGGCCTCCGGGTCGTCGCGCCACGCGTCGTTCCGGGTGCGGTAGTCGCGGCGGGCGGCGTCCGGCCGGGCGGCGAGGACCTGGTGGTGGAAGTCGCGCCACGCCAGCTGCCGTACGAACGCCTCCGCGCCCGCGCCGCCGCGCCGCTCCGCGCGTTCGCGGATCTCGGTCGGCGACAGCGTGCCGAAGTGCAGGTCGGCGGAGAGGCGGGAGGTGGCGTCGGCGGCGAGGTCGTCGTGCCGGTCCTCGTAGTCGGCGAGCGGCCCGCGCTCCCAGGCGGCGAGGCGGCGGCGCGCCTCCGTCTCGCCGCCGCGCGGCAGGCCGGGCGACGGGGTGCGGCAGGACGGGCCGCACAGCGCGCGGATCAGCGCGTCGGCGGACGGGACGTCGTCGGACCGCACCGCGTCCGGCACGCGCACGGTGCGCGGCGCGCCCTGGACCGTACGGCGCGGGGCGGTGGCCCAACGGCGGAAGTAGGGCGTGAAGACGGCGAAGTGGTCCCTGCTGTTGGGGGTCAGCGCGCCCGGGGGCACGACGGTGCGGGACGCCTCGTGGACGCGCAGCTCGCGCCCGTCCTCCTCCAGCGCGGCGCGCAGCGCGCCCTCGCGGCGGTCGGCGTAACCGGTCACGGCGGCGGCGACGTGCACCGTACGGGCGTCCGCCTCGGCGGCCACGCGGCACACCTCCGCCACCACGTCGCCGCGCCGCAGCACCAGCCGCCCGCCGCGCGAGCGCAGCGACGCGTCGAGGTCGGCGAGGCAGTCGGCGAGGAACGCGGCGCGGTTCGGGACGGCGAAGCCCGCGTCCCGTACGCCGTCGTCCAGCACGAACAGCGGCACCACCTCGTCCGCCTCGCGCTGCGCGGCCCGGAGCACGGGGTTGTCGTGCAGCCGCAGGTCGGAGGTGAAGAGGGCGACGGCGGCGGTCATGCCGCGTCCGCCGTGGGCTCGGCGCCGCCGGGGCGCCCGGCGGCGGCGCGGGCGGCGCGTTCCTGGGTCTCCGCCGTGGCGGCGATGTTGCGGACCATGCCGCGGAACACTACGGCGTGGAACGGGCTGACGGCCCACCAGTAGAGGTGCCCCGACAGGCCCCTGGGGCGGAAGACGGCGCGCTGCCGGTACAGCGAGCGGTCCCCCGGCGCGGGGTCGACGGCGAGTTCGAGCCAGGCCCGGCCGGGCAGCCGCATCTCGGCGCGCAGCCGCAGGAGGCGGGGCGGGGCGATCTCCTCGACGCGCCAGAAGTCGAGCCGGTCGCCCACGTTCAGCGGTCCGGGGCCGCGCCGCCCGCCGCGTACGCCGGGGCCGCCGAGGAGCAGGTCGATCCAGCCGCGGGCGGCCCAGGCGAGCGGCGCGGAGTACATGCCGTGCTCGCCGCCGATCGCGGCGACGGCCTTCCAGACGGCCTCCTGGGAGGCGGCGACGGGCCGTTCGCGCCGGTCGGCGTAGTAGCTGCCGCCCGCCCAGTCGGGGTCGGCGGACAGCGGGTCGCTCGGCGAGGCGCCGTCCTCCGGCACGCTCTCCTCGGCCTCGCGGGAGGCGCGCAGGGCGAGGTGCAGGGCGGTCTCGAAGCCGAGGGGTCCGCCGGGCGGGTCGGGCGCGTACCGCTCGATGTCGTGCTCGCGGACGACGACCTCGTAGCGCAGCGACTCGGCGAGCGGGCGCGCCAGTTTGCCGGGGATGGGGGTGACCAGGCCGACCCACAGGCCGGACAGGCGGGGGGTGAGCACGGGGACCGGGACGATGCGCCGCCGCCGCAGCCCGGCCTGCTGCGCGTAGCACCGCATCATGTGCTCGTACGTCACCACATCGGGTCCGCCGATGTCGAACGTGCGGTTGACGTCGGGCGGGAGCGAGGCGCAGGCGACGAGCAGCCGCAGCACGTCCCGTACGGCGATGGGCTGCACGCGGGTGCGGACCCAGCGGGGGGTGACCATGGCGGGCAGGCGCTCGGTGAGCTGCCGCAGCATCTCGAACGACGCGGAGCCCGAGCCGATGACGACGGCGGCGCGCAGGACGGCGGTCGGGACGCCGGACTCCAGCAGCAGGCGGCCGACCTCGGCGCGGGAGCGGAGGTGGGGGGAGAGCTCGTCCTCGGGGATGTCGCGCGGGGTGAGGCCGCCGAGGTAGACGATCCGGCGGACTCCGGCGGCGCGTGCCTGCTCGGCGAACATCCTGGCGGCGTGGCGGTCGGTCGCGACGAAGTCCTTGCCGCCGATGGAGTGGACGAGGTAGTAGGCGACCTCCACTCCGCGCATGGCCTCGGCGAGCAGCCCGGGGTCGTTGACGTCGGCGCGCGCGGTCTCCACCTGGTCGATCCAGGGCCGCCCGGCCAGCTTCTCGGGCGTGCGGGCGAGGCAGCGTACGGAGTGGCCGGCGGCCAGCAGTTCGGGCACCAGCCGGCCGCCGATGTAGCCGCTCGCGCCCGTGACCAGGCACAGGGGGTGGTCGAGGCTCATTCCCTCATCTTGGCGGCCTCCCGGGCCACCGCAACCGGAGTGATGCAAATCAAATTGCACACGAGTCCACTCATGCAACAGGATGTGTGGCATGACGACAGCGCTCAGTCCGACCCTGGCCATCGACACCGCTCTCCGTGCCCGTCGCGCCCGAGGTGAGGAGGTGCTGCACCTCGGCTTCGGGGAGGCGGGCCTGCCCGTGCCCGGCCCTGTGGCGGACGTCCTCGCCCGCGCCGCCGGCCGGAACGGGTACGGGCCGGTCGCCGGGTCGGCCGAGGCGCGGGACGCGGCGGCCGGCTGGTTCACCCGGCGCGGCCTGCCCACCGCGCCCGCCCAGGTGACGTTCGCCCCCGGCAGCAAGCCGCTGCTCTACGCGCTGCTGGCGGCCATACCCGGGGATGTCGTCCTGCCCCGCCCGGCGTGGGTGAGCTACGCGGCGCAGAGCGCGCTGGCGGGCAAGCGCGTGATCGGCGTCCCCGTGCCGCCGGAGGCAGGCGGCGTCCCCGACCCCGACCTGCTGGCGTACGCGCTGCGCACGGCCCAGGACGGCGGCGCGCACCCCGGCGTGCTCGTCCTCACCGTCCCCGACAACCCCACGGGAACGGTCGCCAGGCCCCATCACCTGCGCGCCGTCTGCGACCTGGCGGCCCGTCACGGGCTCGCCGTCGTGGCCGACGAGATCTACGCCGAGCTGCTGCACGACGGCGGGACCGCGCCGAGCGCCGCCGCCCACCTCCCGGACCGCACCGTCGTCACCACCGGCCTGAGCAAGTCCATGGCGCTGGGCGGCTGGCGCGTCGGTTTCGCCCGCTTCCCCGAGGGCGCGTGGGGCGAGCGGACGCGCGCCGAGGTCGCGGGCATCGCCAGCGAGATCTGGTCGAGCCTCGCCGCGCCCATGCAGGCGGTGGCCGCGCACGTCCTGGCCGACCCGCCCGAGGTCCTGGCGCACATCGACGCCGCGCGCCGCCTGCACGGGGCCGTAGCGGCGGCGGCGCACGCGGAGTTCACCGCGGCCGGGGCCGAGTGCCGCGCGCCCGAGGCGGGCTTCTACCTGTACCCGGACCTCGGCCCCCACCGCGCCGCGCTCGCGGCCCGCGGCATCGGCACCGCCGACGCCCTCGCCGCGTACCTCCTGGAGCGGCACGGCGTCGGCGTCCTGTCCGGCACCGCCTTCGGCGACACCCCCGACGGCCTGCGCTTCCGCGCCGCGACGAGCCTGCTCTACGGCGAGACGGACGAGCAGCGGCTCCGCGCGCTGCGCTCCGGCGACCCCGTGCGCCTGCCGTGGATCGCCGACGCGCTCACCCGGCTGCGCACGGCCCTCGCGAACCTCACCGCCGCCGCTCCGGATCGTCGTACACGCTGAACTCCTCCAGCAGCTCCTCCTCGCGCAGCAGCGCCGACCGCACCTCCTGCCCGAGCAGCGCCGCCACACCACCGGCGAGTGCCTGCACCAGCGCCGTGAAACCGGTCAGCGACCGCAGGACGGACGGCCCCGACGCGTCCACATAGAACACGTGTTCAGCGGATGCCGCCAGCGGCGAGGAGGGGTTGTCGGTCAGCGCGATGCACCGCGCGCCACGCTTCCGCGCCCAAGCGGCGGCGCGCACGGTGTCGGTCGAGTAGCGGTGGATGGCCAGCGACACGAAGCAGTCGCCCGAACGCACGCGCCGCAGCTGGTCGGTCAACGTGCCCGCCCCCGCCGTCACCGTCGCGACCTCCTCGCGCAGCATCCCCAGCAGGTAGCCGAGGAGATAGGCGGGAGCGTGGCACTTGCGCAGTCCCATCACGTGGACGCGCGGCGCCTCGGCGAGCGCGCGCACCGCCGGGTCCCACAGGGCGGGTTCGATACGGGCGAAGGTCCGGCTGATGTTGGCCCGGTCGAGGGCCACCGCGCGTTCCAGCAGGTCGCCGCCGTCGCTGCCGAGCTGTTCGAGCGTCTGGAAGCGCCGCAGCAGCTGCGCCTGCTCCCGCAGCCGCATCCGGCACAGCCGCGTCAGCCCCGGATAGCCCTCCAGGCCCAGGCTGGTGGCGAAGCGCACCACCGTCGCCTCGTTGACCCCCACGGCGGCGGCCAGCTCGGAGACCGTCATGAACGCGACCCCCTCGGGGTCCGCGAGCACCCGGTCGGCCAGCAGCCGCTGCGAGCGCGTGAGGACGGGCCGCCGCTCGTGGAGCAGCGCCATGAGGTCGTCGAAGGTCTGCGGTGCCGCCGATGCCGAAGCCATGACCGGATTCTCCTCCCCGGGCCAGGACCGCCCGCAGCCGCCCGTGACCTGACCGCCTCCCGCGCCGTTCCCCTACAGGGGACTCACCGCGCAGGGAGCGCGGGCCCCGGGGGAGGGACACCGCATGCTGACACCGGCGCCGTGCGCCACGTTCCCCCTGGGCGAACGCCGTGACCCCCGCGCCGACCGCCACCGTTTCGCCTCTCCCCTGACCCGGATGCTGCTCGCCGGTGACGGTCTGACGACCACCCTCCTCGAAGCCCTCTCCGGTGAACGGCTGCACCTGCACCGCATCGCCCAGGCGCAGGCCTCCGCCGGTGCGGCAGGGCACGCCGTACCCGGACTGCTGCGCGCCGAACACCACTCCACCGTCCTGGTCCGGCACTCCGCGCTGCTGCGCCAGGAGGGCGGAGCGGTGTCCGCCAACCACGTCGTGGCGCGCATCGGCCAGGACCTCCCCCCGGCCGTCGCCGCCTGCCTGACCGGCGACACCCTCCCGCTCGGCCCGGCGCTCAGCGCTGTCGGCGCGGGCCACCGGCGGACCGTGCTCGACGTGGGGCGCCGCACCTGGGGGCCGCGGCCCGCCTGCTACAAGACGTATCTCATCTGGCTCGGCGACGAACCCCTGGCCCTGGTCCACGAACTGTTCCACCCTGACCTCGTTCCCCCGGACTGAGAGGGGCCGCATGGACGCGCGCACACTCCGCACCCAGGTCGGCATCATCGGCGCAGGACCTGCCGGGCTCGTCCTGGCCAACCTGCTGACGGCCGCGGGCATCGACTGCGTCGTGCTGGAACGGCACAGCCGCGCCCGCGTCGAACGCCGGGCCCGCGCCGGGCTCGTCGAGCAGCGCACCGTGCGCCTCCTGCGCGACCACGGCCTCGCCGGCCGCCTCCTGTCGGACGGCATCCCGCACGGCTGGTGCGACTTCCTGTGCCTCGGCCGCGTCATACGCCTCGACTACGCCGCGCTCTCCGGCGCGAGACACTGGGTCTATCCGCAGCAGTTACTCGTGCGCGACCTGCTCGCCTCGCTCGACGCCGCGGGCAGGCCGCCGCTGTTCGAGTGCTCGGCCGTCGCCGTCGAGGACATCCACGGCCCCCGCGCCACCATCCGCTGCGAGGACGGCCCCACGGTCGTCTGCGACCACGTCGTCGGCGCCGACGGCCCCCGGGGCTTATCCCGCTCCGCGCTCTCCCCGGCCGCCACGCCCTACCGGCGGCGCTACCCGTACGACTGGCTCGCCATCCTCGCCGAGGTGGACCGCCCGGTCCCCGGCGTGGTCTACGGACTGCACGCCGACGGCTTCGCGGGCATGATGCCCCGCTCCCCCCGCCTCGCGCGCTTCTACCTCCAGTGCCCGCCGGGCGACACCCCGGCCGCCTGGCCCGCCCCCCGCATCCTGGCCGCCCTGCGGCGCAGACTGAACGGGGCGCACCTCCCCCGCATCGGCGCCCTCACCGAGACCCGCATGCTGCGGATGCGCGCCGACGTCACGGAACCCATGGCCAGGGGACGCCTGCTGCTGGCGGGCGACGCCGCGCACGTCCTCACCCCCTCGGGCGCCAAGGGCATGAACCTCGCCATCGCCGACGCCGCCGACCTCGCCGACGCCCTGACGCGCGGCCCGGCCGCCCTTGAGGGCTACAGCGCGCGCCGCCTGCCCGACGTGTGGCGCACGCAGGAGTTCTCCGACCGGCTGCTCGGCCTGCTGCACCTGCCCGCCGGGTCGGAGAACGCCGCCGACCCGCGCTTCGGGCTGCGGCTGCGCCTCGCCACGCTGGAACGGCTCGCCGTGCCGGGACCGTTCTCCGTCGCGTTCGCGCACGCCTACGCGGGCTCGGGCGAGGAGCCCGTCAGCCCAGCAGGGCCGCGATGACGGTGAGGACGGGCACGGACAGGACGGTGGACAGCAGCACCGCCTCGCGGGCGAGCCGGACGCCGGTGCCGTACCGCGAGGCGTAGGTGAAGAGGTTCTGCGCGGCCGGGAGCGCGGCGAGCACGACGACGTGCAGCTGGTCGTCGGCGTCCAGGCCGAAGACGAACGCCGCCAGCAGCCACGCCACCAGCGGCTGCCCGACCGACTTGAGGGCCACGGACACGAGCACCTGCGTCCGCTCGGGCCCGCGTCCCGGCATGGCGGCGCCGCGCAGGGATATGCCGAACGCGAGCAGCACGGCGGGCACCGCCATGTTGCCGATGAGCACGGCGGGGTCGAACACCGCCTGGGGCACGGTCCATCCGGTGGCGGCGACGGTCACCCCGGCGAGTGAGCCGACGACGACGGGGTTGCGGAAGGGGGTGAGGATCCGTGACAGCACCGATGGCCTGGCGTCCTCGCCGCTGTCACGGGTGGCTATGTCGAGCACGGTCAGTGCGACGGGTGACAGGGTGAGCTGCTGGAGCAGCAGCACGGGCGCGACGAGCGACGCATCGCCGAGCACGTAGACGGCGATGGGGATGCCGAGGTTGCCCGCGTTGACATAGGAGGCGCACAGGGCACCGATGGTCGTGGGGCCCACGCCCCAGCGCGCGAGGGCGCCGACGACCAGGTAGACGCCGCACGCGGCCAGGGTCGCGAGCGCGGTGACCAGCAGCGGCGGCGAGAGGATGACGCCGAGGTCGGCCTCGGCGAGCGTCGTGAAGAGCAGGGCGGGCGTCGCCACGTGGAACGCGAGCCTGGTCAGCACCTCGCGGCCGTTCTCACCCAGCGATCCGAGCAGACCCAGTACGTATCCGGTCGCGATGACGACGGCGATGATCGCGAATCCCGTGATCACACCGCCCATATGCGCACTCTCGAACAAGACCGGTCACAGGTCAACGTGACCTCCACTACCCCAGTCGACCCGCGCGCGCCACCGGCGCGCGGAAAATCATGCGATACCGTCCCCTTCCGTGACAGCACGCCGCCTCGCGGCCCTCCTGGCCGCAGCCACCGCCACGCTCCTCACCGTCCCCCTCCTCCTCGGCGCCGCCCCCACCCCCCGCGACGCGCCCTCGCTCGCGGACACCCTCGCCGCCCGCACCACCGCCCACGGCGCCATGCGCCACCTCGCCGTCCTCCAGCGCATCGCCGACGCCTCCGACGGCAACCGCGCCGCGGGCACCCCCGGCCACGAGCGCTCCGCTCGCTACGCGGGCGGCCTCCTCGAAGCGGCCGGCTACGACGTCACGTACCAGCGCTTCCCCTTCTCCTACCGCGAGCCCCTCACCGAACGCCTCACCCAGCTCACCCCCGAGCAGCGCGACATCCCCGTCCGCACCCTCACCTACACGCCCGCCACCCCCGACGGCGGCACCGAGGCCCCCCTCGCCGACGCGGGCACCGCCTGCACCCCGGCGCCCGCCGACGCCTACACCGGCCGCATCGCCCTCATCACCCGCGGCGGCTGCACCTTCGCCGAGAAGCAGGCGAACGCGGCCGCTGGCGGCGCCGTCGCCGCCCTGGTCGCCAACAACGTCGAAGGACCCCTGCGCGGCACCCTGGGCGGCCCGAAGCCTGACTCGATCCCCATCGGCGGCATCACCCGCGCGGACGGCGCCGCCCTCGCCGCCGCACTCGCCGAGGGCGGCGCGACGGCGCGCCTCGAACTCGCCGAACTGGCCGAGGAGCGCGAGACGGTCAACGTCATCGCGGACTCCCCCGGCGGCGACCCCGACCGCGTCGTGATGGCCGGCGCGCACCTCGACTCCGTCCCGGACGGCCCCGGCGTCAACGACAACGGGTCAGGCTCGGCGGGCGTCCTGGAGACCGCCCTGCGCCTCGCCGAGGCCGACCCGTCGGGCCGCGCGCCGCACCGCGTCCGCTTCGCCCTCTGGTCCGCCGAGGAGTCCGGCCTGCTGGGCTCGGAGCACTACGTCGCGGAGCTGGCGCCCGACGCGCTGTCCGACATCGCGCTCTACCTCAACTTCGACATGATCGCCTCGCCCAACCACGGCCTGTTCGTCCAGGCGGGAGACCCCGCGGTGGCGGCGGACCTCACCGCGTTCCTCCGGGCGGCGGGCGAGTCGCCCGGCTCGGCGCCGTTCGACGGCCGCAGCGACTACGCGCCGTTCGACGCCGCCGGGGTCCCGGCGGGCGCGGTGTTCACCGGCGCGGAGGGCGTCAAGACGGACGCGGAGGCCGCGCTGTGGGGCGGCCTGCCGGGCGCCGCGTACGACCCCTGCTACCACCAGGCGTGCGACGACCTCGGCAACGTCGGCGAGGACGCGCTCGCCGTCGCCGTCCGCCTGATCGCCCACAGCGTCGGCCACTACGCGCACCACCTGCCGGACGCCCCCTCGCCCGCCCCCTGAGCCCCTCTCCCACCCGCGCGCACGCCCGCGCGCGACCCGCCCCCGCGCCCCCGGAACGAGCGCCCCCGGTTTCCCCCGGACGGCCGCCCGCCGACCGGAGGCTGCGGCGGCGGTCCCCTGCCCGGTAGGCTTCCCGTGTGATCTTCAAGCGCATCGGAAACGGACGACCGTACCCTGACCACGGCCGGGACAACACCCGGCAGTGGGCAGACGTCGCGCCGCGCCCGGTCCGGCTCGACCAGCTGATCACCACCAAGCAGCAGCTCGACCTCGAAACCCTGCTCGCCGAGGACTCGACGTTCTACGGCGACCTGTTCGCGCACGTCGTCAAGTGGCAGGGCGACCTCTACCTGGAGGACGGCCTGCACCGCGCCGTCCGCGCGGCCCTCCAGCAGCGGCAGGTCCTGCACGCGCGGGTGCTCGAACTGGGCTGACGCGCCGCCCGGCGACTGCGCTGTTCGGGGTCGCCGACGCCGTTTAGCTGATCATGTCTTGGGCCCCCGGCGCCCGCGTGGCTACGCTGCGGCCATGAGCATGCTGACGCCACCGGGCATGGGCGGCAAGAAGTTCCGCGTCACGGGTGACCGCTACCCGAGGATGCGCCGACCGCGCCGCCGCCGCCGGACCGTTCTGGCCCTGTTCGCCGTGGCCACGGTGCTCGGCCTGCTCGGCTACGGGACGCTCCAGATCGTCGACGTCTTCTCGGGCGACGACGGCGACCGCCCGGCCGGGGCCGGCGCCCGCAACGCGTCCGAACGCCAGGACTGCGCGGGCCCCGACGACGAACCCGTGCGCGTCCCCAAGCCGGACGCCATCACCGTCAACGTCTACAACGCCACCAGCCGCACGGGCCTCGCCCAGGAGACCGCCGACGCGCTCGCCGACCGCGGCTTCGTCATCGGCGAGGTGGAGAACGCGCCCGAGGGCCTCGACGGGCAGGTGGACGCGCCGGGGCTGCTGCTCGCCACCGCCGCGGCCGAGGAGTCGGGCGCCCTGCGCGTCCTGGCCACCCAGCTCGACGGCGCCGAGACCGGCACCCCGGAGCCCGGCGCCCGCGCCGACAGCCCCGAGGTCGTCGACTTCGTCATCGGCGAGGACTTCAGCGAACTCACCGCCGCCGACGAGGCCGAACGCCGCCTCGCCGACCTGGCCAGCCCCTCACCGACCCCGTCCGCCGACGACACGCCCGCCGCCGCCTGCTGACAGGCCGTCGCACACGCCGCGGGAACGGCCGGCTAGCCGGCCGTCCCGTACATCCGGTCCCCCGCGTCCCCGAGGCCCGGCACGATGTACCCCTGCTCGTTCAGCCGCTCGTCCAACGCGCCCGTCACCACGGTCACCGGCGCGCCGGCCAGCTCCTCCTCCAGCCGCTCCACGCCCTCGGGCGCGGCCAGCAGGCAGATGACCGTCACATCGTCGGCCCCGCGCCCGATCAGCTCGCGCACGGCCGCCACGAGCGTGCCGCCGGTCGCCAGCATCGGGTCCAGCACGTACACCTGACGCCCGGACAGGTCGTCCGGCATGCGGTTCGCGTAGGTGCGCGCCTCCAGCGTCTCCTCGTCCCTGATCATGCCGAGGAAGCCCACCTCGGCGGGCGGCAGCAGCCGCACCATGCCGTCGAGCATGCCGAGACCTGCACGTATGATCGGCACGACCAGCGGGCGGGGATGGGACAGCCGCACGCCGGTGGTCTCGGCCACCGGGGTGGTGATGTCCACCACCTCCGTGCGGACGTCACGCGTCGCCTCGTACGCGAGCAGGGTGACCAGCTCGTCGGCGAGTCGCCGGAACGTCGGTGAGTCGGTACGCGCGTCACGCAGCGTGGTCAGTTTGTGGGCCACCAGGGGGTGGTCGACGACATGGGTCCGCATGCGCCCGACAGTACCGAACCCCACTGACGACCGGCGTCTGACCGGCTGCTTTCCTGTTGTCCACCCCGGTGGACAAAGGGCGGCGGCGACGTGGAGAGTGGTGCGTGGAGGGAGGAGAGGGCATATGCCCTGACATCCGCCCACCCCGGGACCGCCGGTGAACCCGGTGACGACACATACGGACATTCCATCGGTGCACTGCCGGGTTACCCGACAGGACACCCCTTTTCTGCCACGATGCTGGTGGCACTGCCTAACCGAGTGGGGAGAGTCACGGTGTACTTCACCGCACTGCTCGCGCGGACCGATGATGGTTGGGAAGCGAGTGACACAGAGCTCGACGACGTGGAGAGTCTGGACGAGCTGGCCGAACTGGCCCGCGAAGCCGCTCCCGATGACGAGACCGTTCTCGTCTGCATCGAGCAGGAGGGCGCCTGGTTCGGCCTCGTCCGCGTGGACGGCGAGGACGATCCGCGCGTCTACGTCTCCGACGCCGCACGGGCCATGCGCAGCGCGTACGGCGAGATCCTGCTGACCGACGAGCTTCTCGGCCGCCGGCCGGAGGACGACGCCATGCTGGACGGCCTCGCGGACCTGGAGGACGACGCCGGGGACGACGAGGACGGGGACGGCGAGCCCGTCGCCGCCGCGCGCGAGGACGACGCGGACGAGGGGACGGGCGGCCAGGACGTGCCGCGCGGCCCGCTCGGCGACGCCGGACTGCTGGCCGACCTGGGCATCGACGCCGGAACGGTGCGCACGCTCACGCCCGACGACGCGCTCAGCGAGATCGCCGACGCCCTGGGCTGCGCCGAGGTCCTGGAGGCGGTCAGGTGACGGACCCCGGCGCCCCGTGACGGGCGACCCGCTGCGGGACCCGTGGCAGCCGGCGATGCGCCGGGCGCTGGCACGGGCCACCGCGGCCGGGACCGCGGGCGACGTGCCGGTGGGCGCCGTCCTGCTCGGTCCCGGCGGCCCGGCGGGCGACGTCCTCGCCGCCGCCCACAACGCGCGCGAGGCCACCGGCGACCCGACCGCCCACGCCGAGGTCCTGGCCCTGCGGGCCGCGGCGGCCGGGCTCGGCACGTGGCGGCTGGGCGGCTGCACCCTGGTCGTCACCCTCGAACCCTGCACGATGTGCGCGGGCGCCGCCGTCCTCGCCCGCGTGGACCGCGTCGTCTACGGGGCGCGCGAGCCGAGGACGGGAGCGGCGGGCTCCCTGTGGGACGTGCTGCGCGACCGGCGGCTCAACCACCGCCCCGAGGTGATCGGCTCGGTGCTCGCCGACGAGTGCGGGGAAGTGCTGACGGGCTTCTTCCGGTCCCGGAAGGAGACGGCCTGAGAAGCGATTTCTGCGCGGGCCGCCAGGTGGGTTAGGCTACCCCCGGTAGCGTGTCCGAGCGGCCGAAGGAGCTCGCCTCGAAAGCGAGTGTGGGGGCAACTCCACCGAGGGTTCAAATCCCTCCGCTACCGCTCCAGCTTGATGTGAGAGGGCCCCGACCGGTGACGGTCGGGGCCCTCCGCCGTTCACCGGGGCCGTTCACCGGCCGAGGGCGTCCCTGACGGCGTCGAGCAGGTGCCCGTCGTCCGCGCCGAGCGCGCGGGCGGCCTCCACGTACTCCCTGGCGAGCCGTTCCAGCGGGCCGTCCGCCCCCGCGCCCGGCTCGGGGGCGCAGACCCGGGTGCCCGCGCCGCGCCTGGTCCGTACGAGCCCCGCGGCCTCCAGTTCGCGGTAGGCGCGGGCCACCGTGCCGACCGCCAGGCCGAGATCGGCGGCGAGTTGACGGACCGGCGGGAGCCGCTGGCCCGCGGCGAGGCGGCCGGTGCCGACGAGCCACGCGAGCTGGGCGCGGATCTGCTCGAACGGCGGGACGGGACTGGCGGTGTCCACCCGGATGTCCACGGCGTTCACGGCGTTCACGGGCGGCGTCCGCCGACGGCACACAGCACGGCCAGACAGTACACGGCGGTGACGGCCGCACCGGCCACCGTCGGCAGCAGCGCCCACCAGGCGGCCTGGGTGGCGGTGCTCGCGCACGGGATGCCGCGGAGCGCCCCGGCGGTGAAGACGCCGACACCGGCCAGGGAACCGGTGACGAGCAGCCCCCACGCGGCGGTGACGGCGGTCGTGCCCTCGCGGCGGCGCGCCTCGTCGGCGGCGTGCGCGCCCGGTCCGCCGGGGGCGGGGCGGCGTGCCATGCGGTGAACGGCGAGGCCGCACAGCGCCGTTGCGATGCCAAGCGCGGCGAGCAGCGGGACGCTGTAGAAGGAGCCGGGCCACGGCCCGCGGGTCATGGACACGTCGCCGCAGACCCGTGCGAACGAACGCCCGGCCCTGCCGAGGTCGTCCGCGCCGCCCGTCGCGGTCGTCGCCACGAGCAGCGCGGCCAGGACGGCGGCGAACGCGGCGGACACGGCGGCGAGGCGCGTCGGCAGGTAGTCGCGGACCCGGCGGTGGGTGAGTCCGGCGGTGCGGACCGTTCCCCGCTGTCTCGGTGTCAGGGCGTCGGCGCCGAGCGCGCCGAGGACGGCGCAGGCGCCGAACGCGGTGGGCGCGAGCATCAGGCCGCTGCCGAGCGATCCGCTCAGTGCCGTCCAGCAGGCGAGGACGGCGCCCAGCGCGAGGCCGGCCCGGCGGACCCGCGTCCCGGGCCGGGCGCGGAGGCCGGTGCCGTACGCCGTGGTCCGGCTGTGCGCGGGGGCGAGGGCGAGGAGTCCTCCGCCGGTGAGCAGGAGGAGGGCGGGGAGGGCGATCAACAGGGTGGACACGGGGCCGCCTTCGCACGAGTTGTATCAAGAGGCGAGTACAAGATAGCCCGGACGGGCGCCTTTTGTATCTCCTGATTGACACAAGTTCCCGGCAGCCCGTCTCGCGCCCCGGCGCACGGACCCGGCGCGGGGGCGCGTGGTTCAATGTGCCCCCGCGCCGCGCGGGCCGTGACGGCGCGCGCCCGAACGCCTCGGAGGTGCCCCCATGAGCAAGCTCCCGCAGTCCGCGGCCGCCCGCAGGGCCGGGCTGTTCCTGGCCGCCGTCCTCGTGCTGTACGCGGCCGTCTCCTGGCCCGCGCGGTCGGCCGAGTTCGCCGAACTGCTGTTCACCGCCGCGGCGGACGCGGCCCACGGCGTGGGCGGACTCGTCACCGATCCGCTGCCCTAACACGGCGACACACGGTGCTTGCGCACGGTGGATATGTCTTGTGATGCTATGACTGCTTTTGCGGCGAGTGCACCGTAAGGGGTGGTGGTCAGCAGTGGCGGTGACGCAGACCCGGGGCGCCGAGGCGCGCGCGCTGACCCGGGCGCTCTTCGAGCAACTCGACCGCCACGACACGGGGACCGCCGCGCACGCGCGCGTCAGGGGGGCGCTCATCGAGGCGAACCTCCCGCTGGTGCACTACGCGGCGCTCCGCTTCCGCAGCAGGAACGAGCCGATGGAGGACATCGTCCAGGTCGGCACCATCGGCCTGATCCACGCGATCGACCGCTTCGACGCCGGGCGCGGCGTCCAGTTCGCCACCTTTGCGCTGCCCACCATCGTGGGCGAGATCCGGCGCTACTTCCGGGACAGCGTGCGCAGCGTCCACGTACCGCGCAGGCTGCACGAGCTGTGGGCCCAGGTGCGCACCGCCGCCGAGGACCTGACCGTCGCGCTGGAACGGGCGCCCACCGCCGCCGAGATCGCCGACCGGCTGCGCGTGCCCGAGGAGGAGGTGCTGGCCAGCGTGGACGCGGGCCGCGCCTACCGCGTCTCGTCGCTGGAGGCGGACCGGGAGCACGACGAGGGCGCCGCGGGCCCGATCGACCGGCTCGGCTACGAGGACCCGGGCCTCGCCGGGGTCGAACACCGCGCGCTCGTACGGCACCTGCTGGTGCAGCTCCCCGAACGGGAGCGCCGTGTCCTGCTGTTGCGCTACTACCGGAACCTGACGCAGTCGCAGATCAGTGCCGAGCTGGGCGTGTCCCAGATGCACGTTTCCCGCATGCTGGCCCGTAGCGTCACCCGGCTCAGGTCCGCAAATCCGGTCGAGAAGTAACCCGGAAGAGCGACTCAACTCCGGGAACTTCCCCACCAGGTGTGCCGTTTTATCGACATGAAGCTACGTCGCGTTGATGACATGTGACATTCTGTGGGAACCGCGTTTGCCGTGGCGGCCGATCCGGTATCCACGAGAGGGCGCACTTCTCTCATGGGAGTCACACCGGAAGCGCGCCGTCGCGACCCGTCCACGACCTCAAGGGGGTGGCATGTCCGTAGAACTGGGCAGCTCCAAGGTGCTCGCCACGACCGGCACGCCGCACGTACCCGCGCCGCACGTACCCTCGTTGCCGCCAGACCCGCCCGCGGAGACCGACAACCTCGACACCCGCACCCTGTCCCGTTCGCTGTTCCTGCGCCTGGCGGCGCTCGACCCGGACAGCCCCGAGCGCGGCTACGTCCGCGACACCCTGATCGAACTGAACCTCCCGCTGGTCCGCTACGCGGCGGCGCGTTTCCGCAGCAGGAACGAGCCGATGGAGGACATCGTCCAGGTCGGCACCATCGGCCTGATCAAGGCGATCGACCGCTTCGACTGCGAACGCGGCGTGGAGTTCCCGACGTTCGCGATGCCCACCGTCGTCGGCGAGATCAAGCGGTTCTTCCGCGACACCTCCTGGTCGGTGCGCGTCCCGCGCCGCCTCCAGGAGCTGCGGCTCGCCCTCACCAAGGCCAGCGACGAGCTGTCCCAGCGGCTCGACCGCTCCCCGACCGTCGCCGAACTCGCCACCTGCCTCGGGGTGTCGGAGGAGGAGGTCGTGGACGGCCTCGCGGTGGGGAACGCCTACACCGCCAGCTCACTCGACTCGCCCGCCCCCGAGGAGGACGGCGGCGAGGGCTCCCTGGCCGACCGCCTCGGCTACGAGGACACCGCCCTCGAAGGCGTCGAGTACCGCGAGTCCCTCAAGCCCCTGCTCGCCCGTCTGCCCGCACGCGAGCGCCGGATCATCATGCTCCGCTTCTTCGGCAACATGACGCAGTCCCAGATCGGTGACGAGGTCGGCATCTCGCAGATGCACGTCTCGCGCCTTCTCACGCGTACGCTCGCGCAGTTGCGCGAGGGCCTGACCGCCGAGGAGTGACGAGGCCCGGACCGGCGGCACGATGCTCGCCGGTCCGGGGCGGGTTCAGCCGAGCGCCAGGAAGACGACCGCGGCGACCACCACGACAGCCACGACGACGCCCACGATCAGCCCGACACGCGGGCCGGACGACTGGGTCGCGGGCGCGGGGCCGTTGAGGGGCGTGCCTCCGTCGTTGACGAAAGCCTGGAACATCTGCGTGTTGCCTGCCGCGTCCGGTTCCTGGGAACCGTACGGCTGCTGCTGATTGTGGGCCATGCCTGCCGACCCTAGCGAACACCCGGCGGGCACGGACACTCCGGTCCGCGGCTGTCGTCTCCTGGGACGGAGGTGAACGGTGTGGCGCGCCGCGCGAGTTCCGGAACTCCCGGTTCGTGTCCAGCGCCTTGTATTGGTCTACGCCAGCCGCTTATGTCATGCCCATGAAGATATTGTCGCGCCGCCGTTTCCGGCGCCTCTTCGCCGCCGCGGCCACCGTGGTCCTGAGCGCCACCCTGCTGCAGACCGCGGCGGACGCCGCCCCCACCCCCACCCCCACCACCCCCACCACCCCCGCCTCCCAGGCCGCCGCCCCCGCGGCCCCGGACGCCGTCCCCATGGCCGTCGTCTTCGAGGACACCTTCGACGGCCCCGCGGGCTCCGCCGTCAACGGCAGCCGCTGGCAGCTGGAGACCGGCGACAACGTCAACAACCACGAACGCCAGTGGTACACCGGCGGCAACTCCAACGCCGCCCTCGACGGCCAGGGCAACCTCGTCATCACCGCCCGCCGCGAGAACCCCGGCAACTACCAGTGCTGGTACGGCCGGTGCGAGTACACCTCCGCCCGCATGAACACCGCGGGCCGCTTCACCGCCCAGTACGGCCACATCGAGACCCGCCTGCGCGTCCCGCGCGGCCAGGGCATGTGGCCCGCCTTCTGGGCGCTGGGCAACGACCTCGGCAGCGTCGGCTGGCCGGCCAGCGGCGAGATCGACATCATGGAGAACGTCGGCTTCGAGCCCGGCACCGTCCACGGCACGCTCCACGGCCCGGGCTACTCGGGCGGCGAGGGCATCGGCGCCGGCTACACCCTGCCCGGCGGCCAGGCGTTCGCCGACGGCTTCCACACGTTCGCCATCGACTGGTCGCCCAACCGCATCTCCTGGTCCGTCGACGGCAACACCTACCAGACCCGTACGCCCGCCGACCTCGGCGGCGACCAGTGGGTGTTCAACAAGCCCTTCTTCCTGATCCTCAACCTGGCGGTCGGCGGCTACTGGCCGGGCGACCCCAACAGCTCCACCCCGTTCCCCGGCCAGCTCACCGTGGACTACGTGCGCGTCACCACGGGCGACACCCCCGGCGGCGGCCGTACGGGCCCGATCCGCGGGCTCGGGGGCAAGTGCGTGGACGTCGCGGGCGCCAACCCCGCCAACGGCACCCCGGTCCAGCTCTACGACTGCAACGGCACCGCCGCCCAGCAGTGGACCGTCGGCACGGACGGCACCATCCGCGCCCTGGGCAAGTGCCTCGACGTCTCCAACAACTCGACGGCCAACGGCGCGCAGATCCACCTGTGGGACTGCGTCGGCGGCGCCAACCAGCGCTGGGCCATCAGCGGGGCCAACGACATCGTGAACCCCCAGGCCAACAAGTGCCTCGACGCGACGGGCAACTCGTCGGCCAACGGCACACGGCTCCAGATCTGGACGTGCACCGGCGGCGCGAACCAGAAGTGGACCGCCCCCTGACGCACACCCCTCCCGCCCGGCGCGCGCCCTGTGACGCGCGCCGGGCCGGGCACCTCCGCGGGCCCCGGTTCGTTCCCCTTCACATGGACGCCTTCCCCACCGGCACCAGCCGCCGGACCCTCGTCGCCGCCACGGCCGCCTCCGCCGGGGCCCTGGCCCTCACCGCCTGCGGCCGCGACAACGGGAGCGGGGGCGGAAGCGGGGACGGGGACGGGGACACGTCGGGCACCGGCGTACGCCCCGGCGAGGAGCTGGCCGCGCTGGCCGACGTACCGGTGGGCGAGCCGACGTTCGCCCGTACGGAGAGCGGCGGCGAGGCGTTCCTCTACCGCTCCGACGAGACGACGGTCACCGCGTACGGCGCCGCCTGCACGCACCAGGGCTGCGCGGTCCAGCCCGCGGGCGACGAACTGCGCTGCCCCTGCCACGGCTCGGTGTTCGAGGCGGCCACCGGCGAGGTCGTCTCGGGACCGGCGACCAGGCCACTCCCCGCCGTCCGGGTGAAGATCGAGGACGACCGCGTCGTCGCGGAATAAGCGCGCCGCGTCATCCCGTTGTCCGGCCCATGGGTACCCAACTGACCGAAGACCTCGGCCGCGTCGGCGTCTGGAGCGGCCTGCTCGCCAGTGACGAGCCGGCGCGCCGGGACGAGATCACCGAGGCCGTCGCCGAGCTGGAGGAGCTGGGCTACGGGACGCTGTGGCTCGGCGGCAGCGCCACACCGCGGCAGGCCGTGCACGCCCTGGCCGCGACGTCCCGCCTCACCGTCGCCACCGGCATCACGAGCATCTGGAACGACGGCCCGGCCGACGTCGCCCGCGCGTCCGCCGAGGTGAACCGCGCGTACGGCGGCCGCTTCGTCCTCGGCCTCGGCGTCAGCCACGGCCCGCTGCACCGCGAGTACCACCGCCCCTACTCCGCCATGCGCGACTTCCTCGACGGCCTCGACGCCGCCGAGGAGCCCGTGCCCGCCGAGCGGCGCGTCCTGGCCGCGCTCGGCCCGAAGATGCTGGCGCTCGCCGCCGAGCGTACCGGCGGGGCGCACCCGTACCTCGTCACGGCCGACCACGTCGCCCAGGCCCGCGAACGGCTCGGCGACGGCGCGACGCTCGCCCCCGAACTGAAGGTCGTCCTCGACCCCGACCTCGCGTCGGCCCGCGCCACCGCCCGCGCGTACCTCGGCATGTACCTGAAGCTGCCGAACTACACGAACAACCTGCTGCGGCTCGGCTTCACGGAGGACGACTTCGCCTCGGGCGGCAGCGACCGGCTGCTGGACGCGGTCTACGGCCTCGGGAACGCGGAGGCGGTCCGCGACAAGGTCGAGCAGTTCTTCGCGGCGGGCGCCGACCACGTGGCCGTGCAGGTCGTCAACGACAACCCGCGCACCGACATCCCGCGCGCCGCGTACCGCACGCTCGCCGAGGCGCTGTCGCTCGGCTCCGCAGGGTGATCGACTTGTCCCACACCGGTGGCATATGCGGCGGTGCAGGAATGCCACTGTCCGGATAAAGAGGACACCACAACCTCAAATTTCCCTCTGGAAGCGGGGTCCCGTGCGTCCGGGACCCCGCCGCTCGGGCATGGTGGAGAACGTGAAGCCGATCACACGGCACCGCACCAGCGACCGCCTCAGCGTTCGGAGTCCGGCCATGACCCACGAGCCCGCCCAGCCGGAGATAGGCACGATGGCCTACGACGCGTCGCACGACCGCATCGGCCGCGTCATGGCCCACCTGTCCGGCCACATCTGGCTCCGCCCCCCGGGCGGCGGCCGCGAATGGACGGCACTGCCCGAGGACGTGCAGCCCGTCAGCGCCAGCGAATCCCTGCGGCAGCGCGTGGCGGAGGCCAACCGCCGCGCACGCCAGCAGCGCCACGCGCTCTCCTGACCCCCCGTCCCCCCGTCACCGCGCCCGCCGCCGCACCTGGTCCCAGACAGCGCCGTCCACCGCACCGGCCCGACGCCTGAAGGCGCCGACCGACAGCACCCGCACGTTCGCCGGCTCGACCCAACTGACCCTCCCCCGCCGGTCGTCGACGGTGCCGGCCGGCAGCCGGACAGGGCGCGCCGGCGGGTACTCCCGCGTGGTGATCTTGGCGACGACGACCCGCTCGGCGTTCGCCGCCAGCACGAGGCACGGCCGGTCCTTCACCCCGCTGCCGTCCTCGAACGGCACGGCGGCCCAGTGCACTTCGCGCGGCCTCGGCACACCCGGCGGCAGCCGGTCGGGCGCCACCGCGCGGAAGCCCCGTACGCGTACGGCCCGCCGCCGCCCGACCCGGCGCAGCGCGTACACGACCACGGCGACCGCGACGGCCAGGAGAACCCACACGAGCACATCCATCCCGCCATGGAACCACCGCGCGCTCCCCGGGGTACACCCATCGGGTGAGACACACGCCGCCCGCGCGCCACACGCCCCCCGACCGCCGCCGGTTCACCGAGGCTGAGCCCCATGCCCGACGAACTCCTCGCCCACTTCCTCCGCCAGCTCAGCCCTCTCAACCGCGAGTGGCTGGAGAGCCAGCCGGAGGAGAAGCAGCGGATCATCGCCGCGGAATGGGAACCCTCCGAGGGCGCGGGCGCACGCCTGCTGGAGGCGACCCCCCTGACCCCCGACCTGGTGGACGAGGGCGCCTCGGCGAACGCCTACATCGACGACATCCGCGACCGCGAGGACTACTGACGGCTCACTTGTGGAACGTCACGTACCCGTTGCCGTCGCGGTCGTTCTTCGCCTTGGTGTAGGCGTGGACGTCGGCCCGGTCGCCGGACGGCTTGTAGAGGTAGATGGAGTCGCCGGCGTTGTTCCACAGGAAGTTGCAGTTGTTGCGGTAGACGACGTTCCCACCGTCCGAATCGGTACCGCGCCCGCCCCGCAGCCGGATGAAGTCACCGGGCTGAAGGGTGTGGTTCTTCGTGAAGGTGAAACGGTTCCCCGCCGCGTCCTTCACGACATACCCCCGCAGGTTGACGGTCGTCGACCGCGAGAAATTCGTGATCACCAGGAACTCCTCATCGGTGTTCCCCGACGAGCAGCTGTTGTTGTCACGCCCGGGAGCGTCGTACTGCACCCCCCTGATCTTCAGCGCCGAACTGTACTCGGCGGCCTGCGCCTGCCCCGGCACGAGAACGGCGACACACACCGACGCGAGCGCCACGACAGCAAGCCGAACAGCCTTCACCACAAGGGCCTCCCCACAAGACCAGATCCCCGCCCGCACCCCCTGTGCGCAACGGAGGCCCCACCGTACAGACAATCCCTCCATCACACGAACATCTCGCAGAGATTCCCCTTCACTCGATCACTTCACCCCCATATCCGATCTAACTCGATCCCCAACCACCCGATCCAAACATTCCCACCACAACTCCAACACTCAGGTGCCACTCACCCTTACGAAGAGCCCACCTAATCCCCCGGTACCCGCTACCGTGTGCGGCTCCAAGCACCAGTTCGCCTGAGCGGAGAATCCGGTCCATGAACTTCCCGCCGCCCCCTGCCCCCTTACCGTCACGCTCCCGCTGGCGGCGCCCCGGGGTGATCATCGGCCTGCTGGTGGTCTTCCCGCCCGTCGGCATCGTGCTCGCCTGGCGCAGCGGCTGGGCACGGCAGCGGAAGATCGTTGCCACCGTCCTGTCCGCCCTCTGGCTCATCTTCGCCGTGGCGATCGACTCACCCGAGGACGACGCCCAACTCGACACAGCGGCTTCCGACGTCGAGGAGACGCAGGAGCCGGAAGAGTCCCCGCAGCCGACGACGCCGGAGGAGAACGCGGATCCCGCCCGTCCGGTTCCCGACTACGCAGGGGACAACCTCGCCGACGCCGAGTCCGCCGCGTCAGAAGCCGGCTACCGGACCACCTCGCACGACGCCTCGGACGACGACGCCGATCAGTGGGACGACACCAACTGGACCGTCTGCTTCCAGAGCCCCGGCGCGGGCGAGCAGGCCGCGCCCGACGCCACCATCGACTTCGCCGTGGTGCGCAACGGAACGCCCTGCCCGGAGGAGGACGGCCTCGCCATCACGTACCCGACCGTCCCGGACACCGTCGGGATGACCTTCACCACCGCCGGCGAGGCCCTGGCGGCGGTCGGCCTGACGGACGTGACCGCCGACAGCGCCTACATCGACGTCGAGCTGCCGGAAACCCACGGAGACTGGCTCGTCTGCTTCCAGCGCCCAGAGGCAGGCGGCGAGCTCAGGGACGCGGACGCCACATCCGCCACTTTGTCCTTGACATCCCCCTCCACCGACTGCCCACCCGACCAGTCCACCGAGCTGAACCCCGCCCCGCCCCCGGCCCCTGACCTCCCCGACCCGGACAGCTCCGCGTACTACGAGAACTGCGACGCCGTACGAGCCGCAGGCAAGGCCCCTCTCTACCGGAACGACCCCGGCTACCGCCGCGCCCTGGACCGCGACAACGACGGCACCGCCTGCGACACCTGACCAAGCGGCCTTCCGAAAGGCAGTGGTCCGACCCCCTGCCCGCTTCCATCAACGGGATGGTCGAGACGGATTCACCGGACGTCGTTGCACCCATAGGTCGTGTCCGGAAAGTCGGTGGAAGGTCCGGTAGACAAGCTTTACACCTCGTGGACCCGAACGACCGGTGAGGTGGCGGCGACGAGGGCATCCCTGACGCGGACCGCGTACGCCTCGTCGGCTAGCAGTTCGGCCTCCTCCGCGGTGACCCAGCGCAGTTAGACCGTCTTGTCCCCGGTCGTCGGCTCGCCACCGATGGCCTCGCAGTGGAAGACCAGCGCGACGACCAGCCCGGTCATGTTCTTATAGACATCCGTAAGGGTTGCGGTACGGCGATCCCCCTGTCTTTTCGAGGACTTCGCGCTTCAGGAATCGAAGATGATCCCCCGACCTTCAGAACGCCATCGAGCGGACCACTTGCCCTTGTCGCGCTGCCTGATCAGTAGCGCACGCCTCTGCTCGTCCACGACCACCCCGACCATGCGCTTACGTTCGTGAGCTCGGTGGTGTACTAGCGGAAGACCTTCGAACTTCGCTCAGCCGCCCCCAACCAGTGAGCCAAAAGGTGAAGATGCCCCACGCTGAGCCTCACTGCCGCTTGCTGCGCCCCACTCCTTCCGGCCCAGCGTAGCTGTCTATGACCATGATCGCCGACATGACAGGGTCGGGTCCGAAGACGGAGCGATACAAGCTACGAACGCTGTAAGAGACCTTTAACCGAGCATGTGGCCTCAGTGGCGATGGAACAACATGCTCGGACGCCGCACCAATCGCACCTCCCTGCGGGCTCTCTGGTCTCTTCGCCCCAAAGCGTCTCAGCTGGGTGCGTGGCCGCGCGTAGCTGTACCTCTTACCTGCGGTGATGTCCCGTAGGCGTGCGCAGTTGTCCGCTGCCGTTCGTCGGTGCTGTCACGCAGTTACACAGGCAGTGCGTCGGCAGGTGGCCAGTGGTGCGGGGCCCCCGATGCCATGAAGCTAACTCAGGCCGACAGCGGTCTTGCCGACAGGCATCAGTGCACCGATCATGAAGCAGCGGAGGCAACAACGATAGGGGGGTATGTGGTTCTCGACTGGGGGGACAACGGATTTCTCGCGCCAGGTCGATACCGACTAGAACCGGAGCAGGCGGAGCAACAGCTAGTTCATCATCCGCGCTTTGCTGGCTCTGATACTAGACAGCCTTTATGGCAGGGCCTGGAGACCTACCTCAGCCGCTTTTTTGATCTTGAGGACCGCCATCGAGCAGTCATCGGAGACAGGCCCCTCATCCATGCACTCTGGTTGGGCGGCAGTTACGTGAGCACCAAGCTGAACCCCCATAACATAGATCTCACAGTTTTGATTGATGAGGGTACCGTGGCTGCGATGCGTGGCCAGCAGGGGACACGGTGGCTCGCGTCGGCCTTTAACCGGAAGGCACGCCTGGCTGAGCTCGGGGTTTCGCCGCTCAGGGTCGGGTACCGCCCGATAGTCTCTGTCTTCCGCTCGGAGCAACTTGATCCGGCCGAGCAGGCGTACCTTCGCGAGCGCGGCGCATGGGACGACTGGTGGCAGCGTTGTCGGCCCGACGGGGTAAACAAGAGTGAGCCGACGGTACACAGTGCGGCTCCCCGCCGCGGCTATGTGGAGGTGACGTTGTGAGCACCAGCTGGCGGCAACGCGCCCTAGAACTGAACCGTGAGGCCAATGCACGTTTCTTCGCTGATCAAGATGCAGAGCATTTGAGCGAAGACGCCTATGAAGAGGAGCTGCGCCAGCACTGGCTTGAGGCGGTACGCCAATACGATCCTGCAGCCCAGCTTCAGGAAGAACTACTTGTACGCCTGCGAGGCGAGGCAGCTGACCGTGGCGCTCTTGACTTTCGTATGGGTGATGCGTTGCTGAAGCCGCTGAGGGAGGGCGTCTGTGCCGCCGCTCGCAAAGACGTGGAACTAGAACTGACAGGTATTTCAAGGGGAAGCACCGTCCTGCACGTGCGTCCCAGCATCCCTGAGATCGTTAATGACGCTGAGGAGGAGGAGAATCTTACGGTTGTGGATTCCTCAATCGCCGACCCTGCGGTACGCGACTTCCTCAAGCTGATTGACGCCGCAGAGAAAGAGCTGGATGTGCGGCGGTGGGAGCGCATCGTACCTGGCTTGGACGGAGTGGTCGAAGCACTAGATAAGTTCAACCTATCCATGGATATGCGCTGGTTCAGCCTGGACGGAACGGTTAGATCGTCGCACCTATCCAGGCGGGGAAAGGACTACGTTCGCAGTCTCCGGAACACGCAGGTACAGATATCCCGGATGGGCATAACAGGCCGGATCACTGAGCTTCGAGAATCCGGAGTCGTCAAGATCAAGACCGGAGCATCCAGGACATCCTCCGCATATGAAGTGCGGGTGGACGTCGAAGCGCTTATGGGGATGCACTTGGAGCTCGGCATGACGGTCTCATTCGCTGTTGAGGTCGCCCGAAAGATGGATAAACTGGGTCGCGTTCGGTCGACTGAATACCGCTTCCTGCACATTAGCGACGGCCAGGAGAGCTTGTTTGAAAAATAGGATCGAGGTTACACCTTTCTCGGGCCGTGATCATTTAAGAGAGTTGGCAGGCCGTGTGCGTCGTGGGCGATGGCCTTGCAGCGGAAGCGCCCGCTAGTCCTGCGCCTCCTGCCAGGCGGAGGTCGCCGGTGAACCCGTGCGTCGTCCGCCTAGGCCACAGGGGTGTTCGACGTGAAGTGGCGTTGATGTTCGTCTTCGCCAGGCATTACGGTCGGAAGCGTCGCTCGCAGCTGGCTCGGTCGTGAGAGAGCGGCGTCGTCGCCGTCCGCTCAGGGACTAGCTGCCGCAGCTGCTCGCGGGTGGCTTCGGCGGCGGGTAGGGGCGTTGCGGTACTCCGCTGCTATACAGCACGAAGAAGCCCCGTTCCGGTCTCGGAA
This sequence comes from Streptomyces sp. NPDC049879, assembly GCF_044461265.1. Classification (NCBI taxonomy): domain Bacteria; kingdom Bacillati; phylum Actinomycetota; class Actinomycetes; order Kitasatosporales; family Streptomycetaceae; genus Streptomyces; species Streptomyces sp. NPDC049879. The sequence goes on along the minus strand of NZ_JBITKT010000002.1, from coordinate 574,177 downwards.
CGGGGCTTTGACCTGTGCGCTCGGCAGGATTCGAACCTGCAACCTTCTGATCCGTAGTCAGATGCTCTATCCGTTAAGCTACGAGCGCCTCCGCCCCCTGCGGGGCGTTGCGTGGACAACACTACATGACGGTGGGCGTCGGGGTGAAATTGGTTGGCTGCACCCTGGCTGACCTGCGGAAATGCGAAAGCCCCGGCCGACAGGACGGGGCTCGCGGGGGTGATGCGGAGGCTCCGGGATTTGAACCCGGGATGGGGGGTCACCCCAAACCGCATTAGCAGTGCGGCGCCATAGACCAGACTAGGCGAAGCCTCCTTGCACGACAGCGCGGACGATGCGTGCGTGCAAATGATGCCACAGCCCGAACGGCCGCAGCCAATCGGATTCCACCCTACGGGGGTACCGGCCCTCGCGTCGAGTTGCGTGACGGTCGGGGCGCGGCAGCGTTGGCAGAGGGAAGACACCCGCTCACGCCGCGTACACACAGGAGCTTCCGCATGCCGCTTCGCACCAGTCTCATCGCCCTCATCGCCCTCGCCGGAGCGTTCGCCGCAGCACCGGCCGGGCACGCCCTGGAGTCCGGGGACCGGCTCACCGTCACGGTCGAAGGCGCCGGCGACGGGCGGGACGGCACGTACGAGCTGGAGTGCGCGCCGCCCGGCGGGACGCACCCCGATCCGGAGGGCGCGTGCGAGGTGCTGCGCGCCGCCCGGGCGCCGTTCGCCACCGCCGGTGGGACGGACGGCGCGGAGCCGCTGTGCACCTACGTGTACGGCGGCCCGGCCACCGCGACGATCCAGGGGGTCTGGAACGGCGAGCCCGTCCACGCCCGCTACAGCCGCACGAACGGCTGCGAGATCGCCCGCTGGGACGCCCTCGTGCCGGTGCTCCCCGGCCCCGTGAGCTGACCCTCACGGGCGGCGACTTCGACACACACCGCCGCTCCCGCCGCCGCTGGCCGTAGACTCCCCTGGAGACACGCACGGGGTCCGTGCACCTGAATCACGTGGGTCAAGGGAGGAACCGACGTCGTGAGCAGCAGGCCAGCGAGAGGCGCTGCTCGCCTCGCCGCCATACTCGACGCATTGCCCGACGCGCTGTTGCTGGTCAACGGCAACGGAACCGTCGTCAATGCCAACTCCATCGCCGTGGAGACCCTGGAGGCTCCGGGCGCCCCCCTCATCGGCCGCGGACTGCTCGACATCGTCCCGGACTTCGATCCGCGCCGCATCCCCGGCTCCATGCGCCGTCCCGAGGAGGACCCCAGTGTCAGGACCAAGCCCACGCGGATGGTGGCACGGCGGACGGACGGGAGAGCGTTGCAGGTCGAGGTGACCAGCGCGGGGCTGAACTCGGGCCGCGCGCCGTACGCGTCGGCCATCGAGGCCGCCTTCGCCGACGACCACGCGGGTGAGGAACTGCTGGTCCTCATCATCCGCGACCTGTCGGGCACCCTCGACACCGAGGCCGAACTGGTGCGCCAGCAGCGGCAGACGGAGATGATCCTGCGGGCGGCGTCCGAGGGCGTCGTCGGCGTGGACACGGCGGGCCGGATCGTGCTCGTCAATCCGGCCGCCGCGCAGATCCTGGGGCACCGGGCCAGCCAGCTCGGCGGGCAGGAACTCCACCCGCTCGCCCAGCACTCGCGGGCGGACGGGACGCCGCTGGCGTTCGAGGAGACGCCGCTGCACGACACGCTGCACTCGGGCCGCAAGCACCGCGTGCGCGGGCAGGTGCTGTGGACGAAGGACGGCAAGGCCGTCCCCGTCGACCTCACGACGGCACCGGTGCGGGACGGGGACCAACTGGTCGGGGCCGTCCTCGCGTTCACCGACCGGCGTGCGTACGACGCGCTCGCCGCGCGGCACACGCAGCTGCTGTCGGTGCTGCGGGACGGGCTGCGCGGGCCGCTGGAACAGCTGCGCGGGGAGCTGACGGCCCTGGCGGCCGACCCCGCGGGCCAGTTGTGGCCCGAGGCGAACCAGGTGCTGCACCATCTCGCCGCCGGATACACGCGGATGACCACGCTCGTGGACAACGTCCTCAGCTACCAGCGGCTGGACGAGGGGCACGAGAAGCTGTCGGTGAAGCGCGTGTCGCTCGACGCCGTCGTGGCGGCGGGGGTCGAGGGCGCGGTGGAGCTGATCGGGCCGGGGCGGGCGCAGTTCGCCGTGCACGCGCCGCCCATCGAGGCGGAGGTGGACCCGGACCGGCTGGCGCAGGCGCTGGCGCACCTGGTGGCCGATGTCGCCGGGGTGGACGCGACCGGGCGTGCGGCGTCGGGTGCGGCGGCCGGGGATTCGACGATCGTGGTGGCCGCGGCGCAGCGCGGGGATGTGGTGCGCATCGAGGTGCGCGGACCGTATCCCGGCGGGGACTCGGTGCACGAGCCGATCGTGCGGGGAATCGTCCGGCAGCACGGCGGTGTACTGCAGACGCACGAGGTGGGTGGCGCGTCGGCGTACGTGCTGGAGGTACCGGTGCTCGCCGGGGGCGGGGCCGTCTCCGCCGTACCGGCGACGCGGGACGCGAGCGGTGACACGACGGTGATGCCCGTACCGGCGGAGCCCGCGCGGGGGACGGCGGCGCAGGCGCGGAAACCGGCCGTGGCGATCGAGCCCGTGCAGGACACGCCGACCGGGCGGCGGCGCAGGGCGGGTGCGCCCGCGCCGGAGGAGACGGAGCAGAGCGCCGGGGACACCGGTTCGGTGGACATGTCGGGGCGCGGGCGGCGCAGGCGCGCGCTGGGCCCGGCGGCGGAGGAGCAGGGCGACGTCCCGGCGCCGCAGGTCCCGGAGTTGGCGCCCCCGGCGGCGCAGCCCACGGGCCGGCGGCGCAGGCAGGCCGCAGGGGCGGAGGCGGCGCAGCAGCCCGCCGCTGAGGCGGTCGTGCCCGAGCCGCAGCCGCAGCAGGAGCAGCAAGTACCGCTGCAGGAGGCGCCGCAGCAGGAGGAACCCCCGCCCGTCGAGCACTCGGTGGTGGCGGCGAGTCCCATCCTGGACGGCAGCGCGCCACCGCCGGTGAGCGCGCCGCGCGCCCCGCGCGCGCTGCCCATGCCGGGCAGTGACCGGGTGGAACGCGCGCTCCCCGGCGTCAGCGTGCAGACGCTCGGCCAGGGCGTGCCCGTACCACCACCGGCGCTGCCGGAACGACGGCCCGCGCCGGGCGTTCCCGCACCACCGCCGCCGATGCAGGCGGCCGTACCGCAGCAGATGCCCACGCGGCGCCGGAAACTGGCGACGCCGCCCGCGGAGGAGCCGGAGCAGGGGAACGCGGCGGGCGCGGCGGCGCCCGTACCGCAGCAGCAGGGACCCGGCACGCACGGCAGGGGCCGCCGCTTCGCCATCGGCGCCCCCGCGGCGGGCGCCGCGGAGGGCCCCGAGCCGCTCGACGGGCCGAACGGCGCCGTCGAGGTGACCGACAGCCCCGCCACCGCGGGCCCGCCCGCCCCGGCGGACGACGAACTGCCGCCCGAGCCGCTGGACAACCCGCGGCGCCTCCTCGTGTGGCCGGAACCCGACCCGTCCACGCAGCAGGCCCTCACCGACCGCGGCTACCGGCCCGTCATCGTGCACTCGCGCGAGGAGGTGGACGCGCAGATCGCGGCCTACCCGGCGGCGCTGTTCGTCGACCCGCTGACCGGGCCGATCACGCGGACGGCCCTCCAGTCGCTGCGCGCCGCGGCGGTGGCCGCCGAGGTGCCGGTGCTGGTGACGGCCGGTCTGGGCCAGGCGAGCCGGGAGGCGGCGTACGGCGCCGACCCGGCGGTGCTGCTGAAGGCGCTCGCGCCGCGCGACAGCGAGCAGCACCCTCCGCGCGTCCTTCTGGTCGAGGAGCAGCCGGAGATCGCGAGCGCGCTCGCCGCGTCGCTGGAGCGCCGGGGCATGCAGGCCGCGCACGCCGCGTCGGACGCGGAGGCGATGGAGGTCGCCGCCCGCATCCGGCCCAACCTGGTGGTCATGGACCTCGGCCAGGTCAGGCGGCGGCGCGCCGGGATCATCGACTGGCTGCGGGTGAACGGCCTGCTGCACCGTACGCCGTTCGTCGTCTACACGGCGGCGGACAGCGATCCGGCGCAGCTGGCGTCGCTCGCGTCGGGCGAGACCGTGCTGTTCCTGGCGGAGCGCTCGACCAACGCCGACGTGCAGGAGCGGATCGTGGACCTGCTGACGAAGATCGGCGCGCACTGACCCGCCGGCGGCCCCTCAGCCGTCGCCCCCGGACCGGGGGCGCGGCAGGGTCGTGACGTCCAGCGCGCCGTCGGCGTGCCGGGCGCGGATCAGCTTCTTGTCGAACTTGCCGACGCTCGTCTTCGGCACCGCGTCGATCGCCGCCCAGTGGTCCGGCAGCTGCCAGCGCGGCACGCGGTCGGCGAGGAAGGCGCACAGGGCGGGGAACGCGGTCTCGGGCGCCGTCCCCGGGGTGAGCACGACGGTGGCGAGGGGCCGTTCGCCCCAGCGGTCGTCGGGCACGGCGACGACGGCGGCCTCGGTGACGTCCGGGTGCGCCATGAGGTGGTTCTCCAGGGCGACGGACGAGATCCACTCGCCGCCCGACTTGATGACGTCCTTCGCGCGGTCGGTGAGCGTCAGGAAGCCGTCCGGGGAGATGACGCCGACGTCGCCGGTGCGCAGCCAGCCGTCCGGGCTGAAGCGGTCGGCGGGGCGGTCGGGCTCGCCGTCCGCGCCGCCGTAGTAGGCGGCGGCGATCCAGGGGCCGCGTACCTCCAGCTCGCCCGCCGACGCGCCGTCCCAGGGGAGGAACGTTCCGTCGGGCCCGGCGAGGCGCGCCTCGACCGCCGCCGGGAAACGGCCCTGGCTGACGCGGTACGGCCACTGTTCCTCCGGGCTGAGCCGGGCAGGGGGGAGGGCGACGGAGCCGAGGGGCGACGTCTCGGTCATGCCCCAGGCGTGCTCGACGCGGACGCCGTGCCGTTCCTCGAACGCGCGCATCAGCGCGGGCGGGCAGGCGGAGCCGCCGATGGTGACGCGGGCGAGGGAGCCGATGTCGCGGGGGCGCTCGGCCAGTTCGGCGAGGAGTCCCTGCCAGATGGTGGGGACGGCGGCGGAGTGCGTGGGCCGTTCCGCGGCGATCATGTCGGCGAGCGGGCCGGGCTGGAGGAAACGGTCCGGCAGGAGGAGGCCGAAACCGGACATGAACGCGGCGTGCGGCAGCCCCCACCCGAGCACGTGGAACATGGGGACGACCGGAAGCGTCGTGTCGTCGGCGGACAGGCCCATCGACTCGGTCATGCCGATCTGCATCGAGTGCAGGTAGATGGACCGGTGGCTGTAGAGCGTGCCCTTGGGGTGGCCGGTGGTGCCGGAGGTGTAGCAGAGGGCGGCGGCGGTGCGTTCGTCCGGCTCGGGCCAGGCGTACGTGGTGGGGCGGCCGGAGATCAGCTCGTCGTAGTCGTGGACGGTGGCGCGGGCGCCGTCGAGGGGGGCGCGGTCGCCGGGGCCGTTCACGATGACGTGCTCGACCGTCGGCAGGGACGGGAGCAGCGGGGCGAGCAGGGGTATCAGCGTGCCGTCCACGAGGATGACGCGGTCGGCGGCGTGGGTGATGGTCCACGCGAGCTGGTCGGCGGGCAGCCGGAGGTTCAGGGTGTGGAGGACGGCGCCCATGGAGGGGACGGCGAAGTACGCCTCCAGATGCTCCGTGTCGTTCCACATGAGGGTCGCCACGCGCTGGGACGGCTCGACGCGCAGTTCGTCGCGCAGGGCGTGGGCGAGCTGGGCCGCGCGTTCACCGACGGCGGCGAACGTGCGGCGGCGCGGTCCTTCGGGCGTACCGGTCCAGGTGGTGACGGACGCCGCCGCGTGGACCGTCGTGCCGTGCCGCAGGATACGGCTGACGAGTAGGGGTGTGTCCTGCATCGTGCCGTACACCAAGGGCCTCCCGCTGAGCGACTGCGACGCGTGTGTGCCGGTGATTCTGCGGGGTCGGCGGCGTCTTGGCCAGGGGGTGGGGGCGCCGTGCCCGGGGGTGCGCGCCCGGGGAACGACCGGGTACGGGGCACGGGGCACGGCTGCGTGCCGGGCGGCCGGGGGTCAGGCCGCCATGGCGTGCCGCTGGGCGGGGACGCGCTCGCGGGCGGCGGGGGCCGCGCCGCGCAGGATGTCGATCAGCTGCTCGTCGTCGCGCAGCTTGGCGAGGGCACGGGAGACGGCGCTCTTCACGGTGCCGACCGAGACGCCGAGCAGCTCGGCGGTGGCCGCCTCGCTGAGGTCCTCGTAGTACCGGAGGACGACCATGGCGCGCTGGCGGTCGGGCAGCTTGACGATGGCGCGCCACATGGCGTCGCGCACGGCCTGCTGTTCGGCGGGGTCGGTGTCGGGCCGCCTGTCGGGCTCGGGCAGCTCGTCCATGGCGTACTCGTCGACGCGGCGCTTGCGCCACTGGGACGTGCGGGTGTTGATCAGGGCCCGGCGGACGTAGCCGTCGAGCGCGCGGTGGTCCTCTATGCGCTCCCAGGCCAGGTAGGTCTTGGTCAGCGCGGTCTGGAGGAGGTCTTCGGCGTCGGAGGGGTTCGAGGTCAGGGAACGGGCGGTCCGCAGCAGCATGGGGCCGCGGGCCCGCACGTACGAGCTGAAGGTCGGCGGTGGCGCCTTCTGGGCCGCGGTGGGCGTGGTCATGCTCTACAAATTAGGCTGCGGGACCCCCCGGGCGGATCGCCCAGAGGTCGCGATGGGGCATCCGCCCCAGGGAGTAGAGGTGGTGCGGGCTACACCTCCCACAGGTGTAGGGGCTCGGCCCGTCACCCCCCAGGGGTATCAGGGATTCACCGGAGGACGGCCACCGGGGCGTGCACCAGGTTGCGGTCGATGGCGAGACGGCGGCCACCGTGCGTCTCCGTGACGTCACCCGCGTACTGGTGGATGCGGCGGTGCGGCTGCCAGGCGGCGGGGTCGAGCGAGGGCTCGCCGTCGAGGGTCGGCGAGGTCTCCCAGCGGGCGAACCACAGCACGTCGGGCAGGTCCACGGCCCCCGCCTCGCGGGCGCTCTCCATGTGCGCGATGCCGGACGCAGCGCTGGAGTAGAGGCCGGGGATCCAGCCCTCCTCGCGCAGCTCGCGGCTGAAGCCCTGGATGAACGCGAGGGTGGTGCGGGCGCAGGACGCGTCGAGGTGGTCGTAGTTCTCGATGTCCAGGTACAGCGGGCTGCCGGGCGCGAGGCCCAGGGCCTCGGCGGACGCGATGGCGTCGGCGGCCTCGGTGACGCCCTGCTGCCAGGGGCGGTCGGCGTCGATCGGGACGGCGCTCTTGGCCTCGTCCAGGACGCAGGGCGACTGCGAGCCGACGTAGAGGGGCAGGAGGCGCCAGCCCAGCTCGGACACGCCGGTGACCCAGTCCGGGGTCAGGTTCGGCTGGGCGGGGCAGGCGCGTCCGGCGCCGCCGACGTAGATGCCGACCGCCCGGTAGGGGGAGGCCAGCCAGCCGCGCATCGTGTCGAGCGGGGGCGCCTCGCAGGTGTCGAACGCGGCGCCCTCGTAGATCTCCGCGCCCCGGGCGGACAGGTCGCTGTCCATCAGCGTGGGGGCGGGGAGGGGGCGCGGGTCCTCGGCGGCGGTCGCGGGGGTGGCGAGGAGGGCCGTCAGGAAGAAGGCGAGCAGGACGTGCCACAGGCGGGGGGCGCGGCGCGGGGTGGGGCGGGCGTGCCGGGCACGGCGGGTGCGAGGCGACCAGGGGGTGTGATGGGCATATCGCATGAGGATGAGTCAAAGTCGCGCGTACGGGGTGGGGCGGGGCGACACTCCCCGGGGCGGCGGAGGGTTCAGCCGTACGGCGGACGACGCACCGCGCGGCCCGCACCCGGAAGTGCGGACCGCGCGGCTGACCCTGCCATCAGAACGGCGACGTACCCCGGGACGTCACCCGGGCCCCGTCGTCACGGGAGGAAGTTGGCGACGATGAGCGTGAACGCCTTGTCGGACTGGTCGATGACCCCGAAGCCGTTGACGCTGGCGGCGTTGCTCTCGTTGGAGTTGCCGAAGCCCACGGACGACTGCTGGGTGACGGTGGAGTTGCCCGCCAGGTCGTCGCCGACACCGCCTCCGATGATGGAGTTGCCGCTGAGCCCGTCCACGCTGTCGGCCTGGGCGACGCCGGCGAGCACGCCGAGGGCGAGCGGCGCGGCGGCGAGGACGGCGAGGGTGCGGGCGGTGCGGATGCTTGCCATAGGTCAGTTCCTCCGTGGAGTCGGACGATCGGTGTGGCACAGCAGCCGGCCGGACTGCCTGGACGGTTCACGACGTCGTGACACCAGGCTTGCCCAGAGGATCACCCGCTCACCACCCGCACCGGCCCGATTCCCCCGCACGTATGACAGCGGCGGAACAAACGCCCTTTCCACACCCGCGCGGGGCACGGGGGGCGCACGGCGGGCTCAGGCCGTCAGTTCCTCGATGCGGCGCGCGAAGTCGGGCCCGGGGAGGGGAAGCTCTATCTCGTCCACGAACTGGACCGCCTGCGGGATGTAGTGCACGACGGCCGCCGTGGTGTCCGTCAGGTAGCCGTGGTCGCCGTGCAGCAGCGCCAGGACGCGCAGCACCAGCGCGGGGTCGCTGCCGTCGCCCGCCTCGCCGTCGTGGAGGGGGTGCGGGGGGCGGTCCGGGTCGGCCTGCCTGCGCCACAGCTCGGCCTCCCACTCCTCGCCGAGCGCCAGGTGGTGGAGGTAGAGGCAGTAGGCGGCGGCGGCGTCCCCCGCCCCGGCCGCGAACTGCCACCAGAAACGCGCGCTGTCCTCGCGCCCCGCCAGCTGCAGCACACAGCCGAGGACGCGCGCCCCCTCGGGCTGCGGGACCCGGCCGCCCAGGAAGGCCGCCATGTGCTGGAGGGCGCCGTCCCGCTCGGCGACGGTGCGGCAGAGCGTCGCCAGGTGGCCGTCGACGCACGGCCCCTCGGCCCCGGGGCCGCCGGGACCGTCACCGGAGGGCAGCTGCTGCTCCGCGCGTTCGCGGGGACGGACGCACCCGGTGGTCAGCCGGGCCGCGATCCGCCGCTCGGCCGCCTCGATCTCCGCCGGGCTGTAGACGGGGAGCGGATGGGCGAGGAGGGCCCTCGTCAGCAGTTCCTCAATGGTCGGAGCCATCGTCGGCGTCCTCCTTCCCCGGGGCGGACAGTCCGAGCGACTCCTTCAGCCGGTGCTTCGCGTACCGGGCGGTGGAGCGGACCCCCGGCACGGTGACACCGAGGATGTCCGCCGTCTCCGAGGGGCTGTAGCCGATGCAGTAGCGCAGGACGATCACGTCGTGCTGACGCTCCGGCAGCTCGCGCATGGCCTGGTAGAGGGAGATGCTGCCGGCCAGTTCGCCGACGGGGTCGACGGCGGTGCGCAGCGCCTCGGTCTCGAACGCCGCCGTGTCCGCGACGACGGGGCGCCGCCCGCGGTCCCTGGCGGCCTCGCGCGTGCGCTGCTTGAGGACGGTCCAGGCGTACCCGGCGGGGCTGTCGAGGCGGAGGACGTCGCCCCACTCGGCGGCGAGCTGCTCGAAGACGCGGTCGGCCGTCTCCTCGGCGGCCTGCCGGTCGCCGAGGTGCAGTTCGGCCCAGCGGACGTAGGCGGGGCGGTAGAGCTGATGGAAGGCGCGGAGATCCGCGGGCAGGGGGATCAGCGGGCTGACCCCGTGGCGGTGCGGCGAGGGGCTTCCGGTCACGGCCGGGCCTCCCGTATGCGCCGTTGCACGCCCTGGGCACCTCGGCGCCCGGCGATCTGCTCGTTCACGGACCTCCTGGTCCTCTCGTCGTCCCCCGCGCCCGACCCACGCGGGTCCGGCCGAACTTCTATACGGTAGAAGCTTCCCAGCCCTCGGGGCGAACGCAAAAACCCCCGGCGCGAGACCTTCGCCACGCCCACCGCACAGACACACGAGCCCCCGACCATCTGCGCTGGTCGGGGGCCGTGCGTGTGGCAGAGGCGGCGGAGGCGGTGGGATTTGAACCCACGGTGACGTTGCCGCCACGACGGTTTTCAAGACCGGGCAGCCGAACGCGCCCCTCACCTGCCTGACCTCGGCCTATCCACCGCTCAGCCCCTCCGACCCCATCCCCTTGGCCACAGGATGGCCACAAGGGCCGATGCGAGGCGGGGTGCGCTTACGGAACTGAACAGCGGCGTGCCTCAGCGAACTGGACGAAGATCGCGGCTTCGACCGTCACCAGGGCGGTCACAGAGCAGCGGACCACGTCATGTGGACCGCCCGCCGGGGTATTGCAGGGAGATGCAGCTCACACCGGAAGATGCACGGCACCGCCTGACCGAGGCCCGCGTCGCGCGGCTCGCGACCGTCGATGCGGCCGGGCACCCTCATCTTGTGCCCGTCACGTTCGCGGCGGTCGGGGACACAGTCGTCATCGCCATCGACCACAAGCCAAAGCAGCACCGGGGCCTGAAGCGGCTGAGGAACATCGCCGCCAATCCGCTCGTGTGCCTCCTCGCGGACCAGTACGACGACGACTGGTCGCAGCTGTGGTGGGCACGGGCCGACGGATCGGCCGACGTTCTCGGTGTTGCGGCGTGCCCTGACGAGATCGAGTGGCTGGAAAGCAAGTACTCCCAGTACCGTGATCATCCGCCAGAGGGGCCGGTGATTCGGATCGAGGTCACCCGGTGGACCGGCTGGGCGTACGCGCACCCGTCATCGTCGGAGGAATAATCGGGAGCCGCAGTACGCTGGCTTGTATATCCAAGTCTGGGAGCGTGCCATGCCCGATCACACCCCGAAGTTCCGGGAGATCGCCAGCGAGCTGCGGCGCGAAATCACCGAGGGCCGCCTCACGCCCGGCGCGAAGCTGAAGTCCGAGAACCAGCTCGCGTCGCGGTTCGACACAACGCGTGCCACGGTGCGCAAGGCCATCACCCTCCTGCGGGCCGAAGGTCTCGTGGACTCCCGCCAAGGCGCGGGAGTAACTGTTCGGGAGCGCCCGCAGGTCCGGCTCCTCGGCGCGGGTGCGAACTATCGCGCCCGCAGGAGCACCGGAGTCTCGAACTTCAACGCCGAAGCCGCCGCACAGGGACTCACCGCTGTACAGCACATCCGCGAGGTGACCGAGGTGCCGGCCGCCGCGCCGGTTGCAGAACTGCTCGACGTGCCTGTCGGCACTCCACTCATCGCGCGCCGTCGTCTCTTCACCCTCAACGACTCGCCATCGCAGCTGGTGGACGGGTACTACGTCAAGGAACTCGTGGACGGCACCGCGATCACCCGCCCGCGCCGCATCAAGGGTGGCGTGAACGCGGTGCTGGAGGACCCATCCGGGCCGATCGGCCGCCGGATCGCGCGGTTCGTAGAAGACCTCGACATTCGGATGCCAAGCCCCGAGGAGTCCGAGGCGCTGGCCATCCCACCCGGCGTTCCCGTCGCCCGCATCCTTCGCACGGCCTATGACACGGACGGTGCCCCCATCGAGGTTCTCGACTCGCTGGCACCGTGCGACCGGCACGTCTTCCGGTACGTGATCGAAGTGCCGAAACCTGACGCTGATTCATGAGCTGACCAGCCAGAACGCCAAGAGGGCCATCCCCCACCCGGGGGATGGCCCTCTTGGCGTTCCGAAGGAAACTCAACGGGCAACTTGCATACCCAAGTTCATGTCGCTACCTTACTTGCATACCCAAGTTGGCCGGGAAGCCGAGCAGCTCAGGGGCTAAACGGCATGTGTGACAACACTTCTGACGCGTATTCAGACGTGCCGGTGCGATAGGGCGGGGACGCTGCAATCCCGCTAAAGGCCAGGGGACAGGGCGCTTCGGTGCCCGACTGGCGAGGTGGCCCGGCGACCGCGAGCAACGGCCGGAGAGTGGGACTTCGAGAGCCCCTTGCAGTGCGACACGCGTATCCGAGCCGACAGAGGAGGTCTTATGCCGCGAAGTACGTAGGCGGCTGCCAGTGCTCGACCGGCACGGCGGCTGAGCCCTTCCGCGTCATCTCAGGTCACACGAACCGCAGACACCTGAGCTGCCCGTGACCACCGCCCCGCGCCTATCGGCGTTCGGCGGCGGTGGTGTTCGGGGGGATGCAGGACTGCCCCGACAACCAATACGGCGGCCCCGGGATTGCCCTCCCGGAGCCGCCAGACCACAGGCCATCTGGAAGGACCACCTGTGAACTTCATCATCGCACCGATCGGTGTGGACGACGACGACCCGATCGACGGCAAGGACTACTCCCAACGCGAGCTGGACGACATCCTCGACCAGCGGCCGAGCGGGAAGTGATCCCGTGAACCCCCCGATCACCGCCCTTGCCACGACGGCCGCCGACCCCAGCCCGGATCAGCAGGAACAGCTCCGCCGCCTGTGGCAGGCCGAGCAGAGCCGCCGCGACGACCGGGCCAGGCTGGACCGCCAGGCCGACCCGGCCCCTCGGGGAGGCGCCCGGTGACCTCCCTCCTCGCCGTTCTCACCCGGTTCGCCGCCTGGTCCGGCGGCGTCAACTGCCCGTCCTGCGAAACGCCCGGGATGCCCGGGAGCGCGTGCAACAACTGCGGCGTGACTCTTCCCGGCTGACCGGCCTGACGGCTGCCTGATCCACCCCGTCCCCTGGTACGGGGGCGGGGTGGTGAGGGGGAGCCGGACAGACCGGCCCAGACAGGAGAGCCCTCCATGACCGGGCAGTACGAGCACCAGTCCGTGCGCGAGTACACCGCCGCCAAACGCGCCGACGACACCGAGACCATCCGCTACACCGCCGACGCGGTGCTGTTCAGTGGTGGGCGTGTGCTGCTGATCGAGCGGGGCTGGCCGCCGTTCGAGGGCCGGTGGGCGCTTCCGGGCGGCCATGTGGACCCGGGCGAAACCGGGCGCCACGCTGCCGCCCGAGAGCTGGCCGAGGAGACCGGCGTGCGCGTTCCGGCGGCCGAGTTGACCCTTGTGGGGGTCTTCGACGCCCCCGGCCGGGACCCGCGCGGCCGGTACGTCTCCGTCGCGTACCGTGCCGAGGTCCCGGCTGGGACCGAGGCCACGGCGGGCGATGACGCCGCCGACGCCCGCTGGTGGCCGCTCACCGCGCTCCCGCTGGTGGCGTTCGACCACGCGCAGATCATCAGCGCCGCCGTCGCGGCGCGCTCGTTCCAGCGCTGACCGCGCGCCCCGGGGCCGCCCGTGCTGTTGGCGCGGCGGCCCCCAGGGGCGCGATCGGACCTTCCTCTTCTCCGGCTCCCGCCGCGCGCGGTTGAGCCCCCCCTTGCCCGGCCGCGCGTGACGCCGCGGGCCCTCTCACATCTTGGAGTACACGCCATGCGTGCATGGATCGGCGCCCACGAGGTGCTGAACGATGACGACCTGGTCGAGCTGTCGCTCGGTCTCGGTACGCCCCCCGAGCTGTGGCTCGGCGTCGAGGGCGAGACGGCTGAGGAGCAGGCCGCCCGGCTGGACGCCGGCGCGGACATCCTCGCGTCCGACCCGGACCTCGCCGTTCCGCTCACCGCCCTTGCGATCGCGGCCATCGAAACCTACGCCGCCACCGCCCGCCGTATCCCCGCCCCCCGCCGGGCCCCGCGTGTGGGGGTGGCCCGGTGACGGCGGCCTCCCACGCGCGTGCCGCGTCCGAGGCGATCCGCGCCCTCAACCACACCACCCTGTGGCCGGACGAGGCGGCCGAGTGGTTCTACCCCGGCGACGCCTACACCGTGATCGGCGCCCTCGCCGAGCTGGCGGCCCGCCTTCCCCAGGCGATCGGGCAGGCCCACCGCCTGATCCACACCCTCACCAAGACCGGCGGTCTGCGGCACGACACCGGCGACCCCGCCCGCCTGTCGGCCGACCTGAACGCCCTGCACGGGGCGGTCGAGTGGGCCCGCGACAACGCCGGCCTGCTCTACACCTCCCTCAACGACGCCCAGGCGGCCCTTGGGCACCTCGCCTACGACGACCAGGCGGACGACGACGCCGACTCGGGGGTGACCGCATGAGCGGGACGCCGTTCTCCGAGCCGTGGCCGCCGGGCGTCGTCGCCCGCTACCTGTCCCTCGCCGGTGCGTTGGTGGACATCCACGAGGACCCGGAAACGAGGCACAGCCGGTACGCCGTGACGTGCCCCGGATGCGTCTACTGGCGCCGTACCAGCTACGAACCCTCCGCGCACGAATGGGCCCAGGAACACGCGGCGACCTGCCGCGCGCTCCCCCGCCCGGCGGGTGTTCACGGCCGTCCGGCCGGTGTTCACGGGGGTGGGCACGGTGGATGAGCGGACGCTGCGCCAGGCGGATCGGGTGCTGTCCACGGGCACGTGGATGATCGTCGCCGGGGCCGTCGTCTACTCGGTCCTGACCGTCACTCCTCTCGTCCGTGGGGTGACGCCGGACGGCTGGGGATGGACGGCGCCGATCCTCCCGGTCGTCGTGGACGCCGCCGTCGTGATCGTCGTGCGGCTCGATGCCGCGCTGGCCCGCGTCGGCGGCCGGGCGGGCGGCTGGCCAGTACTTCTCCGCTGGATGACTGGCGCGATGACCCTCGGCCTCAACACCGCCGGCAGCGCGCTGCACGGGGACATGGTGGGGGTCGCCGTCCACGCGGTCGCCCCGCTGCTGCTGATCGTCTCCTCCGAAGCGAGCCTCGCCTACCGCCGCGCTCTGGCCGCCGCCGCGGCTGCTCGGGAAGCCCGGGAGACGGCGGAGCGGGTGGCCCGTGAGCAGGCCGCGCGGGAGCGTGAACAGCAAGCACGGGCCGATCGCGAGGAGCGTTTCGACCGCGAGGAGCGGCGGGAGCGGGAGGCCCGGGAGCACGCCGCGAGGCTGGCCCGGGAGGAACGCGAGCACGCTGCCACGCTGGCCCGTGAACAGGCCGAGGCCGAGCGTGAACGCGAGCGGCTCCGCCTTGAACACCAGGCGCGCGAGCGTGAACACGAACACCAGCGCCGTGAACAGGCCGCCCGGCAACAGGCCGAGGCCGAACGCGACCGGCAAGCCGCCCAGGCCGCCGAACGCTCCCGGAAGGAAGCCGAAGCACAGCGCGCGCGGGAGACCGCAGACGCCCGCCGGGCGGCTCTGCTCGCCGCCGGACCCGCCAACGGGAAGCAGGACGAGGACGAGGCGCGGGAGACCGTGGCCGCCGCCTGGCAGGCCGGCCTGTCCATCCGACAGGCCGCAGAACTCTGCGGCTGGTCCACCGGCTGGGTCACCAACCGCTACGCCGAACACCGCAACCACGCCGACCGGCAGGGGGTGACGGCGTGAGAACGCGCAGCAGGCGGAAGCTGGAACAGACCGCGCGCGTCTCGGGACGCGCGTCGAAGGTGTGGGCCGAGCTGGCGCCGTTCATCGAGGACGGCACGCCGGAAGGCGACCAGCTCCACGCGAGGGTCCGGGGCCTGGCCGAACGGGAGATGGACCGCGCCGTCGAAGCCACCCGGCAGGCGGACCTGCCCTGGTGGAAACGCCGGGGCATGCGATGAACGTCCTGCCCGTCTACCGCTGGCGCCTTGCCCCGGACGGGTTGGCCACGCGCCGCCAGCTGCGGGCGCGCGGGCTGCGGCCCGGCGGACACGACCCCGTCGCCATGCTCGAACGCCCCCGCCGCCGGGGCCGCCCGGCGCTGGTCGCGCACCTGTACCGGCTCGACCTCGCGGTGCCGGTGCGGCCGATGACGCCCGGCCGCTGGCGCGCCGTCCACGCGGCGCTGGCCGCGCGCCGCACCTGCCCGTCCTGCCGGGCGGTGCGGGAGTACTGCATCCCGGTCTCGGTCGGGGTGTGCAACGTCTGTGCCGGGTTCGCTCCGGCCGCCTGACCTTCGGTTTTTTCGTCTCTGGCGGCCGTACCGGCTGCCAGAGCTGTCACCCTTGGGAGTTCCTGTGGCTACCCCGCCCCGCACCACCCCCGCGGCCCGGCCGGTCATCGTCCCGCCCCGGCCCGAGACCCCGCCCCGGCAGGCCCCGGCCGCGCCGGGGCCCGAGTCGGCCGCCGACCGGCGCAAGCGCCAGCAGGCCGAGCGCCAGGAACAGCGCGCGGCCGACCGGTCCGAGCGTGACCGGCTGCGCCGCGAACGCGCGACGCACGTCCAGCGCTCCCGTTCGACGCACCGGGAGCGGACGAAGAACCGCTCGCTGACCATCAACATCAACAAGAACTCGGCCAAGTCCGGTACGGCGATCGGCCAGAAGTCCGCCGGTCAGGCCGCTAGCCAGGCGGGGACGCCGGGTGCGGAGTTCATGACGAACGAGGACATCCGCGCCTTCTCCGAGCACGTCCGCAAGGTCGCCCGGAACAAGGCCGTCGAGCGGTCGATGGACGCGGAGCACCTGGCGCAGGTCCTCCGCCACATCCCCACGGCGGACGGGTCCCTCGCCGGGGCGCGGATGCGGGCCCGCAAGGTCGCCCGGCACCTGAAGGCCATCGCCAGCGCGGAGAAGCTGATCGCGAAGCAGGCCGCCGCCCTCTACGCCTCCTTCGAGCGGGAGTTCGAGTCGGACCTGCGGAAGGTCGGCAAGGCCCGGCCCACCAAGCAGCCGCGCGCCCCCTTCACCTTCAACTGACCAGGAGAAACGTCGTGTCTGAGAGTTTCAAGGGCGCACTGGTCAAGGGCGTCAAGCACCCTAGAACGCGGCCGTGGCTGATGGTCGCGGCCGAGGTTCCGGCGACGTTCGCCGCGCACGCGGCGTGGGCGGACTCGCCGCCCGCCGCGATGGGCCTCACCCTCGCGGCGGGCGGCGTGACGGTGGCGACGTGGCTGGCGGGCAAGGGCTCGCACGCCCTGCGCCGGGTCGGCGCGACCATCTCGGCCGGGGCCGCGTCCGGCTACCTCCTCCTCGGCACGGCGGTGACCGAGCCGTGGAACCCGGCGCTGCTGTCCGCGCTGGGGATCGGCGGCCCGGCCCTGGCCGTGACGTGGAACATCATCCAAGCCCTGCGCACGAACCCGGACGCGGCCAAGGGCGGGGAGAAGGGCCACTCGGAGACGGGCGTGCTGACCAAGGCCATCGGGTCGGCGAAGGTCGCCCTGCGCGGGAAGCCGAAGGTCGAGCCCAACAAGGTGACGGCCGACCTCCAGCTCTCCGGCGGGGAGGTGTCCGTGGACGAGCTGGGCAACCGCATCAAGCACATCGCGGGCGAACTCGGCGTCTCGCCGAACAGCGTGAAGATCCTGGCCGACCCGGACCACGCCGACCGGGCGACCCTCGTGGTGATCCCCGAGGACATGCTGAAGCAGGCCACGCCGTGGCCCGGCCCCTCCGCTCTGGGCGGGTCGATCACGGACCCGGTGGTGATCGGGATCTACGAGGACGGCGAGAGCGCGCAGTTGTGGTTCCCGTGGGCTCAGGGCCGCAACGCGACGCACTTCCTGACGGCCGGGATGAACGGCAGCGGGAAGTCGGCCGGGGTGTCCGTGGCGATGACGGAGGTGCTGACCAGGCGCGATGTCATCGTGTGGGCGATCGATCCCTCGAAGGGGTTGCAGACGTTCGGGCCGTTCCTGCCGCATCTGGACTGGGTGGAGATGACCGCCTCGGGTGGTGAGGCGATGATCGACTCGCTGACCCAGGTCATCACCGCCCGCGCCAACGAGATGGGCAAGGCGGGCTTCAAGAACTGGACCCCCGAGGTGCACGACCGCCTGGGCATGCCCTACATGGTGGTGTGGATTGAGGAGGCGGCCCGATTCTTCAGGGACGGGACCGAGATGGAGGGCCTGGTGATGGAGGCCCGCTCCGCTGGGATCTCCGTCATCATCAGCCTCCAGCGGCCCTCCAGCACGAGCATGCCCACGGACGTGCGTGAACAGCTCGGCGGCGCCCTGGTGTTCGGCGTAAAGGGTGGCACGACGGCGGACATGGCGCTGCCCGAGGACGTGCGGGACGCCGGCGCCCGGCCCGAGGTGTGGCAGAACCGCCGCCCCGGCTACGCCTACCTCGTCGCCCCGGGCGTGGACGAGGAGCGCTACCCGTTCCCGATGCGCACGTTCCTGATCGCGGACGAGGACATCGAGGGCGTCCTCGCCATCGCCCCCCGGCCCACGGCCGACCCGGTCACCGCCGCGGCGGCCGGAGACGCCTACGCCGACCGCGCCCGGTACGACGCGGCCGTGGCGGTCGGGGAGGCCCTGGAGGACGCCGGGGTGGACCCGGACACGGTGCCCGAGAGCCTGGAGGCCAGCATGCGCGCACGCCAGCAGCAGGAAGAGGCGGACCGCGAAGCCGTCCTCGACCGGCAGGTCGAACGCGCCGTCATGGAAGCCGCCGGGATCGACACGGACGCGGCCCCGGACCCCGACGTGGACCCCGACCGCGAGATCCCCCCGGTCCCCGCGAACGAGGTGTGGTCGCTCGGCCAGCCGACCGCCCGCCAGGAGCCGCGCCGCCGCCTCACCCCCGGCGAAGCCGAGGCCGAGCTGCTGCGCGTGCTGGAGGAGTTCCGGGCTGAGGACCGGGAGCTGATCGGCCCCCGCGACTTCGCCCCGCACTGGGGAAAGGACGGCCGCCTCAACCGCTCCCGGGCCTGGCTCAGTGAGCGGCTGGGCGAGCTGGCCGACGCCGGAATCCACCTCGCCGAAACGCAGGACGAGGGCACCTACCGGCTCCTCCACCCCGAGCACGCCGACGCCTGACACCCCACCTGACCTGCACTGACACCTCCTGACACCCCCCAGCGGTGCCAGGAGGTGTCAGAACGGGGTGTCAGCACTGTCAGAACCGGTGTCAGAACTTCTGACACCCCGCCCCACCTAAGACAACGCGTGCGCGCCCGCGAGACCGGCGCGTTCTGACACCCCGTTCTGATACCCGGATCGCCGGAAGGAACGGCAACCCCATGAAGCCCCCTACGGGCCGCGCGGCGCGCGTCCTCGCCGCCGCCTTACGCGCCTGGACCACCACCCCACCCGACCAGGCCGCGGCCCGGCTCGACATCCGGGCACCGTCGCGGTGGGAGCACGCCGCGACGGTCAGCCTCGACCCCGACCGGACCGACCGGCTCATCGGACTCATCCGGCAGGACGTCGCCGACCGCCTCCCCCGGATCTGCACACCACAGCAGACCGCCGAAGCGATCGAGCAGTACCTCGCGCACCGGCTCGCCGCCGGACACCGCACTGTCTCACGCGCCGAGCTGCTCGACATCGCCTTGCGCACCGGCCAGACGACGCACTGGCTCGCCCACCATCTCGTCGCCCTGCTCGACGGCGGGCGGCTGCGCGAGACCTGGTGGCGCCCCCGCAGCTACCGCATCACCACCCCACCCGCCTGGGCCATCCGGCCCGGCCTCACCGCCAGGAGCCCACGATGACCCACCGCCCACAGCCGTACGAGTCGCCGTACGACCCGTTCGCCGCCGACCTCTACGACCCGTACGACGGCATCGCCCAGGAACACCCCCTGCTGCCGGTCGTCCCGGCCACAGTCGAGACGGCGGCCGAGCGGCGCGTCGCGTGGGTGCCTGATGCTTACGGCCGCATGGTCCCCATGCCGAGGAACCTGGTCCCCGCGATGCCGACCTCCACCCCGGCCCGCGACCTGACGCCCGCCCCGCTCATCGACCCCCGCGCGCAAATCCTCATCGGCGGCGGCCTGGGCGCCGGCGCCGCCGGATGGGGCATCGGTCAGATGCTCTCCGCCCTCGCGGGCGTGAGCGGCGGTCTGCTCCTCGGCGTCGCACTGCTCCTGATCGCCGCCAAGCTCCCGCGCCGCACCGGCCAGGGAGACACCCACATCACCCACGTCACCTCGCACGGCCTGTTCAGCCGCGCCAACAGCACCACCACCCACCGCTGAGAGGCCCCCTGTGGACGACGACTTCGAGTGCCACGCCGAGTTCATCGACGGCTCCTGGACGTACTGCGGCTGCCCCGACTGCGACCAGCGCGAGTACGACGACCAGCAGGCCGCGATCGAGACCGGCGACTACTACTACGAAGGCTGGTAGGGAACCGATGCTGACCGCCGTCATCGGCGCGCTCGCCGTGCTGGCCGGTGGCATTACCACCGGCGCGTTCCAGCACCTCACCACCAACCGCTCCACACGAGACACCCGCCGCGCCGAACACCTGGCGGCCCTGGTCGCTGCCGTCGTCGAGTACCTCCAGGGCCTTCTCCTCTACCGGCAGGAGCAGTGGCTCAAGCACGCCACCGCCCGAGATGGCCTACCCGACACCCACGACGCACGGCGGGCCCGCTACGAAGCACGCACCCGCATGACCGGCGGCCTCGACCGCCTCTACATGCTCACCACCAACCCCGTGCTGCTCGCCGCAGCACGGGCGGCGCGAGACGCCGCCATCGCGGTCGGCGACCTGCCCACCACCGCCAACGCGACCGAGCGCGAAGCGGCCCGCGACGAATCCCGCCGGACCCACACCGCACTGCGCAACGCCGCAGCCCACGCCATCCACACCCACACCTGACAGCCCCGGGGCGACCGCCCTCACACCAATGAACCGCGGTCGCCCCGGCCCCAGCGAACTGGAGACACCAGCATGACACCTGCCCCCCGCCGTGCGCTGCTGCGCGCGGCGCTCGATCTCGCGGCGCGCGGCATCCCCGTGCTCCCCCTGAGCGGTGGGAAGCGCCCGGTCGGCAACTGCTCCGCCTGCCGTAACAGCGCATGCGGCGACCGGCCGAACATGAAGGCCGCCGGTCCCTGCGCGTGCGCGGCGCCCTGCCACGCCTGGGCCGCCGCGACCACCGACCCGGGCGTCCTCACCTCCCCCGCGTGGGCCCGCGCCTGGCCTGAGGCGGGCGCGGTCGCCTACCACCCGGGCGGCGCCAACCTCACCGTCCTCGATCTGGACGATGCGGCGGCCGTCGCCTGGGCCCGTGAGACCCTGCCGCCCACCCGCACGGTCGCCACGACGCGGGGAGAGCACTGGATCTACCGGGGCGCCATGACCTCCCACAACGCGGCGCGGCCCGGCGTGGACATCAAGTCACTGATGGCCTATGCCCGTTGGCTCGGACACGGCGTCGGCACCATGACCGCTCTGCCGGACGCCGTCCGGGCTCTGACCGTGAAGGTGGAAGAGACCACCCCCGCGCCGCGTGAGGGCGCCGGGGTGGTCTCTTCCACCACCGGTACGCCGTGGAACCGGCAGGTGGCCACCGGCTGCCGCCACACCGAGACCTACGTCCGCACCGGTCTCGAACGCGGACTGGCCATGGTCCGCGCCCGCCACGCACAGGGCGCCGGCAGCCAGGCATACGGCGTCGCCCAGTTCATCGCCAAGCAGCACGCCGCGTGCCCCGGACCGTGCGGCCTCGACACCCTCGCAGGGGCCGTCATCGCCGCCGCCGTCTCGGTGGGCGTTCCCGAGCCGTACGCCACGCGCGCGGTCACCCGCGGCCTCGGGCAGGCGGTGAGCGCCGTATGAGCAGCCCGGCCGATCTCGCTGACCTGTGGGCCGCGTTCCCGCCCGAACCCGCTATGGAGCCCGGCGAGCCGGTGTGGGATGAGCCGGTGCCGCTGTCGGCCCGGCGTGAGTTGCCGCTGTTCCCCGCCCACACGTTGCCCGGGTGGCTGGGCGACATGGTTGCTGCGGTCGCAGAGGAGACGCAGACCCCCGTCGATCTCGCTGGGTGCCTGGCACTGGCCGCCCTGTCCACGGCCGCCGGGGGACGGGCGGTCGTGAGCGTACGGGGTCGCTGGCGCGAGCCGGTCAACCTCTACACCGCCGTCGCACTCCCTCCCGGCAACCGCAAGAGCGCCGTGTTCGGTCTCATGACCGACCCGCTGCTCGCCGCCGAGCGTGCCCTGGTCGAGACGTCCGGCCCCGCGCGGGCCGAGGCCGAGACGACCGCGAAGCTCGCCAAGGCCGCCGCCGACAAAGCCGCCGCGAAAGCCGCGAACGCCGAACCCGGCCTGCGCGACACGCTGACGGCCGAGGCCATCTCCCTGGCCCAGGCCGCCGAGGGCATCAAGGTCCCGTGCAAGCCGCAGCTTGTCGCCGACGACGTGACCCCCGAAAGCCTGTCCACCCTGCTGGCCGAGCAGGACGGCCGCATCTCGGTCCTTTCTCCCGAGGGCGGGATCTTCGACATAATCGCGGGCCGCTACTCCGGCGCCCCGAACATGGAGGTCTTCCTCAAGGGCCACGCAGGGGACATGCTGCGCGTCAACCGGCAGGTCCGGGACGCCCAGTACGTCGAACGCCCCGCCATCACCATGGGCCTGGCCGTCCAGCCCGAAGTCCTCGAAGCCATCGGCCAGATCAAGGGCGCGGAAGGCCGCGGACTGCTCGCCCGCTTCCTCTACGCCCTCCCCGAGTCCCTCGTCGGGCGCCGCAACCTCACCCCGGACCTCATCCCCGAGGAAGTCGCCGACACTTACACCCGCCGCCTCGGCAGCCTGGCCATGCACCTGGCCGACTGGACCGACCCCGCCGTCCTCACCTTGTCCCCCGAGGCGGACGAGGTACTGCTCGCCTACCAGCACGTCACCGAGTCCCGCCTCGACAAGGGCGGCTCCCTCGCCGGGATCGTGAAGTGGGCCAGCAAGCGCGACGGCGCTGTCGCCCGCATCGCCGGCCTTCTCCACCTCGCCACCCACGACGGGGCGATCACACGGCCCATCGACGCCGCGACCATGGCCGCCGCCACCGAGCTGGGCGACTACTTCACCGCCCATGCCCTTCAGGTCTTCGACGCCATCGCCGCCGACCCCGCCCAGGAAGCCGCGCACCAGGTGCACGCCCACCTCGCCGACGCCCGCCTGAACGGCGGCTTCACCAAGCGCGACCTGTTCAGGCAACTCGCCCGCGGCGACTTCCCCACCATGGCCGACCTCGACCCCGCCCTGGCTCTCCTCGAAGACCACGGCTGGATCAGACGCCAACCGCTGCCACCACGCGCGGGCCGCGGCCGACCGCCTTCTCCCCGCTACGACGCCCACCCCCGCCTCACCTACCGCTGACAGAAACCCCTGACCGCTGACAGAAATGACAGAAATCCGCGATACCGACCCTGACCTGCGCGTTCACCACCGCACAGAGGCGTGACAGAAACCCGGGAAAGTCCGACAGAAACCACCCCCCGGCCCCGCCCTCCAAGGCCGCCGGGCTCGACTCGTTTTCTGTCGGACTTACCGCGACTTCTGTCACGGCTCCCGATCCTGGCAAACCCGCAGGTCAGCAGCCCCCGACGCGATTTCTGTCATTTCTGTCAGCACCTCCAGCTTTTTCACACGCCAAGGAGACGCGACGTGCCCCGCATCGAGATGCTGACGCTGGCTGAAGTCCTCGACGAAGTCCGTATGAGCCGTGCCGCCTTCTACCGCATGCGTGCGCGTGGGCAGGCGCCGAGACTCGTCAAGTTGCCGAACGGGCAGCTTCGCTGCCGCCGGACGGACTTGGACGCTTGGTGGGGCGAGCAGGACAGCGCCGCCGCCTGATCAGACCCTCTCTTCACCACCGTGGGGTGCGCCGTCTCGGCGCACCCCACCCGCGTTTCCCGAGGACGGAATTGCTTACCTACGACGTGCGTATCTGGGGCATCCGGTCCCGCCCGAGCAAGACGGCTCCCTTCCAGCTCCGTTGGCGAGTCGGGGCGGAGAAACACCAGCAGCCGTTCCAGACGAAGACCCAGGCGGACGGCCGCCGTTCGGAACTCATGTCCGCCCTGCGCGAAGGGCAGCAGTTCGACACGGAAACCGGCCTTCCGGCCGCCGAGCTGCGGGAGCTGACCTCGCCGACGTGGTACACCCACGCGTGCGACTACGCGGTGATGAAGTGGCCGAAGGCGGCGGCCAAGCACCGCTCCTCCATTGCCGAGTCGTTGTCCGTCGTGACGGCCGCGCTGACCAAGAAGAAGCGCGGGGCACCCGCCGCTTCCGTCTTGCGGCTCGCCTTGCAGCAGTGGGCGTTCCAGTGCCGCAGGGACGACGGCAACCAGTGGAGGAACCGGGCCGCTGTGGAGACGCCGCCGGTCGAGGTGGCGGCGGCGCTCGACTGGATCGCGGAGAACTCCATGAAGGTCACCGAGGTCGCGGAGTCCACGAAAGTCCGGCTCGCCCTCACCGCATTGTCGCTGCGGCTCGATGGTCTTCCCGCCGCCGAGAACACCTTCCGGCGAAAGCGAGCCGTGTTCAGCAACGCGCTGCGGTACGCAGTGGAACGGGAACTGCTGCCCGGCAACCCGCTCGGGCGGATCGACTGGGACCCTCCTCAGACAGATGACGAAGTGGACTTCCAGTATGTGCCGAACCCCCGGCAGGTCCAAGCCCTGCTGCGCGGGATCGCTGAGGACGGCGCGCGGGGAGAGCACCTGGAAGCCTTTTTCGGGTGCCTGTACTACGCCGCTATGCGGCCGTCCGAAGCGGCGGCGCTGACCAAGGCGAACTGCCGTCTCCCGGAAGCCGGGTGGGGCGAACTGCTGCTGCGGGGGAGCCGCCCCGAGGTGGGATCGGGGTGGACGGACGACGGCCGGTCGTACGAAGCGCGGGCGCTGAAGCGGCGGGCCCGGAACACCACCCGTGCGGTGCCGATTCCGCCGGTCCTCGTGCAGCTTCTCAAAGGGCATCTGGCGGCGTACGGGACCGCACCGGACGGTCGGCTGTTCCGGGCGGTCAACGGCGGCCGGGTGCGTTCGACGGAGTACACCGAGGTCTGGAAACGGGCGCGGGTCCGGGCGCTCAGCCCAGAAGAGGTGAGGTCTCCGCTGGCCGAGGTGCCGTACTCGCTGCGGCACGCGGGCGTCTCGCTGTGGATCAAGTCGCGCGTTGACCCAGTGGAGGTCGCCCGTCGTGCTGGCCATAGCCCGGCTGTCCTGTGGCGCTTCTACGCGAAGATCCTTTTGGGCCAGCAGGAGCAAGCGAACCTGCTCATTGAAGCAAAGCTTCAGGAGTAGGTCCCAGCGTGAAGGAGTTAAGCGCCTCAACTGTCGACAGTCAACACGCTTAATAGTAGAGTTCCCCCGTCGAGCCGTGAACCTTAAGGTTTGCACCTTGACCTGGACAAACGGATTGCGGTAACGCATCGAGCGAGGGAGCAGGGTCGCGTCTCTGCCAGGATGAACGACCCCACCCCCTCATAGGGCCCGGTCAGGAGTCGGACCCCCACATGGTCAAGATCCAAATGATTTTGACCATGAGGGAAATCCAACTCCGAGCCGGGTCTTTCTTTCTCTGCTTATCCTCTTGATTCATCATCCTCCTACAGAATCAGGGTGGGGCCCATCCCCCCGAAGATGAGCCACAGCTGACTGATTCTGCGGACAAGCATTGAGGCAGACACTACCTCCAGCAGAGGAAATGCGGAATTAAGCACGGACTCTGCGGATTAATGAAACCGTGGATGACTGTCGAACCTTCCGTTTGCCGTGCAGCAAGCCGATCACCTGGCCGCAGGTTGGCCACACAGGCTGGTCAAGGGTGAGACAAGGCGGGACACGGGTCTACCGTCCGTGAACGGCGGAGCGGCCCCCGGATGCCGGGGGCCGCTCTGACCTGCTGTTTCCTGCCGCTGCGGAGGCGGTGGGATTTGAACCCACGGTGACGTTGCCGCCACGACGGTTTTCAAGACCGTTCCCTTCGGCCGCTCGGGCACGCCTCCTGGAGGTACCCGCACAGCCTAGCGGTTGGGTCGTCAGTCACCCACGCGCTGTCCGAGGGTGATGGTCGTCGTGTGCTCGTCGCCGTCGCGGACGTAGGTGATGTCCACCGAGTCGCCCGGTTCGTAGGTCCAGATCTGGCTGATGAGGGTCGGTCCCGAGTCGATGGGGCGGTCGCCGAAGCGGGTGATCACGTCGCCGGGGCGCAGGCCCGCCTCGTCCGCCGGACCGCCGCTGGTGATGGGGTCGGTGCCGCCGCTGGTCCCCTCGACGATGGGGGCGCCGGCCGTCTGCATCCCGGAGGCGCCGTTGTCGACCGAGGCGCCGATGATCGGGTAGATCGGCTCCCCGCCGTCGATCAGGTCCTGGGCGACGCGCTCCGCCTGGTTGATCGGGATCGCGAAGCCGAGGCCGATGCTGCCCGCCTCGCCCATGCCGTTCGACGTGGAGCGGATCGCGGAGTTGACGCCGATGACCTCGCCCTCCGCGTTCAGCAGGGGGCCGCCGGAGTTGCCCGGGTTGATGGACGCGTCGGTCTGGAGGGCGTTCATGTACGACGCGCTCGCCCCCTGGCCGTCGCTGGAGGCGACCGGGCGGTCCTTCGCGCTGATGATGCCGGTCGTCACCGTGCCCGACAGGCCGAACGGGGCGCCGATGGCGATGGTCGCGTCGCCGACCGCCATGCTGTCGGAGTCGCCGACGGGCAGCGGGTCGAGCTGCCTGCCGTCGAGGTCGGTGAGGCGGATGACGGCCACGTCGTACCCCTCGGCGCGGCCCACGACCTCCGCGTCGTAGCTCTCGCCGTCGGAGAACGTGACGCTGAGGGTGCCGCCGTCCGCGGCGGGGGCGACCACGTGGTTGTTCGTCATGATGTGGCCCTCCTCGTCGTAGACGAAGCCGGTGCCGGTGCCCGCCTCGGCGCCGTTGCCCGCCTCGATGGTGACGACGCTGGGCAGGGCCGATTCCGCTATCCCGGCGACCGAGTCCGGCGGCCGGGCGGCGACCTCGTCGCCGTCGCCGCGGCCGGGGGCGGACGCGGCGGGCGAGGACGCGTCGTCGTCCGCGACGAGGTATCCCACACCGCCGCCGACGCCGCCCGCGACGACCGCCGCCACGAGGACGCCGATCAGCAGGCCGTTGCGCTTCTTCTTCGGGGCCGGGGGCGGGAGCACCGTCCAGGGCTCGGCGGGCGGCAGCTGTCCCGTGCCGTCCTGCCCCTGCCCCTGCCCCGGCACGGGACCGGCCGGGGGCGTCGGGGGCAGGGCGCGCAGCACCGTGGTGGCGGGACTGCCCGGCTGCGGCTGCTCGGCGGACGGCGCCGCCGGGGGCAGCGGCGGCTGGTGCGGCGGCTGCGCGTGGGGCGGAGGCGGCGCCGACTGGTAGGGCGACGGGGCCTGAGGGTGCTGCGGGTGCTGGGGCGTGCCGTAGGACGGGGCCGGCTGCTGGGGCGGCGGGCCGTAGGGCGACGGCGCACCGGCCGGTGGGGGGGCGGGGGGCTGCGCTGCGGGGGCCGCCGGACCGCTGCCGGTCTCCGGCGCACCGGCCGTCGGCCCGTCCGGCTGACCGGCGCGCTCGTTCTCGGTGCTCACAGCTATCTCCTCGGATGCACGACGAAGTATGTGTCCAGTGTTGCCCATGACCTGTCAGGCGGGCATAAACCCCGGGCCCGTCCGCGCGTGGCACCATGACGCGATGACTGCCGACCGCCGCCGCATCCCGGTCATCGCGCACCGGGGTTCGTCCGAGGACGCGCCGGAACACAGCCTGGCGGCGTACCGCAAGGCCATCGACGACGGCGCGGACGCCCTGGAGTGCGACGTCCGGCTGACGGCCGACGGGCACCTGGTGTGCGTGCACGACCGGCGCGTCAACCGTACGTCCAACGGGCGCGGAGCGGTGTCGGCGCTCGAACTGGCGCAGCTGGCCGAGCTGGACTTCGGCTCGTGGAAGGCCTCCGCGGGACCGGAGGCCCCCGACAGCGCCGACCGCGAACGGACGACCGTCCTCACCCTCGAACGGCTCCTGCGCCTCGTCGCCGACGCGGGCCGCCCCGTCGGCCTCGCCATCGAGACGAAGCACCCCACGCGCTGGGCGGGCCGGGTGGAGGAACGGCTGCTCGACCTGCTGGCGCGCCACCCCCTGCCCGGCCCGGTACGGGTGATGAGCTTCTCCGCGCGCTCGCTCCACCGCGTACGCGCGGCGGCGCCCGGCCTGTCCACTGTCTACCTGATGCAGTTCCTGCTCCCCCGGCACCGCACGGGCCGGCTGCCGGAGGGGGTGCGGATCGCGGGGCCCGGCATCCGCATCCTGCGGCGCGATCCCGGCTACGTGGAACGCGCGCACCGCGCCGGGAACCAGGTGTACGTCTGGACGGTGGACGACCCCGCCGACGTCGCCCTCTGCGCCGACCTCGGCGTGGACGCCATCATCACCAACCGGCCACGCGCGGTGCGCGAGCAGCTCGGGGACGCCCCCGCCTGAGCCGGTCCCTCCCCGCCGGGCGCGCCCCGGCGCATCCGCTGCGCACACTTCCGTCACGACTGCGTCAACCGGAGAGCGGCGAACGGTTTCCCGGCCATGGCGCAAGGGCACGAATCAGGTGGCGTGGGGCTAAGGAGGTCTCGGGGGTGGCGTTGGTGGTGACACAACAGGTACCGACGTCTTCGTCCATGTCGGTCTTCCACGGCCCGTCGGGCGTGGCGACGGCACGCCGCCGGCTGCGCGCCGAACTGGCCGACAGCGGCGCCGCGGAAGCCGTCATCGACGACGCGGCACTGATCCTTTCCGAACTGCTCAGCAACTCATGGCGGCACGCGCGCCCGCTCCCGGCGAGCCAGGAGGTGCGGGCGGCCTGGTCGCAGGACGTCGACGGCGCCGTCACGGTCGCCGTCACGGACGGCGGCGGTCCGACGCGGCCGCGGCCCGGCAGTCCGTCGCTCACCGCGCGCGGCGGGCGGGGGCTGACGATCATCGGTTCCCTCGCGCGCGCCTGGGGCGTCCGGGAGGCGGAGGCACCGGGCACCGTGACGGTGTGGGCGGTGCTCGACGGCCGGGACGGCTAGGGCGCGCCTTCCGAAAAGGGTCCCCAGCCTGGCGGCTGGGCGGTCCCCCTGGCGCGCACGCTCGCCGCGTTGCCGAATCGCCTCAGTGCGGCCCAGCACAAGGACGATCCGGCGCCCTGCGGTCGCACGCACCTGGGGACAGCCAGGGCCGGGGGAGCCGCGAGCGGTCGGACGCCCCCTTCAAAGACGGACCCTGGGGCGCGCCTTCGCGGTGCGGTACCTCGCGGTGCGGAGCGTCGCGGCTCGTACGCGCGGCCTGGCAGCGCGGTCCCGGGCGGGGCCCCCGACGGCGGGACGCCCGCGAGAGGGTCCCGGAGGTGATGCGCTGCGGCGCGCGGGGCGGGGGCGGTTGAAACGCTCCGCCACTCCCCGGCCTTCAAAGGCCGCGCCTGCCCGGCACCGTCTTCCCCGACGGCGGGACGGGGTACCGGCAGCGCCACCGCCCGCCCAGCCGGCTCCCCCGACGACTGGGGCAACAGCCGGAGCCCGTGCGGAGCACCGGTGGCACCACCGTCCGCCGGACCGGCTCCCGCCGACACCGCGGCAACGACCAGCCGGTGCGGCCACGGCCACATCGGCCGAAGGCCGCACGGCGGGTGGTGGCGTCTTCCGCGAAGGCCGTGCGGAGCAGCGGGTCGCACCACCGTCCGCCGGACCGGCTCCGCCGGCAGGCCGGGGCGGCGACCGGTCGGGGTCCGGTGGTGTGGTGTCGGATCGCCGTCGTGGCGGGCGCGTCCTGAAGATGCCGTGCGCGGCGTCCCGGCGGGACCGGCCGCGGGCGCCTTGGCATTAGGCTCCCGGACGGTACCCGTACGCCGTCCGCACGCAGGAGACCCGTCCGCCATGGCCAAGAAGCGCCGTCCCCAGAATCAGCCGAAGCCCGTCACGGGCGAGGTGCCCGTCGTCGGCGCGCGCGAGCCGTGTCCGTGCGGCTCGGGCCGCCGCTACAAGGCGTGCCACGGGCGCGCCGCCGCCCAGGCCGCGACCGAGCTGGTGCGGCGTCCCTTCGAGGGCCTGCCGGGCGAGTGCGACTGGGTCGCGCTGCGCGAGCTGGTGCCCGCGGCGACCGTGCCGCTGACGCTGCGGGACGGGCTGCCCGAGGGCGTGCCCTCGGTGACGCTCGCGACGGTCCTGCCGATGGCGTGGCCCGCGCTGCGCCGCGACAACGGGGCGGTGCTCCTGGGCGTGCAGAACGACACGGCGACCGGCGACCTGAGCCGCGACCTCGCCGACGTCCTCACCCGCGCGCTGGCCACCGAGCCGGGCAACCCCGTTCCCTCCGCGCGCACCGCGCCCGACGGCCCGCGCCTCCAGGATCTGCTGGACCTCTCCGCGCCCTTCGAGCCCGAGGTGCACGAGGGCTTCGAGTTCTGGCTGGACGACGCGGCGCAGGCGACGCCCGAGGTGACCGCCTCCCTCGAACGCGCCAACGAGGCCGCGATGCCCACCGCGCGGCTGTCCGGCGTGACGGCCGCCTACTGGTGCCGCACGCCGGAGAAGAACCACCTCAGGTGGGTCATGCCGCAGGCCGAGGACGACCTGCTCGACGGCCTCGCGCGGCTGCACGCGGCGGGTGCCTCGTCGCTCGGCGAGGGGACGCGCCTGGTGGGCTCGTTCCGCGCGCACGGGCTGACCGTGCCGGTGTGGGACCTGCCGGGCGCGATGGGCGCGGAGGAGTGCGAGAAGCCCGCCACCGCGTTCGGCGAGCGCCTGGCCGAGGCGCTCGCGTCGTCGGCGCCGCTCACGGCGGACGAGCGCCGGGCGCGCAGCGGGCTCACGAACCGTCAGATCACCCTGAGCTGAGGGCGGGCCGACGCCGCCGGGCGGGGAGTGATTCCAGTCACAACGCCCCGCCACAGCGGCGACTTCGGCCATTGTGCGGCCACGCGGGATTTGCGAATCCCCGATCAGTTGTTACCTTCTGAGGTGGGCCCGGTCGCTGGTGCATCCCCCGTCGCCAGCGATCGGGTCCGTCCATGTCACGCCGTCCTCCCCGGGCGGCGTTTTTCCGTTTCTCCCCCCGGGGCGCGCGCGGGTCAGTACGCGAGCCGGCTGCCCTGGTCGGGCGCGGTCAGCCCCGCCGCCACCAGGACGTCCAGCAGCCCGGCGGCGCGGGGCAGCGTGACGCCGCCGCCGTCGTCGGACCGGGGTTCGCGCACCCACCAGACGTTGCCCGCGCCCGTACGGGACGGGGGCAGGGGCACGTAACCGCCCTCGCCGTGGAAGCGCAGGCTGCTGGGCACGTGCTCCTGCTCGACGAGCAGTTCGCCCAGCTCGGGCAGGTCGTAGGGCTCGACCAGGAACATCCAGCGCGTGGGCGTCGCCAGTACCGGGCCCGTGGTCACACCGAGGCGGTCGCAGGCGTCGAGCGCGCGCGCCCCGGCGAGCGCCGGGAGGCTCATGGCGCAGGGTGCGCGCCCCCCGGTGGCCAGCACGATCGGCGCGGCCGGGCGTTCGGTCCACCACCAGGCGACCATGGCGGGGTCCGCCGTGGCCGCGAGCAGCGGGGGGTCGGCGGGGTGGGCACCGGGGACCACGCAGTCGGGCCGCTCGCACGCGCAGCCGCTGTCCTCAAGGACCGCGGCCCCGGGGAGGACGGGCCAGTGCCGGTGTCGCGCGTACCGCAGGGCGGCGCGGCGCAGGGCGGGGTCGCCGTCCCGGCCGTCCTTTCCGTTTCCGTTTCCGTTCGTGCGTCGCTCTCCGAGGATCTCGCGCATCAGCGCTCGTTCCCTTCCTTCGCGGGTTCGGATACACCACGTGGAACTCAGATCACCGTGTGCAGCGGGTCGCGCAGTGAGGAGCAGCGGAGGGAGGGGGGACCTGACCGCCTCACCCTGTAGGACGCCGGAACTCGCGCATCCGTTCCGATATGTACACGGTCCGTCCGATCCGCTCCTCGGCCGTGGCCGCCCAGTGGATCGTGCCCTCCGGGGACAGCAGGCCGTTTTCCGCCAAAGTCCGCGCGGCCCGGCCTGTCGGCCCCGGAACGGAGCCGTTCCCTGGGCATCATCCATCACGGCAGGACAATACCGACATCCGTGGGCCTGCGTGCCTTGACGAAAGCCCTCCCACATGAGCGCATCCCCCTCGCCCCCTTCGCTCCCCTCGTCAAAAGTGGCCGGAATCAAACCTTCCCTTTCCTCCGTGCCGCAGAATCCCGTCTCGCAGACCCCGGTGCCGCCGTCCGCGCGGCCCGCCGACGGCGCCGCCCGCCCCGGCGGCGTCCAGGACCGGCTCGCGTCCTGGATCTCCGACCTCACGACCCTGCACAGCCTCACGGAACGGCTCGCCCGTACGCGTACCCTCGCCGACGCGTTGCATGAGACCCTGCGCGCCGGGGCCGGGCTCGTGGGGGCGCGCCGCGGCCTGGTGAGCCTGCGGCCGGTGGACGGCCTCGGCCCCGAACGGCTCGCGGGACTCGGCCTCGGCCGCGCCGACCTCGGGCACATCGAGACCGTGCCGCGCGGCTTCCACACCGTCCTGGGCGGCGACGGCGAGACCGCCGAGGTCGTGCACCGCGACATCGCCCGCGAGGACCGGCTGCACCCGCGGCACCGCGAGGTCGCCGCGCGCCTCGGCTTCGCGGCGAGCTACGCCGTGCCGCTCACCGCGGAGACCCCGGGACCGCTCGGCGCGGCGGTATGGCTGTACGACAAGCCGGGGCAGCCGGACCGGCGGCAGCGGCACCTGCTCGCCCTCTACCTGCGCCAGGCCGGGCAGCACATCGCGAACCGGCTCGAACTCGCCCGCGCCCGCTCCGCGTTCACCGCCGTCCACGAGGGCCTGCTGCCGCCGCGCCTGCCCCGCGTCCCCGGCGTGACGCTGGCCGTGCGGCACAGCACCGGGCCGCGCGGCGGCGGGGACTTCTACGACGCGCTCGCCCTGCCCGACCACGCGCTCGGCCTCGCCGTCGGCGGCACGACCGGCACAGGACCCGCCGCGCTCGCCGCGATGGGACGGCTGCGCGCCGGGCTGCGCGCGTATGCCGTGATGGAGGGCGAGGACCCGGTCGCCGTGCTGTCCGACCTGGAGCTGCTGCTGCGCCTGACCGAGCCCGGCCGTCCCGCGACCGCGCTCTTCGGGTACGCCGAGCCGGCCGCGCGCCGCCTCGTCGTCGCCTCGGCCGGGCATCCGCCGCCGCTGGTGGTCGGGCCCTCGCGTGCCGAGTTCGCGGAGACGGCGCTGTCCGCGCCGCTCAACATGCTGGCCTGCTGGGAGGCGCCGAGCGTCAAGCTGGACATCGCGGAGGGAGAAACGGTCCTGCTCTACAGCGACGGGCTGCTGCACCGCACGGGCGAGCCGCTCGACCGCGCGTTCGGACGCCTGCGCGACGCCGCGCTCGCCGCCGGGCCAGGCGTCCGCGCCGACCCCGAACTGCTCGTGGACCACCTGCTGCGCACCGTGCGCCCCGACCGCCCCGGCCCCGACGCGCCGCACGCCGGAGCCGCCGACGACACCGTCCTCCTCGCCGCGCGCTTCGGCGGCTGACCCCCCACCGCGCCGCCCACCGGCCTGTCGCGCGCCGCGCCCCGCCGCATACGATGGACGGGCCGGTCAGCGACCGGTCCACCGGCAGGCGAGGAGGCGTGGCATGGCCGAGGAGCAGACCACCCCGGATGTGAACGGCGGCGAGCAGCCGGCCGGGGAGCCCGACGAGCGCGAGGACCGGAAGAACAAGGTCACCCCGGGGATCTCCGACGAGCTGGCCGAGAACATGAAGCGCGGCTGGGCCGACACCGAACGCCGCGACCTCGCCCCCGTCCCCCAGGCCGCGCACACGGCGCGCCGCCGCGCCGCGCTGTCCGCGCGGTTCCCCGGCGAGCGCCTGGTGGTCCCCGCCGGGCGGCTCAAGACGCGTTCCAACGACACGGACTACCCCTTCCGCGCCGCCGTCGAGTACGCCTATCTGACGGGCGACCAGACCGAGGACGGCGTGCTGATCCTGGAGCCGCGCGACTCCGGCGGCCACGAGGCGACGCTCTACCTGCTGCCGCGTTCCGACCGGGAGAACGGCGAGTTCTGGCTCAGCGGGCAGGGCGAGCTGTGGGTCGGCCGCCGCACCAGCCTGACCGAGGCGGGGCTGCTCTACGGCCTGCCGGTCGCGGACGTGCGCACCGTGCCCGACCTGCTGCGGGCGGCGAAGGGCCCGGTCCGCGTGGTGCGTTCGTACGACACCGAGGTCGAGGCGGCGCTCGCGGACAAGGTGACGGGCGAGCGTGACGAGGAGCTGCGCGTCTTCCTGTCGGAGATGCGGCTCGTCAAGGACGACTTCGAGATCGCGCAGCTGGCGCACGCCTGCGAGGCCACCGCGCGCGGCTTCGAGGACGTGGTGCGCGTGCTCGACAAGGCGCGCGAGACGTCCGAGCGGTACATCGAGGGAACGTTCTTCCTGCGCGCCCGCGTGGAGGGCAACGACGTGGGCTACGGCTCGATCTGCGCCTCGGGCCCGCACGCCACCACGCTGCACTGGGTGCGCAACGACGGGCCCGTCAGGCCGGGCGACCTGCTGCTGCTCGACATGGGTGTGGAGACGACCGAGCTGTACACGGCGGACGTCACGCGCACCCTCCCGGTCGACGGGCGCTTCACGCCGCTCCAGCGGAAGGTCTACGACGCGGTGTTCGAGGCGCAGGAGGCGGGCATCGCGGCCGTGAAGCCGGGCGCCAAGTACCGCGACTTCCACGCGGCGGCGCAGCGGGTGCTGGCGGAGAAGCTGGTCGAGTGGGGGCTGCTCGAAGGGCCGGTGGAGCGCGTGCTCGACCTCGGGCTCCAGCGCCGCTGGACGCTGCACGGCACGGGCCACATGCTCGGCATGGACGTGCACGACTGCGCGGCGGCCCGCCGGGAGACGTACGTCGAGGGCACGCTGGAGCCCGGCATGTGCCTGACGGTGGAGCCGGGTCTCTACTTCCAGCCGGACGACCTGACGGTGCCCGAGGAGTACCGGGGCATCGGCATCCGCATCGAGGACGACCTGCTGGTCACCGAGGACGGGAACCGCAACCTCTCCGCCGCCCTGCCGCGCGGCGCGGACGACGTGGAGGCGTGGATGGCCCGCCTCCTGCCCTGACGCTCAGGGGCCGACGGCGCGCGGCACGCGCGCCGTCGTGACGCGTACGGGGGCGAGCGCCGCCTCGACGGAGGCGACCATGCGGGCGCCGCTGCCGCGCCCGTACGCGAGCACGTCCACGTGGGCGAGGCGGTGTTCCGGCCAGGTGTGGACGCTGATGTGGGACGCGGACAGCAGGAGGATCGCCGTCACCGCGCCGTTGGGGAAGACGTGCGTCGCCTCGCCGAGGACGGTGGCGCCGCCCGCGGCGGCCGCGGTGCGCAGGATGTGCAGGAGCAGCGGCTCGTCGGTGAGGACGGCGGGGTCGGCGACCCAGAGGTCGACGGCGTAGGTGGACATCTCGCCGCCGCCGGGACCCGTGCCGGTGAAGGTGCCGGACGGCGCGTCAACGGGTGGCGGGGCTGCGGCTGTTGTCCCGGCCGCCGGCACGTGCGGGGTCACGGCGGCGAGCCTACCATCCGGACATATCAGTCGATCGGCGTATGTACGGATGGTAGGGCGGCGGCGGACCGTCAGCCGGTGACCTCGACGGACTCGATGACGATGTCCTCGACCGGCCGTTCGCCGTCGACCTCCGTGCTGACGATGGCGTCCACCACCTCGCGGCTCGCCTCGTCGGTGACCTCGCCGAAGATGCTGTAGCCGCCGTTCAGCCACTCGGTCGCCGCGACGGTGATGAAGAACTGCGAACCGTTCGTGTCAGGACCGGCGTTGGCCATCGCCAGGACGTACGGCTCGTCGAAGGTCAGGTCGGGGCTGGTCTCGTTCGCGAACTCGTACCCGGGACCGCCCATGCCGGTGCCCTCCGGGTCGCCGCCCTGGATCATGAAGTCGGCGATGACGCGGTGGAAGATCGTGCCGTCGTAGAGCGGCTCGCCGTTCTCCTGCCCCTCGTAGGGCAGCGAGCCGTCCGCGAGGCCGGCGAAGTTGGTGACCGCGAGCGGCGCCTGCTCGGGGAAGAGCGTCACCTCGATGTCGCCCTCGCTGGTGTGGATCGTGGCGGCGGTCGCGTCCGAGGGGTCCACGCTCGCGGGGCCGCCGAACTCCGACTCCGCCGGGGGCTCCTCGGTGGGCGCCTGGTCGCTCGGCGCCTGGTCGGTGGGCTGCTCCTCGGGGGCGCTCGTCGCGCTGTTCGCGCCGTCTCCCCCCTCGCCGTCGGAGCCGTCGTCGGAACCGCAGGCGGTCACCAGGCCGAGGCAGAGCAGCGCGGTCGGCAGTGCGGTCGCAAGCCGCCGGGGGGAGCGGATCATGAGGACGCCTTCCGAAAAGTATGAGAAAAGAGAAGCTCCGACCCCACATCATGCACCACAGTGTTCCCGTGCGCCTCCCCCCGGTGACCACCGGAACCGCGTCAGCGGCGGATCCGGGACTCCGGCAGGCGCGCGAGGACGGCGTCCACCGTCTCCTCCGGCGTCCGCGCCGACGTGTCGAGCCACAGGCCGAGGCGCGGCGTCCCCTCACGCAGGGCGCTGTCCATGGCGGCCACCGTCCACGCCCCGTACCCCGTCTTCGCCCGCCCCGCCTCGCGCGCCGCCACGGCCCCCGGGCCGGGGGCGAGCACGACGACGTGGAGCGGCCGGTCGCGCACGAGGCCGGTCCAGTACGCCAGGTCGTCCCCGAGCACGATGTCCTGGACCACCGCCGTGAACCCGGCCGCCGCGTACTCCTCCGCCACCCGGGCGGCGATCCGGTGGCGCAGCCGCAGCTGCGCGGCGGCCTCGGGGGACGCGTCGCCCGGCAGCGGCTCGGCGCGGCCGGAGACGATCATGCGGCGGAACGCGTCCCCCCGCACGTGGGCCGCGCGCGGCAGCCGGGCGGCGAGGGCCTCGGCCACGGTGGACTTCCCCGCCGCCATGACCCCGGTGATCAGGATCACCGAGCCGGGCGGCGGGCCGTACGGAACGCTGTCGTCGGGCATCCGGCCACCCTCGCGGACGGCCCCGGGCGCGCGCCACCGGGTATCCGGGCGGCGGCACGCGCGGAACGGCGGACGGGAGAGAGCCGCGCGGCGCGTTGGTAGCCTGGGGCGCAGCCCGGAGGGACCACCTCCGGCGGCGCTCCGCGAGGTTTCTCCCGCATGGAATCCCTGGCCCTCGGCCCGAGCTGGCTCGACCCGGAACACCTCATCCAGTCCTTCGGCCTGATCGGCATCCTGCTCGTCGTCTTCGCCGAGTCCGGGCTGCTGATCGGCTTCTTCCTGCCGGGCGACTCGCTGCTCTTCACATCGGGCATGCTCGTCTCCACCGGCCAGTACCTGCACCACCCGCTGTGGCTGGTGTGCGCGCTGGTGGTGGTCGCGGCGGTGCTCGGCGACCAGGTGGGCTACCTCTTCGGGCGCAAGGTGGGGCCCTCGCTCTTCCGGCGGCCGGACTCGCGGCTGTTCAAGCAGGAGAACGTCGAGAAGGCGAACGTCTTCTTCGCGAAGCACGGGCCGAAGTCGCTGGTGCTCGCCCGCTTCGTGCCGATCGTGCGGACGTTCACGCCGATCATCGCGGGCGTGAGCCGCATGGACTACCGCTCGTTCGTCGTCTTCAACGTGATCGGCGGCGTGCTGTGGGGCGCGGGCGTGACGCTGCTGGGCGCCGGGCTCGGGCAGGTCGGGCTGGTGCGGGAGAACATCGAGCTGATGCTCGTCGCGATCGTGCTGCTGTCGGTGGTGCCGATCGCGGTCGAGTACCTGCGCGCCCGGCGGTCCGCGCCGGCGGGCGCGGCCGGGGCGGCGGAGCCGCCGGTGCGCGGGCGGCACGCGAAGCGCTGAGCGTGCCGGTGCCCGGGGCGGGTCAGCCCTGGGCGGCGGTGCCCGTCTCGGTCACCGGGCGGGCGGTGGACATGTCGCCCGGCGCGGCCTGGATGGTGCGCGGGGCCGCGGGCTGCTGGGCCGGTGCTTCGGCCGGCGCGTTCTCCGTGCGGTTCTCCGTGCGCATGGCCGCCGTCTCGCTCTTGAGGATGCGCGCCGACTTGCCGAGCGACCGCGCGATGTCCGGGAGCCGCTTCGCCCCGAAGACCAGCAGCACGACGATCGCCAGGAGCACCAGCTCCCTGAGTCCTATCTGGCCCATGACTCCACCTCCGCACGGTTCGGAAGGGGCGCGTCCGCGCGCCCCGCATCCCTCGCCACGGTAACGCGGCGCGCGCGAAGTGAACAGGAATACGCCGGACATCCGTGCCGCGACAAGGGGATCAGGGCGTCAGGGATCTTAGGTACGGCAGGGGCCGGAAGAGGCAGGCGCGCGTTCAGGAGACGCGCAGCAGCGCGCCCTCGCGCCACTTGAGGACCTTGTCGAACGTGATGACCGCGCCGCCGCTCCCCGGCTGGTTGCCGAAGCGCACGCGGTCGGACAGCGCCTCGATCAGCCCGAGGCCGCGCCCGCCGAGCGCCGGTTCGCGGGCGGGTCCCGCCACCGGCGGCAGCCAGCCGCCCGCGGGGAAGCCGGGGCCGCTGTCGGTGACCTCGATGCGGCAGACGTCCCCGTTGATCGACGCGGTGACGCGGTAGACGCCGGAGTGGCCGCCCGCGTGCCGCACCGCGTTGGAGCAGGCCTCGGAGAGGGCGACCGACAGTTCGTGGGAGATCTCGGCGTCCACCCCCGCCGCCTCCATCGCGCCGAGCAGCAGGCGCCGCGCGAGCGGGACGCTGGCCGCTTCCCGCCGCAGTTGGAGAGACCACCAGATGCTCATGCTCCAGCCTCCTTCCGGTCGCGCCCCGTCAGTACGTATTGCCTACCGGCGCACGCCGTAAGCGCGCGGTCGGCGCAACACCCCCGTTCGGCGGACGTATCGGGGGATAACGGCATCTT
This sequence comes from Streptomyces sp. NPDC049879, assembly GCF_044461265.1. NCBI lineage: Bacteria > Bacillati > Actinomycetota > Actinomycetes > Kitasatosporales > Streptomycetaceae > Streptomyces > Streptomyces sp. NPDC049879. The sequence continues at coordinate 535,783 of NZ_JBITKT010000002.1, read as the reverse complement.
TCGTGGCAAAGCGGGGGGAGCCGTCCGCGGCCGGGCGGCTCCCCACCGGCGCTTCCCGACCGCCCCGATGAGATGATGGCCGCGCCATGCGTGCCGGAGCCGATCTGCGAATGCTGCGAGCCGCGGTCCTCGCCGCGGCGTGCGCCACGCTGGCCGCCGCCGGGCACCTGTCCGCGGGCGGGACCGGCGTCAGCCCCTGGGCGCTGGCCGCGGGATGGGCCGCCGCGTTCGCCGTCGCCCTGGCGCCCGCCGGGCGCGAACGGCGCTCGCTCCCGGCCTTCGCCGCGTTCCTCGGCATCGGGCAGCTCGCCCTGCACTGCCTCTACAGCCTCGGCACCGCGATGCCCCCCGCCGCGCACCACGGCGGCGGCGGGCCGGTCGCGCAGGCGCGCCTGCTGCTGTGCAACGACCACGCGCTCACGCTGACCGACGCGTCGGCGACCCGCATCGTCCGGGCGGCGGGTCTGGACCCCGTTCCCCCGGCGCCCGCCGCTGAGGCGCACGGGCTGCTGCCGTCCGGCGGCATGCTGCTCGCCCACCTCGCCGCCGCCCTCATCGCCGGGTGGCTGCTGTGCAGGGGCGAGGCGGCGCTGTGGCGGCTCGTACGCCTCGCCGCCCGTGGGCCCCTGCCGCTACGGCGCGCGCTGCTGCTCGCCGTTTCCCTGTACGCCGGGCTGCTGCCGGACGCGCCGGACGCCGTACGTCCCGCGCGCACCGCGCACCACCCGACGCCCGTCACCCAGGGCACGCCGCTGCCCGACACCGTCACGCGCCGCGGGCCTCCCCTCTTCGCCCTCGCGGCCTGACGCGCTCCGCTCCCCCGGCTCCACTCCCCCGGAACCCGGACGGGACAGGTGCGCCATGACCGCGCGCCCGGAAACGCCGCGCGTTTCCTCGTCCCGTCCCACCGGTTCCGAATCAACGGAGTCCCTTCATGCAGCGCACACGTCTGGCCGCCCTGACCCTCGTCGCGGCCACGGCCACCGTCCTCGCGGTCACCGCGCCGACCGCGTCGCCGCACGTCAGCATCGACCCCGCCGAGGCCTCGCAGGGCGGCTACAGCACCATCAAGGTCAAGGTCCCCAACGAGCGGGACGACGCCTCGACCATCCGGCTCGAACTGCACCTCGACCCCGAGCACCCGCTCGCGTCCGTCATGCCGCAGCCCGTGCCCGGCTGGGAGGTGACGGTGGAGACCGCCGAGCTGGACGAGCCGATCGAGGTGCACGGCAGCCCCGTCACCGAGGCGCCGAGCGTCGTGACCTGGACCGGCGGGGAGATCCAGCCGGGGCAGTTCCAGGAGTTCCCGCTGTCGGTCGGGCCGCTGCCCGAGGACGCGGACCAGCTCGTCTTCGACGCGATCCAGACGTACGACAACGACGAGATCGTCCGCTGGATCGAGGAGCCCGCGGCGGACGGTTCCGAGCCGGAGAGCCCGTCGCCTGTCCTGGCGCTCGTCCCCGGTGACGGCGACGGGCACGGCGCCGCCCCGGCCGAGGCCGGGGCGGAGGAGGACGGCGCGAACGCGGAGCACGCGTCAGGCGACGACACGCAGGGCACGGCCGCCGCCGCGTCCGACGACGACTCGGCGGACACCATGGCCCGTGTGCTCGGCGTCGCGGGCATCGCCGTCGGCCTGGCGGGCGTCGCCTTCGGCGTCCTGGCCGGACGCCGCCGCACCGGCGCCTGACACCACCGGCCGCGCGGGACGGGCCGGCGCCCGTCCCGCGCGTTCCTCCTCCCCCTTTCACGGCAGCATTCAGAGAAACCGTTCCTCATGCACCTGCGCAGACTCACCACCGCGGCCGTCGCCGCCGCCACCCTGCTCGCCCTCGCCTCCTGCGGGAGCGGCGACGACGGCGCGGACGGCGGCGACGACACGGCCGCCGCCGAGGTGTCCGGCGGACAGCGGCCCGACGAGGGCACCGTCCTCGACACCCCGTTCGAGAAGCCCGACCTCGTCCTCACCGACACCGACGGCGAGCCGTACGACCTGCGGGCCGAGACGGCCGGGCACGCCACCCTGCTCTACTTCGGCTACACCAACTGCCCCGACATCTGCCCGCTGACGATGAGCAACATCGCCGTCGCCACCGCCGGGCTCACCGAGGCGCAGCGCGCCGACCTGCGGGTCGTCTTCGTCACCACCGACCCCGAGCGCGACACCCCCGAGTCGCTCGGCGCCTGGCTCGACGCCCAGGACCCCGACTTCACCGGCCTGACCGGCGACTTCGACGCCATCCAGGAGGCCGCCGAGTCGGTGGGCATCTACATCGAGCCGTCCGTCGAGAACGACGACGGCAGTGTCGAGTCCACCCACGGCACCCAGGTCGTCGGCTTCCTGCCCACGGACGACCGGGGACACGTCCTGTACTCGGAGGGCGTGACGTCGGAGACCTTCACGCGCGACCTGCCGAAGCTGCTCGAAGGGGAACTGCCGTGACACGCGGCGGCCCCGCCGCGGCGGCGCTCGCCCTGGCGCTCCTCCTCGCCGGCTGCGGCGGGGAGGACGGGGGCGCGGACGGGGACGGCGCGCCGCCCGAGCTGACGGTCTCCGGCGCGTACATCCCCCGGCCGCCGACCGCCGACGTGGCGGGGGCGTTCCTCACCGTCGAGAACGCGGGCGGCACCGACGACGCCCTCACCTCCGTCACGAGCGAAGCGGCCGGGTCGGTCGAGATCCACGAGACGGAGGGCACCACCATGCGCCAGGTGTCCTCGCTCACGGTCCCGGCGGGCGGCAGCCTGTCACTGGACCGCGGCGGCAGCCACCTGATGCTGATGGACCTGCCCGCCCGCCCCGCCGAGGGCGACACCGTGCCGATCGAACTCCACTTCAGGACCTCCGCGCCGATCACCCTCGACGTGCCGGTCGAAGCCGCGAACCACACCGGGGAGTGAGAGCACCGCCATGACCGCGCCACGCCGTTTCCTCCAGCTGCTCACGGTCGTCGCCGCCGCGCTCGCGGCGCTGCTGTCCGCCGCCCCGTCCGCGGGCGCGCACGCCGTCCTCACCGGCACCGACCCGGAGGACGGCGCGGTGGTCGCCGGGGCGCCCGCCTCCGTGGGCCTGACGTTCTCGGAGAGCGTGTCCGTCCCCGACGACGGCATCCGCGTCCTCGCGCCGGACGGCGCACGCGCGGACACCGGGGAGGCGGCCGGTGGCGCGGGCAGCGGCACCGAGCACGCGGTCGGGCTGCGCGACGGCCTCGGGGACGGGACGTACACCGTCACCTGGCATGTCGTGTCAGCCGACAGCCACCCGATCGCGGGCGCGTTCACCTTCTCCATCGGGGCGCCGTCCGAGAGCAGCGTCGATGTCGCGGCGGTCTCGGCGACGGGGGACGACGGTGTGGTCGGGCTGCTGTACGACGTGGGGCGGTACGTCTCGTACGCGGGCTTCGTGCTGCTCGTCGGCTCCTGCGTGTTCGCGCTGGCGTGCTGGCCCGCCGCGTCGGGGCTGCGCGCGCTCCAGCGGGTGACGCTCACGGGGTGGACCGCACTGACGGCCGGGACTGTGGCGCTCCTGCTGCTGCGCACGCCCTACACCGGCACGGGTGACCTGGCGGACGTGCTCGACCTGGGCGGGCTGCGCGACGTGGTGGAGACCCGTACGGGCACCGCGCTCGTCACGCGGCTGCTGCTGGTGGCCGCCGCCGGTGCGTTCATCGCCCTGCTCTACGGACGCTACGCCCGGCTCCACGCGGCCGACGCCATACCCGCGGAACCCGGGAGCGACGACCCCGACGAGGCGGCCTACCTCGCCGAGGCCCACGCGCAACGGCTGCGCGACCTCACGTTCGGCCTGGGCCTGGGCGGCGCCATCCTGGCCATCGGCATCGCCGCCACCTGGGCGATGTCCGAGCACGCCTCCACCGGGCGGCAGACAGGGCTCGCCATCCCCGCCGACATCGCGCACCTGCTCGCCGTGGGCGCCTGGCTCGGCGGGCTGGCCGCCCTGCTGGCGCTGCTGGCGCGGGCGCCCGTCGCCGTGCCGCGCGCGGCGGTGGGGCGCTTCTCGTCGGTCGCGCTGGGCAGCGTGGCCGTGCTGGCGGTGACGGGCCTGTACCAGTCGTGGCGGCAGGTCGGGCTGTCGTGGAGCGCGCTGACGGGGACGGCGTACGGGCAGCTGCTGCTCGTGAAGGTGGCGCTGGTCGCCGTGCTGCTGGCGGTCGCGGGCTTCTCGCGGCGCTGGACGGCGCGGCTGGCGGACCGTACGCCCGAGGCGGCGGTCCCCGAGCCGGTGGGCGCCGGCGCACAGGACGCCCCTGATACCGAACGTGCCAGGCAGCTCGCCCGGCAGCGCGCCGCCATCGACCGGGCCGCCCGCCGCAAGGCGCGCGACGCCGACACGGAACGGGCCGGGCTGCGCCGTTCCGTCCTCGTCGAGACGGGCATCGCCGCCGTGCTGCTCGCCGTCACGACCGCGCTGACCGCCGCCACGCCCGCGCACACGGCCGACGAGACCGGGACCAGCGTGGCGGACGGCTCGGGCGACGGGCAGGCCGCGCCGGAACCGGCCGGACCCGTCTCGGTGTCCATGCCGTACGACACGGGCGGCGAAGGCGGCGCGGGCACCGCCGAGCTGGAGCTGTCCCCCGCCACGACCGGCGGCAACACCCTGCACATCCTGCTCGCCGACCCGTCAGGCGCCCCCACCGACGCCGAGGAGATCCGCGTGGCCCTCACCCTCCCCGCCGAGGAGATCGGCCCGCTGCGCTACGACGCGCTGCACGTGGCCGCCGGGCACTGGACCGTCCCCGACGTGCAGCTCCCGCGCCCCGGCGAATGGGAACTGGCCGTCACCCTCCGCACCTCGGACATCGACCAGGTCACGGAGACGGCCACCGTCCCCATCGGCTGACCCGACCCGCACCACCCCACCCCTTCCCAGCGAAGAACCACAGCAACGCGAGAACAGACATGCCAGACATCTCCCGCCGCCGCCTCCTCACCACCTCCGGCGCCGCGGGCGCCGCCGGTGTCGCCCTCGGTGCCACCGGCGGCGCCCTCGGCCACGCCGCCACCACCGGCGAGCCGGGACCGGCGCTGACCACGGTCGGCGCGGCGGCCGTACCGTTCCACGGCGCGCGCCAGCCCGGCATCACCACGCCGACGCAGGCGCACGGCCACCTCACCGCCTTCGACCTCGTGCCGGGCGCGGGGCGGCGCGAGGCCGCCGCGCTGCTGCGCCGCTGGTCCGAGCTGGCCGCCGGGCTGATGGCGGGCGAGGCGTCCGTGTCCGGCACCGACGTCACGCGCGACGCGGGCCCCGCCTCGCTGACCGTGACGTTCGGCTTCGGCCACGGCTTCTTCGACGCGACAGGACTCACCGGCGCCCGCCCCGCCGCGCTCGCCCCGCTGCCCGCCTTCTCCGCGGACGCGCTTGACCCGGCCCGTTCGGACGGCCACCTGTGGGCGCGGATCGGCGCGGACGACGCGCTGGTCGCGTACCACGCCCTGCGCACGCTCCAGCGCGCCGCCGCGGGCACGGCGGCGGTCCGCTGGACCATGGGCGGCTTCAACCGCGGCCCCGGCGCCACCGCGCGGCCGATGACGACGCGCAACCTCATGGGCCAGGTGGACGGCACCAACAACCCCGACCCGGCGGACGACGACTTCGACGCCCGGATCTTCGTCCCCGCCGACGGCGACCCGGCGTGGATGGCGGGCGGCTCGTACGCCGTCGTGCGCCGCATCCGGATGCTGCTCGACCCGTGGGAGGACCTGCCGCGCGAGGAGCGGGAGCGCGTCATAGGGCGGCGGCTGGCGGACGGCGCGCCGCTGACGGGCGGGAGCGAGACGACGCCGGTCGACCTGGACGCCACCGGCGACGACGGGCGGCCCGTCATCGCGCCGAACGCGCACGTACGCGTCACCTCGCCGGACACGAACGGCGGCGCGGCGATGCTGCGGCGCCCGTTCTCGTACCACGACGGCTTCCGCGAGGACGGGAGTCCGGACGCCGGGCTGCTCTTCGTCTGCTGGCAGGCGGACCCGCTGCGGGGCTTCGTGCCGGTGCAGCGCAAGCTCGACCGGGGGGACGCGCTGTCGGAGTTCGTGCGGCACGAGGCGAGCGCGCTGTTCGCCGTGCCCGGGGGCGCTGCACAGGGCGAGTACGTGGGTCAACGGCTGCTCGAAAGCTGAGACGGCGGGCACGGTGCGCGCGGGCGCGGCTACGGTTGCGCCATGACAGCTGCGAGCCGCTACGCGTATCTGGGCCCCGAGGGGACGTTCACGGAGGCGGCGCTGCGCACGCTGCCCGAGGCCGCGACCCGTGAGCTGGTGCCGATGATCTCGGTGCCGGCCGCGCTGGACGCCGTGCGGTCGGGCGAGGCGGCGGCGGCGCTCGTGCCGATCGAGAACTCGGTGGAGGGCGGCGTCACGGCGACGGTGGACGAGCTGGCGTCGGGCGGGCAGCTGATGATCTACCGCGAGGTGCTGCTGCCGATCGCGTTCGCGCTGCTGGTGCGGCCGGGGACGGTGATCGAGGAGATCAAGACGGTCACCGGGCACCCGGTGGCGCAGCCGCAGGTGCGGGACTGGCTGGCGCGTTTCCTGCCGGAGGCGCAGTGGGAGTCGGCGGCGTCGAACGCGGACGGGGCGCGGCTGGTGCAGGAGGCGCGGTACGACGCGGCGTTCGCCGGTGAGTTCGCGGCGCCGATCTACGGGCTGGAGCCGCTGGTCACCGACATCCACGACGCGCACAACGCGACGACGCGCTTCGTCCTCGTCGGCCGCCCGTCGCGTCCGGCGGCGCCCACGGGGGCGGACAAGACGTCGGTGGTGCTGTGGCTGCGCGCCGACCATCCGGGCGCGCTGCTTGAGGTGCTCCAGGAGTACGCGGCGTCGGGGGTGAACCTGATGCGCATCGAGTCGCGGCCGACCGGCAAGGGCATCGGGCAGTACAGCTTCTCGGTGGACTGCGAGGGGCATGTCTCGGACCGGCGGGTCGGGGAGGTGCTGATGGGGCTCAAGCGGCTGTGCGCGGACATCAGGTACCTCGGGTCGTATCCGAGGGCGGACCATGTCGAGCCGACGATCAGGACGGGCACGACGGACCAGGATTTCCTGCGGTCGGCGGACTGGCTGACGCGGTGCCTGGACGGGCGGCACGGCGGGGCGTGAGGGCGTCGGGGCAGGTCGGGGGGCGGCCTGGGGACGGGCCTGTGGATGAACGGCCGAGTTATCCACAGGCGCGGCCCGGTGGCTGTGTACAAGTCGATACGGCCACCCAGACATTCACGACATAGCGGCCGGTCGGCCCCGAAGGCGCCCACAGGGGGCCGAAACCACTTTCGTCACCATGACGCGTACCCCTAACTCTGCGGAGTGAGGCAATTCGCGCGGGATTCCCCCGGAAGAGAGCATGAACGGGGTTTGAATCGGGAATTCTTCAACGCCCCCGCCACCCCCGGAGAAACTCCCCGGCTGTCCACAGGCAGCCGCCCCAGCCTGTGGATAACTCCGTGGACAACCGCTCTGACCTGTGGATTTCCCTGAGCGCCTTTCCCGGCAAAACGGGCAAATAGCTCTTCGGAAGCGTCGTGGCGACGGACTCGTTTTTCCTCCGGGGAAGCCGTTTCCCCCGCCCTCGGCCACCCCGGTAGCCTGGTGCCGTGATTGACCTTCGTCTGCTCCGTGAGGACCCCGACCGAGTGCGCGCCTCGCAGCGCGCCCGTGGAGAGGACGTCGCCGCCGTCGACGCCCTGCTCTCCGCCGACGAGCGGCGCCGGTCCTCCACCTCCCGCTTCGACGAACTGCGGGCGGAGCAGAAGCAGCTCGGCAAGCGCATCCCGCGCGCCGAGGGCGAGGAGAAGGCCGAGCTGCTCAAGCGCGCGGGCGAGCTGGCCGCCGCCGTCAAGGCCGCCGACGCCGAACGGGACGAGGCCGCCGCCGACACGCAGCGCCACCTCCTGGCGCTCGGCAACCTCGTGCACCCCGACGTCCCGGTCGGCGGCGAGGAGGACTTCGCCGTCCTGGAGACGCACGGCACCGTCCGCGACTTCGACGCCGAGGGCTTCGCCCCGCGCGACCACCTGGAGCTGGGCACCGCCCTCGGCGCCATCGACACCGAACGCGGCGCCAAGGTCTCGGGATCGCGCTTCTACTACCTCACCGGCGTCGGCGCCCTGCTGGAGCTGGCCTTGGTCAACGCGGCGATCGCCCGCGCCACGGAGGCCGGCTTCGTCCCCATGCTGACGCCCGCGCTGGTCAAGCCGCGCGCCATGGAGGGCACCGGCTTCCTCGGCCAGGCGGCGCAGGACGTCTACCACCTGGAGAAGGACGACTTCTACCTCGTCGGCACCTCCGAGGTCCCGCTCGCCGCGTACCACATGGACGAGATCATCCCCGCCGAGCAGCTCCCGCTGCGCTACGCGGGCTTCTCCCCCTGCTTCCGCCGCGAGGCCGGGTCGTACGGCAAGGACACCCGGGGCATCTTCCGCGTGCACCAGTTCGACAAGGTCGAGATGTTCTCGTACGTCGCGCCCGAGGAGGCGGAGGCCGAGCACCGGCGGCTGCTGGAGTGGGAGAAGGAGTGGCTGACCGCGCTCGAACTGCCCTTCCGCGTGATCGACGTCGCGAGCGGCGACCTGGGCGCGTCGGCGTCCCGCAAGTTCGACTGCGAGGCGTGGATCCCGACGCAGGGCAAGTACCGCGAGCTGACGTCCGCGTCGAACTGCCTGGAGTTCCAGGCGCGCCGCCTCCAGGTCAGGATGCGCACCAAGGACAAGGGCGTCCGGCCGCTCGCCACGCTGAACGGGACGCTGTGCGCCGTGCCGCGCACGATCGTCGCGCTGCTGGAGAACCACCAGCGGCAGGACGGCTCGGTGCACGTGCCCGAGGCGCTGCGTCCGTACCTCGGCGGGCGTGACGTCCTCACGCCGACCGCCGGCGCCGGCACCGCCCGTTGAGCCCCGGGAGCAGTCTCCCGCAGCGCTTCCCGTACCGGCTGGTCGCCACCGACCTGGACGGCACGCTGCTGCGCGGCGACGGGACGATCTCGCAGCGCACCCGTGACGCGCTCGCCGCCGCGCAGGCGGCGGGCGCCGAGCACCTCGTGGCGACCGGCCGCAGCGTCGCGTGGACGCGGGACATCCTGCGGGCGCTCGGGTACCGGGGCATCGCCGTGTGCGGGCAGGGCGCGCAGCTCTACCACGCGGGCGAGGACCGGCTGCTGACGTCCGTCACGCTCGACCGGGCCGTGGCGCGGCGCGCGGTGGAGCTGCTGGAGGACGCGCTCGGGCCGCTCGGGGTCGCCGCGGCGGCGGACGGGGTGGACGGCGAGATCAGGATGGACGGGCGCTTCCAGCCGGTGGAGGCGCAGAACCTCACCGACGAGGTGGGCGGGCCGCGCGAGGGGGTGCCTGACCGGGAGGGGCTGTTCGCCGATCCGGTCATCAAGCTGTACCTCCAGCACGGGGTGCTGGGGGACGACGCGCTGGCCGTCGCGGCGCGCGAACGTCTGGGCGGGGTCGTGGACTTCGTCGTGTCGGGCCCCAGCCTTGTGGAGATGCTGCCGCTGGGTCTGTCGAAGGCGACGGGCCTGTCGCTCGCCGCGCGGCGGCTCGGCGTACGGGCGGCGGACACCATCGCGTTCGGCGACATGCCCAACGACCTGTCGATGCTCGGCTGGGCGGCGCACGGTGTGGCGATGGGCAACGCGCACCCCGAAGTCCTCGCGGTGGCCGACGAGGTGACGGGGAGCAATGACGAGGACGGCATCGCGGCCGTCATCGAGGCGCTGCTGGAGCCGTCCGTCTGACGGGAGTTGTCCACAGGCTGTGTGATCCGCCTGTGGATAACCTGAGTTGGCGTTGCCGACGCGCCGTCAGCCGGTCCCGGCGAGGTACGCGGGCGGCACGGCGTCGGCGAGCCACACGCCGTTGTCGCTGAGCCGGAAGACGTGCCCGTCCCGGTGCATCGCGCCGCTGTCCACCGTCAGGACGACCGGCCTGCCGCGCCGCGCGCCGACCCGGGTCGCCGTCGCCCGGTCGGGGGACAGGTGGACGTGGTGCCTGGCCATCGGCCGCAGGCCCTCGGCGCGGATCGCGGGCAGGAAGCGGGCCGTGGTGCCGTGGAAGAGGTACGCGGGCGGGTCGGCGGGCGGCAGCCCCAGGTCGACGGCGACGGTGTGGCCCTGGCTGGCGCGGATGCGCTGGGCGGCGCCGGTGCCGTCGAGGGCGTAGCGGCGCTTGTCGTCCGTCGCGACGACCTCGGCCAGTTCGGCGGGGGTGACGGGGAAGCCGTGGCGGCGGGCCGCGTCGAGGAGGGCGGGGACGGACGTCCAGCCCTGGGGGCCGAGCGTGATACCGATGCGGCCGGGGTCGTGTCTGAGGTGGCGGGAGAGGTACTTCGAGACGCGTATGCGCCGTTTCTCGTCCATGGCACCAGAGTGCCGTGCGGAAGAGCCGGGAGACACCCGATTCCCTGGTGTACAACACGCGCCTCCCACGGCACCTTTGACCCATGGACCACACGACCCTCGACATCGGGCGCATCAGGGCGGACACCCCCGGCTGCGCCGAACGCGTCCATCTCAACAACGCCGGGGCCGGGCTCCTCTCCCGGCGCACGCTGCGCGCGGTCACCGGGCACCTCGAACTCGAAGCCGCCATCGGCGGGTACGAGGCGGCCGACCGGGAGCGGGAGCGCGTCGCCCGGACGTACGACGACATCGCGGCGCTGGTCGGCGGCCGGGCCGACGAGGTGGCGCTGTTCGACAACTCCACGCGCGCCTGGCAGGCGGCGTTCCTCTCGCTCACGCACACCTTCCGGCCGGGCGACCGCGTCCTCACCGGGCGCGCCGAGTACGGCAGCAACGTGCTGATGTACCTGCACGCCGTGCGGCGCCTCGGCGTCGAGGTGGTGGTCGTGCCGGACGACGAGCACGGGCAGCTGGACACCGCGGCGCTCGCCGGGCTGATCGACGAGCGGACGCGGCTGGTCGGCGTCAGCCATGTGCCGACGGGCGGCGGGCTGGTCAACCCGGCGGCGGAGGTCGGCCGGATCACGCGGGCGGCGGGCGTGCCGTTCCTGCTGGACGCGACGCAGTCGGTGGGCCAGTTCCCCGTGGACGTGCGGGAGATCGGCTGCGACATGCTGACGGCGACGGGCCGCAAGTTCCTGCGGGGGCCGCGCGGCACCGGCTTCCTGTGGGTGGCCGCGTCGATGCTGGAGCGGACCGAACCGGTGCTGCCCGAGATCGAGTCGGCGGACTGGGACGGCGCGCGCGGCTTCACCTGGCGGCCGGGCGCGACGCGCTTCGCGACCTGGGAGATGAACTACGCGGCGGTCCTCGGGCTCGGCTCGGCCGTCCGGCAGGCGCGCGAACTGGACCCGGCGGCCACCGGCGCACGCGCCGTCGCCCTGGGCGCGCGGCTGCGGGACGCCCTGGACGAGCTGCCCGGCGTCACGACGCACGACCTGGGGCGCGAGAAGTGCGCCATCGTGACGGCCCGGGTGGGCGACATCCCGCCCGCCGAGGTCGCCGCCGCACTCGGCCGGGAGGGCATGAACGTGTCGGTGACCCACCCGCACCACACCCAGTTCGACACGGAACAGCGCGGCGTGCACCCGCTCGTCCGCCTGTCGCCGCACTACTTCACGACAGAGGAGGAACTCGACCGGACCGTCGCCCTGGTCGCCGCCCTCGCGCGAGGGCGGTGACGCACGGCGTCCGCGCCGGGGGCGGCCGATCAGTCGGTCAGTCGGTCAGCCGGTCAGCCCGCCGTGGCCAGGGCGGTCACCTCCGCCCTGGCCGCCGCGAGCGAGTCCTCCGCCAGGCCGCGGAAGCGGGCCAGGTGCGGGGCGAATCCGGCCAGGGTCAGCTCGGCGGTGACGAAGCGCGTGTTCTCCTCCGCCACGCCCAGGTCGCCGAAGTACGCGCGGAGGTACGGGATCTGGAAGTCCCAGGACTCCCGGGGCGTGCCGGGGCCGTAGGCGCCGCCGCGTGAGGCGATCACCACGACCTTCGTGCGGCGCAACAGGCTGTCCCCGGTGTCCGGGTCGGTGAGGACGCCGGGGAAGCTGACCCGGTCGATCCACGCCTTCAGCAGGGCGGATACCGAGAAGTTGTACATCGGGGCGCCGATCAGCACGATGTCGGCCGCGAGCAGCTCCGCGATCAGCGGACGGGTCCGCGCCCACTCCCGTTCCTCCCCGGGGCCGCGGGTGCGCGCGGCGACACCGGACAGGGGGACCAGGCCGTCCCGCTCCAGCCGCCGTCCCAGCGCGCAGTACGCGGTGTCCAGCGGAGGGACGGGATCGGCGGCGAGGTCGCGGTACCGGTACGCGCCCGATCCGTGCCGGGCACGCCAGGTCTCCGCGAACAGCGCGGTCAGCCGCCTGCTGACCGACTCGCCGGAGCGGTGGGCACTCGCGTCCAGGTGCAGCAGCCCTGCCGCCTGTGCTGTCTGAGCCGCCTGTGATGCGCGCGACGTGGATGTGGGTGATGAGGATGTGGGTGATGTCATGGGAGCGCCTGTCACCTCGGAGGGGGCTCGTTCGTCAGGGGCACTGACGCCCCGGCGCGAGGAAAGGTGACCTGTGGACGGACACGACGATCTGGCGGCACGCTTCGAGGCCCGGCGCCGCACGCTGCTCACGGTCGCCCACCGGATGCTCGGCTCGGTCGCCGAGGCCGAGGACGCGGTGCAGGAGACCTGGCTGCGGCTGAGCCGGACCGACGTCAGCGGCGTGGACAACCTCACGGGCTGGCTGCGGACCGTGCTCACCCGCGTCTGCCTCGACGTCCTGCGCGCACGCCGGACGCGGCGGGAGCACCTCACCGAGCAGCGGGTGTTCGACCAGGTCGCGGGCCCCGCCGGTGAGGACCTGCCGGGGGACCCGGCTGACAGGGCGCTGCTGGCCGACTCGGTGAGCAGGGCGCTCCTCGTGGTCCTGGACCGGCTCACCCCCGCCGAACGCGTCGCCTTCGTGCTGCACGACATGTTCGCCGTGCCCTTCGGGGAGATCGCGCCCCTCGTCGGGCGCACTCCCGTCACCGCCAAGAAGCTCGCCAGCCGGGCACGCGCCAAGGTGCGCGGCGCGCCCTCGGCCCCGGCGGGCGAGCTGGCCGGGCAGCACGCGGCTGTCTCGGCCTTCCTGTCCGCCGCGCGGACCGGGGACCTCGACGCGGTGCTCGCGGTGCTGGCCCCGGACGTGGTGCGCCGCGGCGACCCCGCGGCGCTGGCGCCCGGCGCGGCCGCCGAGGTCCGTGGCGCACGGGCCGTCGCGGAGGGGACCGTGCTCCTCGCCCACCGGTCGCGGAACGCCGAGCCCGCCCTGGTCGACGGACGGGTGGGCGCCGTCGTGGCGGTGGACGGCCGGCTGCTGGCCGCGCTCATCTTCGCCGTGCGGGACGGCCGGATCGCCGCGTACGAGGTGATCGCCGATCCCGCCCGCCTGGCCCGGCTGGACCTGGCGGTCCTGGACGGCGCCCTCCCGGACGCCGCCCAGCCCCCGTGGCCGGTCTAGTCGTCGGCCGCCACCGTCAGGGCGCTGAGGCGGCGGATCGCGTACCAGGTGCCGAGGACCGTGACGGCGGCCAGCAGGATCACGGCGGTCGGCAGGGCCACGTCGGAGGCTATGCCGGTGCCGTCGGCCGCGACCTGTTCGGCCAGGGACAGGGACCACTGCTGGATGCTCAGCGTCCTCGCGCCGGGCACGATGCTGCCGAACAGCGCCTCCCAGACGAGGGAGTAGATGAGGCCGAACACCACCGCGTTCCGCGAGACGGTCCCCAGCAGCAGGAACACGGCGCTGTACGCGACCGAGGCGACGGCCGCCGCCAGCGTGTAGGCGCCCGCTATCTGCTGGCTGTTCCCGTTCATGATCATCCCGGCGACCAGCACCGGGATGGTGGTGAAGACGACGGTCACGGAGATCGCGACCCACAGCTTCGTCAGGATGACGGTCCGGCGCGGCAGCGGCTTGGCCAGCAGGTAGACGATCGATCCGTCGTCGATCTCGGGGGCGATGGCGCCCGTACCTGCGATGACGCCGATCAGCGGCACCATCGCGGCGAGGGCGAAGCCGCCCAGCACGTCCTCCGCCACCCGGTCGTCGGCGCCGCCGATGGCGCGGACCAGGACGGCGATCAGGATCAGCAGCGCGGGCAGGATGCCGAGGAGGATGGCGCGCCTGCGGCCCAGCAGGGCCCGGTAGGTGAGCCGGGCGACGGTCTCGTTGTACACGGCAGGGCTCCTCACGCGCTGATCAGGTAGGAGAAGACGCTTTCCAGGGACTCGTCCGACGGGGAGACCGTGAGCAGCCTGATCCCGCGGTCCCTGGCGAGCCGGGGCAGTTCGGTGGTGAAGCGGGCGAAGTCGTGCGCCTGCACCCGCAGCGCCCGCTCCGCCGCGTCCACCTCGATGGACGTCGTGGAGGGGTCGCCTATCAGCGCGGCGGCCAGCGCACGGTCGTCGCTCGACCGGATGAGGTACTGGTGCGGCCGGTCGGTCATCAGGCGCCGGATGCGCCGGAAGTCGCCCGACGCCGCGTGGCGTCCCGCGACGATCACCTCGATGTGCCCCGCGAGCTGCTCGACCTCCTCCAGGATGTGCGAGGAGAACAGGACCGTCCTGCCCTCCTCGCCCATCCGCCGGAGCAGGGTCATCAGCTGCATGCGCTGCCGGGGGTCCATGCCGTTGAACGGCTCGTCGAGCAGCAGCACGGACGGCTGGTGCACGAGCGCGGAGGCCATCTTCACGCGCTGCCGCATGCCCTTGCTGTAGGTCGAGATGCGGCGGTCGGCCGCGTCCGTCATGTCCACGGTGGCAAGGGCCTCCCGCGCGGCGGCGGCCGGATCGGGCAGCCCGTGCAGCTCGGCGTTGGCGAGCACGAACTCCCCACCGGTCAGGTAGTCGTACATGCCCTCGCGTTCGGGGACGAGCCCGATGTGGCGGTAGACCGGCTCGTTGCGCCAGATCGGGGCGCCGTCCAGCGTGACCGTGCCCGCCGAGGGGGCGAGGAAGCCGCTCATCATGTGGATGAGCGTGGACTTGCCCGCGCCGTTGGGGCCGAGCAGCCCGGTCACCCCCGGCCCGATGGCCATGGTCACGTCGTTGACGGCGACCACGTTGCCGAACCAGCGGGAGGCCTTGGTGATCTCGATGGTGGTCATGGTCAGATCCCGGCCTTCCGGTAGCGGCGCAGCAGGAGCAGCAGGCACAGCGCCACGAGCCCCGCGACGGCCAGCAGGTAGACCACGCCCTGGAGCGCGGTCGGTTCGACGTCCGCCGGGAACGCGGTGGAGCCGCCGAGGAACACGCCCTGGAGGCCGTCCACCAGGGAGGCGGGTGAGAAGAGGCCGAGCCAGCCGATCGCGTCCTCCGAGCCCTGCGTCTCCATCAGGCTCTGCAGCGGGAACACCGCGAAGCCCGGGATGGTCAGCACGCCGATGACGGCCGCGACACCGAACCCGCGCTTGGGGGTGAACGAGGCGACCAGCAGGGCGATGCCCGCGTACAGCACCGACAGGACCGCCGTCGCGACCAGCCCCCTGAGGTAGCCGCTGGTCTGGTCGGCGAAGCCCAGCTCGGCGAGGAGCCCGCCCGCGTAGGAGACGGTCAGCGGCACGGCGGTGAACAGGAAGAGCGCGGCGGCGAGCGCCGCGTACTTCGCCGTGACGTAGTCCGTGCGGGAGATGGGCCGGGAGAAGTAGAGCGGCATCGTCTTGAACCGCAGGTCCAGCGAGACCAGCTGGGGCGCGGCCATCGCCAGGAAGAGGACGACGATCGGCTCCATCTCCAGGGCGTACCGCGTGTGCTCGATCAGCAGCTCGTCCGTGCCGGCGGTCGAGGCGACCGCCACCATGACGATCGCGGGCAGCGCCATCACGGCGAACAGGCCCCAGGGCAGGACCTTGGACCGCGCGGAGCGGCCGAGCCCGTACGCCCCGCGCAGGGAGTGGACGAGCAATGACCAGCGGGCGTAGCGCGCGCCGAGGCGCGTCCCCTCGTACCGCCGGTACCCGATGTCGTGGATGCGGGCGTCGGCCGCCTGTCCCGGGGTCGTCATGACGTGGCCTCCTCGAAGACCTCGGCGATGCGGTGGCGGCGCTGTTCCATCCGGACCAGGCCGAGGCCGAGCTCGGCGACGGTGTCCCTGACGACGTCGTACACGGCGTCGCCGTCCACCTCGATCTCCAGCAGCCGTCCCCCGGCTGGGGCGGCGGTGACGCCCGCCTCGGCCAGGGCGGCCCGTACCGCGTCGGCACCGTGCGGGTGGCTGTCGCTGTCGGTGACCTCGACCGCGAGCGCGGTGGTCACCTCGGTGAAGCTGGCGGTGGTCTGCGAGCGCAGGAGGCGGCCGCCGTCGATGACGACGATGTGGTCGCTGGTGCGCTCCAGTTCGCCGAGCAGGTGCGAGGTCACCAGGACCGATATGCCGAAGTCGGCGTGCACGCGGCGGATCAGGCCGAGCATCTCGTCCCGGCCCGCCGGGTCGAGCCCGTTGGTCGGCTCGTCGAGGAGGACGAGACTCGGGTCGTGCACCAGGGCCTGGGCCAGCTTCACGCGCTGCTTCATGCCCGTCGAGTAGCCGCCCATGGGGCGGTAGCGCTCCTCGTGCAGGCCGACGTGCCGCAGCGTGTCGGCCGTGCGCTCGCGCGCCGCCGTGCGCGGCAGGCCCGACATCCGGGCCATGTGGACCACGAACTCGGTGGCCGACACGTCGGCGGGCAGGCAGTCGTGCTCCGGCATGTAGCCGACGCGCTCCCGGATCGCGGCGCCCTCGGCCGCGGCGTCGAGACCGAGCACGGTGGCGCTGCCCTCGGTGGCCGGGGCGAGCCCCAGCAGGAGTTTGATCAGGGTGGACTTGCCCGCCCCGTTCGACCCGATCAGGCCGGTGACCCCCGGGCCTATGTCCACGGTCAGCCCGTCGAGCGCGGTCACCCGTGGATACCGCTTCGTCAGGCCCTCGGTCCGAATCACGCTGCCGTGCGTGCTGTCTCCGCTCACCCTGCTGACGCTAGTGCCGCCCGGGAGCGCCCCGCGTCCCACTTTGGTCTGATGCCCGGCTCTCTTTGGTCGTTCGCTCCCGGGCACGCCCCCCGGGCGAGCCGGGCGCGTCCCGGATCAGGCCGCCAGCTGGGCCAGACCCTCCGTGGCGATGCGTTCGAACACCTCGACGTCGCCCGCGAAGACCGAGTCCTCCACCGGCCAGTGCAGCACCAGCTCGGTGAAGCCGAGCGCCGCCACCGCCCCCGCGTAGTCCACGAACGCGCCGACCGACGACAGCGTGCCCTTCTCGTCCCCCGGCCCCGAGTGCAGCAGGACCCGCCCCAGCGTCGCCGGTTCGCGCCCCGCCTCCTCGCACACCGCGTCCAGCCGCTCCACCTGGCGGCGCAGCGCGTCCAGCGCGTCCGGCGTCCGCCCGCCGTCGAACCCCGCCGGATCGCCGACCGTGACCCACGCCTGCCCGTGCCTGGCGGCGAGCCGCATCCCGCGCGGCCCGGTCGCCGCCACGGCGAACGGCAGCCGCGGCCGCTGCACGCAGCCGGGGACCGTGCGCACCTCGTGCGCCGAGTAGTAGTCGCCCTGGTACGAGACGCCGCGCGCCGGACCGCCCGCGCCGCCCTCGCTCAGCAGCCGGTCGAGCAGCCGCGTGAACTCGGCGAACCGCTGGGCGCGCTCACGCGGCGACCACGCCTCGTGGCCCAGCGCCGTCGCGTCGTACCCCGTGCCGCCCGCGCCGATGCCCAGGGTGATCCGCCCGTCGCTGATGTCGTCGAGGGTGATCAGCTCCTTGGCGAGCGTCACGGGATGGCGGAAGTTGGGCGAGGTGACGAGCGTCCCCAGCCGCATCCGCTCGGTCACCGCGGCGGCGGCCGTGAGCGTCGGGAGGGCGCCGAACCACGTGCGGTCCCTGAAGGTGCGCCACGAGAGGTGGTCGTACGTGTAGGCGGTGTGGAAACCCAGTTCCTCGGCACGCTGCCAGGTCCTCCGGCCGCCGTCCGACCAGCGGTGGACCGGCAGGATGACGGTGGACAGCCGGAGCGGCAGCTCGGATGTGACAGCCATGACCAGCAAGCGTAGGCCCTCCGCGCCCCGACGCGGCGCCCCTTCCCGACAACGACCGGGTACGTACGCATCCGCGCGGTGTCCCGCACGTATGTGCGCGCATATGCTCGACAACTGTGTCCCTCCCCGCGGAGCTGCCCCGCCTGATCGCCACCGACCTCGACGGCACCCTCCTGCGCGACGACAAGACGGTGTCGCCCCGGACCGTCGCCGCGCTGGCCGCCGCCGAGGCCGCCGGTGTGGAGGTGATCTTCGTGACCGGCCGCCCCGCGCGCTGGATGGACGTCGTCAGCGCGCACGTCCACGGCCACGGGATCGCGATCTGCGGCAACGGCGCCGCCGTCGTCGACCTCCACCGCGGCGGCGCGTTCGTCGAGACCCGGCCCCTGCGCCCCGAGAACGCCCTGGACATCGCCGCCGCCGTCCGGGCCGCCGCGCCCGGCGCCGTCTTCGCCGTCGAACGGACCACGGGCTTCCACCACGAGCCGGACTACCCGCCCCTGGAGTTCGAACCCGCCTTCCAGGTCGCGCCCGTCGAACGGCTGCTGGCCGACGAGGGCGACGACCACGCCGCGTCCCCCGTCCTGAAACTGCTCGCCTTCCACCCCGCGCTCGACCCCGACGCCTTCCTGGCCCTCGCCCGCACCGTGACCGGCGGACACGGCGAGGTCACCAGGTCGAGCCCCACGGCGCTCCTGGAGATCAGCGCGCCGGGCGTCAGCAAGGCCAGCACGCTCGCCAGGCGCTGCGCACGCCGCGGCATCGCCCCCGGGGAGGTCGTGGCATTCGGCGACATGCCCAACGACCTGGACATGCTCGGCTGGGCCGGCACCGCCTACGCGATGGCCAACGCGCACCCGGCCGTCCTCGCCGCCACCGCGCGCCGTACGGCCTCGAACGAGGAGGACGGCGTCGCGCGGGTCATCGAGGGACTCCTCGCCGAGCACGGCGCCACCGTGTCCTGACGACGGCGCCGCCGCCGTTGCTCAGCGGTCGTCGCCGCCCTCGGCCGGGCTGGTGAAGTCGGGGCTGGAGAAGCCGGGGTGGAGGTAACGACGCCCCGCCGTCCCCTCGCCCTCCCCCCGGCGCGGCGCACCCTCCGCCGTGTCCTCCCCCGCGCCGTGCGGCTGCTGCGTGCCGTGCGCGCCCGGTCCCCGGAAGCCTGGGCTGGAGAAGCGGGGACTGGAGAAGTCCGGGCTGGAGAAGCGCATCCTGGACCCGCTCTCCTGCGGCGGATGCGCTACGGCCGCCGTCCCCTGGCCGTCGCGCTGCGCCGCCTCCAGTACGGGCCGCACCCCCCGTTCCACCAGTGCACGCCGCCACTCCGCACGCGCCCCCGCCACCTCCGCCGCACCACCCCCGGCGGACGACGCGCGGATCGCTGTGGCCGACCCGTTGCGCACCGCCGCCACCACCAGGCCGCCCACGGCGACCAGCATCCCGGCCGCCGCCACCAGGACGAACACCCAGCCCACGCCCCGCATCCGCCCCGCCACGGCGGGCTCCGGATCGGCCAGGCCCAGGGCGTACCCCAGCAGCAGGAACACCACACCCGCGACCGCCGCGAGCACCGGCACAAGCGTCACGACGACGGCCCACGTACCCGTCCCCGCGCCGCCCTGCGCACCCGGGCGCCCGTGCGCGCGGCGCAGCGCCGCGTACCGCCGGTACTCGTCGTCGGCGGCCGCCACGACGGCGGGCAGCGCCGCGTGGACGGCGGCGCGCAGCCGTTCCGCCTCGGCCGGTTCGGTCCCCGAGGCGAAGCGCACCGTGCGCAGCGCCTCGTCGAGGACGCGTTCGACCTCGGCCTCGTCCTCGGGCGGCAGACCGTCCGCGCTGTTCATCGGCGTCTCCCGTCCGTGAGCGGCGAGCGGGTGGGTGCCCGATCGTAGAGGGCACCGGCCGTTCGCAACAGGCACGTACGCGAGACCGCCGCAGGAAAAGCGCGTACATGCGCACGGACAGCGGATCGGCGGCGGGTGTCCCGCGTACAGTGCGGCGCGGTCTACTGCGGCAGAGGCAGGGGGGTCACCAGCAGTTTTCCGGCCATGGTGACGCCGCCGTCCATCGCGATGGCGAGGGAGTCCGCGTACACGTACGGGCCGGTCACGCGCGGCCCGCCGCCCTGCTCGCCGTCCGCCTGCTCCCCGCCGTCCCCGCCGCCGCCCTCGCCCGTGAGGTACGGGATGGGGCTGTGGCCGTGGACGACGCACCGGCCGCCGAACGTGTCGAGCAGCTCCCGCGCCGCCTGCGGCCCGGCCTCGTCACGGAAGGCGAAGCGCTTCGTGAACTTGCGGAACAGGTCCCACGTCTCGTCCACGTCGTTGCGCTGGAGCGCCTGCCAGATCGCGTCGTTGACGTCGTCGACCGTGCTGCCGTAGTCCAGGTACGCCGTCGTGTCGGAGTGGACCAGCAGGAAGCCGTCGGCGACCGCCATCGAGTCGAGGCGCGACATCCACTGCACGTGGTGGTCCTCCAGGCGCTCCATGTCCGAGCGCTGCCCGCCGTTGAGCAGCCAGACGGTGGAGAACGACGCGGTGCCCGCCGCCGACTCGACCGGGGCGTCGCCGAAGCGGGAGGCGCCGAGCAGGAGCAGCTCGTGGTTGCCGAGGATCGCCTTGCAGTAGCCGCCGGCCGCGGCCGCCTCGGCCGAGAGCCGCATGACGAGGTCGAGCACGCCGACGCCGTCCGGGCCGCGGTCGGTGAAGTCGCCGAGGAACCACAGGCGCGCGTTGCCCGCAGCCCAGTTGTCGTCGGCGTCGGTGAGGCCCGCCTCGCGGAGGGCGGCCCGCAGCTCGTCCAGGTAGCCGTGGACGTCGCCGACGACGTACAGCGGTCCGGCGCCTTCGATCACGGGCAGGTCCTGCTCCGTCGGCGTGTACGCGGGTCCGGGCGCGGCCGGTCCGTCCTCGCCGCGCAGCCCGTCGCCCGGTCCCTCGCCGGCCCCCTGAGTCATCGACCCCTCCACCACCACTACGCGCCGCCTCCACCTGGGGGACCTGCCGACCGGCCGGTCCCGGTGCCGTTCGCCCATCATAGGAATGCCGGTGCCCGGATGTGACACACCTGTACCGGGGAATCTACTGGTCGGCGGCGGGTGCCTGCCGGGGGGCCGCCACCCTGGCCTGCGCGAGGCGGCCGTGCCCGGCGGTCGCGGTGAGGGGCGCGCGCTGGGACGAGGCGCGGACGATCAGCTCGGTCGGCATGACCTGGTGCAGGGCCTCGGGGGCCGGGGCGGGGGCGGGGGACCTGCCGCCGGTGTTCTCGATGGCGTCGATCAGCAGCTGGATGACGGTGGTT
This sequence comes from Streptomyces sp. NPDC049879, assembly GCF_044461265.1. Lineage (NCBI taxonomy): Bacteria > Bacillati > Actinomycetota > Actinomycetes > Kitasatosporales > Streptomycetaceae > Streptomyces > Streptomyces sp. NPDC049879. The sequence continues at coordinate 514,457 of NZ_JBITKT010000002.1, read as the reverse complement.
CCGATGCGTCCCGGCTTGAGCGAGAGGGTGGTGATGGAGGGCTCGGTGCCCGCGTAGACGCTGGACTCGCTGCAGCAGACGATGAGCAGGTCCTCGGGGACGCGCAGGCCGTAGCGGCGGGCGGCGGCGAGGAGGTCGGTGCCGTTGGGGTCGAAGAGGCCGTAGACGGCGTCGGGGCGGTCGGGGCGTGCGAGGAGGCGGTCGGCGGCGACGGCGCCCGCGCAGGGGTCGTGCGCGGGGTAGGCCTCGTAGACGGGCGCCTGGCCGTTGCGCTCGCACCAGTTGAGGTAGGCGGTGGTGGACAGGCGGGTGTACGTGTCGGTGCTGGTGCCGGTGAGCAGGCCGATGCGGCGGGCGCCGCCGGACGCGAGGTGGTCGAGGAGGCCCGCCACGGCCGCCTCGTGGTCGTTGTCCACCCAGGCGGTGACGGGGAGGCTCCCGCCCGGGCGGCCGTCGGAGACCACGGGGATGCCCTGGCGGACCAGTTCGGTGACGACGGGGTCGTGGTCGGACGGGTCGATCACGACGGTGCCGTCGAGGGCGACGTTGGACCAGACGTCGAATTCGCGGTGCTGGGAGGTGGCCGGGAGGATGACCAGGGCGTAGCCGCGGGCGAGCGCGGCGGAGGTCGCGGCGCGGGCCATCTCGGCGAAGTAGGCGAACTCCGTGAAAGTGAACGGTTCTTCGCCGTAGGTGGTGACGGTGAGTCCGATCAGTCCCGATTTGCCGGTCCGCAGGGTGCGTGCCGCCGCCGACGGGCGGTAGCCGAGGCGGTCGGCGACGGAGCGCACGTGCCGGCGGGTCGCGTCCGGGAGCCGCCCCTTGCCGTTGAGCGCGTCGGACACCGTGGTGATCGAGACACCGGCGGCTGCGGCGACGTCCCGGATGCCCGCCCGTTGTCCGCTCGTCCTGCGGCCGGCGGTCCGGGTCACCTGATGCTTCGCTGCTGTCATGGCGACCTGATGGTAGGCCCGGACGGGGAGGGGCGGTGCGGCATGTGGACGGCGGAGCGATGTCACGTTTCTGCATGCTGGAACGCCGCCCTCGCCTGCGTTTCTGCGTGTCTCCGGCCGCGCGGAGAGCTGTTCCGCAGGGTGAGAGCGGGTTTGCCTGTGGGGCAAGTGGTGAATTCAACGCCTCGGGCCTCACCCTCACGGGGGCAGCGCGCCACGGCGCGGGCCACCGGCGCACGCCCCGACCGCGCGCCCCTGTCGCACCGGAATACGCCCCGAGGTGACGGGGGACGTACGCCTCTTAGGGTGGGCCGGGTGACGACCTCATCCTCTCAGGAGCCCCTCGCGCGGCCGGGCGAAGGACCCCGGCTGCGCCCCGCGCTGGACGGCATCCCGGCCTACGTGCCGGGCAAGCCGGCCGACGGCGGCCCGGTGACCTTCAAGCTGTCCTCCAACGAGAACCCGTACCCCCCGCTCCCCGGCGTGCTGGAGACCGCGATCGCGGCCGCCGGGACGCTCAACCGCTACCCGGACCTCGCCTGCGCCGCGCTGACGGCCGAGCTGGCGGCGCGGTTCGGCGTCCCGGTGAGCCACATCGCGACCGGCACCGGCTCTGTCGGCGTCGCCCAGCAGCTCGTGCAGTCGACGGCGGGTCCCGGCGACGAGGTGCTCTACGCCTGGCGGTCCTTCGAGGCCTATCCGATCATCACGCAGATCTCCGGGGCCACCTCGGTGCGCGTCCCGCTGACCGCCGACGAGGAGCACGACCTGCCGGCCATGGCGGACGCGATCACGCCCAGGACGCGCCTCGTCTTCGTCTGCATGCCGAACAACCCCACGGGCGTCCCGGTGCGCCGCGCCGACCTGGAGCGCTTCCTCGACCGCGTGCCCCAGGACGTCCTGGTCGTGCTGGACGAGGCGTACCGCGAGTTCAGCCGGGACCCGGAGGTGGCGGACGGCATCGACGTCTACCGGGAGCGGCCGAACGTCTGCGTGCTGCGGACGTTCTCCAAGGCGTACGGGCTGGCGGGCCTGCGGGTCGGCTTCGCGGTGGCGCACGAGCCGGTGGCGGCGGCGCTGCGGAAGACGGCCGTGCCGTTCGGCGTGAGCCAGATCGCGCAGAACGCGGCCATCGCCTCGCTGCGGGCCGAGGAGGCGCTGCTGGAACGGGTGGACGCGCTGGTCGCGGAGCGGACCCGGGTGTCGGACGCGCTGCGCGGGCAGGGCTGGCGCGTGGCGCCCTCGCAGGCGAACTTCGTGTGGCTGCGGCTCGGCGCGGAGACGGCGGCGTTCGCCGGGGCGTGCGAGGCGGCGGGCGTGACGGTGCGGCCGTTCCTCGGGGAGGGGGTGCGGATCACGGTGGCGGAGCCGGAGGCGAACGACATCGTGCTGCGGGTGGCCGGTGAGTTCCTCGCCGCGCACCCCGCGCTGCGGGCCTAGCGAGGGGCGGGACGAGTGGGGCGGACCCCCCGCGAATCGGTCGCGGGGGGCGGGGGCATAATGGAGCTTGTGAATGTGAATACGTTCACAAGATCTCACCCGCAGACCCGCGGAAGGGAACCGACGTGGACCTCGCACTCGCCCCGGAGACCCTGGCGCGGTGGCAGTTCGGCATCACGACCGTCTACCACTTCCTCTTCGTCCCCCTGACGATCTCCCTCGCCGCCCTGACGGCCGGCCTCCAGACCGCCTGGGTCAGGACGGGCAAGGAGAAGTACCTCAAGGCGACGAAGTTCTGGGGCAAGCTCTTCCTGATCAACATCGCCATGGGCGTGGTGACGGGCATCGTCCAGGAGTTCCAGTTCGGCATGAACTGGTCCGACTACTCGCGCTTCGTGGGCGACGTCTTCGGCGCCCCGCTGGCGTTCGAGGCGCTGATCGCCTTCTTCTTCGAGTCCACCTTCATCGGCCTGTGGATCTTCGGCTGGGACAAGCTCCCGCCCAAGCTGCACCTGGCCACCATCTGGACCGTCGCGGTCGGCACCGTGCTCTCGGCGTACTTCATCCTCGCCGCGAACTCCTGGATGCAGCACCCGGTGGGCTACCGGATCGACGAGGAGACGGGCCGCGCGCAGCTGACCGACTTCTTCGCCGTCCTGACACAGAACACCGCGGTCGCCCAGTTCTTCCACACCATCACCGCCGCGTTCCTCACCGGCGGCGCGTTCATGGTCGGCATAGCCGCCTACCACCTGATGCGCCGCAAGCACGTCGCCGTCATGCGCACCTCGCTGCGGCTCGGGCTGATCACCATGGTCGCCGCGGGACTGCTGACCGCCTTCACCGGCGACCGGCTCGGCAAGATCATGTACGAGCAGCAGCCGATGAAGATGGCCGCCGCCGAGGCGCTGTGGGACACCGAGGCGCCCGCGCCGTTCTCCCTCTTCGCGGTCGGCGACGTGGACAAGGGCCACAACACGGTGACCGTCGAGGTGCCGGGGCTGCTGTCCTTCCTCGCCCACGACAACTTCACCGAGGCCGTCCCCGGCATCAACGACACCAACGAGGCCATGCAGGAGCTGTACGGCCCCGGCGACTACCGCCCCAACATCCCGGTGGCCTACTGGAGCTTCCGCTGGATGATTGGCTTCGGCATGGCGTCGGCCACGCTCGGCGGCATCGGCCTGTGGCTCACCCGCAGGAAGCTGTGGCTGTCGGAGCGGCTGCGCACCACCGAGGACGAACGGCCGCGCCTCGCCCTCACCCGCGACCGGGAACTGGGCCCCGCGCTGACCGCCCTGTACTGGCGGATCGCCCTGCTGACCATGCTGTTCCCCCTCATCGCGAACGCCTGGGGCTGGATCTTCACCGAGACCGGCCGCCAGCCCTGGGTGGTCTTCGGGCTGCTGCGCACCTCGGACGCCGTCTCGCCCGGTGTGTCGCAGGCCGAGGTGCTGATCTCGCTGCTGACCTTCACCACCCTGTACGCCGTCCTCGCCGTCATCGAGGTCCGGCTGATGGTCAAGTACGCCAAGGCGGGGCCGCCCGAGCTGACCGAGTCCGATCTCAATCCGCCCAGCCGGATCGGCGGCGACGACACCGCCGACCGCCCGATGGCGTTCTCGTACTAGGAGCGCGCGATGGAACTTCACGACATCTGGTTCGTCATCATCGCCACGCTGTGGGTCGGCTACTTCTTCCTGGAGGGCTTCGACTTCGGCATCGGCGTGCTCAGCGGCACCCTGGCCCGCGACCGCGCCGAGCGGCGCGTCCTGATCAACACCATCGGCCCCGTCTGGGACGGGAACGAGGTCTGGCTCCTCTCGGCGGGCGGCGCGACCTTCGCGGCCTTCCCCGACTGGTACGCCACGCTGTTCTCCGGCTTCTACCTGCCGCTGCTGCTGATCCTGGTCGCGCTGATCGTGCGCGGCGTGGCCTTCGAGTACCGGGCCAAGCGGTCCTCGGAGAGCTGGCAGCGCAACTGGGAACGCGCCATCTTCTGGTGCTCGCTCGTCGTCGCGTTCCTGTGGGGCCTGGCCTTCGCCAACATCGTGCGCGGCGTGCCCATCGACGCGGACCACGAGATGACGGGCGGCCTCACCGACCTGCTCGGCCCGTACGCGCTGCTCGGCGGCCTCGCGACCCTGCTCCTCTTCACCTTCCACGGCGCGGTCTTCGCGGCGCTGAAGACCACCGGCGACATACGGCTGCGGGCGCGCCGCGCGGCGGGCGGGCTCGGCATCGCGACCGCCGTCGTCGCGGGCGCCTGCCTGCTGTGGACGCAGGGCGACAGCGGCAACGTCCGCAGCCTCGCCGCCGTGGCCGTCGCCGTCGCGGCCCTGGCCGCCGCGCTGGCGGCGAACGCGGCCGGGCGCGAGGGCTGGGCGTTCATCTTCTCGGGTCTGCTGGTGGTGGCCACGGTGGCGACGCTCTTCCTCGCCCTCTTCCCCGACGTCATGCCCTCCTCGACCGACCCCGCGTGGAGCCTGACGGTGGAGAACGCGGCCTCCGCCCCGTACACGCTGAAGATCATGACCTGGTGCGCCGTGCTCGCCACCCCGGTGGTCGTCCTCTACCAGGGCTGGACCTACTGGGTCTTCCGCAAGCGCGTCGGCACGCAGCACATCGCGCCGTGACTCCCGCTCGTCCCTGCTCACCTCACGAAGGCTGACCGGACATGAAGCCCATCGACCCCCGCCTCCTGCGGTACGCACGGGCCACCCGCGGCTTTCTCGCCGCCTCGGTGGCGCTCGGCCTGGCGAACGCGGGCCTGGTCATCGGCCAGGCCGTGCTGATCGCCGGAATCGTCACCGACGCGTTCACCCGGGGACTCGACCTCGGCGAGCTGCGCACCCCGCTGCTCCTGCTCGCCGCCACGGCCGCCGGGCGCGGCCTGGTGGCGTACCTCACCGAGCTGGCCGCGCACCGGTCGGCCGCCGCGGTGAAGTCCGAGCTGCGGCTGCGGCTGCTGGCCCACGCCGGGCGGCTGCCGGAGCGCGGCGGGCGGTCGACGGGCGAGCTGGCCACCCTCGCCACCCGCGGCATCGACGCCCTGGACGGCTACTTCGCCCGCTACCTGCCGCAGCTGGGGCTCGCCGCCGTCGTCCCGGTCGCGGTGCTGGCGCGGATCGTCACCGACGACTGGGTGTCGGCGGCCACCATCGCCGCCACGCTGCCGCTGATCCCGCTGTTCATGGCCCTGATCGGCTGGGCCACCCAGGCGCACACCGACCGGCAGTGGCGGCAGCTCACGCGGCTCGGCGGCCACTTCCTCGACGTGGTCGGCGGGCTCGGCACGCTGAAGGTCTTCGGCCGCGCCAAGGCCCAGGCCGCCAACATCCGGGCCATCACCGACGACTACCGGCGCTCCACCCTGCGGACGCTGCGGATCGCGTTCCTCTCCTCCTTCGCCCTCGAACTGCTCGCCACGATCTCGGTCGCGCTGGTCGCGGTGAGCATCGGCATGCGCCTGGTGTCGGGCGAACTCGACCTCTACACCGGCCTCGTCGTGCTGATCCTGGCCCCGGAGGCGTACCTGCCGCTGCGGCAGGTCGGCGCGCAGTTCCACGCCGCGCAGGAGGGGCTGTCGGCCGCCGACGAGGTCTTCGCGCTGCTGGAGACCGAGCCCCCGGCCACCGGTACGGCGCCGGTGCCGGACGGCGCGACCCTCACCCTCGACCGGCTGGCCGTCCGCTACCCGGGCCGGGACGCCGACGCGCTCGCCCCCGTCAGCCTGAAGCTCGCGCCGGGCGAGACGGTGGCGCTGACCGGCCCCTCGGGCGGCGGCAAGTCCACGCTGCTGGCCGCCGTGCTCGGCCTGGTACGCCCCACGTCGGGGCGCGTCCTGCTCGACGGCCGGGACCTCGCGGCGTACGACCGGGCGGACTGGCACCGGCGCATCGCGTGGGTGCCCCAGCACCCGCACCTGTTCGCCGGGACGGTCGCGGACAACGTGCGCCTGGCCCGCCCCGACGCGGACGACCGGTCGGTGGCCGAGGCGCTGCGGCAGGCGGCGGCCGGCGATCTCGACCCGGCGCGGCGGCTGGGGGAGGGCGGCGCCGGGCTGTCCGCCGGTCAGCGCCGCCGGGTCGCGCTGGCCCGCGCGTTCCTCGCCGACCGGCCGGTCCTGCTGCTGGACGAGCCCACGGCGGCGCTCGACGGCGACACCGAGGCCGAGGTCGTCGCGGCGATCCGGCGGCTGGCGGCGGGCCGCACCACCGTGCTGGTCACCCACCGGCCCGCGCTGCTCGCCGCCGCCGATCGGGTGTTTCACGTGAAACCAACCCACCCCAACGGCCGCATACCCGGCGTCCCGGCCGACGCGGCGGCCCGTGGTGAGCCCCGCCCGGCCGCCCCGGCGGACCGGGACGGCACGGCAGACCCGGCAGACCCGGGGCATCTGACAGCCGTGAGCGCCACCGAGGACGCGACCGCGCGGGCCGCCTCGCCGCTCCGCTGGGTCCGCGCGGCGGGCGCCCCCCACGCGGGACGGCTCGGCCTAGCCGCCCTGCTGGGCGCGCTGGCGCTGGCGAGCGCCGTCGGCCTGATGGCCACCTCGGGCTGGCTGATCTCCCGCGCGTCGGAGCAGCCGCCCGTCCTCTACCTGCTGGTCGCCGTCACGGCGACCCGCGCGTTCGGCATCGGCCGCGCCGCGTTCCGCTACGCGGAGCGGCTGCTCAGCCATGACGCCGTGCTGCGCGTCCTCGCCGGGCTGCGCGTCACCGTCTACCGGCGGCTGGAGCGGCTGGCCCCCGCGGGCCTCGGCCGCACCCGGCGCGGCGACCTGCTCTCCCGGCTCGTCGCCGATGTGGACGCGCTCCAGGACTACTTCCTGCGCTGGCTGCTCCCGCTGGCGGGCGCGGTCACCGTCAGCGCGGCCGCCGTCCTGTTCACCGGCTGGCTGCTGCCTGCCGCCGGTGCCGTCCTCGCCGCCGGGCTGCTCGCGGCGGGCGCGGGCGTCCCCCTGCTGACCGGCCGCGTCGCCCGCCGGACGGAACGCCGCCTCGCCCCCGCGCGCGGCGAACTGGCCACGGCGACCGTGGACCTGCTCACCGGCACGGACGAGCTGACCGTCGCCGGCGCCCTGCCCGCGCGCCAGGCCGCCGTCGCCGCCGCCGACGGGCGCCTGACCCGGCTGGCGGCACGCTCGGCCGCCGCCCAGGCCCTGGGCGGCGGGCTGCTCGCCCTGATCAGCGGACTGACCGTCACCGCGGTCGCCTGGGCCGCCGTCCCCGCCGAGCCGGGCGTCTGGCTGGCGACACTCGTCCTCACCCCGCTCGCCGCGTTCGAGGCAGTGGCGGGCCTGCCGCTCGCCGTCGCATACCGGCAGCGGGCCCGCCGTTCCGCCGAACGCCTGCTGGACGTGCTCGACGCGCCCGCCCCCGTGCAGGAGCCCGAGCACCCGGCGCCGGCACCCGACAGCCCGTTCCCCCTCACCGTGCGCGGCCTGACCGCCCGCCACGCGGAGGCGGCCGTCCCGGCCCTCGACGGCGTGGACCTCGACCTCACCCCAGGCCGCCGCATCGCGGTCGTCGGCCCTTCCGGCGCGGGCAAGACCACGCTCGCCCACTGCCTGCTGCGCTTCCTCGACCGGACCGGCGGCAGCTACACCCTGGGCGGCACCGACGCCGCCGACCTGGACGGCGACGCCGTGCGCCGCCTCGTCGGCCTGTGCGCCCAGGACGCCCACCTCTTCGACAGCACCCTCAGGGAGAACCTCAGGCTCGCCGCCCCCGGCGCCGACGACGCCGCCCTGCGCGACGCGCTGGCCGCCGCCCGCCTCCTCGACTGGGTGGACGAACTGCCCGGCGGCCTCGACACCCCCGTCGGCGAACACGGCGCACGCCTCTCCGGCGGCCAGCGCCAGCGCCTCGCCCTGGCCCGCGCCCTGCTCGCCGACTTCCCCGTCCTGATCCTCGACGAGCCGGCCGAGCACCTGGACCTGCCCACCGCCGACGCCCTGACCCACGACCTGCTCGCCGCCACGGAGGGCCGCGCCGCCCTGCTGATCACCCACCGCCTCACCGGACTCGACGCCGTGGACGAGGTGCTGGTCATGGACCACGGCCGGATCGTCCAGCGCGGCCCGTACGCCGGCCTGGCCGCCGCCGAGGGGCCGTTCCGCCGGCTCCTGCTCCGCGAACGGGCGGCCGAGGCGGGGACACCCCCCACCGCACCCGCCCGGGAAATCCCGACTTTCGCCCTTCTGTCCGATTGATTACGCTCGCTGTCATGCGGCAGCGGATACCGATCCCCAGGCTGCTCAGGGCCATGGAGTTCATCGGCGGCGACACCGAGCCCGCCGCCGTGCTCGACCACACGGTGCGGACCGCCGCCGAGCTGACCGGCGCCCGGTACGCCGCCCTCGCCGTGCTCAACGAGGACGGCAACGGCATCGGCCACCTCGTCACCCACGGCACGGGCCCCTCCCCCGAACGGCTCGTCCGCGCCCTGCTCGACGGCACGTCCCCCCGTTCGCCCGGCATCCTGCACGTCCCCCTCCTGGTGCACGGCGCCAAATTCGGCGCGCTCCAGGTCGCCGACCGCGCGGACGGCCGCCCGTTCACCGCCGAGGACCGGCAGCTGCTGCGCATCCTGACGACCGAGGCGGGCATCGCGCTCGGCAACGCGCGGCTGCACGCCGCCGTCCGCACGCAGTCCCGCTGGATGGACAGCAGCCTCGAACTGTCCACCGCGCTGCTGGCCGACGAGGAGGTCGACGCCCTGACCGTCGTCGCCGAGCAGGCCCGCAGGCTGGCCTCCGCCGCGACCGGCGCCGTACTCGAACCGACCGAGGACCGGGACCTCCGCGTCGTGGCCGCCAGCGCCGACGCGCCCCTCGAGCTGATCGGCGCCGTCATCCCCGGCCACGCCCTGGCCGTCCGGCAGGTCCTGGCGGGCGAGCCGCTCGACATCGAGGACCCGGCGGGCGACCCCAGGATCGACGCCGACCGGGCGGCGATCGGGCTCGGCCCCGCCCTGCTGCTGCCCCTGGCGAGCGACGGGACCGTCCTCGGCGCCCTCGCCCTCACCCGCACGCCGGGCGCGCCGCCGTTCAGCGTGCCGGAACGTGCGATGACCACCCAGTTCGCCCAGCAGGCCGCGCTCGCGCTGCTGCTCGCCCGCGCCCGCCGCGACCGCGAGCAGCTGGCCGTGCTGGAGGACCGCAACCGCATCGCGCGCGACCTGCACGACCTCGTGATCCAGCGGCTGTTCGCCGTCGGCATGGTGCTGGAGGGCGCGGGCCGCGCCGTGCCCGAGGCCGCCGACCGCCTGGAGACCGCGATCCGGGAGCTGGACGCCACGATCCAGGAGATCCGCACCGCGATCTTCGCCCTCCAGCAGTCGCCCGACGAGACGCCGAGCGGGCTGCGCACCCGCGTCCTGCGCGAGACGGGCGCGGCGGCCGAAACCCTGGGCTTCGCCCCCTCGGTGTCCTTCGCGGGCCCGGTCGACGCCCTGGTCCCCGCCCCGGTCGAGGCGCAGCTGATCGCGGCGCTGCGCGAGGGCCTGTCCAACGCCGCCCGGCACGCCCGCGCGTCCCGGGTGGACGTCACGGTCGACGCGATCGCCCCGCTGCCGGACGACCGGCCCGCCGTGACCCTCACGGTCACCGACGACGGCGTGGGCATCGCGCCGGAGCAGAAACGCCGCAGCGGCCTGCGGAACCTGCGGGACCGCGCCCTCACCCTCGGCGGTGACGCGTGGGTCGCCCCGGGACCTGACGGCAGGGGCACGACCCTCACATGGCGGGTCCCCCGGTGACCGGATAACGTCCCGGTCATGGCGGGACGGACAGTGGTGATCAGCGGCGGCGGGACCGGGATCGGCCTGGCGACGGCACACGCCTTCGCCCGTGAAGGCGACACGTGCGTCCTCGTCGGCCGCAGGGCGGGCGCGCTGTCCCGCGCGGCGGAGGCGGTGGACGGCGCGGTCGCCTGCCCGGCCGACCTCGGCGGTCCCGAGGGCGCGGCGCGGGTGGCGGCGTTCGTCGCGGACAGGTTCGGCGCCGTGGACGTGCTGGTGCACGCGGCGGGCGGCAGCGGTGCCCTGGAGCCGGGGCCCGGCGAGGGCGCCGACGCGCTGACCAGGACGGCCCACGCCTGGACGACGGCCTTCCGCGGCAACGTCCTGACCGCCGTCCTGCTGACCGAGGCGCTGAAGGACCGGCTCGCGTCCCCGGGCGGGCGGCTGCTGTTCGTCTCCTCGATCGCCGCCTTCCGCGGCAGCGGCAGCGCCGCCTACGCGGGCGCGAAGGCGGCACTGCACCCGTACGCGCTGGCCCTCGCCGCCGAGCTGGGGCCGCGCGGTGTGACGGTGAACGTGGTGGCGCCCGGCTATGTCGAGGACACCGAGTTCTTCGGGGAGAGCATGCCGCCGGAGCGGCGGGCGCAGCGGATCGGGGAGACGCTGGACGGCCGCGCGGGGCATCCGGGCGATGTCGCGCAGACGCTGCACTGGCTGGCCTCGCACGCCGCGTCGCACGTCACGGCGCAGGTGATCCGCGTGGACGGCGGCGCGTTCCCCGGCCGCTGACCACCGCGCCGCGCGCAGATGGCCGACCGGTGCCGGGCGGCACGGGCCGCGTCCTTCGCCGGACCGGGAAGGCCGGGCGGCTTCCCCACCGGCACGGGCGGTCCGGACGGGATCGGCTGTCCGTCGTGGGCGTCCTGTTCGTGCTGAGTGGCGTCGTCCGGGCGTTCCCCGACGTCGTCATCCGCGATGTCGGCAACCACTGTCCGGCCGACCAGGTCCCGCCACGACCAGGCGCAGGAGTGGCGCTGGCGTTCCTGCCGCCTGCCCTGTTCGCCTGGGGCTCCTGGCGGGAGGTCGCCGGACGCGCCCGTCGTCCCCTTCCGCGTTCGCGCCCCGGCGGGGGTGATCGAGTACCGGTGGACGGGAACGCGGACGGGGGCGGAGGCCGCGTCGGCACCCGCCCGCCGTCACGCCGTCAGCCGCACCGGCTCCTCCGGCAGCGCGCTCCCCGGCTGCGCGGGCAGGGGCGGACGGTCCCCGGCGTCCGTACCGCCGCCCCCGCCGCCGGGACGGCCCTGCCGCCGCGCCAGCGGCACCAGGCAGCCGACCACCGCGCCCGCGCAGCCGCCGACGGCCGCCGAGACCACCGGCCGGGGCGTCACCGGCTCCGCCGGGGCGACGGCCTCCGCGATCTGCCGCACGTCGGTCCCCGTCGCCTCCGCCGCCGCGTCCGCGTAGCGGGCCAGCGCACGCGCCACCGCGTTGGCCGCCCGCGCCGCGTCCCGCGCGTCGGGGGCGCGGCCCGTGATCTCGATGACCGGCGCGTCCGGCGAGGTGACGGCGCTGACCCGCCCCCGCAGCACGGCGGTGTCCACCCCGGCGTCGGTGTGGGCGGTGCGCAGCACGGCGTCGCTCGTCGCGATGCGCCCGTAGGACTGGGCGATCCCGACCGCCTCGGCGTGCTCGGTGCCCTCGGCCGCCGCGACCACGGCGAAGCCGCTCGCCGCGTACTCCCGCTCCGTCACCGCCGCGTACGACGCCCCCGCCGCGACCCCGAGGAGCAGGCCGAGCGCCGGGGCGGTCCACGGCCTGCCGCGGCCTGGCAGGCGCCGCGCCGCCTTCCGCGCCCGCTCCACGGCGCCGAGCCACACGAGACCGGCCCACAGGGGCAGCAGCGGGAGCGCGGACGCCAGCCTCCCCTTCACCGCCTCCACCGCCTGCACCCCCTTCACCGCCGGCTCACCCCCTCGTAGACGGTCAGCAGCCGGTCGGCGGCGTGGTCGATGTCGTAGCGGTGCACGGCGGCCGGGACCGGCAGCCGGCGTACGCCGAGCCCCAGCTCGGTCCGCAGCGCGCGGGCCAGTTCGGCGGCCCCCGCCCCGACCCGCCGCGCGCCCGGCGCCTCCTGCCGCGGCAGCTCGTCCACCGCGGGACAGCTCACGTGCAGGACCGGCAGCCCCGCCGCGAGCGCTTCGAGCACCGCCAGGCCGAACGTCTCCTCCGTCGAGGGCGACACGAACACGTCGGCCGCCGACAGCAGCCCCGGCACGTCGGGCCACTCGCCGGTCACCACCATCCGGTCCGCCACCCCGAGCCGCCGCGCCAGCGCCAGCAGCGCCTCACGCTCGGGCCCGTCCCCGGCGAGCACCAGCCACGCGTCCGGCGGCAGCGCGGCCAGCGCCCGCACCAGCGTCGCGAAGCCCTTGCCCGGCACGAGCCGCCCCACCCCGGCCACCACCACGGTCTCGGGCGGCACGCCGAGCCGCTCCCGTACGGCGGCGCGCGCGGCCGGGTCGTAGTGGAAGCGCGCGGCCTCGATGCCGTTGGGCACCACGTGGATGCGGCCCGGCGGCACGCCCCAGGCGCGCAGCCGCCCGGCGACGGCGGCGGAGACGGCGACGGTCGCGGAGCCGAGGCGTTCGCTGGCCAGGTAGAGCGCGCGCGTGCCCTGGGTGAGCGGGCGGCCCTCGATGCGGCGTTCGCCGAGCGAGTGCTCGGTGGCGACGACGGCGCGCACCCCGGCGAGCCGGGCGGCGAGGCGCCCGTAGACGCAGGCGCGGTAGAGGTGGGTGTGGACGATGTCGTAGCGGCCGTCGCGGATGAGCCGGGTGAGGCGGGGCAGCGCGGACATGTCGCGGTTGCCGCGCATCCCGAGGTGGGTGACGCGGATGCCGTCGGCGCGCAGGTCGCGGGCGACGGGGCCCGGGTTGGTGAGGGTGACGACGTCGCAGGGGAACGGGATGCGGCGCAGCAGGGCGCGCAGCTGCCGCTCGGCCCCGCCGACGCCGAGCCCGGTGATGATGTGCAGACCGCGTCTCACCGCGTGCCACCGCCCGCCGGGGTCGGTTCGAGGCGGACGGCCCGGCGGCGGATCGGGTGCAGCCAGTGCTTGATGCGCAGGCGCCGCGCCGAGTCGGACTCGCCGACGTGCACGCGTGGCAGGGCCCAGCGGCCGGTGAGCGCGCCGGGGCTGATGGCGCAGGCGTACGCGTACCCGGCGTCCCGTACGGCGTCGGCGACGCGCTGGTCCACGGCGCCGTAGGGGTAGCAGAAGCCGGGCACGTCGGCGCCGGTGATGTCGCGCAGCAGGGCGCGGCTCTGGCGGATCTCGTGCTCCAGCTCGTCGTCGGGGAGGGCGGGCAGGGAGACGTGGGCGAGGCCGTGGGAGCCGATCTCCATCCCGGCCTCGGCGGCGGCGCGGATGCCGTCGGCGTTGAGGAGGCGTTTGCGGGGGCCTTCGGCGTCCCAGGCGTTGCTGCCGCCGAGGCGTCCGGGGAGGACGAAGACGGTGGCCGTGCAGCCGTGGCCGCGCAGCAGGGGGACGGCGTAGTCAAGGAAGTCGCGGTAGCCGTCGTCGAAGGTGAGGCCGACGAGGCGGTCGGCGCGCCCTGCGGCGCGGGCGCGCAGCAGGTGGCTCATGGAGACGCCGCGCAGTCCGCGCCGCCGTAGCCAGACGAGTTGTTCGCGCAGGCGGTCGGGGGTGATGGTGATGCGGTACGGGTCGGACTCGGCGTAGTCGACGGAGTGGTACATCAGCACCCACAGCGGGGTGTGCTGGGCGTCAGCGGGCATGCGCGAACCTTTGCTTGAGTGCGGAGACGAGCAGTGCCGCCTCGGGCACGCGCAGGGCGTGGGCGGCGGCGGCGAACACGGCGGGTACGACGAGCAGTCCCGCGGCGGCGGTGGGCAGCGGTGCGGCGGCGGGGCCTGGCAGGGCGGCCAGGGTGAGGCCGGCGCCCGTGGCCAGCGTGGCGGCCAGGGTGAGGCGCAGCAGGGTGCCGAGGACACGGCGGGTGTCGATGGGGATGGCGCGGCGGGCCAGGCCGTGCAGCAGGAGCAGCGCGGTGAGGGTGATGCCCGCGGCGTTGGCTGCGGCGATACCGGGCGCGCCCCAGTGGGGGACGGCCAGCAGTCCGCCCGCCACGGTGACGAGCAGCCCGGGGACCATCGCGGCCAGCGGGAACCAGGCAGGGCGCGCGGTGGAGAAGAACGGGCGTACCAGCGCGCCCGTCAGCGCGTGGCCGAGCAGCCCGAGGCCGTACACGCGCATCACGCGGGCGGTGGCGTCCGTCGCCTCGGCGTCGAAGGCCCCGCGCTGGAAGAGGAGCCCGGTGATCTGCGGGGCGTACGCGACGACGTAGGCCGCGCCGAGCAGCACGACGACCCCCGCGAGGGCGAGGTCGCGCTCGACGCGCCGCCTGGCGCCCTCCGTGTCGCCCTCGGCCAGCGCGCGGGCGACCAGCGGCAGCGTGACGGTGCAGACCATCAGGGACAGCACCATCGGGATCTGGGCGACCTTCTGCGCGTAGTTGAGGTGCGAGATGGCCCCGGCGGGCAGCCCGGACGCGAGGAAGCGCTCGGCCAGCACCTGCGCCTGCCGCCCCACGGCGAAGAGCGCCACCGGCGCGATCACGGCGAACGCGACGGGTACGCCGCCCCCCGCGCCCGCGGCGGCCCGCCGGGCGGACGGGCGGGGCAGCAGGCGGAGGAAGAAGGGCAGTTGCAGCAGGACCATCAGCGTCCCCCCGGCGGCCACCCCGGCGGCGGCCGCCCGTACGCCCCACAGGCTGTGGAAGGTGAGCGCGGCCGCGATGATCCCGGCGTTGTAGGCGACGTAGATGGCGGCGGGGGCCAGGAAGCGGCGGTGGGCGCGCAGGGCGGCGCTGAAGTACCCGGCGACGCCGAACGTCAGCACGCTCAGCGCGGTCAGCCGCGTGCAGTCCACGGCCAGCGCCGGGTCGGCCAGCCCCGGCGCCAGCAGCCGTACGAGCAGCGGCGCCCCGGCGAGCAGCGCCGCGCACGCACCGGCGAGCACCGCGAGCAGCCGGGGGAACGTACCCGCGACCAGCTCGCGCACAGCGCCGCCGCCCCGGGCCAGCGCCAGGCTGAACGCGGGCACCAGCACCAGCGCCATCGCCTCCTCGATCAGCAGCGTCGCGGCGAACTCGGGGACGGTCCACGCGACGAGGAACGCGTCGGTCGCGCCGTCCGCGCCGAAGAGGTGGGCGACGATCTGGTCGCGCAGCAGCCCGCACAGCGCCCCGGCCGCCGTCAGCAGCGCGGTGACGGCGGCGGCGCGGGCGACGAACCGTTCCGCCCGCGCCGGGGCGGCCTCCGCCGTCTCCCGCGCGGGCGCGTCCAGCAGCCCGGTCATGCCCGGACGCCCCGCTCCGCCGGTCCCGCCGGTCCCGCCGACCAGCGGGCGGCGAGGCCGAACGCGACGGCGGTCAGCACCGTCGTCGGCCCGCCGGTGTCGCCGTACAGGAAGTGCACCAGCTGCCACACCAGCAGTCCCGTGCCGAGCAGCCCGCCCACCGCGATGCCCCGGCGCCACAGCCGTGCCACCCCGGCCGTCAGCAGTGCCGCCCAGGCGCCGATCAGGACGGTCGCGCCCAGCAGACCCTGCTCGCTGAGGACCAGCAGGTACATGTTGTGCGGTGAGAGCAGTTCCTGGCGGGCGAACTCCTGCCCGGCGCCCGCCGTGTCACTGCCTCCCGACAGCGCCACCGACGCATGCGTGTCCCGCAGACCGGCGAAACCCTTCGGCCCGACCCCTGTCCACGGCTCGTCCCGCCACATCCCCAGCGCCGCGTCCCACATCGCGTACCGGTCGATCACCGACTGGTCGGGCGTGCCCGCCACATCGCCGATGCTGCTGAGCCGTTCCCCCACCATCCCCGACCCGAGCGCCGCGCCCCCGCCGAGCAGCACCACTGCGCCAAGCCCCGCCAGCAGCACCCGCCGCATGCGCCGCCCGCCCAGGAGCGCGGCCAGCAGCACCACCGCGAGGACCGCCACGGCCGTCGCAAGCCACGCGCCCCGGCTGAACGACACCGTCAGCGGCGCCGCGAGCACCCCCGCGCACCCCAGCGCGACACCCCGCCACCGGCGCGACGCGCCCGGCGCCGGTGCCAGCGCCAGGCACAGGGCGGCGACGAGCCCGTACGCCACGACCGTCGCCATGCTCATCACGTTCTGCGGCCCGAACGTCCCGACCGCCCGCACGTTCTGCCCCATGTACGAGGCCCCGGCGCCCGTCGCGTACTGCCACGTCCCCACCGCCCCCTGCACCAGCGCCACCGCCACGACCGCCCACGCCACGGCCCGCACATCCCGCGCGTCACGCAGCAGCACCACCACCGCGAGCGGCACCAGCACGAACGTCTGGAGCAGCCGCACGAAGCCGGGCACGCTCCCGCCCGGGTCACCCGACGCGACCGTGACCACGGCGAACGCCACAGCGGGCGCCCCCAGCACCAGCACTGCCACCCGCCCGAGCCGCGGGCCCTCCCCGCGCAACAGCAGTGCCACGCACGCGCCGACCAGCACCACGGACGCGAGGTCGGCGGCCGCGACCTGCCCGCCGCCGACGTTCCACCGCCCGCCGGGCACCGCGAGCAGCAGCACGGTCGCCAGCAGCGGCGCGAGCCGCCGGTACGCCCCGGCGCGGACGGCGGCGACCGCGGGGGCCGCGTTCCTCAGCAGGACCGCCATCAGCTGCCCCCGGCCCTGAGGCACGCCGCCGTGGTGCGCAGCATGATCCGCACGTCCTGCCACAGCGACCAGGTCTCGATGTACAGGTTGTCGAAGCGCGTGCGGTCCTCGATGGACGACGCCGCGCCCCGCGCGCCGCTGATCTGGGCGAGCCCGGTCATGCCGGCGGGCATCCTGAGCCGCTCGGCGTAGCCGGGGTACGCGCGGCTGAAGCGCTCGGTGAAGTGCGGGCGTTCGGGGCGGGGGCCGACGAGGCTCATGTCGCCGCGCAGGACGTTCCACAGCTGGGGGAGTTCGTCCAGGGAGCTGCGCCGCAGCAGCCGCCCCACCGGCGAGACGCGCGGGTCGTCGGCGATGGACCAGCGGGTGGCGGCCTCCCGTTCGTCGGCGGGCCGCAGGGTGCGGAACTTCAGCATCACGAAGCGCCGCCCGTCCTGGCCCACGCGCTCCTGCCGGAAGAGGACGCCAGGCCCGTCCGCGACCCGTACGGCGAGGGCGCACGCGAGCATCAGCGGGGCCGTCAGCGCCAGCGCGGTGGCGGCGACCGCGATGTCCAGGGCGCGCTTCATGAGGCGCCCCGGCCCGTACTCGCGGGGCGGGTCGACGCGGCGGCAGGGGAAGCCAAGGAGGTTCCCGGCAGCGCCGCGCGCGGTCAGCGGCTCGGCGCACACCTGCCAGACGACGCATCCCCTGGCCCAGAAGAGCCGCAGCAGTTCCGGGCGCGGGGGCTGGATGAACACTGCGTCGCGCACAGTGTTCTGGATCACAGCGCGGACGACATCGCCCGGCGTCCCCAGTACGGGCAGCGGGGCGACGGTGGGCAGTCTGCGCGGTACGGGGCCGACGAGTCCCACGGGCCGCAGCCCGTACTCCGGCTGCCGCACCAGCCCCGCCGCGACGCGCTGCCCCAGCGGCCCGGTCCCCACGACCAGCGTCGAACGCGGCCTGCGCCGTGCGGACCGCCGGTGCGCGGCGTGCACCACCCCGCGCGCGGCAGCGGCCGTCAGTCCGTGCCCGGCCACCAGCGCAGCGATCGCCGTCATCGGCAGCGCCGCGCCCGTCACGGCGTCGGCGACACACCAGGCGACCGCACCGTGCCCGAACACCCGGGGGCACTCCTCCAGTACCCCGGCCCCCAGCACCGGCCGGTACAGCGCGGCGGCGTTCCACGCGTTCAACGCCAGCAGCAGCGCCGCCCCCAGCAGCAGCACCACGGACGCGCGCACCCCCGGCCCGAGCAGCCCGGCGGGCAGCACCCAGCCCGCAGTCCCCAGCATGGCGCCCACATCCGCGGCGGCCAGTCTGCGGCCCGTACGGGACGGCCCCCCGCGCCGTACGCTCCCCGCGCCACCCGCCGCGACAGGCGCGGCGGGCGGTACGCGCGGCGGCTCGATGACGACGGCGGGGCTGCGCGTCGTCCCTTCGACGGTCATCGCCGCAGGTACTCCTTCGCCTCCGGCGCGCGCGGCGGCACCACGGTGGTCAGCTCGCGGTACAGCCGCACGCACGCCGCGGCGGTGTGCCGTGCGTCGTGCGCCGCCCGTACGTGCTCCGCCGCCTCGTCGCCGAGCCGCCGCCGCAGATGCGCGTCGCCCAGCAGCGCGGCCAGCGCGAGCGCCAGGGCGCCGGGCACCTCGGGCCGCACCAGGCAGCGCGCCCGGTGCCCGGCCGGGAGGCTCTCGCCTGCGCCGCCCACGTCGGTCAGCACCACGGGCCGCCCGACCGCCATCGCCTCCAGCGGCGCCAGTGCCATGCCCTCCCAGCGGGACGGCTGGACGACCACGTCGGCCGCCGCGTACCAGGGGAGGACGTCGTCCGAGTGGCCCGCGAGCAGCACGCCAGGTCCTGCGGCACGGCGCAGCGCGTCCCGTTCGGGTCCGTCGCCGACCAGCGCCAGGCGGGCGCCCGGCACGCGCGCGGCCACCTCGGGCCAGGCGCGCAGCAGCAGGTCCTGCCCCTTCTGCCGGGTCAGCCGCCCGACGCAGACGACGAGCGGCGCGCGCTGCGGCAGCGCGTGGACCGCCGAGAGCGCCGCACGCGCCTGCCGTCGCGCGACACTGCCCGCGCGCGGGAAACGGTCGGTCTCCACCCCGTTCGGCACCACGGTGTACCGGCCCCGCACCCCCGCCCGCAGCCCCTCCTCGCGCTCCGCCTCGCTGACGCACAGCAGGCTCGCGGTCCAGCGCGCCGCGTACCGCTCCCAGCGCCGCGCCCACGCCGCCGTGGGCCCGCCGACGGCCTGGAACGACCAGGCGTGCGGCTGGTGGACGGTCGGGACGCGGCCGCGCAGCGCCAGCCGCCCGGCGAGCCCGGCCTTGGCGCTGTGCAGGTGGACGACGTCCGGGCGCAGCTTCCGCAGCGCGCGGGCGGCGCAGTGGACCTCCCACGGGAGGTCGGGCCCCGGGGCGCGGCCCGCGAGCCACAGCCGCGTCTCGGCCCCGGCCGCCTCGGCGGCGCGCATGAGCCGCCCGTCGGACGGGCACAGGACGACGGCCCGCAGCCCCGCCTCGGTCTGCGCCCGCACGAGGTCGGTGACGACCCGGGCGACGCCGCCTTCGACGGGCTGGACGAGGTGGGCGACGGTCAGTGCGCGCGGGCCGCCGCGCGCGGCGTCGGTGGGGGACACGCGGCTCTCCGGGGTCAGGAGCGGACGGCGGCCTGGAGGAAGACGGCGCCGAGGTGGTATCTGTCCCGCCCGCCGCCGAGGCCGACGCCGAGGCCGTCCGCGCCGTCGGTCAGGGCGTGCGAGATGTCGAGCACGTCGGCGTCGTAGCCGAGGGTGTGGGCGTACGCGGGGGTCCTGGCCGTCCGCGGGTCGCCGAGGTCGCTGACGGTGCCGTTCAGGACGTCCCCCGCGGGGTTGGCCGCGTCGGCGAGCGGGGTGGTGGGACCGCCGGGGACGCGGACCGTGACCTGGTCGCCGTCCACGCCGCGGTCGCCGCCTCCGGCGACCAGGCCGAGGCGTCCGTCCGCGCCCGCGGGGACGTCGAGGCCGTCGGCGGCGAGGCTCAGCTCGCGGCCCTGGCCGAGCGTCTCCAGGCCGTCCCACAGGACCAGCTCGCGCAGCGGCTCGTCGGGGTTCTCGTAGGCGACGACCAGTGTCCAGCCGCCCCAGCCGCCCTCGGGCGAGTGGCCGCCCGCGGTGTTGATCTGGCCGACGGTCCACGCGCCTGGCCGCGAGGAGCGGACGAGGGCGGTCACGTCGGCCGAGGCGGAGAAGACGGAGTCCTCGCCGGAGTCGCGCTGGCCGACCGGGGAGTCGGCGAGGACTTCCTTGTAGCGTCCGCCGGGCTCGGCGAGGAGGATTCGGCCGTTGTCGGCCGAGGGCTTCAGTTCGCCGACGCGGATATTCGCGCTCCAGTAGAGCCGCGCGTAGCTGACGCGTGATCCGGGCGGGAGCCGGAGTTCCGCGCTGCTGGAGTTGTACGTGTTGGCGTCGTCGTCCGTGTCGATGTACGCCATGGCGTACTGGCCGGAACGCGCGGTCCCGCCCGCCTGGGCGTCGGCGCAGTCGGGGGCCCCGTCGGCGGCGGCCGTACCGCAGGTGATCACCGCGTTGGCGGCCCGCGCGAAGCCGCCGTGCTGCACGGCGCGGAAGCGTTCGGCGAACGGCGCGGGCAGCCCGTCACCTGGCGCGGCGACCGCCGTGGGTACCGCCGCGCACAGCAGCGCGAAAACCGAGAGGAGGTACAACGCGATCCGCTTCATGGCACAACTCCAGATTTCTCTCCGGCAGGCGTGGAAAACCATGACAGAGAACAAAAGCGAAATCACGTAAAACGCGCGGCGGCGAACACACAAGGTCATTCTGGGATTTTCATATGAACGGGATTTATGTTTACCGAGCCCCGCAGCTCCCCCGCACCCGTCCGACGGCCCGGCACCCCCGCCCGACCCCGAGCGCACCCCCGCCCCCGAGGTGAGACGCCTCACACCTCACCGGCCGGCGGGCCCGCGCGCGACCCGCCCGCCCGAACTCGCCCACGCGAAAGGGCCCTCGCCCCGTCTCCGGAGCAAGGACCCTGATCACTGGTGCGCGAGGGGGGAGTTGAACCCCCACGCCCTTTCGGGCACTGGAACCTGAATCCAGCGCGTCTGCCTATTCCGCCACCCGCGCATGTGCACCAGCGGCGCCTCGTCCTCCGGTCCAAGTGACCGGCGAGCCGCCGACATCCAGAAGGCTAACACGCATCCGCAGGCCGTCTCACCCTCGTATCCGCCGCCCCGGCCCGGGGAGCCGCCTCCGCTCCGCCCCCTCCGCATTCCCTCCCCGCATGCGCGACACTGTTGCTTGCTCCCCCCTTACGATCCGGGGGTGGGGCGGTGCGTGCAGGGGAACCAGCTGATCGTCCCGCGCGTGGATACGATCGGTAAGCACTACCGCTTCAGGCGCGCGCCCGGGACATCGGAGGAGGAGGTGCACACATGGGAGTACTGAAGCGCTTCGAGCAGCGTCTTGAAGGCCTCGTCAACGGCACCTTCGCGAAGGTCTTCAAGTCCGAGGTGCAGCCGGTGGAGATCGCCGGCGCCCTGCAGCGCGAGTGCGACAACAACGCGACCATCTGGAACCGCGAACGGACCGTGGTCCCCAACGACTTCATCGTCGAGCTGAGCGGCGGCGACTACCAGCGCCTCGCGCCCTTCGCCGGGCGCCTCGGCGAGGAACTCGCCGGCATGGTCCGCGACTACGCGGCCCAGCAGCGGTACACGTTCATGGGCGACATCAGGGTGCACCTGGAGAAGGCCGAGTCCCTCGACACCGGCCTCTACCGCATCCGCAGCCGCACGCTGGCCGCCTCCTCGGGCCCCGGCTACGACAGCGGCGCCGCCCCCCGCCCAGCGGCGTACACGCCGCCCCCCGAGCCCGCCGGCTACCCGCCGCGCCCCCCGTCCGCGCCCCCCGCCTCCCCGCCGTACGGGCAGCCGCCCGCCCGGGGACGCGTCCGCCGCTGGATCGAGATCAACGGGACGCGCCACCAGATCGCGCGCCCGACCCTCGTCATCGGCCGCAGCACCGAGGCGGACGTGCGCATCGACGACCCCGGCGTCTCACGCCGCCACTGCGAGATCCAGGCCACCGACCCGCCCTCCGTACGGGACCTCGGGTCCACGAACGGGATCGTGGTGGACGGCCAGCACACCAAACGCGCTACGCTCCGCGACGGCTCGCGCATCGTCGTGGGCAGCACCACAGTCATCTACCGGCAAGCCGAAGGGTAAGCGGGGGGCAATGTCAGAGCTGACCCTGACGGTCATGAGGCTGGGCTTCCTGGCCGTCCTGTGGCTGTTCGTGATCGTCGCCGTGCAGGTCATCCGCAGCGACCTGTTCGGCACCCGGGTCACCCAGCGGCCCGTCGCCCGCCGCGCGGAGCCGCAGCAGGCGGCGCCGCAGCGCCGGGCGGAACGCGGACGGCCCCCGGCCCAGGACCGCGGCCGGGGCAAGTCCCGCCGCGGCGCCCCCACGAAACTCGTGATCACCGAAGGTTCCCTGGCCGGAACCACTGTCGCACTCCAGGGGCAGACGATTACGCTCGGCCGGGCACACGACTCGACCATCGTGCTGGACGACGACTACGCCTCCGGGCGTCACGCGAGGATCTACCCCGACCGTGACGGCCAGTGGATCGTCGAGGACCTCGGCTCGACCAACGGCACCTACCTGGACCGCGGGCGGCTGACCACCCCGGTCCCCATCCCGCCCGGCGCGCCGATCCGCATCGGCAAGACGGTCATCGAGCTGCGGAAGTAGGTCCGACCCATGACGACCGGAGGGTGGGAGAGGCGCGCATGAGCCTGTCACTGAGATTCGCGGCCGGCTCCCACACCGGGATGATCCGCGAGCACAACGAGGACTCGGGGTACGCGGGCCCGCGCCTGCTCGCCATCGCGGACGGCATGGGGGGCCAGGCGGCCGGCGAGGTCGCCAGCAGCGAGGTCATCTCCACCCTCGTGCAGCTCGACGACGACATCCCGGGCTCGGACATCCTCACCTCGCTCGACGCCTCCGTGCAGCGCGCCAACAACCAGCTGCGCTCGATGGTCGCCGACGACCCGCGCCTCGACGGCATGGGCACCACGCTGACCGCCCTCCTGTGGACCGGCCAGCGCCTCGGCCTCGTGCACGTCGGCGACTCCCGCGCGTACCTCCTGCGCGGCGGCGAGCTGACGCAGATCACGCAGGACCACACCTGGGTGCAGCGCCTCGTCGACGAGGGCCGCATCACCGAGGAGGAGGCGACGACGCACCCGCAGCGCTCGCTGCTGATGCGCGCGCTGGGCAGCGCCGACCACATCGAGGCCGACCTGTCGATCCGCGAGGTGCGCGCCGGGGACCGCTACCTGCTCTGCTCCGACGGCCTGTCCGGCGTCGTGAGCGCGGAGACCATGCGGGACACCCTCGACGCGTTCCACACCCCTGAGGACACCATCCGCGAGCTGATCGAGCTGGCGCTGCGCGGCGGTGGCCCCGACAACGTCACGTGCATCGTCGCGGACGTCCTCGACACCGACACCCAGGTCGGCGACACCCTGGCCCGCCAGCTGCACGACGCCCCGCAGATCGTCGGCGCCGTCGCCGAGGCGCAGCAGGCCCAGCGCGCGCAGACGACGCAGCAGACCCCCGCGTCCCGGGCCGCCGAACTGGCCCGCCCGCCCCAGGCACCGCCCCCACCCGGGCAGGACCCGGCCACCGGCGTCTTCGGCGCGTTCACCGACGACGAGTACGTCTCCCAGCGCCCGGGGGGCCGCCGCGCCCTCAAGCGGACCGCGCTGATCGTGCTGATCCTCGCGGTCGTCGCGGGCGGCGCGTACGCCGGGTACCGCTGGACGCAGACGCAGTACTACGTCGGCACGAACGGCGACCACGTCGCGCTCTACCAGGGCCTGAGCCAGGGCATCGGCCCCCTCAGCCTCAACAGCGTGAAGCAGGACCACCCGGAGATCGAGCTGGAGTTCCTGCCGCCCTACCAGCGCAGCCAGCTGGAGGGCAGCATCTCGGCGAACGGCCTCGGCGACGCCGAGGACACCATCGCCGAGCTGGCCGAGCAGGCCGAGGCCTGCCGGCTGCTCGCCGACCAGCGTGCGGCGGAGTCGGACCCGCAGGACGACACCACCGACCACGCCCCGGCATCGCCGTCCCTCAGCAAGCGACAGCAGGAGCTGGCACGCCAGTGCACCTCGGCATAGCGCCCCGCCCCCGAGCCGACCCAGAGACCAGGCCATGAGCAGCACCAGCAACACCACAGTCTCCACCGGTGGCCTCCCGAGCCGCCGGAACACCGAGCTGGCGATGCTCGTGTTCGCCGTGCTCGTCCCCGTGCTGGCGTACGCGAACGTCGGCCTGGCCAAGGACGGCAGCCTCCCGGCGGGCATGGCGGGCTACGGCCTCGGCCTCGGCCTGCTGGCGGGCGTGACGCACCTGGTGGTGCGCCGCTGGGCGCCGTACGCGGACCCGCTGATGCTGCCGATCGCGGTGCTGCTCAACGGGCTGGGGCTCGTCCTGATCTGGCGCCTGGACCAGGAGCCGACGATCACGACACCCGGGCTGGGCGGGCCGATGGCGCCGAACCAGCTCATGTGGTCGGGCGTGGGCGTCGCGCTGTTCCTGATGGTCCTGCTGTTCCTCAAGGACCACCGCATCCTCCAGCGCTACACCTACATCTCCATGGTCGTCGCGCTGTTCCTGCTGATCATGCCGCTGATCCCGGGCATCGGCCGCCAGGTGAACGGCGCCCGCATCTGGGTCTCGCTGCCCGGCCTCGGCTCCCTGCAGCCCGCCGAGTTCGCGAAGATCGTGATCGCCGTCTTCTTCGCCGGCTACCTGATGGTGAAGCGGGACGCGCTGGCCCTCGCCAGCCGCCGCGTGCTGGGGCTCTACCTGCCGCGCGGCCGCGACCTCGGTCCGATCCTGGTGATCTGGGGCGTCAGCCTGATGATCCTGGTCTTCGAGACCGATCTGGGCACCTCGCTGCTGTTCTTCGGCGTCTTCGTGATCATGCTCTACGTGGCGACCGAGCGGACGAGCTGGATCGTCTTCGGTCTGCTGCTGTCGGCGGGCGGCGCGGTGTTCGTGGCGAGCTTCAACGACCATGTCGGCCAGCGCGTCGACCAGTGGCTGAACCCGCTGGAGTACGAGCCGGGCTACGTCACCGAGACCGCGCAGGTCGTGTTCTCCTTCGGCTCGGGCGGTCTGCTCGGCTCGGGGCTCGGCCAGGGCTACACACGGCTGATCGGCGGCATCGCCCCGAAGAGCGACTACATCCTCGCCACCGTCGGCGAGGAGCTGGGTCTGGCCGGTCTGATGGCGGTCATCCTGCTCTACGCGCTGCTGATCGAACGGGGCTTCCGCACGGCGCTCGCCGCCCGCGACCCGTTCGGCAAGCTGCTGGCGATCGGCCTGACCGGCGTCTTCGCGCTCCAGACCTTCGTGGTGGCGGGCGGCGTCCTCGGCGTGATCCCGCTGACCGGTATGACCATGCCGTTCCTGGCGCAGGGCGGTTCGTCCGTCATCGCGAACTGGGCGCTTATCGCCCTCCTACTGCGCATCAGCGACACTGCCCGCAGGCCCGCGCCGGCCCCGGCACCCTCCCTCGACGCGGAAGAGACTCAGGTGGTCCGAGCATGAACAAACCGATGCGCCGGGTCGCCATCTTCTGCGGCCTGCTGATCCTCACGCTGCTCGCGCGCGCGAACTGGGTGCAGTTCGTCCAGGCCGACGACCTGTCCAGCCACAAGGACAACCGCCGCGTGGCCATCGAGCGCTTCGCCGACCCGCGCGGCGACATCATCGTGGACGGCGAGCCGATCACCGGTTCCACCGAGACGGACGACGACGACTTCCGGTACAAGCGCACGTACACGGACGGCGAGCTGTGGGCGCCGGTCACCGGCTTCTCCTCCCAGGTCTACGGCAGCACGATGCTGGAGGGCGTCGAGGACGACTTCCTGACCGGGGACGACGACCGCCTGTTCTTCAACAACACGATCGACATGCTCACCGGCGAGGACGAGCGCGGCGGCAATGTCGTGACGACCCTCAACACCGCCGCCCAGCAGGCCGCCTTCGAAGGGCTCGGCGACGCGCGGGGCGCGGTGGCGGCCATCGACCCGCGCACCGGGGCCATCCTCGCCCTCGCCTCCACACCGTCCTACGACCCGTCCACCATCGCGGGAAGCAACGACGGGGAGGCGTGGGACGGTCTCCTCAAGGAGAACAACCCGGACGACCCCACGCTCAACCGGGCCCTGCGCGCGACCTACCCGCCCGGCTCCACGTTCAAGATCGTCACGGCCGCCGCGGCGCTGGAGAACGGCATCGTCGACGACGTGGACACGGAGACCGACACCCCGGACCCGTACGAACTGCCGGACACCGACGGCTCGATGGTCCAGAACCAGACGAACGGCCGCTGCGAGGACGCCACGCTCCGCATCGCCCTGGTCGACTCGTGCAACTCGGTCTTCGCCAAGCTCAGCGACGAGGTCGGCAACGAGGGCATGATGGAGGCCGCCGAGTCCTTCGGCTACAACCAGGGCGAGGACCTCCAGATCCCCATCCGCGTCGGGGAGAGCGTCTACCCCGAGGACAACCGCCCGCAGAACGCGCAGGCCGGTTTCGGCCAGGCCTCGAACCAGGCCACCCCGCTCCAGATGGCCATGGTCGCCGCCTCGGTGGCGAACAACGGCTCGCTCATGGAGCCGTACATGGTGGACCAGCTCGTCGCCCCGAACCTCAACGTCGTGGAGCAGCACGAGCCGCGCGAGATGAGCCGCCCCATGTCGGCGGAGACGGCGCAGCAGCTCCAGTCGGCGATGGAGAGCGTCGTGGAGGACGGCCCGTCCGGGCCCGCCGCGGCGATCGACGGCGTCCGGGTCGGCGGCAAGACGGGCACGGCGCAGCGCGGCGAGAACAACTCGGAGAACCCGTTCGCCTGGTTCATCTCCTACGCGATGGTGGACGACGAGTCGCCCGTGGCGGTCGCCGTCGTCGTGGAGGACGCGGGCGTCGGCCGCGACCAGATCTCCGGCAGCGGCCTCGCGGCACCGATCGCGCACGACGTGATGCAGGCCGTGCTGGAAAGCAGCTGATCCGGCGGCGGACGCCGGACGAACCCCGGGAACCGGCAACCGATGCCGGCTCCCGGGCGTCATAGACGGGAACCGGTCGCCACGGCCGGTCGTCACGGCCGGTCGCGGCGGACGGCGATACCGGTTGCGTATCGGCCACCCACCGCCGTCCGGCGGGCCGCCCCGCGGCGGGTACCGTGAACCAGGGCTTGGTCCCCTCGCCCCACGGGCCGGCCAGGTGGTGCGGCCCGGGACCGAACGGAGAGGGCTGGAAACATGGAAGAGCCGCGTCGCCTCGGCGGGCGGTACGAGCTGGGCCAGGTGCTCGGCCGCGGGGGCATGGCCGAGGTCTACCTGGCGCACGACACGCGCCTCGGCCGTACCGTGGCCGTCAAGACGCTCCGCGTCGACCTGGCCCGTGACCCCACGTTCCAGGCCCGCTTCCGCCGCGAGGCGCAGTCGGCGGCCTCCCTGAACCACCCGGCGATCGTCGCGGTGTACGACACGGGCGAGGACTACGTCGAGGGGATCTCGATCCCCTACATCGTCATGGAGTACGTGGACGGCTCGACACTGCGCGAACTGCTCCACTCGGGCCGCAAGCTCCTGCCGGAACGCACGATGGAGATGTGCATCGGCATCCTCCAGGCGCTGGAGTACTCCCACCGCAACGGCATCGTCCACCGCGACATCAAGCCCGCGAACGTCATGCTCACCCGCACCGGCCAGGTGAAGGTGATGGACTTCGGCATCGCCCGCGCCATGGGCGACGCCGGGATGACCATGACGCAGACGGCCGCGGTCATCGGCACCGCGCAGTACCTCTCGCCCGAGCAGGCCAAGGGCGAGACGGTGGACGCGCGCTCCGACCTGTACTCCACCGGCTGCCTGCTGTACGAGCTGCTGACGGTCAGGCCGCCGTTCATCGGCGACTCGCCGGTGGCCGTGGCGTACCAGCACGTGCGCGAGGAGCCGCAGCCGCCGAGCGTGTTCGACCCGGAGATCACGCCGGACACGGACGCGATCGTGCTGAAGGCCCTCGTGAAGGACCCGGACTACCGCTACCAGTCCGCCGACGAGATGCGCGCCGACATCGAGGCGTACCTCGACGGCCGCCCGGTCGGCGCGGCGGCGGGCTACGGGGCCGTGCCGTACGGCTACGACGACCGGCCCACCACCGCCCTGCGCCCGACCGACCCCGCCACGTCGATGATGCCGGCGGCCGGTGACAACGGCGGGTACGGCGACTACGACGACTACGGCGGGCGCGCCGCCGACCGCCGCCAGCGCCGCCGCAACACGTCCACGATCCTGCTGGTCGTCGCGGGCATCCTCGTGCTGGTCGGCGCGGTCTTCATCGGCCGTGTCATCTTCGCGGGGGACGGCCCGGAACGCGTCATGATCCCGGACGTCCGCGGCCAGTCCGAGTCGGACGCCAGAGCGGCGCTGACGGACGCGGGCTTCGAGCCGGGGGAGACGACGGAGGACGTCTGCGAGGACGAGGACGTCGAGGAGGGCGCCGTCTGCGACACGGACCCCCCGATAGGCCAGCGGGCCGACGAGGGGACGACCGTCGGCCTGATCCTCTCCTCCGGCCCGGCCGAGATCGAGGTCCCCGATGTGACGGGCGGCACGATCGAGGAGGCCGAGGAGCAGCTCGACGAGCTGGGCCTCGACGTCGACCGCGAGGAGGACGACAGCAGCGACGAGGAGCCCGGCACCGTCCTGGAGCAGGACCCGGAGGGCGGCACGATGGTCGCCCCCGGCGAGACGGTGACGCTCACGGTCGCGGTGGAGCCGGACTCGATCGACGTGCCCGACGTCATGGGGCTCCAGTACGACGCGGCGGTCACGCGCCTCGACCAGGACGATCTGCGGGCGGCCAGGCGCGACCAGGAGACGGGCGACTACCCCGAGGGCCAGGTCATCGGTGTCGACCCCGGTGTGGGCGACCCGATCCAGCCGGGCGGCCAGGTCACGCTGACCGTGGCCGTGCCCCCGGCGGAGCCGGAGCAGGTGCAGGTGCCCGACGTGAACAACCAGCCGCTGATCCTCGCCCGGCAGACGCTGCAGGCGGCGGGCTTCCAGGTCGCGCTCGCGCCCGGTTCCCCCGACACCCCGACGGCGATCGTCAACGGCCAGAACCCGCCCGCCAACCAGCCGGCCGCGCGGGACAGCGTCATCACCCTGACGACGCAGGAGCCCGGCGGCGGCCCCGGAAACCCGGGTGACCCGGGTGGCGGCGAGAACGGCGGCGGCGGTGGCGACGACGGGGGCGGCGGCCTCTTCAACGGCGGCATCGGGGGCGACTGACCCGGCCGTCCGCCACTCGCGCAGAACGTGGGGCGCGCACCGGTCCGGATGAGATATCCGGGCGGTGCGCGCCCCACGCTGTGTCCGCGATCGTCCACGCCTCCGTGCGCCGCCGCGCCCGTGCGGAGGGCTCAGTGGTCGCTGTTCTCCGGCACCTCGGTGGCGTCCGCGGGCTCGTCCAGCCAGTCCGGGCTGTTCTGCCCGCTCCACCACTTCCACGCGGCGTACGCGCCACCGGCCACCAGGCCGATCATGCCCGCCTTGCGCATCAGGCGGCCCGTACGCGCCCGCCGCTTCCTGCGGCGCACCGCCGCGCGGATGTCGCGCGTCGAGACGTCGCCGCGCAGCGCCGCGAAGGCCACCTGCGAACGGACGGTCGCCTCCTGCCGGGCGGGCCCCGCGGCGGCCTTGGCGCGCGCCACCGCCGGGACCACCTGGGAGGTGTACTGCCGCTTCGCCTGAGTGGCCGCCTTCCTGGCCGCCGGTGCCACATAGGCCCCCGCCTGCTGCGCGTAGTGGACGGCGTTGTCCTTCGCCGCCAGGGCGTAGGGGGTCACCATGTCAGTGGCGTGGCGCACTCCTGACTTCCCGTTGTGACTCACTGTTCCTCCTCCATGCGCTTACCGGTGGCGTTTGTCCACTCGTGCGGAAATCATTCCTGGTGAAAGGCGATCCGGCACGTGTAACGGCCATCCGGGGTCACCGCGTGTCGTGCCGCCGTGGCAGGATCGGTAAGCGTCACTGACGTAGACGGAAGGTAGATCGTGGCCGAGCAGCTCCATGCCACCCTGAAGACCAACCGCGGCGACATCGAGGTCCGGCTCTTCCCGAACCACGCGCCGAAGACGGTCAAGAACTTCGTCGAGCTGGCCGAGGGCTCCCGCGAGTGGACCCACCCCGCCACGGGGCAGCGCCTGACCGAGAAGCTGTACGACGGCACCGTGTTCCACCGCGTGATCAGCGGCTTCATGATCCAGGGCGGTGACCCGCTGGGCAACGGCACCGGCGGTCCCGGGTACAAGTTCCAGGACGAGATCCACCCGGACCTGGCCTTCACCCGCCCGTACCTGCTGGCGATGGCCAACGCGGGTCCCGGCACCAACGGGTCGCAGTTCTTCATCACCGTCGCGCCGACCGCCTGGCTGACGGGGAAGCACACCATCTTCGGCGAGGTCACCGACCCGGCGTCGCAGCAGGTCGTGGACGCCATCGCGACCACCGCGACCGACCGCGGCACGGACCGGCCGGTCGAGGACGTCGTCATCGAGTCGGTCGTCGTCACCCAGAAGGACTGACCGCCGCGGGAACCTTTCCGGCCCCCTGGGCGTCAACGCCGCAGGGGGCCGGAACGCTCCCCGTGCCTGTACGGTCGGTGGTAACGGGTCACCGAGGGGAGACGGAGACGATGGCGCAGTGGTACGGCCAGCCGCCGCAGCAGCCGGCGCTGGCGCGGTGCTTCCGGCACCAGGACCAGGAGACGGGTGTGCGCTGCACCCGCTGCGACCGTCCGATCTGCCCGTCCTGCATGATCCCGGCCTCGGTCGGCTACCAGTGCCCCGAGTGCGTACGCGGTTCCGCCGCCGCCGTGCGGGCCACGCGCCCGCGCACCCTGGCGGGCGGCACGCTGACGGCGAACACGCAGCTGGTCACCCTGAGCCTGATCGTGCTCAACGTCGCGATGTTCTTCGCGGTCCTCGCCCGGGGCGACACCATGGTCACCGACCTCGGCATGCTGGGGCACGCGGTCGACTTCCGGACCTACGAGTGGGTCGGTGTCGCGGACGGCGAGTGGTACCGCCTGCTGACCTCGGCGTTCCTGCACCAGCAGCTGTGGCACATCGCGTCCAACATGCTGGGGCTCTGGTTCCTCGGCCCGCAGCTCGAAGCGGCGCTCGGCCGCGTACGCTTCCTCGCGCTCTACCTGATCTCCGCGCTGGCCGGGAGCACGCTCTCGTACGTGCTGGCCGAGCAGAACGCGGTGTCCCTCGGCGCATCGGGCGCGATCTTCGGCCTCTTCGGCGCCACCGCGGTGCTCGCCCGCCGCATGCGCGCCGACATCCGCCCGATCCTCATCCTGCTCGCCATCAACATGGCGATCACGTTCACGCTGCCCAACATCGCCTGGCAGGCGCACATCGGCGGCCTGGTGGGCGGTGGCCTCGTGGCCCTCGGGATGGTGCACGCCCCGCGCAGGAACCGGCTGCTGATACAGGTCGGCACCTGCCTCGCGGTGACCGCCGTCCTGGTCGCCGCCCTCGTGGTCCGCACCTCGGACCTGCTCGGCTAGCGAGCCGGGGTCAGGCCGTCCGGCGGGTTATCCACAGGCCGCGCGGCTCCTGTGCACAGTGTGGAGGGGCCGGCCCCGGGCGCGACCGGTCCGCGTTTCCGCAGGCGAACGGGGGTGCGGACATCCTCCGATGTCCGCACGGACGTTCCCCCCGCCCACCGGTTATCCACAGATCGTGTGATGTTCGGTGGATAACTTGACGTCCGTCGGCGGCGTCACCGCCGGAACGTCACTTCCACTGCGTCGAGACGACGAACCCCAGGGCGATGAAACCGAAGCCGACCACGATGTTCCAGTTCCCCAGGGCCTCGACCGGCAGGTCGGCCTGGGTCACGTAGTACACCACGATCCAGGCGAGCCCGATCACGAACATCGCCAGCATCAGAGGGGCGACCCACCGGCGACCGCCCATGTCGAGCTTGGTCGTCGTCCGCTTCTCCGGCGGAGTGTAGGTGTCGTCCTTCTTCTTGCGAATCCTGGACTTCGGCACGAGCGCTCTCCTGTCGATGCGCTTCTCAGCGCGTAGCACGGGACACGTCCGTTAGCGTAGTGCGTCAACCGCTGTTTAAGGAGACCAGGGGTACGGTGAACAGCATCCGGTTCCGGCCGGCGCGGCTGCGCACGGCAGCGGTCTTCGCGCTCGCCGGGCTCATCTTCTGGTCCAGCTTCCAGGTGTCCCGCGGCAACAACATCCGCACCGACGACTCCCTGCTCCAGATGTCCGATCTCATCAGGGAGCGCGCCCGGGACAACGAGACGCTGGAGTCCGCCACCGCGACGCTGCGGGACGAGGTCGAGGCCCTCGCCGGCCGCGACACCGCGGGCGACCCGCCGGACCCGGCGGAGACCGCCCGGCGCGAACGCCTCGAAGCCGCCGCGGGCCTGACCCCCGTCTCCGGCCCCGGCCTCACCGTCACCCTGACCGACGCCCCCGCCGACGCGGGCGCCCTCGTCCCCGGCGTCCCCGAACCGTCGCCCAACGACCTGGTGATCCACCAGCAGGACCTCCAGGCCGTCGTCAACGCCCTGTGGTCGGGCGGCGCCGAGGCCGTGCAGGTCATGGACCAGCGCCTCATCTCCACCAGCGCCGTCCGCTGCGTCGGCAACACCCTGATCCTCCAGGGCCGCCTCTACTCGCCGCCCTACACCGTCACCGCCGTCGGCGACACCGCCGCCCTGCGCGACGCCCTCGACGCGTCCCCGGCCATCGGCACCTACCAGCAGTACGTCACCGCGTACGGACTCGGCTGGGACGTCACCGACCACGCCTCCGTCACCGCCCCGGCCTGGGAAGGCGGCGTCGGACTCCAGTTCGCGGAGCCCGCGGAATGACGGTGATCGCCCCCGGCCCCTCTCCGGCGCGTCGTACGCTTGGGGCATCCTGTGTTGATCGAAGGGGTGGCTGAGCCATGTACGGGTGGATCTGGCGGCACCTGCCGGGCAACACGCTGGTACGCCTGCTGATCTCCCTCGTGCTGGTGCTCGGGGTCGTCTACCTCCTGTTCGAGTACGTGTTCCCGTGGGCCGAGCCCCTGCTCCCCTTCAACAACGTGACGGTCGAATGAGCGCCCCCATGCAGACCCGCATCCTCGTCGTGGACAACTACGACAGCTTCGTCTACAACCTCGTGCAGTACCTCCAGCAGCTCGGCGCCGAGTGCGAGGTGCTGCGGAACGACGCGGTCGTCCCCGGCCACGTCACCGAGGGCGGATTCGCGGGCGTCCTGCTCTCCCCCGGCCCCGGCACGCCCGAACAGGCGGGCGTCTGCATCGACATGATCCGGCACTGCGACGCGGCGGGCGTCCCCGTCTTCGGCGTCTGCCTCGGCATGCAGGCGATGGCCGTCGCGTACGGCGGCATCGTCGGCCGCGCGCCCGAGCTGCTGCACGGCAAGACGTCCCCGGTGGAGCACACCGGCGCGGGCGTCTTCGCCGGCCTGCCGAGCCCGCTGACGGTGACGCGCTACCACTCCCTCGCCGTCGAGGTCGCCACCGTCCCGCCCGTCCTGGAGGTCACCGCGACCACGGCGAGCGGCGTGATCATGGGGCTGCGCCACCGTGAACGCGCGGTCGAGGGCGTCCAGTTCCACCCCGAGTCGGTCCTCACCGAGGGCGGCCACCGCATGCTGGCCAACTGGCTCGCGGTGTGCGGCGCCCGGGACGCGGTGGCGCGCTCGCACGGCCTGGCGCCCGTGGTCGGCCCCGCGCCCCGGCAGGAGTCGGCGGCGTGACCCAGGGCCGCCCGGAGGACGCCCCGTTCCCCGCGTCCTCCGGCGAACAGCCGCCCCCACAGCCCCGGGACACCACGGACGAGCCGCCCGCCACCGCCGTACCGGCACAGGCACCGCCCGCGCAGGACGCCGACGCCGACGTCCCCGCGCCGCGCCGGGCCCGGCAGGGACGGCATGCCGGGCCGCCGGAGGAGGAGGCCCCCGGCCTTCCCGCCGACGTCCCGACGGAGATACTCGGCGTCACCCGGCCGGAGCCCGCGGCGCCGCCGCAGCAACAGCCGCACGTTCCCGAGCCGGAGCCCGAGCCCGACGAGGCCCCCCCTCCGCCCGCGGCGGGCATCGACCACGCGACCGTGGGCCTGCGCCGCCCCGCCGACCTCCTGCCGCCCCCGGCCCCCGTCCCGCCCGCCACCGGCGGCAGGGCCGCACGCCGCCACGCCGCACGCCGCAAGCAGGGCCCCCGCCCCGCCGCCGCGCCGCCTGTCACCCCGGCCACACTCCTCACGGCGGACGGCGCGCCCGACGGCACGGTCACGGGCGGCCGCGCCGCACGCCGCCGCGCGGCCAAGGCCGCCGCCAAGGCGGCCCGCCAGACCGGCACGGCGATAAGCAACGTCATCGGCGAGCTGTTCATCACCACGGGCGTCGTCCTCCTCCTCTTCGTCGTCTACCAGCTGTGGTGGACGAACGTGGAGGCCCGCGCGCACGCGCGGCACGAGGCGGACTCCCTCCAGGAGCAGTGGGAGGCCCCCGAGGACCCCGCCGAGGAGGCCCCCGACCCCCGCGCGCCCGGCGCGTTCTCGCCCGGCGAGGGCTTCGCCATCCTCTACCTCCCCACGCTCGACGTCCGGGTCGCGATCGCGCAGGGCGTCGACGAGGAGTCGGTGCTCGACAACGGCATGGTCGGCCACTACACCGAGGACGACGGCCTGCCCACCGCGATGCCGTGGGACGAGGAGGGGAACGTCGGCCTCGCCGGGCACCGCAACACCCACGGCGAACCGTTCCGCTACATCAACCAGCTCGAACCGGGCGACCCGATCGTCATCGAGACCCAGGACGCGTACTTCACCTACGAGATGGCGAGCCGTCTCGACTCGACCTCGCCGTCGAACGTCGCCGTCCTCGACGCCGTGCCGGACCAGGGCGGCTTCACCGACCCGGGGCGTTACGTCACGCTGACGACGTGCACGCCGGAGTTCACGTCGACGTACCGGCTGATCGTCTGGGGCGAGCTGACCGAAGAGCGCCCGCGCAGCGAAGGGAAGCCGGATGCCCTCGTCCAGTGAACCGCCCCCGGCCGCCACCGGCCCGGCGGACAGCCCGGAGAACGCAGAGGACACAGAGAACGCAGAGAACGCAGAGAACGCAGAAGACACCGACAGCACGGAGAAAACGGACAGCACGGACAGCCCCCCGCCCCGCGTCGGCGCCGCGCGCCGCCGGATCGCCGCCGCCGTGGGCGTCGCGGGCGAACTGCTCATCACCGCGGGCGCCGTCCTCGCCCTCTTCGTCGTCTACTCCCTCTGGTGGACGAACGTGGTCGCCGACCGGGAGGCGCGGCAGGACAGCGACGCCGTCCGCGAACACTGGGCCGCCGAGGGCGCCCCGGACGGCGAGGACACCGGCGCCCCCCGCACGTACGACCCGGAGGACGGCATCGGCTTCCTCCACGTCCCGGCGATGACCGGCGACGAGATCCTCGTCAAGGCGGGCACCGGACTCGACATACTCAACGGCGGCGTGGCGGGCTACTACGAGGACCCGGTCGAGTCGGCGATGCCCTGGGACGAGGAGGGCAACTTCTCCCTCGCCGCCCACCGCGACGGCCACGGCGCGCGCTTCCACGCGATCGACCACATCGAGGAAGGCGACCCGATCGTCTTCGAGACGCAGAACACCTGGTACGTGTACCGCGCCTTCGCGATCCTCCCCGAGACGTCGAAGTACAACACGGACGTCCTCGCCCCGGTCCCCGAGGAGTCGGGCGCCACCGAGGCGGGCCGCTACATCACGCTGACGACCTGCACGCCGGTCTACACGTCCCGGCACCGCTTCATCGTCTGGGGCGAACTGGAGCGCACCGAACCGGTCGACGCCGACCGCACCCCGCCCGAGGAGCTGCGGAACGCCTCCTGACCCGCCGCCGCGCAGGCGCCGCTCTCAGCGGGGCGCGGCGGAGTCGTCGGCGGTCTGGAGGGTGGTGTTGTGCATGCGGATGATCCGCAGCGCCTCGTCACGGTCCCGCCGGTCCAGGGCGTCGACCAGGTCGCGGTGCAGTTCGTGCCGGTGCGCGACGTACTCGGCCAGGGGCTGTTCGCCGGTGGGGAGGACGGTGAGCGTGTGCCGTTCGATCAGGTCGAGCAGGTGGGTGTAGAGCGAGCTGAGCAGGGCGTTCGGGCTGATGGCGGCGATGGCGGCGTGCAGCCGCCAGTTGGCGTGGACGAACGCGACCGCGTCCGTGGCGGCCACGGCCTGCTCCATCGCCGTGATGTGCCGGCGCAGCCCCGCGATGTCGGCGGGGGAGGCGTGCCACAGGGCGTCCTCGATCAGCAGCGGGTCGAGCGCGTCGCGGATGCGGACGGCGTCGGCCACGTCGTTCGCCCGCGCGTCGAGGGCGAGGACGGAGTTCCCGAGGCGGACCATCGGTGACTGCTCGGCGCTGAACAGCCCGCCGCCCGGGCCGGGTTTGACGGTGACGAGGCCGCGGGCCTGGAGCAGCCGCAGCGCCTCGTTGAAGGTGCCGACGGAGACCTCGCAGAGGGTCCGCAGCTCCTCCTTGGTGCCGAGCCGGGAGCCGGGGGCCATGCCCTCGGCCAGCCGCGCGACCCGTTCCGCCGCCCCTTCGGCGCGCCCGAGCGCCCCGCCGCCGGCCGCGCCCGCCGGGTCGCGGGGGCGGCGGATCGGGCCGGGCCGGGGGGCGCGCTCTCTGCTGGCGGTCACGGCCACTCCTCAGGAATCGACGTCTCGGTGCTGGTCCGCGCGGGCCTCTTGACGCTGCGGTTCACGGCGGCGCACTATCAAGGCTAATCATCATGCTGAATTGAACGCGGGTGGGCAAGCGCCCCCATTGTCGCCGCCGCCGTCCCGGGGGCGCCCGCCCTCCCTCCGAAAGGCTCATCGTGCGCATCGCCAACCTCGCAGGCCGCCTGGTCCTCCTCGTCGACGGCGGGGCGGTGGACGCCGAACGGGCCAGCGGCGGCCGCTTCTCCGCCGACCCGCAGGCCGTCTACGAGCGGTGGGACGAGTTCCGCGCCTGGGCCGCCGCCGCGGACCTGCCGCCCGGCGCCGCGTTCGAGCAGGCCGACCTCGGCAGCCCCGCCCCGGCGCCGCGCCAGACGCTCGCGATCGGCCTCAACTACCGGGACCACGCCGCCGAGTCGGGGTTCGCGGCGCCGGAGGGGCTGCCGCCGGTGTTCACCAAGTTCGCCACCAGCATCAGCGGCCCCGTCACCGAGGTGAAGCTCCCGGCGGGCGGCCGTACCGACTGGGAGGTCGAGCTGGTCGCCGTCGTCGGACGGCGCGCCGAGGGCGTGGCCGAGGCCGACGCGTGGAGCCACGTCGCGGGGCTCGCCGTCGGGCAGGACATCTCCGAGCGCGTGGCGCAGCTCGCGGGCCCCGCGCCCCAGTTCAGCCTGGGCAAGTCCTTCCCCGGCTTCGCCCCCATCGGCCCCTGGCTCGTCACGCCCGACGAGTTCGACGACCCCGACGACCTGGAACTGCGCTGCGCGGTCAACGGCGAGGAGGTCCAGAAGGGCCGCACCCGCGACCTCATCCACTCCGTCCCCGCCCTCATCGCGGGCCTGTCGGCGGTCCTGCCCCTGCTGCCGGGCGACGTGCTCTTCACCGGCACCCCGGCGGGCGTCGGCCTCGGCCGCGACCCGCAGCGCTTCCTCGCCGCGGGCGACGTGCTGGAGAGCGCCGTCGAGGGCATCGGCACGCTGCGCCAGACCTTCGTCGCCTGAGACCGCCGACCGCACCCCACCGCACCGCAGGACAAAGGAGTCCCGATGGCACTGCACCGTCTGACCTCCCTCACCATGGGCGTCCCCAACGTCGCCGAGACCGCGGCGTACTACACCGACTTCGGCCTCGCCCCGGACGGCGACGGCTGGTTCACCACCCAGGACGCCGGACGCCAGCTCCGCGTCGTCCACGCGCCGACCCGCCGCCTGGTCGAGGTCCGCGTCGGCGTGGACACCCCCGACGACCTGGCGGCCGCCGCCTCCCGCCTGGAGCGCCTCGGCATCGAGAGCGCCACCGCGGCCGGGACGCTGACCGCGTACGACCGCGCCACCGCCGTACGCGCCGTCCTGGAGGTCGCGCCCCGCCTGGCCCAGGCGGCGGTCCCCGCCACCGCGTACAACGGCCCCGGCCGCACCGACCGCACGGGCTCCCGCGCGCCCGGCGTCCTGCGCACCGGGCGCGTACGGCCGCGCAAGCTGGGCCACGCCGTCGTCGGCACGACCGACTTCGACGCGACCACCGCGTTCTTCCGCGACGGACTCGGCTTCAAGGCGTCCGACTACATCAAGGACCACGGCGCGTTCCTGCGCTGCTCCACCGACCACCACAACATCCTGGTCCTCGCCGCGCCGGTCGCGTTCCTCCACCACACCTCCTGGCAGGTGGACGACATCGACGAGGTCGGCCGCGGCGCCGCCCCCATGCTGGAGGACCACCCCGAGCGGCACGTCTGGGGCCTGGGGCGCCACCACGCCGGGTCGAACTTCTTCTGGTACCTCAAGGACCCCGCGGGCAACTTCAGCGAGTACTACTCCGACATGGACTGCATCGTGGACGACCAGCTGTGGACGCCCGAGGTCCTCGAAGGCGCGAAGGGCCTGTTCAACTGGGGCCCGCCGCCCCCGCCGTCCTTCCTCGCCCCCGAGGACCTCGCCGCCCTGATGACCGGCAGCCACAGCGGGCGGGGCTGACCGCCATGGACAAGACCATCCTTTCCGCGGCCGACGCCGTGGCCGGCATCGGCGACGGCGCCTCCCTCGCGGTCGGCGGCTTCGGCCTGTGCGGCATCCCGGCCGTCCTCATCTCGGCCCTGTACGAGCAGGGCGCGAGCGCGCTGCGGATCGTCTCCAACAACTGCGGGACCGACGACCACGGCCTCGGCATCCTGCTCGGCGCGGGACGCGTCGCCCGCGTCACCGGGTCGTACGTCGGCGAGAACAAGGAGTTCGCCCGGCAGTACCTCGGCGGCGAACTCGAAGTGGAGCTGGTCCCCCAGGGCACCCTGGCCGAACGCCTGCGCGCGGGCGGCAGCGGCATCCCCGCGTTCTACACCCCGGCGGGCGTGGGCACCCCGTTCGCCGACGGCGGCATCCCCTGGCGGCACCGCGCCGACGGCGGCGTGGCCGTCGCCTCGCCGCGGAAGGAGACGCGGGTCTTCGGCGGCCGCGCCTTCGTCCTGGAGGAGGCCATCACCTGCGACTTCGCCCTGGTCAGGGCCGCGCGCGGCGACCGGCACGGCAATCTCGTCTTCGACAAGTCCGCCCGCAACTTCAACCCCCTCGCCGCGATGGCGGGCCGCGTGACCATCGCGGAGGTCGAGGAACTCGTCGAGCCTGGCGGCCTCGGCCCCGACGAGATCCACCTGCCCGGCGTGTTCGTCCAGCGCGTGGTGCCCCTCACCCCGCGCCAGGCGGCCGACAAGCGGATCGAGCGGCGGACGGTGGCCGGCTGATGCCCTGGACCAGGAACGAGATGGCCGCCCGCGCGGCGGCCGAACTGCGCGACGGCGACTACGTCAACCTCGGCATCGGCCTGCCCACCCTCGTCCCCGGCTTCATCCCCGAGGGCGTGCACGTGGTCCTCCAGTCGGAGAACGGCATCCTCGGCACCGGCCCCTACCCGGCCGAGGACGCCGTGGACCCCGACCTGATCAACGCGGGCAAGGAGACCGTCACCGTCCTGCCGGGCGCCGCGTTCTTCGACTCCGCCCTGTCGTTCGGCATGATCCGCGGCGGCCACATCGACACCGCGGTCCTCGGCGCCATGCAGGTGTCCGCGCGGGGCGACCTCGCCAACTGGATGATCCCCGGCAAGATGGTCAAGGGCATGGGCGGGGCGATGGACCTGGTGCACGGCGCCCGTCGCGTCGTCGTCCTCATGGAGCACACCGCGCGGGACGGCAGCCCGAAGCTCGTCCCCGAGTGCACCCTGCCCCTGACCGGCCGCGCGTGCGTCCACCGCGTCATCACCGACCTCGCCGTCCTCGACGTCACGGACGGCGGGCTCGTCCTCGCCGCCACCGCGCCGGGCGTCACCCCCGAGCAGGTCGCCGCCGCCACCGCCGCGCCCCTCCACATCCCCGAGGACATCCGTCTGCCGTGAACCGGACGCCGCACGCGCGCCGTGCGGCAGGAGGAGTACGGACATGCACGCCACCCCCGCCCCGCCCGCCCCGCCCGGCACGACGGGCCGCCCGGGCCCCGCGATCGCCCTCGGGCTCGTCATCCTCTGCATCGAGGGCTACGACCTCTTCGTCCTCGGCGTCGTCGGCCCCGCCCTGCTGGCCCACCCCGACTGGGACGTCACCACGTCGACGCTCGGCCTCCTCGGCACGCTCACCGCGCTCGGCATGCCGCTGGGCTCCATCGCCGCGGGCTGGGCCGGCGACCTCATCGGCCGCCGGCTCCCGCTGGTCGTCAGCCTGAGCTGGCTGTCGCTGAGCATGCTGCTGAGCGCCCTCGCCGACGACCTGGCGCTGTTCGCCGCGACGCGGTTCCTCACCGGCATCGGCCTCGGCGCCCTGATCCCCCTCGTCACCGCCTACGTCAGCGACGCGGCCACGCCCGCCCGCCACTCCCTCCAGGTGGGCACCGCCACGGCGGGCATCGGCGTCGGCGGGATCCTCACCGCCGTCGCGG
Source organism: Streptomyces sp. NPDC049879 (assembly GCF_044461265.1). Taxonomy (NCBI): domain Bacteria; kingdom Bacillati; phylum Actinomycetota; class Actinomycetes; order Kitasatosporales; family Streptomycetaceae; genus Streptomyces; species Streptomyces sp. NPDC049879. Next base: position 473,816 of record NZ_JBITKT010000002.1, on the reverse strand, counting down.
GCCGGACGCTGCTGCCTGAGTGGGACTTCCACACGCTGTTCCTCTTCGGCGTCTTCCCCCTCGTCCTCGTCCCCGTGGTGTGGCGCATGGTCCCCGCCGCCGTCCAGGACCGGCCGGCGCACGCGCCGCCCGCGGCCGCCGGGCCGGGGGAGCTGCTCACCCCGCCGTACCGCCGCCCGACGCTGCTGTTCTGGGCGGTCACGTTCGCCGGGCTCGTCATCGTCTACGGCGCCGGCACCTGGCTGCCGACGCTGATGGTCGACTCGGGGTACGACCTCGGCTCCTCGCTCGACTTCTCCATCGCCTTCAACGCCGGGGCCGTCGCCGGGATCCTCGCGGCGGGCCTGATCGCCGACCGCGGGCTGCTGAAGGCGGCGACGACCACCAGCTTCCTCCTCGCCGCCGTCGCGATGATCACCCTCAGCACGCCGCAGCCCCGGCCCCTGCTGCTCCTCGCCTCCGCCGTCGCCGGGTTCGGCGCGCTCGGCACCCAGGCGCTCGTCAACATCTTCGTCGCCGTCTCCCACCCCGCCCGCCTGCGCGCCACCGCGCTCGGCTTCAGCCTCGGCGTGGGACGCGTCGGCGCCGTCGTGGGCCCGGCCTACGTCGGCGCCGCCACCGCGCTGATCAGCTCGTCCAAGGCCGGGTTCCTCGCCTTCGCCGCCCCGGCCCTGCTGGGCGCGGCCCTGACGGCGCTGCTGCGGCAGGCCGGACGCGCGCCCGCCGCCGTACGGCCCGGGGTGCCCGCCGCCCGCTGACCAGCCGCGCCGCCGCCCCGGCGTCACCGCCGCGCGCGGGCCTCCGGGGCGGACGGCTGGCTCCGGTGCCCTATCTCGGCCGACATGGCGGCGGCCGTCGCGCAGACGTCCTCGGTCAGCCGGGCCATCGCCTCCCCGGTCGCGTGCCGGGTCGGCAGGGCGAGGGCGACGACGAGCGGGAGCGCGCCGACCGCCGGGTACACGGGCGCCGCCACGGACGAGACGCCGGGCAGCACCCCGCCGGAGGTCACCGCGTAGCCGTCGCGGCGCACGTCCTCCTTGATCCCGGCGATCTCGTCGTCGCCGAGGTCGGTCCGCCCGGTGGTCTCCGCCTGGGCGAGCAGCACCGGGTCGGTCACGGCGGGCGGCAGGCAGGCCAGGTACACCCGGCCGACGGACGAGCTGAGCAGCGGCATGGTCGCCCCCACCCGGACGGTGATCGGCAGGGCGTGGGAGCCGTACTCCCAGCGGACGATGACCGGCCCGTGGTCGCCCCACACCGCGAGGTTGACGGCGTGCCCGGTCCTGTCGCGCAGCCCGGGGAGGTACTCGGACGCGAGCCCGGCCTCGTCCATGCGCCGCAGCGACTCGGCGCCGAGGCGGCGCATCGACGGGCCCATGTCGTACAGCCCGGAGCTCTTCGACCGGGACACGAGCCCGACGCGGCCGAGGCTGACCAGGTAGCGGTGCGCCTTGCTCGGCGCCATCGCGCAGGCGGCGGAGATCTGGGTGAGGGTCATCGGGCCGAGGCCCTCCTCCAGGGCGAGGAGGACCGTCATGGCGTTCTCGACGGACTGGATGCCCTGGCGTGCGTCCTCGGCGTCCCCTGCCCCTGCGGCCATGGGGGGAACTATAGGACAGCGTCCGGGGCGGCGGCCGGCGCGTCCGGCCGCCGGAGGGCGCCGAGCAGGTCACGGGCCAGGTCGCGCGGATCGAGGTCGCCCCCGGCTGCCCCGTAGACGTAGAAGTCCGGGCGCACGGCCACCGCCGACCAGCCGTGCTCGGCGAACCAGCGGGCGTACACGCCCTCCACGTCGGCGAGCGGCCCGTCCGCCGCGACCGCGGCCACCTTCACCCCGGCGTCCGCCAGCTCCCGCGCGGCGGGGCCGAGCCCGGCGGCCGCCTCCGGGGTCGCCAGGAACACGAAGCCGTGCCCGAGGAGCTGGTCGAGCCTCTCCCGCGCCGTGCCGTCGTCCACGACGCCCTGCCGGGAGAGTTCGCCCCTGCCGGGCAGCGACCGCTCGGCGAGCAGGCCGGTGGTCAGGGCGGGGAAGCGGATCTTCTCCTGCCGCCGGCCCGCCTCCCGCTCGGCGCGCAGCCTCCGGTCGCGTTCCGCCGCCGTGGCGGGGTCCCTGGTGGTCTGGAGGCGGCCGAGCGCGATGCCCATCTCGGTGACGGCGCGCACGTGCGGCTCGCGTTCGGCCTGGTAGGTGTCGAGCAGGCCGGGGGAGGCGGTGCCGTCCAGCACGCGGTCGAGCTTGAACGCGAGGTTCTGCGCGTCGCGGACCCCCGAGCACATGCCCTGGCCGAGGAACGGCGGCATCTGGTGGGCGGCGTCCCCGGCCAGCAGGACGCGGCCCTCGCGCCAGCGGTGCGCCACGCGCGAGCGGAACGTGTAGGTGGCGACGCGGATCAGCTCCGCGTCGTCCGGCGTGAGGTACCGCCCGACGCGCTCCCACACGCGCTCGGGCGCGCTCTCGGCCGCGAAGTCCTCCACCGAGTCGAGCATGAAACTGAAGCGGTGGTGGTCGGGGCCGAGCGAGATGATCGACGTGGGCTGCCGCGGGTCGCCGACCTGGCGCGCGGCGGGGACGCCGGCCGGCCGCCGCAGCCGGAAGTCGCACACCATCCACGGCTCGGAGAAGCCGTAGTCGTCCTGGTCGATGCCGAGGGCCCGGCGCACGAAGCTGTTGCCCCCGTCGCAGGCGACGACGTACCGGGCGGTGACGGTGGTGCCGTCCTCGACGGTGACCCGGACGCCGTGGGCGTCCTGCCCGACGCCGGTGACCGCCGCTCCCTGCCTGACCTCCACGCCCGGGGTGGCGCGGCAGGCCGCGTCCAGCGCGTCCTCCAGGTCGGGCTGGTACATCATGTACCACTCCGCCCAGCCGCACGGGCCCCGCTCGGCGTAGCCGATCTCCCTGAGCACCTCGCCCGAGGCGCCCGTCCACTCGTAGCTGTGCTGGACGCGCAGCCCGGGCAGCAGCCGTTCGGCGATCCCGAGGGAGGCGAACGTGCGCATCGTCTCCTCGTCGAAGCTGGCCGCCCTCGGCAGGTTGTACAGCCCGTCGTAGCGCTCCAGCACGACCACCCGGTGGCCCGCCCGGCCGAGCAGGGCGGCCGTGACCATGCCCACCGGCCCGTAGCCGATCACGACCACGTCCGCGGCCGTCGCGACCTCGTCCGACTCCTGTACCGACACCGCACCGACCTCCGCATGCCGTCACTGTTGACACGCCGGACGCTAAGTTCCATCATCCGTAAAGTCAATGCATAAAAGTGAAATGCGAAGCTGGTAAGGGAGCCTCGATGCGCACGATCGGCCTCGAAGAACACTTCGTCACCCCGGGCCTCGCGGCCTACGGCGCCGGATCGGCCTCGATCGCCCAGCCCGGCGCGTGGGCCGCGGCCTCCCGGCTCCTGCTCGACCTCACCGAGGAACGCCTCCCGGCCATGGACGCCGCGGGCCTCGACGTGCAGGTGCTGTCGCTGAACTCGCCGGGCATCCAGGCCGAGAAGGACCCGGCCGTCGCCGTACGGCAGGCCGTGGCCGTCAACGACCTGCTGGCCTCGGTGATCGCCGAGAACCCCACCCGCTTCGCCGGCTTCGCCGCCCTCCCGCTCCAGGACCCCCAGGCCGCGGCGAAGGAACTGGAACGCGCGGTGACCCAGCTCGGCCTGAAGGGCGCGCTGGTCAACGCGCACACGCAGGGCCGCTACCTGGACGACCCCACCCTGCGCGTCGTGTGGGAGCAGGCCGCGGGACACGACGTCCCCCTCTACCTGCACCCGGCCAACGGCGCGGACACCGCGCACGTCCTGTCCGGGCACCCCGAGATGGTCGGCCCGATGTGGAGCTGGGGCACGGACACCGCCTCGCACGCGCTGCGGCTCATCTTCGGCGGCGTCTTCGACGACTTCCCCGACGCCAAACTGCTCCTCGGCCACATGGGCGAGGGGCTGCCCTACGTGCTGTGGCGCCTCGACTCGCGCTGGGCGTTCCACAACCACCACGGCGTCGAACTCGCCCGCGGCAACCCCTCCGCGTACCTGCGGCACAACCTCTACATCACCACCAGCGGCGTCTGCGACGCCCCGCCCCTCCTCTGCGCCCTCCTCGCCCTGGGCGCGGACCACATCCTCTTCGGCACCGACTACCCCTTCGAGGACATGGCCACGGCCACGCGGTTCCTGGAGACCGCGCCGATCAGCGAGGCCGACCGCCGCAAGATCGCCGGTGGCAACGCCGAGGCCCTGCTGCGGCTCTGACCGCCGCATCCCCTTCACCGCAATGGAGCGTGAACGCATGACAGACCAGCTTCAGCAGGCACGGCACTGGATCGACGGCGAGTGGGCCGCCCCCCAGGAGCCCGGATCGCCGAGCACCAACCCCGCCACCGGCGAGACCATCGGCAGCTGGACCGCCGGCGGACAGGCCGAGGCGGAAGCCGCGGTCCAGGCCGCCGCCCGCGCGTTCGAGACCAGCGGCTGGCGTGACGACCCGATGCTCCGGGCCACCGCGCTGCACCACCTGGCCGACGCCTACGAGGCGCGGACGGGCGACCTGATCGACACCCTGTGCCTGGAGAACGGCAAGCTGCGCGGCGAGGCCGGGTACGAGGTGCACTTCATCCCGCGCGCCCTGCGCTTCGCCGCGGGCCTGGCCCTCCAGGACTTCGGCCGGGTGTCGGGCACCAGGCCCGGCCAGCAGTCCATGTCGATCCGCCAGCCGGTCGGCGTCGCCGGGATCATCACGCCGTGGAACTCCCCCGCGTACCTGTCGGTGCGCTCGCTCGCCCCGGCACTCGCCGCCGGGTGCGCCGCGGTCGTGAAGATGCCCGCCCAGGCCGCCCAGACGGCCCGGGTGATGGCGGAGATCCTGGCCTCCGTGGACGACCTGCCGCGCGGCCTGGTCAACATCTTCATCGAGTCGGGCAGCGAGGGCGCGAGCCACCTGGTCGGCTCCCCGCTGGTCCCGGTGATCAGCTACACCGGCAGCACCGCCGTCGGCCGGATCATCCTGGCCGACGCGGCCGCCTCCCTGAAGCGCGTCAGCGCAGAACTGGGCGGCAAGACGCCGCACCTGGTCTTCGCCGACGCGGACTTCGACGCCGCGCTGGAGACGGTGGTGGCGTCCTGCACGGTGTTCGCCGGCCAGTTCTGCATGACGGGCAGCCGCGTGCTGGTGCAGGAGGAGATCGCCGACCGGTTCCTCGACGCGCTGGCCGAGCGCCTGGGCCGGATCAGGCCCGGCCCGGCGGCCGACCCGGACAGCCAGATCGGCCCGATGATCGACAAGGCGTCCGTGGCGCGCGTGGACGAGCTGGTGGAGGACGCCCTCGCGGCCGGGGCCAAGGCACTGGTCCGCGGCGGCCCCGCCACCGATCCGGCCCTCACCGGCGGCGCCTTCTACCGCCCGACCCTGCTGGAGGTCTCCGACACCTCGCTGCCCGTCGTCCAGCAGGAGGTCTTCGGCCCCGTGCAGGTGGCCCAGCGCTTCCGCACGGAGGACGAGGCCGTCGAGCTGGCCAACGCCACCGAGTACGGGCTGAGCGCCTGCGTGTGGAGCCGCGACGCGGACCGCCCCCTGCGCGTCGCCCGCAGGCTGCACGCGGGCCTGATCTCCGTCAACAGCTGGGCCAACCTGGCCGTCGAGATGGAGGAGGGCGGCTGGAAGGCCAGCGGCCTCGGCCGCCTGGGCGGCGTGGCCAGCCTGGACGACTTCACCGAGTACAAGCAGATCACACAGAACTACGCCTGAGCACCCGGCCGTTCCCCGCCCCGGCGAGCCGCCCCGAAGACCACGGAAGCCGTCCGCCCCGCGTTCCCCGCGGGCCGGACGGCTTCGGCGACGTGGAGCCTAGGAGAGTCGAACTCCTGACATCCGCCATGCAAAGACGGCGCTCTACCAACTGAGCTAAGGCCCCGCGGCCGTTCCCGGAAGCCCGGTGCACAGCCGTGGACCAGGGTACCCAATCCGCCCGCCGGATACCGACCGGGTATCGCCCCGGGTGCGGGTCTCTTCGTAGGATGACGCGCAGCTTCGCTCACGTGAAGCGATCAGGGGAGAACAGGGGAGACACCGATGGACGCAACACAGCAGGAGTCCACAGAGAAGGCGAGAGAGCAGCAGACGACCTGGTACGGCGAACCGCTCGGGACGCTCTTCCGCAGGCTCATCGCCGATCTCGGCCTCAACCAGGCACGACTGGCGGTGGTGCTGGGCCTTTCCGCGCCCATGCTGTCGCAGCTCATGAGCGGGCAACGCGCGAAGATCGGCAATCCGGCCGTCGTGCAACGCGTGCGCGCGCTCCAGGACCTGGCCGCCGAAGTGCGGGGCGGCCGGATCAGCGCGGCCGAGGCGACGGCGGCGATGGACGAGATCCGCCGCACCGCGGGGGGCAATGTCCTGAGCCCCAACTCGACGGCCACGCGGCCCGGTTCGGTGGGCGTTCCGGCCAACCCGACGAAGCGCGTCGTCCGGGAGATCCAGGCACTGCTCCGGTCGGTCGCGGACGCCACCGAGATCCAGAGCGCGTCCCGCCTGCTCGCCGAGAGCCACCCGGAACTGGCCGAATTCCTCCGGGTCTACGGCATCGCGCGCACTCGCGAGGCCGTCGAGCACTACGAGCAGCACCAGGGCTGATCCGACGGCGGTGCACGACGACGGTGTCGTGCACCGCGAGCCACACCACGCGCCCCGCCCTTTCGCAGTCGCACATGACAACGCCTCCCGGTCCCCAGCCGCGTGGGCGGCGGAAGGGGCCAGGAGGCGCGTTGCGTGTCTCTCGGGTCCTGCGGGGTCTCTTCAGGCGCCGGTGGACCCGGACGGCACGGAGTCCGTCGCCTCGGTCCACAGGTCCTGCTCGGCCTTGTCCGCCTGGATCTGGCGGTACACGAGCAGACCGGCCACGGCGGCCAGGGCGACCAGGAGCAGCTTCTTCACCGCGCTACCTCGTCTTTCTTCAAACGTGATCGGATCATCTGGCGCCCGATGATACCCAATCGTGTCCTCACAAGAAGGGCCCGGCCCGGCGGATGGACACCCCGCCGGGCCGGGCCGCGCGGTGGGGCTAACAGGACTTGAACCTGTGGCCTCATCCTTATCAGGTCGGTCCCGCTGAAAACCTTCCCCTTAGTGATCTCCCCTTCTCGAAGCGCCAGCGGACACCCGGTTTCCCGGAACGTCCGCTGGCGGTCGCGCTTGTCTCCCGATGTTGATGTCAGGAATCGATGTCAGGTGATGTCAAAGCGTCGGCGACCGGCACGAGCGATGTGACCACGACGACCGCGCCGGCGTCCGCGAGCGAACGTTCCTTCCGCGGCTTGTTGGCGTACCCGATGGTGGGGACACCCGCCGCATGCCCGGCCTCGACATCGCGCACGGCGTCGCCGATGAACACGTACTCGGATGCGTCCGCCCCCGCACCCATGGCGTCCAGCAGCAGGCGCGGACTCGGCTTCATGCTCTCCGGCTCGCCCGGCACCCGCCCCACCACACCGCGAACCCGGTCCGTCAGGCCGTGCTTCTCCAGATAGCCCTCGATGGCCTGCCCGGCGTTGTTGCTCACCACGACGACGGCCCGTCCCGACATCGCCGCCGCGTCGAGCACGGCCTCCATCTCCTCGTTGGGCCGCGCGAGTCGGGCCGCCTCGATCTCCAGTCCCGTAAGCACCTCGTCGGCGTCGGCGACCATCCCGGGAGCTTCGTCCGCGATCCGCCGCAGCAGCGCGAGCGGGTCTCCCTCGCCCGCCCAGTCGGGGCCAAGCTCGTGGCCGGCCGCGACGAGCTGCTGACGCATCCGCTCCGCCACCTCACCCGCGCTCAGCCCCGCGAACACCGAGCAGAACGGCCCGTCGAAATCGATCAGCAGATGCCGCACGCCTCTGAGGACCGGCCCAAAAGCGCTCTCCCCACTCATGCTTCCGCCTGCTGAAACGCGATGCTGTCCCACGTACTGTCGAACCACCGCTGAGACTGCTGCACGTACTGGGAACCGAGCGACGATTCATCCGGACTCGCCGAATAGTGGAAAAGCGTGGTGTCCTTTCCGGTGATGTCGAAGAATTCCTTCTCCTCACCCTCGACCACCATTTTCCGCTGACGCAGCGGGTAATACCCGAAGAACGCCTCAGCTCCGTTGATCACGTACAGCTTGAAGAGCGCCGATGCCTTGAAGAAGCGGATCTCAACCTTGGCCGACTGGACAAGGCCCAGCTCGGCCAGTACCTCGACGCTGTGCTTGAGCCCGCCCGCGTGGGTGACCGCGAGCTGACCCGCCCGGCTCCGGAGTGCAGGGTCGTCCCTCAGTTCGTCCACGAGAACGGGCACAGCCATGTGCACCGAGGTGTCCGGCAATAGCAGCCGGACGGAGATCTTCTGCGGAGTCAGCCGACCGGACCGCACCTTGTCCAGCGGCTCAGTCATCGCGCCGTTAAGCGTTTCGCTTGAGAAGCCCGAGAAGTCGATGCTCACCGACTCGCCCTCGAATGCGGCCTCCAAGTGCGGCCGTAGCCCGACCGGTCGTTCGGTCCGCTGACGAACGAAGCTGCCCTTCCCCTTCCTGGTCACGATCAGCCCTTCGTCGCGCAGGACATCAAGGGCGCGCGCCACGGTCGCCTTGGCTACCTCGTAGCGCCGCATCAGCTCGGGACCGGACGGGATCTGCTCACCAGCCGCGTACTTGCCCGTGAGGATGTCCGCCCGCAAAGCACTGCTGACCTGCTGGAACGCCGGTCGCGTGTCGTCTGGGTCAAGGCTCATCCCCCCATGCTAGGCCACCTCCTCGCCGAACCCAGGGAGCCTAACCATCCCATCCTGGTTGACCTACCTAGGGAGGATGGGTATGTTCATCCCGTCGCACCAAGCGAAAGCGAGGTGAGGCTCCGAAAGGGCCTTCTTTGGGCTGCTTCCGGGCGGGCCGGATGGCTCTGGAGAAGGCGGGCAACCGCGCGCTCCACCTGTCCGTGACCTGCGGTTTCTTCAGAACTGAACAGTGAGTTGATGACGGGGTGAGAGTCCCCGTCCCCTGGCGGCCGGGTGTGCCGTCCTGCTGGCGCCAGAGCAGCGACGATGGCGCACCGATTCTTGGGCTCGGGACTGGTATGGCCGTGGCAACGGCGTACCGGCGAAGCTCTCGCCCCATCTATCTGGGAGTTCTCGTGATCTTTCGAAAACGGCGGGCGCCGTCGCGCTGGACCGGCGCAACCGGCCATGCCTACCGCGTCACCGCGGCTACCTGAGCTGCCCGTGACCACCGCCCCGCGCCCGTACGTCGGCGTTCGGTGGCGGTGGTGTTCGGGGGGATGCAGGACTGCCCCACCAACCAAGAGGCGGCCCCGGGATTGCGCCCCGGGGCCGCCAGACCACAGGCCATCTGGAAGGACCACCTGTGAACTTCATCATCGCACCGATCGGTGTGGACGACGACGACCCGATCGACGGCCGGGACTACTCCCAGCGCGAGCTGGACGACATCCTCGACCAGCGGCCGAGCGGGAAGTGATCCCGTGAACCTCTCGATCACCGCTCTCGCCGCGACGGCCGCCGACCCCAGCCCGGATCAGCAGGCTCAGCTCCGCCGCCTGTGGGAGGCCGAGCAGCGCCGCCGCGACGACCGGGCCAGGCTGGACCGCCAGGCGGACCCGGCCCCTCGGGGAGGCGCCCGGTGACCGCTCTCCTCGCCGTTCTCACCCGGTTCGCCGCCTGGTCCGGCGGTGTCAACTGCCCGTCCTGCGAAACGCCCGGGATGCCCGGGAGCGCGTGCAACAACTGCGGCGTGACTCTTCCCGGCTGACCGGCCTGACGGCTGCCTGATCCACCTCGCCCCTGGCACGCCGGGGCGAGGTGGTGAGGGGGAGCCGGACAGACCGGCCCAGACAGGAGAGCCCTCCATGACCGGGCAGTACGAGCACCAGTCCGTGCGCGAGTACACCGTCGCGAAGCGCGCCGACGACACCGAGACCATCCGCTACACCGCCGATGCGGTGCTGTTCAGTGGTGGGCGTGTGCTGCTGATCGAGCGGGGCTGGCCGCCGTTCGAGGGCCGGTGGGCGCTTCCGGGTGGCCATGTGGACCCGGGCGAGACCGGGCGCCACGCTGCCGCCCGAGAGCTGGCCGAGGAGACCGGCGTGCACGTCCCGGCCGACGAGCTGACCCTCGTGGGGGTCTTCGACGCCCCCGGCCGGGACCCGCGCGGCCGATACGTCACCGTCGCGTACCGTGCCGAGGCCCCGGCTGGGACCGAGGCCACGGCGGGCGATGACGCCGCCGACGCCCGCTGGTGGCCGCTCACCGCGCTCCCGCTGTTGGCGTTCGACCACGCGCAGATCATCAGCGCTGCCGTCGCGGCGCGCTCGTTCCAGCGCTGACCGCGCGCCCCGGGGCCGCCCGTGCTGTTGGCGCGGCGGCCCCGGGGACGCGATCGGACGCTCCTCTTCTCCGGCTCCCGCCGCGCGCGGTTGAGCCCCCCCCCTCGCCCGGCCGCGCGTGACGCGGCGGGCCCTCTCACATCTTGGAGTACACGCCATGCGTGCGTTCATCGGCGCCCACGAGGTGCTGACCGACGACGACCTGATCGAGCTGTCGCTCGGTCTCGGTACGCCCCCCGAGCTGTGGCTCGGCGTCGAGGGCGAGAACGCTGAGGAGCGGGCCGCGCGGCTGGACGCCGGCGCGGACATCCTCGCGTCCGACCCCGACCTCGCGGCCCCGCTCACCGCCCTCGCCGTGGCGGCCATCGAAACCTACGCCGCCACCACCGCCCGCCGCGTCCCCGCCCCTCGCCGGACCACGAGCCGTGCGGCGGTGACCCGATGACGCACCAGACTCCCGCGACGGCGGCCTCCCACGCGCGCGCCGCGTCCGAGGCCATCCGCGCCCTCAACCACCTGACTCAGCGGCCCGACGAGAACGCCGAGTGGTTCTACCCCGGCGACGCCTACGCCGTTGTCGGCGCGCTCGCCGAGCTGGCCGCCCGTCTGCCACAGGCGATCGGGCAGGCCCACCGCCTGATTCACACCCTCGCCCAGGGCGGCGGTCTGCGGCACGACACCGGCGACCCGGCCGCGCTGGCGGCCGACCTGTCCGCCCTGCACGGCGCCGTCGAGTGGGCGCGCGACAACGCCGACCTGCTGCGCACCTCTCTGGACGACGTGCACGCCATGCTCGGCCACCTCGGCTACGACGAGGACGGGATGGGTGAGGAGCGGTGAACCGGAGTACGGCTGACCGGGCGATCGTCGCGGGTGCGAGTGCGGTGATCGTCGCGCTGACCGGCGCCGCGTTCTGGTTGTCCTACGCGCACTTGGCGGACATCGCGATGGCTCACGGCCTGTCCGGGGAGCGGGCGTGGGCGTGGCCCGCGACGCTCGATCTCGGCGTGATCGCCGGTGAGCTGCTGATGCTGCGGGCCGCGCTTCAGCAGCGGGTGGACTGGTGGGCCATCGGCCTGATGGTCTCCAGCGCGGGCGGCTCCATCGTGCTGAACGTCGCCGGTGTCGGCGACCGGGGTGAACCTCTCGACTACGTGGTCGCGGGCGTTCCCCCGACCGCCGCGCTCGTCGCGTTCGGCGTCATGATGCGGCAGATCCACCGCTGGCTCGCCCACCCCGAACCCGCCCCGGTTCCGGTCGCGGAACCGGCACCGGAACCAGCGGAACCGGCTGCGGTTCCGGCGGAACCGGCCATCGCTGCCGAGCGCGCCGCACGGGAACGCGACGAGGCGGAGCACAGGACGCGGATGCCGGTCTTCGGCCAGTTCGAGCCACTGCCGGAAGTCACCGGAACCAGCCATGACCAGCAGGTCTTCTCCGACCAGCGGCAGTCCGGTCCGGCGCCGGAACCGGCGGACAGCAACCCGGTTCCGGCGGTTCCGCCTGCCGGTTCCGGTGGCGCGGACCTGGAGTCCGAGGACATAGCTGGCAGCGGCTTCCACGCCCACGTGACCCGCGCGGTGGCGCTGCTGACGGCCGACCCGGAACTGACCGGAACCGAGATCGGAACCGCCCTGGGCGCTTCCGACTCCTACGGCCGCCGCGTCAAACGCGCCGCCCTCACCCGCCTCCACGAGACCACCACCCGCACAACCGAACCAGCGGGGGTGGGGGCATGAGCGCCCTGCCCGTCTACCGCTGGCGCCTCGCCCCGGACGGACTCGCCACCCGCCGTCAGCTGCGGGTGCACGGGCTTCGGCCCGGCGGACACGACCCCGTGGCCGTCCTCGAACGCCCGAGGCGCCGGGGCCGCCCGGCGCTGGTCGCGCACCTGTACCGGCTCGACCTCGCGGTGCCGGTGCGGCCGATGACGCCGGGCCGGTGGCGCGCCGTCCACGCGGCCCTGGCCGCGCGCCGCACCTGCCCGGACTGCCGGGCGGTGCGGGAGTACTGCATTCCCAGGTCGCTGGGGGTGTGCAACGTCTGTGCCGGGTTCGCTCCGGCCGCCTGACCTTCGGTTTTTTCGTCTCTGGCGGCCGTACCGGCTGCCAGAGCTGTCCCCTTTGGGAGTTCGCTGTGGCTACCCCGCCCCGCACCACCCCCGCGGCCCGGCCGGTCGTCGTCCCGCCCCGGCCCGAGACCCCGCCCCGGCAGGCCCCGGCCGCTCCGGGGCCCGAGCTGGCCGCCGACCGGCGCAAGCGCCAGCAGGCCGAGCGCCGGGAACAGCGTGCGGCCGACCGGTCCGAGCGTGACCGGCTGCGCCGCGAACGGACCGCGACGCACGTCCAGCGCTCCCGTTCGACGCACCGGGAGCGGACGAAGAACCGCTCTTTGACCATCAACATCAACAAGAACTCCGGCCGTCCGGCGGGGACGCCGATCGGGCAGAGCGCCGCTGGTCAGGCCGCCGACCAGGCCGCGCCGGGTGCGGAGTTCATGACGAACGAGGACATCAGGTCGTTCAGCGAGCACGTCCGCAAGGTCGCCAGGAACAAGGCCGTCGAGCGGAGCATGGACGCGGAGCACCTGGCGCAGGTCCTCCGCCACATCCCCACGGCGGACGGCTCGATGGCAGGTGCGCGGATGCGGGCCCGGCGGGTCGCCCGGCACCTGAAGGCCATCGCCAGCGCGGAGAAGCTGATCGCGAAGCAGGCCGCCGCCCTCTACGCCTCCTTCGAGCGGGAGTTCGAATCGGATCTGCGGAAGGTCGGCAAGGCCCGGCCCGCCAAGCAGCCGCGCGCCCCCTTCACCTTCAACTGACCAGGAGAAACTGATGGCTGACAGCCTCAAGGGCGCCCTGGTCAAGGGCGTCAAGCATCCCCGTACGCGGCCGTGGCTCGCGGTGGCCGCCGAGCTGCCCGCTTCGCTGGCGGCGCACGCGGCGTGGGGGGACTCGCCGCCCGCCGCGATGGGCATGACCCTGGCGGCCGGGGTGCTGACGGCGGCAACGTGGTGGGCCGGTGCCGGCACCGCCGCTGCCCGCCGACTCCACGCCACCGCATCGACCGGTGCCGCGACCGCCTACCTCGTGGTCGGGACGGTCACCGACCCCCTGGACCCGACCCTGCTGTCCACGCTCGTGATCGGCGGCGCTGTCGGCGCCGGGTCGTGGAACATCCGCCAGGCCCTCCGGGCCAACCCGGACGCGTCCAAGGAGGGCGAGAAGGCGTCGGAGACGGGGGTGCTGGTCAAGGCGATCGGGCAGGCCCGCGCGTCCCTGCGGCGCAAGCCCGAGGTGGAGCCGAACCGGGTGACCGCACCGCTCCAGCTCCACGACGTCACCCCGGCCGAGCTGGGCAACCGGATCGACGCCATCGCCGTCGAACTGGGCATCTCCCCGACCAGCATCCGCATCATGCCCGACCCGGACCGCGCCGACCGGCCGGACCTGGTGATCGTCCCGCAGGACATGCTGCGCGACGGCGCCGCGTGGCCGGGCCCTTCCCGGATGGGCAGCAGCATCACCGACCCCATCCCGGTCGGCCTGTACGAGGACGGGCAGGAAGCCGTCCTGTGGTTCCCCGCCGCCCCGGACGGCAGCCGCAACGCCACCCACTACGGGATCGCCGGAATGAACGGCTCGGGCAAGAGCGCCGGGCTGTCCATCGCCATCGCCGAGGCGCTGACCCGCCGCGACGCGATCGTGTGGGCCGCCGACCCCTCCAAGGGCCAGCAGACCTTCGGCCCGTTCCTGCCCTACCTGGACTGGGCCGAGACGAGCATGGCAGGGGCCGAGGCGATGGCGGGCGCTCTCCCGCACGTCATCACCGCCCGCGCCGACGCACTCGGCCGCGCGGGCTTCAAGAACTGGACCCCGGCCGCGTTCGACCAGCTCGGCATGCCGTACCTGATCTGCTGGTTCGAAGAGTCGGCGAAGCTGTTCCGCGAAGGTGTCGAATTGGACGGCGTGGTGCAGGAAGCCCGCTCCGCCGGGATCTCCGTGATCCTCAGCCAGCAACGGCCCTCCAGCACGAGCATGCCGACCGACGTGCGCGAACAGCTCGGCGGCTTCCTGTGCTTCGGGGTGAAGGGCGCGACGACGGCGGACATGGCGTTGCCCGAGGACGTGCGGGATGCCGGAGCCAGGCCCGAAGCGTGGCAGAACCGCAAGCCCGGCTACGCCTACCTCGTCGCCCCCGGCATCGACGAGGACCGCTACGCCATCCCCATGCGCACCTACCGCACCGACGACGACCAGATCACCGGCGCCCTCACCATCGCCCCCCGCCCGGCTGCCGACCCCATCACCGCGACCGCGGCCGGAGACGCCTACACCGACCGGACCCGGTACCAGGACACCGACGCCGCGACGGAGACGACCATGCACGCCCCCGGGCAGGAGGACGCCGAACGCGAAGCCGTCCTCGACGCACAGATCGAACGCGCCGTCATGGAAGCCGCCGGACTCGACGCCGACGCAGCCCCGGACCCCGACGTGGACCCGGACCGCGAGATCCCTCCGGTCCCCGCGAACGAGGTGTGGTCGCTCGGACAGCCGACCGCCCGCCAGGAGCCGCGCCGGCGCCTCGCCCCCGCCGAGGCCGAGGCCGAGCTGCTGCTCGTGCTGGAGGAGTTCCGCGCCGAGGACCGGGAGCTGATCGGCCCCCGGGACTTCGCCCCGCACTGGGGCAAGGACGGCCGCCTCAACCGCTCCCGAGCCTGGCTCAGCGAGCGGCTGGGCGACCTGGCCGACGCCGGAATCCACCTCGCCGAAACGCAGGACGAGGGCACCTACCGGCTCCTCTACCCCGAGCACGCCGACGCCTGACACCCCTCCTGACCTGCACTGACACCTCCTGACACCTTCCAGCGGTGCCAGGAGGTGTCAGAACGGGGTGTCAGCACTGTCAGAACGGGTGTCAGAACTTCTGACACCCCGCCCCACCTAAGACAACGCGTGCGCGCCCGCGAGGCGGGCCGCGTTCTGACACCCCGTTCTGACACCCACCCCGGGAAGGAACGGCAACCCATGAAACCCCGCGCGGCGCGCGTCCTCGCCGCCGCCTTACGCGCCTGGACCACCCCCACCCCACCCGACCAGGCCGCGGCCCGGCTCGACATCCGCGAGCCCGACACCTGGTCCCACACCGCGACGGTCAGCCTCACCCCCGACCGGACCGACCGGCTCATCGGCCTCATCCGCCGCGACGTCGCCGAGCGCCTCCCCCGGATCTGCACTCCGCAGCAGACGGCCGAGGCCATCGAGCAGCACCTCGCGCACCGGCTCGCCGCCGGACACCACACCGTCTCCCACACGGATCTGCTCGACATCGCCCTGCGCACCGGCCAGACGACGCACTGGCTCGCCGCGCACCTCGTCGCCCTTCTCGACGCCGGGCGGCTGCGCGAGACCTGGTGGCGCCCCCGTACCTACCGCATCACCACCCCACCCGCCTGGGCCATCCGGCCCGGCCTCACCGCCAGGAGCCCACGATGACCCACCACCCACAGCCGTACGAGTCGCCGTACGACCCGTTCGCCGCCGACCTCTACGACCCGTACGACAGCATCACCCAGGAGCACACGCTGCTGCCCCTGCCGATCGCCCCGGCCGCCGTCGCGACGGCGGCTGAACGCCGCATCGCGTGGGTCCCGGACGCCTTCGGCCGCATGGTCCCCATGCCCCGCGATTTCACCCCGCCGATGCCCGCCCGCACCGAACCCCGGGACCTGACGCCCGCGCCAATCATCGACCCGCGCGCGCAGATCCTCATCGGCGGCGGCCTCGGCGCCAGCGCCACCGGATGGGGCATCGGCCAGATGCTCTCCGCCCTCGCGGGCGTGAGCGGCGGTCTGCTCCTCGGCGTCGCGCTGCTTCTGATCGCCGCCAAGCTCCCGCGCCGCACCGGCCAGGGAGACACCCACATCACCCACGTCACCTCGCACGGCCTGTTCAGCCGCGCCAACAGCACCATCAACCACCGCTGAGGAGATCCCTTGAGCAGCAGCAAGACCACCCGCGTCGTCACGGCCGCCGCTACCCGCGAGGGGTCCGGCGGTCTGTCCGGTGACGCCTACGCCGTCCACACCCTGCCCGGCACCCAGATCGTCGGTGCCGCCATCACGGACGGCATCGGCCATGGCCCCGCCGTTGCCGAGATGAGCCACATCAGCGCTCAGGTCGCCGCCCGCGTCGCGACCCGGCGCCACGCCCTCAGCGCCCTGCTCGCCGCCGGGAGTGTCGTCTCCGTTCCGGCGGACCACCCGCGCGACGCCCCCAACGGTGTCTCGATCGCCGCCGTGACCAGCCCCGGGCACAAGACCGAGATCGCCTGGGTCGGGGACTGCCGCGCCTACGGCTGGCAGAACGGCACCCTCGATCTGCTCACCACCGACCACAGCGTCGGCAACTGGCTCCGCCACAACACGAACGAGGGAATCGAGCTGCTGGCCGCCGCGCACGACAACTGGAGCAGGGGGCACATCGGCTGGGCCGACGTGTGGACGGTGCACACCATCCTGACCAACGCGCCCCTCATCCTGCTGACCAGCGACGGCGTACACGCACAGATCCTCCCGGGCGACCTCGAACGCCTGGTTGCCGAACACGCCGACAACCCGCAGACCCTCGCCGATGCCCTGGTCGCTGCTGTCCAGCCGGACCGCGAGGGATACCGCGACGACGCCACCGTCGTCGTCATCCAGCACACCTGACTTTGCCCCCGGGGCAGGCCGCCCACCTCTCCAAAGACGTGCGGCCTGCCCCGGGTCCCAGCCCCTCAAGAGAGAAGCCGGAGACCCAGCATGACATCTGGCCCCCACGCCGCGTGGCTGAACGCGGCACTCGACCTGGCAACACACGGTGTGCCCGTAATGCCCCTGAGCGCCGACAAGCGCCCGGTGGCCAACTGCCCCCGCTGCTCGGGACCCACCCCGGGCGTCTGCGGCGGCCGGCCGAACATGAAGACGGCCGGGCCCTGCCAGTGCCCGGCGCCATGCCACGGCTGGGCCGCGGCCACGGCCGACCTCGCCGTCGTCACTTCCCCCGCCTGGGCCCGCGCCTGGCGTGAGGCGGGTGCGGTCGCCTACCACCCCGGCGGCGCCGGAACGGCCGGGCTGACCGTGGTGGACCTCGACAACCAGTCGGCCGTCGCCTGGGCCCGCGAGACCCTGCCGCCCACCCGCACGGTCGCCACGACGCGGGGTGAGCACTGGATCTACCAGGGCGCCATGACCTCCCACAACGCCGTCCGGCCCGGCGTGGACCTCAAGAGCCGTATGGCCTACGCCCGTTGGCTCGGCCCCGGCACCGGCACCATGACCATCCTGCCGAACGCCGTCGCCGAGCTGGCCCCCCAGGTGGAAGAGACCACCCCCGCCCCGCGCGAAGGGGCCGGGGTGGTCTCTTCCACCACCGGTACGCCGTGGAACCGGCAGGTGGCCACCGGCTGCCGCCACACCGAGAGCTACGTCCGTACGGGCCTGGAGCGCGGTCTCGGTCTCATCCGTGCCCGCCGCGAGCAGGGCGCCGGGAGTCAGGCGTTCGGTGTCGCCTGCTGGCTCGCCAACCAGCACCGGGACTGCCCTGGGCCGTGTGGTCTCGACGTCCTCGGGCGGGCCGTCATCGCCGCCGCCGTGTCCATGGGTGTGCCCGAGCCGTACGCCACCCGCGCTGTGACCCGGGGCCTCAACGAGATGGTGGGCGCCGTATGACCAGCGTGCCAACCACCGCCCGCGCAGCGGACAGCATCTCGGCCGTGGGCGCCTCGAAAGTGGTCGCCGAAGGCGTCCGTTCTGGTTCTGACCCGCAACGGCGGGACGGTCGATACCCTGTCGCCTGGCTGAGGATCACCGCACCGCGCGGCGCCACGCCGTCCGCCCACTCCCAGTGCGAGTGCGGACGCGACCGCGGCGCCCTCGGCGAACGGCGCGTTCTCGCGCTCATCGCCGACCACGCCGCGCACCGGGCCGTCTGCCCTCTCCGCCCCCACTCCGAGAGGACCGCCGCATGAGCACACAGCCTGTGGATGGTGCTGAGCTGCTGGCTCGTGTCGAGCAGTTCCACCGCCGGTTCAACATCTTCCCGACCGCGGCCGCGTACGTCGCGGTCACGCTCTGGGATGCGCACGCCCACCTGATCGACTGCTTCGAGACCACCCCGAGGATCGCCTTCCTGTCCCCCGAGCCGGGCAGCGGGAAGTCGCGGGCGCTGGAGATCGTGGAGTTGCTGACGCCCCGGGCGGTCAGCACGGTATCGGCGTCGGCGAACGCCCTGTACCGGCTGGTTGACTCCGCCGCCGGACTGCCCACCGTCCTGTTCGACGAGGTGGACACGATCTTCGGCCCGAAGGCCGGGGCCGACGAGGCGCTCCGCGGCTTCCTGAACGCCGGATACCGGCGCATCGGCGGCGCTCTGCGGTGCGTCGGAGAGGGCTCCAACCAGAACGCCCAGGTCTTCGGCTCGTACTGCGCCGTCGCCATGGCCGGACTCGGCAGCCTGCCGGACACCGTGCTCACCCGCTCCGTCATCATCCGGATGCGCAAGCGCGCCCCCAACGAGAAGGTCGAGCCCTACCGGCAGCGCACCCACGAGAAGCAGGGGCACGCCCTGCGCGACCAGCTCGCCGACTGGGCCGACACCGTACGCGCCCAAGTCGCCGACGCCTGGCCCGAGATGCCCGAAGGCGTCACCGACCGGCCAGCGGATGTGTGGGAACCCCTGTTGGCCGTGGCCGACGCGGCTGGCGGGGACTGGCCCGCTCGCGCCCGCCAGGCGTGTGTCGAGCTGGTGGACGCCGCCAAGCAGGACGACGGCGCCTCGATCGGCATCCAGCTCCTCACCGACCTGCGGGACCGCGTGTTCTGCGGCGCGGACCGCATGCCGACCGTCGTCATCCTCGACCGGCTCACGGCCCTGGACGACTCCCCATGGGGTGACATCGAGGGCAAGCCGATGAACGCCCGCATGCTCTCCCGCATGCTCCGCGCCTATGTCACCGCCGACAACCGGCCCCTCGCCGCGCGGAACATCAAAACCGGCAGCAGCGTGCTCAAGGGCTACTACGCCCACGACCTCACCGACGCGTGGACCCGGTACTGCCCCCCGCCCCCCGGAGAATCCGCTACCTCCGCTACCGACACCCCGATCACTGGGCTGACCTGCGACAACGAGGTAGCGGAAACGGCCGACCACAGCCGCTACCCCTCCGCTACCGGCCCGGCACCCGCTACCCCCGCCACCACCCCCAGGTAGCGGCACACATCCGCTACCACCCACCCTTCCGCTACCCGCGACAGGCCCCTGACCTGCGCGGTAGCGGAGGTAGCGGAAGTAGCGGATCTCCCGGAAGAAACGGCACGCCATCCCGTATCAGGAGATCGCTGTGAGCCTCACCCTGGGCAACCCCACCCCCGAAGCCCTCACCGTGCCCGAGGTCATGACCGCCCTGCGGCTGGGCCGGTCCAAGGTCTACGACCTCATCCGCTCCGGGCAGCTCCGGAGCTTCACCATCGGCCGGGCCCGCCGCGTTCCGGCCGACGCGCTCACCCAGTACATCCGCAAGCAGACCGGAGACGACGCCTGATGGCCAAGCGCCGCCCCAACGGGGCAGGGACGATCACCAAGCGCAAGGACGGCCGTTACCAGGGCGCCGCCTACGTCACCACCACGGACGGACTCCGCGAACGAGTTTTCCGCTACGGCCACTCGTGGGACGAGGTGGCTGAGAAGCTGGCCAAGCTTCAGGAGCAGGAGCGGAACGGCGTGCCCGTGCCCTCCCGGGCCTGGACCGTCGGGGAGTGGCTGACGTACTGGCTCGCCCAGATCGTGCAGCCGTCCACCGAGCACAACACCTACGCCAAGTACGAGGGCAAGGTCAGGCTCTACCTGATCCCGCACCTGGGGAAAAAGTCGCTGCCCCGGCTCTCCCCGGCTCAGGTGCGGGAGGCCATGGCCCGTATGAAGAAGGACGGCGTGCCCGCGCCGACGCGCGCCGAGTCGCTGCGCGTGCTGCGGAACGCGCTCAACCGCGCCCGCCGCGAGGAACTGGTGACGCGGAACGTCGCCGAGCTGGTGGACATGCCGACCGTGGACACCAAGGAGCGGAAGCCGTGGTCCGCCAAGGAGGCGATCACCTTCCTCGGCACGGCCCGCGAACACCGCCTCTACGCAGCCTTCGTCGTCCTGCTGACGCTGGGCCTCCGGCGCGGCGAACTACTGGGCATGCGCTGGTCGGACATCGACTTCGACAACGAGCAGGCCACCCCCACCCGCCAGGTGCAGCGGGAGAAGGGCGAGCTGGTCGTCAAGAAGCTCAAGACCGACTCCTCGAACGCCGCGCTCCCCCTGCCGGCCTTCGTCGCCGAGGCACTGCGCGAGCGGCAGCGCGTGCAGTGCGAGGAGAAGGCGAAGGCCGGTTCGCACTGGCATCAGGAGCCGGGGGAGGACCTGATCTTCACCGAGCGGCACGGCGGGCCGATCGAGCCCCGTGGCTTCAGCCGCACATTCGACACTCTGGTGCACCGGGTGGCAGAGCAGCAAAGGAAGGAACGCGCCGAGCGCCCGCATCAGGTCGACAGCCCCGAGCCGCTGCGCCGGATCACCGTACGGCTCGCCCGGCACACCTGCGGAACGCTGCTCGCCTTCCTGAAGGTCCACCCGAAGTCGGCACAGGCGATCCTCCGGCACAGCCAGATCAGCATGACGATGGACATCTACACACACGTGGTGGATGACGACCAGCGGGCCGCCGCCCAGCTTCTCGCCGACCTGCTGAGGGGGCCCGAGCAGGGCGGCTGATGTCAGCCGTGGATGTCAAACGGCCCTGGTCAGAGATGACCAGGGCCGTTTCCGCAGGTGGGGCTAACAGGACTTGAACCTGTGGCCTCATCCTTATCAGGGATGCGCTCTAACCATCTGAGCTATAGCCCCGCGCGGATGAAAGGCTAGCGCATGCCGGGCCCGCTGCCCAAATCGGTTCGGTGCCGCCCGGCTCCACGCCGGGCGGCCCGCTACTCGTCCTCCGCCAGGGTCACTTCGATGCCGCCGACGAAGCCCGCGGACAGGTTGTAGATGAACGCGCCGAGCGTCGCCAGCGCGGTCGCGAGCACCACGTCGATCACGGCGATCACAGATGTGAACAGCATGACCCGGGACAGCGACAGGAAGCCGACGAGGTCGAAGCCGCTCTCGGTGTCCGTCTCCGTCGCCTCGCTGATGGTGTCGCCGATGGTCGTGAAGACGCCCATCCCGTCCATCACCATCCACAGCAGGCTCACCGCGATGACCGTGCAGATGCCCAGGGCGATCGACAGCAGGAAGCTGACCTTCATCACCGACCAGGGATCGGCCTTGGCGACCCTCAGCCGGGCCTTGCGCGTCCGCGGGACCGTACGGGCACCCGTACGCGCCACGCGCTGCGCCTGGCCGCCCTGGCCCTGCTGGGGGCCCACGGTCGGCGCGCCGCCGGGCGGCGACGGGTAGGCCTGCGGCGGGTGGTAGCCGCCCTGGCCCTGCCCTTGGCCCTGCGAGTACGAGTCCGTGGGTCTGGCGCTGGTCATCGTGGTCCCCCCACGGGTCGCTTTACGGGATTTGGCCCTGGCGCGGGTGCCCCCGGAGCTCTCGCCACGGGCGCCGCCGCCCGGTGGGACGCCCGGTGGGCCCGGTGGAATGCGCGGGGTCCCGTCGTTCCCCGCGCGGCCCCCGGAGGCGCCCGTGGCTTCACTCACGCGTTACTCCTCAGTGTCCTCTGTGTCCTGACCGGCCCGCCCGTTACCGGCCGGGCTGTCGGTGCTGTCGATGCTGTCGGTGTCCGGCGCGTCCTGGGTGCCGCCGGTGGTGTCCGCCGCGCCGGTCTCGGCCTCGTCGTCCGCGGCCTCGTCGTCCGCGGCCTCGACCTCCTCGGCCTCGCGGCCGGCCTCGGCGTTGCGGGCGATGCCGACCACGGCGTCCCGCTTCCCCAAGTTGATCAGCTGGACGCCCATGGTGTCACGGCCGGTTTCCCGCACCTCGCTGACCCGCGTACGGATCACTCCGCCGCCGAGCGTGATGGCCAGGATCTCGTCGGTGACCTCCACCACGAGCGCGCCGACCAGCGAGCCGCGGTCCTCGACGATCTTGGCGGCCTTGATGCCGAGGCCGCCACGCCCCTGGACCCGGTACTCGTCGACCGGTGTGCGCTTCGCGTACCCGCCGTCGGTCGCGGTGAACACATAGGTCCCGGCGCGCACGACGTTCATGGACAGCAGCTCGTCGCCCTCGCGGAAGCTCATGCCCTTGACGCCCGACGTCGCCCGGCCCATGGGACGCAGTGTGTCATCCGTGGCCGTGAAACGGATCGACTGAGCCTTCTTGCTGATCAGCAGGAGATCGTCGTCGGGCGAGACCAGCTCGGCTCCGATCAGTTCGTCGTCGCGGCCGTCCGCCATCTCGCGCAGGTTGATGGCGATGACGCCGCCGGACCGCGGCGAGTCGTAGTCCTTGAGCACCGTCTTCTTCACCAGCCCGGACTTCGTGGCCAGCACCAGGTACGGCGCCGCCTCGTAGTCCCGCACGGCGAGGATCTCGGCGATCCGCTCGTCCGGCTGGAAGGCCAGCAGGTTCGCCACGTGCTGCCCGCGCGCGTCCCGCCCGGCGTCCGGCAGCTCGTACGCCTTGGCCCGGTAGACGCGGCCCTTGTTCGTGAAGAACAGCAGCCAGTGGTGCGTGGTCGAGACGAAGAAGTGGTCGACGATGTCGTCCTCGCGCAGCTTCGTGCCGCGCACGCCCTTGCCGCCGCGCTTCTGCGCCCGGTAGTCGTCGGTCTTGGTCCGCTTGACGTAGCCGCCCCGCGTGATCGTGACGACGATGTCCTCCTCGGCGATCAGGTCCTCCATGGACATGTCGCCCTCGAAGGGGATCAGCGCCGTACGCCGGTCCTCGCCGAACTTGTCGACGATCGCGGCCAGCTCCTCCGAGATGATCTGCCGCTGGCGCTCCGGCGAGGCGAGGATCGCGTTGTACTCGCGGATCTTCTGCTCCAGCTCGTCGTGCTCGGCGACGATCTTCTGCCGCTCCAGGGCGGCCAGGCGGCGCAGCTGCATCTCCAGGATCGCGTTCGCCTGGATCTCGTCGATCGACAGCAGCCCCATCAGGCCCTGCCGGGCGACGTCCACCGTGTCGCTGCGCCGGATGAGCGCGATGACCTCGTCGATCGCGTCCAGCGCGGCGAGCAGGCCGCGCAGGATGTGGGCGCGCTCCTCGGCCTTGCGCAGCCGGTAGCGGGTGCGGCGGACGATGACGTCCACCTGGTGGGCCACCCAGTTGCGGATGAACGCGTCGAGCGACAGGGTGCGCGGCACGCCGTCCACGAGGGCCAGCATGTTGGCGCCGAAGTTGCTCTGCAGGTCGGTGTGCTTGTACAGGTTGTTCAGCACGACCTTGGCGACCGCGTCGCGCTTCAGCACGATCACGAGCCGCTGACCGGTCCGCGAGGACGTCTCGTCGCGCACGTCGGCGATGCCGCTGACCCGGCCGTCCTTGACCAGCTCGGCGATCTTCTGCGCGAGGTTGTCCGGGTTCGTCTGGTAGGGCAGCTCGGTGACGACCAGGCACTGGCGGCCCTGGATCTCCTCCACCTCGACGACCGCCCGCATGGTGATCGAGCCGCGGCCCGTGCGGTACGCCTCCTCGATCCCGCTGCGGCCGACGATCAGCGCGCCGGTCGGGAAGTCGGGCCCCTTGATGCGCTCGACCAGCGCGTCGAGCAGCTCCTCCGACGTCGCGTCCGGGTGCTCCAGGCACCACTGGGCGCCGGCGGCGACCTCGCGGAGGTTGTGCGGCGGGATGTTGGTGGCCATGCCGACCGCGATGCCCGCCGAGCCGTTGATCAGCAGGTTGGGGATGCGGGCGGGGAGGACGGTGGGTTCCTTGTTGCGCCCGTCGTAGTTGTCCTGGAAGTCGACGGTCTCCTCGTCGATGTCCCGGAGCATCTCCATCGCCAGCGGCGCCATGCGGCACTCGGTGTACCGCATGGCGGCGGCCGGGTCGTTGCCCGGCGAGCCGAAGTTGCCGTTCGAGTCGACGAGCGGCATGCGCATGGCCCAGGGCTGGGCGAGGCGCACGAGGGCGTCGTAGATGGACGTGTCACCGTGCGGGTGGTACGTGCCCATCACGTCGCCGACGACGCGGGCGCACTTGTAGTAGCCGCGCTCGGGGCGGTAGCCGCCGTCGTACATCGCGTACAGCACGCGGCGGTGCACCGGCTTGAGGCCGTCGCGCACGTCGGGCAGCGCACGCGAGACGATGACGCTCATCGCGTAGTCGAGGTACGAGCGCTGCATCTCGGTTTCCAGCGTCACCGGCTGGATGCGCAGAGCGCCCGGGTCCCCGGCGGGCGGGGTGACGGTGGGCGGGGTGTCCTCGGCCATCTGGGGTCCGATTCCTTTCGGGCTGCTGTGGGGAAGGCGGTCCTGCTCAGATGTCCAGGAAGCGGACGTCCTTGGCGTTGCGCTGGATGAACGAGCGCCTGGCCTCCACGTCCTCGCCCATCAGGATCGAGAACAGGTCGTCGGCCGAGGCGGCGTCGTCCAGCGTGACCTGGCGCAGCACGCGGTGGGCCTGGTCCATGGTGGTCACCCGCAGCTCCTCGGCGTTCATCTCGCCGAGGCCCTTGAAGCGCTGGATCGAGTCCTCGCGGATGCGCTTGCCGCGCTCACGGCCGAGCTGGATCAGGCTGTCCCGTTCGCGGTCGGAGTAGGCGTACTCCCACTCCTCCCGGCCCCACTTGATCTTGTAGAGGGGAGGCTGCGAGAGGAACACGTGCCCGGCCTCCACCAGCGGGCGCATGAAGCGGAAGAGCAGGGTCAGCAGCAGGGTGTTGATGTGCTGGCCGTCGACGTCGGCGTCCGCCATCAGGATGATCTTGTGATAGCGGAGCTTCGCGATGTCGAAGTCCTCGTGGATGCCGGTGCCGAAGGCGGAGATCAGCGCCTGGACCTCGGTGTTCTGCAGGACGCGGTCGATGCGGGCCTTCTCGACGTTCAGGATCTTGCCGCGGATGGGCAGGATGGCCTGGTACTGCGGGTCGCGGCCCGCCTTGGCGCTGCCGCCGGCGGAGTCGCCCTCGACGATGAAGATCTCGCAGCGGGCGGCGTCGTTCGACTGGCAGTCGCTGAGCTTGCCGGGCAGCGACGCCGTCTCCAGCAGGCCCTTGCGGCGGGTGAGGTCGCGGGCTTTGCGGGCGGCGACGCGGGCGGTGGCCGCCTGGACGCTCTTGCGGATGATGTCCGCGGCCTCGGACGGGTTGCGGTCGAGCCAGTCGGCGAAGTGCTCGTTGACGATCTTCTGGACGAAGGTCTTGGCCTCGGTGTTGCCCAGCTTGGTCTTGGTCTGGCCCTCGAACTGGGGCTCGCCGAGCTTGACCGAGATGATCGCCGTCAGGCCCTCGCGGATGTCCTCGCCGGTGAGGTTGTCGTCCTTCTCGCGCAGCAGCTTCTTGTCGCGCGCGTACCGGTTCACGAGGCCGGTGAGCGCGGCGCGGAAGCCCTCCTCGTGGGTGCCGCCCTCGTGGGTGTGGATCGTGTTGGCGAAGCTGTAGACGCCCTCGGTGTACTGGCTGTTCCACTGCATCGCGATCTCGACGGAGATCTTGCGCTCGGTGTCCTCGGCGGCGATCTCGATCACGGAGGGGTGGATCATCTCGCCCTTGCGCGAGTTCAGGTGGCGCACGAAGTCGGCGATGCCGCCCTCGTAGTGGTACCTGACGGTGCGCGGCTCGTCCTTGCCGTCGCCGTCCGCCGAGTCGGCGCCCGCGGTCTGCTTGGCCGCCTCGCGCTCGTCGGTCAGGGTGATGGTGAGGCCGCGGTTGAGGAACGCCATCTCCTGGAAGCGCCGCGACAGGGTCTCGAAGGAGTAGACCGTCGTCTCGAAGATGTCGCCGTCGGCCCAGAAGGTGACGGTGGTGCCCGTCTCGGCGGTCTCCTCGTTCCGCTTCAGAGGCGCGGTCGGGACGCCCAGCGCGTAGTCCTGTGTCCAGCGGTAGCCGTCGGTGCGCACCTCGACGGCGACGCGCTTCGACAGCGCGTTCACCACGGAGACGCCGACGCCGTGCAGACCGCCGGAGACCGCGTAGCCGCCGCCGCCGAACTTGCCGCCCGCGTGCAGGACCGTGAGGACGACCTCGACGGCGGGCTTGCCCTCGGACGGAACCACGCCCACCGGGATGCCGCGGCCGTTGTCCACGACGCGGACGCCGCCGTCCGCGAGCAGGGTCACGTCGATCGTGTCGGCGTGGCCGGCGAGGGCCTCGTCCACCGAGTTGTCCACGACCTCGTAGACCAGGTGATGCAGACCACGCTCGCCGGTCGAGCCGATGTACATGCCCGGTCGCATCCGGACGGCGTCGAGCCCCTCCAGGACCGTGATCGCACTGGCGTCGTAGGAGGAACCGTCCGCGGGCTCGCCGGGGGTCGGTGTGGTGGGGGTGGCATCGCCGGAATCGGCCACGAAGCGCCCTTTCTGGCACAGCACGAGCCGGCTCCGGCTCATCGGAGCGGCTGTGGCGTTCGACATGGTCCGCAACGGGGCGGGTCGGTCCAGTCTACCGGTAGCGCCAACCGTAGTGGCTGTTTCCGGGGCCCTCAGTCCGCATGTGCCGCCCTGAACCGGCATGCGATGACTCCCCATATACGGGCCCCGCCCCAGATCCGCTCACGGCGGCGCTCAGCGCTTCCGCCTGTCAACGATCTGCGAACGTGACCGGCATCACTTCCGCACCGCCCCGCAGCCGGTCAGCCATAGGTGTCCCCGGGCCCCCGGCTCCCCGGCGCGCGCAGCCGCCCCGGCGTGCGCGCGGGCCCCGCGGGCCCCAGGACCTTGATCGAACTGACGGTGCCCTGGCCCAGGTCCGCGTTCAGGCGGCGCAGGAGCTGGGGCGCGAGCAGCCGCAGCTGCGTCGCCCACGCCGTCGCGTCGCACCTGACGGTGAGGACGCGCGTCTCCTCGTCGTACCCCTCCGGCGCGCAGTGCTGCGCGATCTCGGGTCCGACCAGGTCGGGCCAGCGGCCGACGACGCCGCCCACCGCCAGCGGCATCTCCCAGCCGCGCTCGGTGGTCAGCCGCTCCACCGCGGCGCCGAGGGGGAGGGGATCGCGGGCGTCGGCGCGCGCCCCGGAGCGCAGGCCGCCCCGCCGCGCCTGCCTCCGCTGCTGCGTCATCGCGCCCCGCGCCCGCGCCTGTTCGCGCGCCGCGCGCAGGGCCACGCGCGCCAGGTCCACGCCGGACAGCTCGGGCGCCGCGCCCCGTTCCCCCGCGCCCCCGGCGGCGTCGCCGGGCGTGCGGTCCGGTCCCTCACTCACGCTCGACCCGCCCCTCGGCCACCGCGAAACGCGCCCCCACCAGCGCCGTCGGCACGTCCTGCGGCACCGCCGCCGTCACCAGCACCTGCTCGCCCGGCGCGACCAGCTCGGCCAGCCGCTCCCGGCGCCGCCCGTCCAGCTCGGCGAACACGTCGTCCAGCACCAGCACCGGCTCCGGCCCCTCGTCCCGCAGCAGCTCGAAGGACGCCAGCCGCAGCGCGAGGGCGAAGGACCACGACTCGCCGTGGCTCGCGTAGCCGCGGGCCGGGAAGTCGCCGAGCCGCAGCAGCAGGTCGTCCCGGTGCGGGCCGACGAGCGTCACACCCCGTTCGATCTCCTGCGGCCTGGCCTCGCCGAGCGCCGCGAGCAGCACCTCGTACAGCTCCTCGCGGGTCGTCGCGCCGGCCGCGGCGTCACCGGCCGAGGACCGGTAGTCGAGGACGACGGGGCCGCCGCCGGGCGCCAGCTCGTCGTACGCCTTGTCGGTCAGCGGGCGCAGGGCGGTGACGAGGTTCAGCCGCTGCGCGAGCAGCTCGGCGCCGGAGCGGGCGAGGTGCTGGTCCCACACGTCGAGGGTCGTCAGGTCGGCGCCCCGGCCGCCGTGGCGGCGCGCCATGGCGGCCGACTTCAGCAGGGTGTTGCGCTGCTTGAGGACCCGCTCGTAGTCGGCGCGCACGCCCGCAAGCCGTGGCGTACGCGCCATCACCAGCTCGTCGAGGAAGCGGCGGCGCTCCCCGGGGTCGCCCTTCACCAGGTGGAGGTCCTCGGGCGCGAACAGCACGGTGCGCACGACGCCGAGGATGTCGCGGGGGCGCACCTGCGTCGAGCGGTTGAGCCGCGCGCGGTTGGCGCGTCCCGGGTTCAGCTCCAGCTCGACCAGCTGCGAGCGCTCCCCCTCCGTCACGGCGGCGCGCACGACGGCCCGCTCCGCGCCCATGCGGACCAGGGGCGCGTCGGAGGAGACGCGGTGGCTGGCGAGCGTCGCGAGGTAGCCGACGGCCTCGACCAGGTTCGTCTTGCCCTGCCCGTTGGGCCCGATGAACGACGAGACCCCCGGGCCGAGTTCCACCTCGGCCCGGGGATAGGACCTGAAGTCCACCAGCGACAGGTGCGTCACATGCACGACGCCGCTACTTCGAGCTCTCCACCGCGTGGCCGCCGAACTGGTTGCGCAGCGCGGC
The DNA here is from genome assembly GCF_044461265.1 of Streptomyces sp. NPDC049879. Classification (NCBI taxonomy): domain Bacteria; kingdom Bacillati; phylum Actinomycetota; class Actinomycetes; order Kitasatosporales; family Streptomycetaceae; genus Streptomyces; species Streptomyces sp. NPDC049879. The sequence goes on along the minus strand of NZ_JBITKT010000002.1, from coordinate 444,952 downwards.
GACCATCTTCATCTGCGGTGAGTCGTCCTGGCGCGAGCCGAACCGCGCGAACAGCGACGCGGTGATCGTCGGCAGCGGCACCGCGTTGTCGATCGCCGCCTCGACGGTCCAGCGGCCCTCGCCCGAGTCGGCCGCGTAGCCGCGCAGCTGGGACAGGTGCTCGTCGTCGTCCAGCGCGCGGACCGCCAGGTCGAGCAGCCAGGACCGGATGACGGTGCCCTCCTGCCAGGACCGGAAGACCTCGCGGACGTCGGTGACCTCGTCGGCCGCCTCCAGCAGCTCCCAGCCCTCGGCGAAGGCCTGCATCATCGCGTACTCGATGCCGTTGTGGACCATCTTCGCGAAGTGGCCCGCGCCGACCTTCCCGGCGTGCACCGAGCCGAACTCGCCCTCGGGCTTGAGGGCGTCGAAGATCGGCTGGACCTTCGCGACGTGCTCGGCGTCGCCGCCGTACATCAGCGCGTAGCCGTTCTGGATGCCCCAGACGCCGCCGGAGACGCCGCAGTCCACGAAGCCGATGCCCTTCGCGGCGAGCTGCTCCGCGTGCCTGGCGTCGTCGGTCCAGCGGGAGTTGCCGCCGTCCACGACGACGTCACCGGGCGACAGCAGGTCGCCGAGCTCGTCGACCGTGGACTGCGTGGCGGCACCGGCCGGGACCATCAGCCACACGACCCGGGGAGCTGCCAGCGCGTCCACCATCTCCCGCAGGCTGTGGACATCCGCGACATCCGCCTCGTGGGCGTACCCCACGACGGTGTGGCCGGCCTGGCGGATGCGCTCGCGCATGTTCCCGCCCATCTTGCCGAGGCCGACGAGACCGAGCTCCATCAGGACTCCTTCATAGCGTTGCGAACCGGTCCCGAGCCTACTTCGGGCCCCGTGCGCACAGCTGTCCGGCCGGGCCGCTCACCTGCTCGCCCGCCCCGGCGCGGACGGCACCGCTCAGCCGCTCAGCCGCACCGGCATGATCAGGTACTTGTACGCCTCGTCCGCCTCGGCGTCGGCGGCCGGCTTGCCGCTGAGCAGCGCGGGCTTCGTCGAGGTGGTGAACGCCAGCTGGGCCACCGGGGAGTCGATCGCGCTCAGCCCCTCCAGCAGGAACGCCGGGTTGAAGGCGATCGAGATGTCGTCGCCCTCCAGGTCCGAGTCCACGCGCTCCACAGCCTGTGCGTCGTCGCTCGACCCCGCCTCCAGGATCAGCACGCCCTGCTCGAAGCTGAGGCGCACCGGGGTGTTCCGCTCGGCGACCAGGGCGACGCGCTTGACGGCCTCGACGAACGGCGCGGTCTCGATCACGGCGACCGAGTTGAACTCGGTGGGGAACAGCGTCCGGTACTTGGGGAGGTCGCCCTCCAGCAGCCGCGTCGTCGTACGGCGGCCCGCGCCCTCGAAGCCGATCAGCCCCTCGCCCGCACCGGCGCCCGCGAGCGCCAGGGAGACCGTGTCGCCGCCGCTGAGCGACTTCGCCGTGTCGAGCAGCGTCTTGGCGGGCACCAGGGCCACCGCGGAGATGTCGGCCGTCTCCGGCTTCCACAGGAACTCGCGGACGGCGAACCGGTAGCGGTCGGTCGAGGCGAGCGTCACGCGGTCGCCCTCGATCTCGATGCGCACGCCGGTGAGCACCGGCAGCGTGTCGTCGCGGCCCGCGGCGATGGCGACCTGCCCGACGGCGGACGCGAAGACGTCGGCCGGGACGGTGCCTGTCGCGGTCGGCATCTGCGGCAGCGCCGGGTACTCCTCCACAGGCAGGGTGTGGAGTGTGAATCGCGAGGAGCCGCACACGACGGTCACGCGCACGCCGTCCGAGGAGATCTCCACGGGGCGGTTCGGCAGGGCGCGGCAGATGTCGGCGAGGAGGCGCCCGGAGACCAGGACCGTCCCCTCGTCCTCGACGTCCACCTCGACCGAGACGCGCGCCGAGACCTCGTAGTCGAAGCCCGACAGGCTCAGCGTCCCCTCACCGGCCTTCAGCAGCAGTCCGGCGAGCACCGGCACGGGGGGCCGGGCCGGCAGGCTGCGGGCGGCCCAGGCCACCGCCTCCGCGAGCACATCGCGTTCCACCCGGATCTTCACTTCAGCCGCCTCCCGCTGTCGCTGGCTGCTCGCCTGCTGCTGTCTACGAGGCACCAGTCTGGCGCACGGCACTGACACTAGGCGCTTCCGCGAGTCAAATCGAAGTCCGGTGGGTAGGGGCTCCCCGGGCCGAGTTGTGCACAGCCCCCGCTTTCAAACGAATCCACGGGCTTATATCCGTAGTCGTAGTAGTAGGGCCTGTGGAAACCGTGGAAAACCCCGTTGTGCCTGGTCAGGCGCCGTTTTTTATGCACAGGGCCTGTGGGTGGACCGGTGGACGAACAGGGGGCTCCTGTGGACAGCCGGCCGTCGTCCACAGCGCGTCCACAGCGAGGGCGTGGTTCTCAACAGCTCTGTCCCCAGGTTTCGGCGACTTCCCCACAGGCTTCCGTGGATCGCCGTGTGAGCTGATTCACTCGCCACGGTGAGGGCGCGCGTCAGGTTGCCGAACAGTGGACAGACCTGTGGATGACCTGCGATTTCCTGTGCACAACCGCCCTCAGCCTGTGGGCGGCCGGTGGACAACTTCTCCGGGCCGCTCGCCGCGTCCGCTCCGTCCACAGTCTGTGGATCATCGTTTCCCACATATCCACACCCCCCTGAGCTGGGAGGACGCCGATCCGTCCGGAAGGCTGTGGACGCAGGTCTGGATAACTTCCCCACCTCACAGGGTGTGGACGGGGAAAACCCGCCCTTCCTGTGGAGAACTCCGGTTCCCGGCACGGTAATCGAACGGCGCCCCTCGCGTCGCGCGCGCCCCGCGCCGGCGTGTGGCGCCGTCCGGTGGTGTCGGGCGGCGTGCGAGGAGGCGGCGCGGGGCGGCGAGGGCTCTCCACAGGCGGTGGACAAGCGCGGGAAGGCCCCCGCGTCCCTGGGGGAGCCGCGGGGGCCTGGAGGCGGGCGCGGGGGCGTGCCCGGCGCCGTCAGCCGTTCTTGATGCGGTTGGTCAGTTCGGTGACCTGGTTGTAGATCGAGCGCCGCTCGGCCATCAGGGCGCGGATCTTGCGGTCGGCGTGCATGACCGTCGTGTGGTCCCTGCCGCCGAAGTGCTGGCCGATCTTCGGCAGCGACAGGTCCGTCAGCTCACGGCACAGGTACATGGCGATCTGGCGCGCCGTCACAAGGATGCGGCTGCGCGACGACCCCGCGAGGTCGTCCACCGTCAGCCCGAAGTAGTCCGCGACCGCCGAGGAGATCGCGTCGGCCGTGATCTCCGGGGTGGCGTGCTCGCCGCCGGGGATGAGGTCCTTGAGGACGATCTCGGTCAGCCCCAGGTCGACGGGCTGCCGGTTCAGGCTCGCGAAGGCCGTGACGCGGATCAGCGCGCCCTCCAGCTCCCGGATGTTCCGCGAGATGCGCGAGGCGATGAACTCCAGCACCTCGGGCGGCGCGTTCAGCTGCTCCTGCACCGCCTTCTTGCGGAGGATCGCGATCCTCGTCTCCAGCTCGGGCGGCTGGACGTCGGTGATCAGGCCCCACTCGAAGCGGTTGCGCAGCCGGTCCTCCAGCGTGATCAGCTGCTTGGGCGGCCGGTCGGAGGACAGCACGATCTGCTTGTTCGCGTTGTGCAGGGTGTTGAAGGTGTGGAAGAACTCCTCCTGCGTCGACTCCTTGCTCGCCAGGAACTGGACGTCGTCCACCAGCAGGATGTCCATGTCGCGGTAGCGCTTGCGGAACGCGTCCGCCTTGCCGTCGCGGATCGAGTTGATGAACTCGTTCGTGAACTCCTCCGAGCTCACGTAGCGCACCCGCGTGCCCGGGTAGAGGCTGCGGGCGTAGTGGCCGATCGCGTGGAGGAGGTGCGTCTTGCCGAGGCCGGACTCCCCGTAGATGAAGAGCGGGTTGTACGCCTTGGCCGGGGCCTCGGCCACCGCGACGGCCGCGGCGTGCGCGAAGCGGTTCGAGGCGCCGATGACGAAGGTGTCGAAGAGGTACTTCGGGTTCAGCCGCGCGGTCGGCTCGCCGGGTCCCGGGGGCGCGGAGGACTGCGCGGGCAGCGGGATCGTGCCGCCCGAGCCGTACTGCTCGTACGACGAGGGCTCGCGCCCGTAGGAGCCGTACTCCGAGTGCGGGACGTGGGAGCTGTGCGAGCCGTGCTGCTGCCAGCCGCCGGGGACGGCGCCGGGGCGCGGGGCCTGCGGATGGTCCGGGTACGCGGCGCGCACCACCGGCTGCCCGGAGTAGCCGCCGTCGCCGTACGGGTCGTGCCGGGGCGGCGGCGGGCCCTGCCGCTCGGCGGCGTGCCGCTCGCCGTGCGGCGACGCCCCCGGCTGCGGGCCGCGCGGCTCGGGCGGCGGGGCGGTGACGGTGATGGCCAGCCGGACGGGCTGGCCGCACTCGCGGCTCAGGACGTCCCCGAGGAGCGGCGCGAGCCGCCCTTCGAGCACACTCTTGGCGTACTCGTTCGAGACCCCGAGGAGCGCGGTGCCGGAGACGAGCGCGAGGGGCTGGCAGTCCTCGAGCCAGCGGTGGTCCTTGGCCTCCAGGCGCTGCGTGTCGGCGAGCATGGCCGTCAGCGCGCGTGGCCAGACCGCGGCAAGATCTGCTGGTAGGTCAGCCACGGGGCACGCTCTCTCACTCGCAGGGGTGGCGCTGGCGTCGTCGGGCGCCCGAGGGTGTGACTCCGGGGCGGTCGGGAAATGATCCCGAGTTCAGCCACGGTAGTCAGCGCGGCACACGCACATCAAGTCATTGTCCACAGGCTGTGCACAACGCTGCGCCGTCCGGGTTTGACCTGTGGGACGCGTCGCGCGTACCGTTGCCAGGTCGAGCCATCGACAGCTGCTGCCGCATGCCTCCGAAGACCTGAGGTGGACAGCGGCCGACTCGGGCGTAGCGAGTTCCTCGTGGGCGCACGGTGACAGCTGTCGGCGGTCCACGTCCTTGTCCCGGCCTGCCTGTGCCGGACACCGAAGATCTTCTGGAGCCCCCGAGTGAGCAAGCGCACTTTCCAGCCGAACAACCGGCGCCGGGCCAAGACCCACGGCTTCCGGCTGCGGATGCGGACGCGGGCCGGCCGCGCCATCATCGCGAACCGCCGCAGCAAGGGCCGCGCCCGGCTCTCCGCCTGACCTGCCCGAACACAGGTCCATGCGGTGCTGCCCTCCGAGAACCGGCTGAGGCGGCGCGAGGACTTCGCGACGGCGATGCGCCGAGGGCGCAGGGCCGGACGCCCCCACCTCGTCGTCCATCTGAGCGGCGGTAGTGACCCGCACCCGGCACAGGAATCCCTTCCTGCGCCGCGTGCGGGTTTCGTCGTGAGCAAGGCCGTGGGCAACGCCGTGGTGCGTAACCTCGTCCAGCGTCGGCTGCGTCATCTGATGCGGGACAGGTTGACGCTGCTGCCCGCCGGTAGCCTGGTGGTCGTGCGGGCCCTGCCTGGCGCGGGCGATGTCGCGAGCGACCAGCTGGCCCGGGAGCTCGATGCCGCGCTGGAGCGGCTGCTGGGAGGGGTACGGACATGAAGTACCCGCTGCTGCTGCTGATCAAGCTGTACCAGTGGACCATCAGCCCGCTGCTCGGCCCGGTCTGTCGTTACTACCCGTCCTGCTCCCATTACGGGTACGGCGCGATCGACCGGCATGGTGCGGTGAAGGGGACGGCCCTGACGGCCTGGCGCATCCTGCGCTGCAACCCCTGGTCGCCCGGTGGAGTCGACCACGTTCCTCCCCGGAAGCGCCCGGTCTGGCATCGGCGCCTGCGCGACCGTCTGCGGCACCGGACACTTTCCCATGCCTCGCCCGGGGGTGCCCCCAACAATGCCCAAGGAGCCTGACCCGTGGACACGATCAATTCGATCCTCAGTCCTCTTTATATCGCTGTCTCATGGATCATCATCCGGTTCCACTCGCTGTACAGCCTGATCTTCGATGAGAACAGCGGCTGGGCCTGGGGTCTGTCGATCGTCTCCCTGGTGGTCGTGGTCCGCATCTGCCTGATCCCGCTCTTCGTGCGGCAGATCAAGTCCACGCGGAACATGCAGGCGCTCCAGCCGCAGATGAAGAAGATCCAGGAGCGCTACAAGAACGACCGGCAGCGGCAGTCCGAGGAGATGATGAAGCTGTACCGCGAGACGGGTACCAACCCGCTCGCGAGCTGCCTGCCGATCCTCGCGCAGTCCCCGTTCTTCATCGCCCTCTTCCAGACGCTGAGCCACATCGCGAACGACCAGACGGTCGGCGTGCTCACCGAGTCGCAGGTCACCAGCGCCCGGCAGGCCACGATCTTCGGCGCCCCCATCGCGAGCCGCTTCCTGGACGGCGCGAACGACGTCGCCCAGCTGGGTGCCTCGCTCGGCACGGTCCGCACCGTCACGATCATCATGATCGTCCTGATGTCGGCGTCGCAGTTCTTCACCCAGCGCCAGCTGATGACGAAGAACGTCGACCTCTCGGCGAAGACGCCGTTCATGAATCAGCAGAAGATGCTGATGTACGTCTTCCCCCTCATGTTCGCCGTCTTCGGCATCAACTTCCCGGTCGGCGTCCTCATCTACTGGCTGACGACGAACGTCTGGTCCATGGGCCAGCAGCTCTACGTGATCCAGCGCAACCCCACCCCGGGCAGCCTCGCCTTCGAGCAGCGCCAGGAGCGCCTGCGGAAGAAGGGCAAGCTCCAGGACCCGGCGGCCGAGGCCGAGGCGAAGAAGGCCGAGACCGAGCGCGCCCCCAGGACGCAGCCCAAGCGCCAGACGAAGGCCCGCCGCCAGGGTGCCGCCGGTGGCCAGCCGCCCAGGAACCAGGCGGGCCAGGCGAACCAGCCCAGGACCCCGCGTACGCCCGACGCGCCGCGCCTGGAGAAGTCCACGGACCAGCCCGCCGAGGGCCGGGACCAGGGCGCGGAGCAGGGGCAGCGGCAGGCCAGGAAGCAGCAGCCGGCCAAGAAGTCTCCCCAGGGCAAGAACAAGTCGTCCGCGAAGAGCAAGAAGTAAGAAGGAGCGTCCCCGTGACGGAGACCACCTCGCCCGCGCCCGCCCCGGCCGAGACCGGTGACGCGCTGAGCCGGCTGGAACAGGAAGGCGAGATCGCGGCCGACTACCTGGAGGGGCTGCTGGACATCGCCGACCTCGACGGCGACATCGACATGGACGTCGAGGGCGACCGGGCCGCCGTGTCGATCATCGCCGACGGCTCCTCGCGCGACCTCCAGAAGCTCGTCGGCCGTGACGGCGAGGTTCTGGAGGCGCTCCAGGAGCTGACCCGGCTCGCCGTCCACCGGGAGACCGGTGAGCGCAGCCGTCTGATGCTGGACATCGCCGAGCACCGTGCCAGGAAGCGGGAGAAGCTCACCGCCCTCGGCACCGAGACGGCCCAGCAGGTCAAGGAGACCGGCGAGCCCGTCAAGCTCAAGCCGATGACCCCGTTCGAGCGCAAGGTCGTGCACGACGCGGTCGCGGCGGCCGGGCTGCGCAGCGAGTCGGAGGGCGAGGAGCCGCAGCGCCGGGTGGTCGTCCTCCCGTGAGTGACGCGCTCCCCGAGGACGCACCACTGAAGGTCCCGTCCCCGCCGGAGACGGCGGGGCGGGTCTTCGGCGACCGGCTTCCCGACGCGGTCAGGTACGCCGAGCTGCTCGCCGAGGTGGGCGTGCGCCGCGGTCTCATCGGCCCCCGCGAGGTGCCCCGGCTCTGGGAACGCCATCTGCTGAACTGCGCGGTGCTCTCGGAGGTCGTCCCCGAGGGAGTGACCGTCTGCGACGTCGGCTCGGGCGCGGGGCTGCCGGGCATCCCGCTGGCCCTCGTCCGCTCCGATCTGCGCATCAGCCTCCTGGAGCCGCTGCTGCGCCGCACGTCGTTCCTCCAGGAGGTCGTCGAGCTGCTCGGTCTCGAGGACCGCGTCACCGTGGTCCGCGGCCGCGCCGAGGAGGTGCTGAGCACCTTCACCCCGGTCCACGTGGTGACGGCCCGCGCGGTCGCACCGCTGGACCGTCTGGCGGGCTGGGGCGTCCCGCTGCTGCGGCCCTACGGCGAGATGCTGGCCCTGAAGGGCGACACCGCCGAGGAGGAGCTGAAGGGCGCGCGGGGCGCGCTGGCGAAGCTGGGGGCCGTCCGCAGCTCGGTGCTCCGGGTCGGCGGCGACGTCGTGGACCCGCCCTCGACCGTCGTCCGCGTCGAGGTGGGCGAGAGCCCGGGAGGCGTGCGGTTCGCCGCCAAGCGGGCCAAGGCCGCGCGGCGCGGTGGACGGCCCGGCCGGACGTCCCGCTGACGCCGCCCTGGTCTCCCGGCCTCCCGGCCTCCCGGTCTTCGCGGAGACTCTCCGTCCCTCGTTTGTGCACGAGCGTCGCTCCTCGCGAGCGGCGCTCGTGGCTTTTCCGCCGCGTCCGCTCTCCCGGCCGTCGGCGGTTCGGCCGATGCGACGGTAAAAGCGCCGCAGATCGCGAGGGACGCGGAGTGTCGAGCACCGGAGCGTCCCGGCGCTCGGCATCGTGTTTCACGTGAAACGCCGCTCGCTGCTGCAGGGAATCATCAGCCGGGGACGCGCGGCCTCCGAATCGCGAGACCGTTCACCCCGCCGCCCGTCCCCCACACGGGGGGCGCCGCCATCCACAGAGCGTCAGTTGTCCACAGGTAATCGGACCTCGCTGGTTCCCGACCCCCAGGACATGGCAGGCTTTGAACCCACGAAGGCTGCGCGTGTCGAGGAGAGTGAACCATTGCGGTCCGACGCCAATATCGCGGGGCCGATGGCCGATCCGGTCCCCGGTCCTCGGTCCGAGTCGGCGGATGCCCCTGGAGGCGCGGTCGACATCGCGCCCAGTGCGCCGCCGCCGACCGGGGACGCCCCGGTCGGCCGGGCCGCCCAGCGGGCCGTCGAGGCCATGTACCGGTCCGGTGGCTCACTGCCCCGGCCGGAGCAGACCCGCATCATGATCGTCGCCAACCAGAAGGGTGGCGTCGGCAAGACCACCACCACGGTCAACCTGGCGGCCTCGCTGGCACTGCACGGCGCCCGTGTGCTGGTGATCGACCTCGACCCGCAGGGCAACGCGTCGACCGCCCTGGGCATCGATCACCATGCCGAGGTCCCGTCCATCTATGACGTCCTGGTCGAGAGCAGGCCGCTCTCCGAAGTGGTCCAGCCGGTCAGGGATGTGGAAGGCCTGTTCTGCGCCCCCGCGACGATCGACCTGGCCGGTGCCGAGATCGAGCTGGTCTCCGTCGTCGCGCGGGAGTCCCGGCTCCAGCGGGCGATCGTCGCCTACGAGCAGCCGCTGGACTACGTGTTCATCGACTGCCCGCCCTCGCTCGGCCTGCTCACCGTCAACGCGCTGGTCGCCGGTGCCGAGGTCGTGATCCCCATCCAGTGCGAGTACTACGCCCTGGAAGGACTCGGGCAGCTGCTGCGGAACGTGGAGCTGGTCCGCGGGCACCTGAACCCGGACCTGCACGTCTCGACGATCCTGCTGACGATGTACGACGGCCGGACCAGGCTGGCCTCGCAGGTGGCCGAAGAAGTACGCAGCCACTTCGGCACCGAGGTCCTGCGCACCAACATCCCGCGATCCGTCCGGATCTCGGAGGCGCCCAGCTACGGGCAGACGGTCCTGACCTATGACCCGGGCTCCAGCGGATCGCTCTCCTATCTGGAGGCGGCCCGGGAGATTGCCCTGCGGGGCGCGACTTCTCAGCATGTTCTGCCGCAGCAGGAACAGCGCGGCCCGGTGGAGGGGGCACAGTGAGCGAACGACGTAGAGGTCTTGGCCGCGGACTCGGGGCACTCATCCCGGCCGCACCCCAGCGCACGGAGACCACGGGGGACGCCGACACCGGCGGCTCGGTCTCGCCGGCATCGCTGCCCGTACTCAACTCCACGCGGAGCATCCCCGTCCCCTCCGGCGCGGGCACCGAGGAGTTCCCGGGAGCCGGTCAGGCGACCGCGGGAAGCCGTCCCGCGACCGATGCCGGAGAACGCGTGACGACGGCGCACGACGACGAAGAGCAGGCGCCCGCCGGGGCCTACTTCGCCGAACTGCCGCTGGACGCGATCACGCCGAACCCGCGGCAGCCGCGTGAGGTATTCGACGACGACGCCCTCAGTGAACTGGTCACCTCCATCAAGGAGGTCGGCCTGCTCCAGCCCGTGGTGGTGCGGCAGCTCGGCGCGGAGCGCTACGAGCTGATCATGGGCGAGCGCCGGTGGCGCGCCTGCCGGGAGGCGGGCCTGGAGGCGATCCCCGCGATCGTCCGGCACACCGACGACGACAAGCTGCTCCTGGACGCGCTGCTGGAGAACCTCCACCGCGCCCAGCTGAACCCCCTGGAAGAGGCCGCCGCATACGACCAGCTGCTGCGCGACTTCAAGTGCACCCATGACGAACTGGCCGATCGCATCGGCCGGTCGCGTCCTCAGGTGTCGAACACCCTCCGCCTGCTGCGGCTGTCCGCCGGGGTGCAGAAGCGGGTGGCCGCCGGGGTGCTCTCGGCCGGTCACGCGCGGGCACTCCTCGGTGTGGACGACGTCGAGGAGCAGGAGCGGCTCGCGCACCGCATCGTCGCCGAGGGCCTGTCCGTCCGTGCCATCGAGGAGATCGTCACCCTCCTCGGCTCGGTGACGGCCAAGGGCCCCCGGCGGAGCGGTCCCCGGGCCGGCAAGCGTATCTCCCCGGCTCTGGAAGGGCTGGCCGGCCGCCTCTCGGACCGCTTCGAGACGCGGGTGAAGGTGGACCTCGGGCAGAAGAAGGGCAAGATCGTCGTCGAGTTCGCGTCCATGGAGGACCTCGACCGCATCCTCGGCCAGCTCGCCCCCGGCGAAGGGCCGGTCCTCGAGAACCGTTCCGCCGAGCCGGACGCCGAGCCCGAGGACGACACCAGCACCCCGGCCGGACGCGCTGGCTGACCGTACCGGTTCTGCGGAAGCCGCTCCCGCGGGTACCTGACGCCCCATGGATACGATGAATCCATGGGGCGTCATTTTGTGCCGCTCACGGTGGACAACCTCGCCGGTCTGCCGGCCCGTTGCCGTGACTGCGCGTTCTGGGAGCACGCACCCGGCAGTGCGGACCAGTCGGCGCCGGCCGGCCGACCGGGTGCGGAGAAGGAGGCATGGGTCTCCACCGTGCTGCGGGAGTGGGGCACCTGCGGGCGGCTGGTCCAGGTGGACGGGCGGCCGGTGGGCTTCATCATGTACGCCCCGCCCGCCTACGTTCCCCGGTCGGCGTCCTTCCCCACCAGCCCGGTGACCGTGGACGCCGTCCTCCTGACGACAGCGCGGATCGATCCCGGGTACCGGGGCCAAGGGCTGGGCCGCGTGATGGTGCAGTCGATGGCGAAGGACCTGCTGGCGCGCGGCGTGCGGGCCATCGAGGCGTTCGGTGACGCGCGGCCCGACGCGCTCTCCGCGCGCTTGTGGGACGGCGGTTGTCTGACACCGGCTCCCTATCTCGAAGCCGTGGGGTTCGAGGAGGTCCGCGCACACGCGATGTTCCCCCGCCTGCGGCTGGAGCTGAAGCGAGCCGTCTCCTGGCGCACGGACATGGAACAGGCGCTGGACCGGCTCTTCCACGCCGGGCTCCCCCGTCCGGCGCTGCATCCCGCCTGAGTCACCCGCCATGCCGGGGCCGGCGAGACCGGAATCCGCATGACGTCCGACTCCCCGGGCATGCGAAAGGCTCGGCATGTTTCACGTGAAACATGCCGAGCCTTTCCGCGGTCGACGGTCAGCCGATGAAGTCGTTCAGGTCCCGCTCGATCGCGGCCTTCGGCTTGGCGCCCACGATGGTCTTCACGACGTCGCCGCCCTGGTAGACGTTCATCGTCGGGATGGACATGATGCCGTAGCGGGCAGCGGTCTCCGGGTTCTCGTCGATGTTGAGCTTCACGACGGTGAGCTTCTCCGCGTGCTCGGTGGCGATGGCCTCCAGCGCGGGAGCGACCATGCGGCACGGGCCGCACCACTCGGCCCAGAAGTCGACCAGGACAGGCTTGTCGCTCTTGAGGACCTTCTCCTCGAAGTCGGCATCAGTGGCGGTCACGGTGGCACCGGCCATGGTGCTTCTCCTTCACTTTCGGTGGGGTGGTAACGGGGGAGGGAATCCGGTGGTCTGTGTCAGACGCCCGACGTGACGGTCTGGGCGTCGTTCAGGGCGGCCAGGTAGCGCTCGGCGTCCAGCGCCGCCGAGCAGCCGGTCCCGGCGGCGGTGATCGCCTGCCGGTAGGTGTGGTCCACGACGTCTCCGGCGGCGAAGACACCGGGGACGCTGGTCCGGGTCGTGGGGGCCTCGACCTGTACATAGCCGTCCCGGTCCAGCTCCAGCTGGTCGGTGAACAGCTCGACGCGCGGGTCGTGGCCGATCGCCACGAACAGTCCGGTCACCGGAAGCTCCGACGTCTCGCCGTTCTGGGTGTTGCGCAGGGTCAGCCCGGAGAGCTTGCCCTCGGAGTCGTGGATCTCGGCGACCTCGCTGTCCCAGACGAAGGAGATCTTGGGGTCGGCGAAGGCGCGCTCCTGCATGGCCTTCGAGGCGCGGAGGGTGTCCCTGCGGTGGACGATGCTGACGCTGCGGGCGAAGCGGCTGAGGAAGGTCGCCTCCTCCATGGCGGTGTCCCCGCCACCGATCACCGCGATGTCCTGCTCCTTGAAGAAGAAGCCGTCGCAGGTCGCGCAGTAGGAGACGCCGCGGCCGGAGAGCTGGTCCTCGAGGGGAAGCCCCAGACGGCGGTGCTGGGAGCCGGTGGCGACGATGATGGCCTTCGCCTCGTGCACGGTGCCCGCCGCGTCGGTGACCTTCTTGATCTCACCGCTGAAGTCGACCGAGACGACGTCGTCCGGCACCAGCTCCGCGCCGAAGCGCTCCGCCTGGGCCCGCATGCCGTCCATCAGGTCGGGGCCCATGATCCCGTCCCTGAAGCCCGGGAAGTTCTCGACCTCGGTGGTGTTCATGAGGGCACCGCCCGCGGTGACCGACCCCTCGAAGACCAGCGGGTTGAGCGATGCGCGCGCGGTGTAGAGCGCTGCCGTATAACCGGCGGGTCCAGAGCCGATGATGATCACGTTGCGGACGTCGCTCACGGGAATCTTCCTTGTCTCGGGGTCTCTCACCCGGGGTCCCGGTCGGGACCCACAGTCCATTAACCGATCCTAGGGTCCCAGACATTCCCAGCCGTCTGCATGGCGGAGGCGCGGTCAGTCGCGGGGATAGCTCGCCCGGACGAGCACCTCGCCGGAGACCGGCGGCGTGGCGCTCACGCAGTCCGCGTCGACCACATAGGCGTCCACCTGCTCGGGATCCACCGCATGGGGGAAGACCACGAGATAGGCCTCGGTGCCCGCGTAGTCCTCCTCCTCGGCCGCCAGCGGCGCCTCGCTGCGTCCGATGGCGTCCTCCACACAGGTGGGGACATCGGAGAGGAGCGCATCAGGGTCCGCCTCCTGGGCCCCGCTCTCCATGCCTTCGCCCTGCTCCTCGCCCTCGTCGTCCTGGCCGGGCTGCCCCTGCTCGGTACTCCACTCGGATGCTCCGGGCGGCCGGGAGGGCTCCTGCAGGGACTCCGGCGTCGAGAGCGCGCCCCCCGCTTCACTCTCGGCCAGGAGGTCGCGCACCTGATCCTCCAGTACGGGGTCCGCCGAGCGGCCACCGTCGTCGGAGGCATCGGCCAGGCTGCTTGCGCTGTTGTCCTCGTCCGACAGACCGGTACCCAGAGAATCCAGAGCGATGCTTCCCAGCGCCACGGCGACCACCGCACCCGCCGCGGCGAGAGCGAGCCGCGGCCAGCGCCTGCGTGACCGCCCCGGCGTCCCGACCGCCGTCATGGACTGCCGCTTCGGCGCGGTGTCATGGTCCGGAGTACCGGCCGCGGGGGTCTTCGTTTCACGTGAAACATCGAGTTCGCCGAGTGCCGCGTCGATCCGGGCGGCGACGTCGTCCGGCATCGGGGGGAGCGGCAGGGCGTGCAGCTCCTGGCGCAGCAGCGCGAAGTCCGCTGCCACATCCGCGCAGGCAGGACACTCGGCGATGTGCGCGCGCAGCACCGCCGTCTCCTCGGGCGGGAGAAGGTCTTCGTCGAGAGCGGCGATCTCCGCCGGGTCCGGGTGCTGGGTCTCACTCATGGGTGTCCGCCGCCTCCTCCCTGCATGGCACCGGTCTCCCCGGCATTTCTCGGAGGTGGGACGGATGGGCCCTTGCTCCGGTTCCGCCCCTCGCCGACCGGAGGTCCCGGGCGTGGCCGGAGATGGCGCAGGAGGGGCAGCAGGCGGGCGCGGCCACGGGCACAGCGGCTCTTGACCGTCCCCACCGGTGCCTCCAGGATGTCGGCCGCCTCGGCCACCGAGTACCCCTGCATGTCCACCAGGACCAAGGCGGCCCGCTGCTCGACGGGCAGCTCCGCGAGCGCCTGCTGCAGCTGCTCGCGGAGATCACCCCGCTCGGCGGGCGCCTCGGCGGACTCATGCGGTTCGAGGAGGTTCTCCAGCCGTTCCGGCTCGGGCAGCGGACTGGTCCGCCGGCTGCTGGCCTTGCGGATGCGGTCGAGGCACGCGTTCACCGTGATGCGGTGGAGCCAGGTCGTGACGGCCGCCTGGCCGCGGAAGGTGTGGGCCGCGCGATAGGCGGACACCAAGGCGTCCTGGACCGCGTCGGCGGCCTCCTCGCGGTCGCCCAGCGTTCTCAGGGCCACCGCCCACAGCCGGTCGCGGTGACGGCGGACGATCTCACCGAAGGCCTCGGGATCGCCCTGGGTGTGCCGGGCGAGCAGTTCCTCATCGCTGTCGAGGGCCGGGTCGCGGGGTACACGCTGTGCCACCGCGGGACCTCCCCTCTCCCCTGCCGGGCCCGGAGAGGCCCGCTGCGCTCGTCGTCCGCCGGATCACCCAGTGACGGAGATCTCCGTGATGCGGCCACGGTAGTTGCCATCGCCGCCCTGAGGCAGATCGGTGAGCCAGACGAGAACGAACTGTGTCTCGACCGCGCTCTCGGGAGTGAGCGTGACGCTGTCCCCGCTGCCGTCGGCGACCGTCTCGAAGTCGTCGGCGGAGGACGGCGCGGTGGTGGCGTCCGCGTCCGCGACCCTCAGCTCCATCGAGGTGTCGCCGAGCGCCTCGACCGTGAGGGAGCTGACCGGCCGGACCTCGCCGAGGTCAAGCACCAGACCGGTCCCCTCCTTGAGGTTGGCGAAGCCAGGACCGAAGTAGTTGCTGGTGCGCCATTCCGTCCCGACGTCGCCGTCGATCACATTGCCGACCCGCTCAGGGGCCTGCGCGTTCCCGAGCGGATCGAGCTCGGTGACCCCGCTGACCTCGATCGGTCCCGGGGCGGGAGCGTCGTTGTTCTCCACGGGGGGTGCGATCTGCTCGGTGGCCGTGTCGCCGGTCGGGCTCTCGTTGGTGAGCAGCGCGTCCGCGATCTGCCAGCTGCCGAGTCCCAGCGCCGCGATGAGGAGAGCGGAGACACCCCATTTGAGGGCGGCACCCGTCCGTCCCGGCAGGGCGGGCTCGGGGGGCGGCGGCGGACGCAGGGGCGCGGCCGCGCCTCCCGGCACCGCGCCGAGGGTGCCCCGCTGGTAGGTGGTGTGCTGGAAGGCCGGAATACCGGCGGGCGTGGGTTCGGCGGGCCTGATGCGCGGCAGGGCGCCCAGTGCCTCGTCCAGCTCCTCGGGGGTGGTGCAGGCGGGCTTCTGGCTGGCGGCGGTCGCGCCGTCGTTCACCAGGGCGCGCATCGCGATCTCGGACAGCCCGCGGTGCACGCCCGCGCGCACCTGCTCGGGGGTGGCGAGCGGATCCCGTGAGCCCTTCCCCAGGCCGGTGACACCGCTCAGACCGTACGCACCCTCCCCGTAGGGCCAGCGCTGCGTCAGAGCGGCGTACAGGAGTGCTCCGATGGCCTCGGTGTCGGCGCGGCGGGGGTTGTCGGCCGTGATGCCGCGCAGCGCTGCGTCCACGGCGAGACCCCGGATGCGGTACTGGCCGGGCCCCGTGCGCAGCACGGTGGCGGGGGTGAGCCGCAGGTGCGCCAGATCCTTGCGGTGCGCGGCGGCCATCGCCTGGGCGACCTGGCCCGCGAGGGCGTGGGCCTCGTAGGCGTCGAGCGGTCCTGTGGCCAGGACGGTGCTGAGCGGGACCGCGTCGGGCAGCCACTCGTGGATGACGTGCACCTGGCCCTTCTCCTCGACCGCGTCGAGGACCTGGACGAAGCGCGGGTCACCGAGCAGGGCGGCCGACCGGGCGGCGGTCAGGACGGACCCGGCGCGTTCGTGGGAGGCGGGGAGGACGTGGATGCCGACGGCACGGCGCAGTTTCTCGTCCATCGCACGCCAACTGCTGAATCCGTCCAGTCGGGTGATGCACTCCTCCAGCCGGTAGCGCTTGGCGAGTCTGTGCCCGCTGTGCAGCTCGGGAGTCTCCGGGCTGTCGGCGCTCTTCTCCGGGGTGCGTGATGCCGGGCGTGTCGGCTCGGCGGCGAGCGAGATCGTTCTGGTGTCGGCACGCTCGGCGTCCGTGGCGTCCGCGGTGTCGCGGACGCCGGTCGGACCCTGCGGTGGGCTCGTCGCCGTGCTCCGTTCGGCCACCGTCGTTCCGCCTCCCCGTTCTCGGATGTCGGGCTGTTGACACTGCCAGACTCATTGTGCCGGTAGTCCGCAGTGCTGCACGACATATGAATGCGGCCGGGAGCCGTACACCGGAAGGCCGACGGGTGTCGTGCGGTGCTTCTCCAGACCGAATGCCCAGAAAGCGAGATTTCAGCGGCCCAGGCGTCCCCGGATCATTCCGACAAGTGCGGTCAGTTCCTCGATACGCATGCGACGTGCGGCCACGTAGAAAATCGCGAGGAGAATCAGCCCTCCCGCCGCCAGCGCGGCGACCGACCCCACGAATCCCTCCCCGAGCGCTCCCAGGACGGCGAATCCGACCACGCCGCCCACCAGCGCGGCCGGGATGCTCGCGCCGGCCAGCCGGATGTACGTCCTGACGATCCGGGCCCCGTCCAGGTCCGCGCGCATCCGGCGGCGCAGGCGGCGCCAGGCGGTGCGCACACCGATCGCGTACGCCAGGCCGTAGCTCAGCGCGATGCCCGCGACCACCCAGCGGTCGGGCAGGGCGACGAAGCAGATCGCCGACAGGACGATCCAGGTGAGGGAGACGATGACCGTGTTGTAGAACGGCGTGCGGGTGTCCTCGTACGCGTAGAAGGCCCGCAGGACCACGTACTGGGCCGAGAAGGGGATGAGGCCCAGACCGAAGGCCATGAGGATGTAGCCGAAGGAACGGGCGCCGTCGTCGCCGGCCGCCCCGAAGAGCAGCGTGCACATGGGGACGCCGAGCGCGACGAACGCGAAGGCGATGGGGACGATGGCCACCGCCGAGGTCCGCAGGCCGTGCGACAGGTCGTCGCGTACCGCTCCCGCGTCCCCGTCCGCGGCGGAGCGGGAGAGCCGGGGCAGGAGCGCCGCCATCACCGACACGGTGATGATCGCCTGGGGCATCTGCCAGATCAGCAGGGCGCTGTTGTAGGCGATGAAGCCCGTGCCGGGGTATCCGGCGCGCTCCGCGTTGTCGCCGGCCCAGGTGGCGAACTGGGTGACGACGACGAGTCCCGCCTGGTTGGCGAGCACGAACAGGACGGTCCACTTGGCGAGCTTGGCCGCCTTGCCCATCCCGTGCCCGCGCCAGTCGAAGCGCGGGCGGACGCGGAACCCGGCGGCCCGGAGGTAGGGCAGCATCGCGAGGGCCTGGACGACGAGACCGAGCAGCGTACCGACGCCGAGGAGCCGTACGCCCTCGGGCGTGATGGTGGTGACGCCGACGCCGGAGGTGCGCTGGGTGCCGTAGACCCACAGGAACATCCCGCAGGTGAAGATCACGACGATGTTGTTCAGGACCGGGGTCCACATCATGGGGCCGAAGCGGTCGCGGGCGTTGAGGATCTGCCCGAGGACGACGTGGATGCCCATGAAGAAGATCGTCGGCAGGAAGTAGCGGGCGAAGGTGACCGCCACCTCGTTGGCCGCCGGGTCGTCGGCGATCTTGGCCGACATGAGGCGGACCAGCAGCGGGGCGGCGAACGCGGCCACGACGACCAGCGCGCCCAGGATGACCATGACGAGGGTCAGCAGCCGGTTCGCGTAGGCGTCGCCGCCGTCGCGGTCGTTCCGCATGGAGCGGACCAGCTGGGGGACGAACACCGAGTTCAGGCCGCCGCCGATGGTCAGAATGTAGATCATGTTGGGCAGCGCCCACGCGACGGTATAGGTGTCGCCGAGCACGGCGGCGCCGAGGGCCGCCACGATCACGAGCTGCCGGACGAAGCCGGTCAGGCGGGACACCAGGGTGCCGGCCGCCATGATCGCGCTGGAGCGCAGCAGGCTGGCCGCCCGGCCGGGCTTCTTGGCCGGTGCGGCAGGCTCTTCCTGTCCCTGCTGGTGCGGCTGTTCCTGCTGGTGCGGCTGCTCGTGCTGTCCGGCCCCGTACTGCCCGCCCTCGTACCGCGCCGGCTGGTCGCGCGGGAGCCCGTGCTGGGTACGCGCGTCCTGTTCCGGCGGAGGCCCCTGCCGGGTGGACGGCGGGGGGTAGGGCTGGGAGCCGCTCTGCTGGTCGCGGAAGAGATGGGCGAAGGCGTCGTCCAGATCGGGCCGGTGTCCCGGCCCGCCGGGCTCCGGCGGCTGCTCCCCCGCCCTGTTCATCAGGCCGTCGATGCCGCTGCCGCCGTACGGCTGGCCCTGCGGGCTCCCGTACGGCTGCTGGTACCCGCCGGGGACCTGCCCGCCCGTCCACTGCTGCGGTTCCTGGCCGTAGGGCGCGTGCTGCTGCCGGTAATCGTGCTGCGGGCCGGGGGGCTGCTGTCCGGCGCGGTCGTATCGCGCGTCGGGCGGGGGAGCCTGCCGGCCGTCGGCGTACGGCTGGTAGCCGGGGTCCTGGTGGTAGCCCGCGCCGCCGTACTGCTGGGAGTGGTGGCCACTCTGCGGGGGCTGGTGCGGCTGCTGACGCTGCTGGTAGGGGGCGGACGGGTCGTAGGGGGCGCCGAACTCGCCGCCCGCGTAGCCGTCGGTGGGATAGCCGGGGTTGCCGTAGGCGCCGCCGTCACCCTGGAAGCGACCGTCCTGCGGGTACCCGCCCTGCCCGTAGCCGGCCTGCCCGTAGGCGTTCCGGCCGTAGTCGTCGGTGTAGCCGTCGGGGCCGTAGCCGCCCTGGGCGTACGGGTCCCCCTGGCCGCCTGCCGGGCCGTAACCCGCGGGCGCGGATGGATGCTCGCCGGGCACGCCCGGCTGACGCGGCTGCCCCGGGTGACCCGACCGCCCGCGAGAGGGGTCGTCACCGCCCGGCGCCTGGCCGTCCTCACGGTCGTACGGCGCTTCCATCGCTACTCCACCTCAAGAATCACGGGCCGGTGGTGCCTGTCCGGCCGGCGGCTCACTGGTCGTCGTCCAGCCTCTCACCCTTGGGCGGAGCCTCGGCGCTGTCGTCGCCGGTGTCGTTGCCCGGCTCACCCGCCGGGTCGTCCGGTGCGTCCGGCCCTGGAGGACCGTCGCCTCCCGGGGGCCCGGTGGCCTCCCCGGCCGCGTCCTGGTCCGTGTGCCGGTCGGTGTCCTCGGCGGAGTTCCCGGCCGTGTCCTCGGTCGTCTCGTCGGTCGTCTCGTCGGCGTCGGATATCCGGGACGCGCGCTTGCGCTGCGTGTACATCCTGATGCCCGCCAGCACGACGAGCAGGAGACCTCCGGCGATCACCATCAGCACCGTCGAGGTGATCGAGTTGACGTCCGCCTGGAAGCGCATCTCCTCGCCGAAGGGCTTGTTGTCGGCCGTGAAGAGCTGCGCCTCGATGATGGTCTTGCCGTTGGCACGCGCCGTGGTGGTGAACTTCACCGACTGGCTGTGGCCGCCGCTGACGGTGATCTCCTGGGGCCCGCTCACCTCGAGGCCGAAGCGGCGGGAGGAGGTGATGCGCAGTTCGAGCCCCCGCACGTCCTGCACCAGGTTGTTCTGGATCGTGATGGGGATGGTGGCGCTGCGGCCGGAGAGCATGATCGGCGACTTCGGGATGATGCGCACCTGGCTGCGCAGCTCCTCCAGCCCGTTCTGCACACTCGCGCGGTA
Source organism: Streptomyces sp. NPDC049879 (assembly GCF_044461265.1). Taxonomy (NCBI): domain Bacteria; kingdom Bacillati; phylum Actinomycetota; class Actinomycetes; order Kitasatosporales; family Streptomycetaceae; genus Streptomyces; species Streptomyces sp. NPDC049879. The sequence continues at coordinate 424,862 of NZ_JBITKT010000002.1, read as the reverse complement.
CTCCGACGCGTCCTGGGCCTCCCCGCGCCACGACGTGGACATCTCGCGGCGGATGGCGTTCCCGTAGGGCGTCTCCACGCGGTCGGGACGGGTCAGGATGACGGCGAACTCGTCCAGCGTCCGCTGGGTGTGCCGCATCGCCTGGAAGGCGCTCGTGGGCAGTTCCTGGTCGCGCAGGGACTGGGGGTAGTCCGATGCGGAGGGCACGTCGGCGGAGAGCGCGGGATCGGGTGTGGCGTCCGCCGTCTCGGACAGCGGGGCGAAGCGGACCCAGTCGCCGTCCTCCTGGAGTGCTGTCAGGGCGCTCGCCATCGCCTGTGCCTGCCGGGCGTCCGGCATGCGCTGGGGGGCCAGCAGGATGTTCCGCTCGTTCGCGGGCTCCTGCTGGGTGATCGAGAACGTCTGGGCCAGCAGTTGCTGCTGGGCGAGGGACGCCGCCGCGCCGCTCGCCATGTCGCCCTCGAAGAGGGTGGACAGCCGGGCGTCCGCGACGACCGCCGTGGCGCTGTCGCCGAGGGGGCGCGGCGCCGAGGGCGTGTAGGCGAGGGAGTCGGGTGCCCGGAGGCTGTCGCTGCGGGCGATGATCTTGTCCGCCCCCGCGGACGTCCCCACGGACACGATCTCCGGGTCCACGGCGCCTTCCACGGGCCACGTGAAGTCCGTGCGCGCGTCGATGTCCAGGATGGCCTGCACGGTGTCGCCCGCCATCACGGTGGCGTCCCGCAGATGATCGAGTGTGCCCCGCACCTCCTGGCCCCTGTGGGCGAGCGCGGCGATGTCCGGGTCGGCGAACGGCAGGGCGACCACCTCGGCGTCGCGCACGACGGTGCGCAGCCGTCGCAGGAACGCGCTCGCCTCCTCCTGGCCCTGCCCGTTCACCGGTCCGTCCGGGGTGTCGATGCGGTAGCCCTCCGTCATCGCCTCCACGGACGCCAGCAGGTCGGGGTCGATCACCCAGGTCACCGGGAGGTCGGCGCCCAGCTCCACCAGCTGGTCCAGCCGGCCGCCGGGGGAGATCTCCTCCAGCAGGGAGTCGTCGCGGAAGGCGGGTGTCTGCTCGGCGTCGGGTCCCGTCTCCGCCGTCAGATGGGGCGTGGAGATCAGGGGCCACAGGACCGTGAGGCCGGTCCTCGCGGAGCCGGTGCCGTCCGGCTGCCAGGGGAGCAGCGTCCTGCCCATGCCGTAGATGTGGTCCCAGCGCTCGGCCTCGGTCTGCCCGGTGAGGGTGACGCCGACCTGGTAGACGCCGTCCTCGCCCAGTTCGAGGGCTTCGGCGGGTACGTCCAGGGCGAAGGTGGCGGAGAGCCCCGGGGCGATGGTGCCGATCTCCTGGGAGTACTCGTCCACTATCGCGCCGTCGACCGTACGGTCGGTGAACCCGTCGCGGCGCAGGGCGTCCTCGATGGCGCTGCGACTGGTCAGCTCCACGCCCGTGCGCGCGGACACCGAGCTGTCGACGATGGCGGAGTCCCCGTTGTTGGTGACCGTGCCCCGGACGGTGACGGTGTCGTCCGCCCCGGGGGAGGCCGGGGTCAGGTCGATGATCGAGACGGTCGTCATCCGCGAGTCGGCGGTGGCCTCCACCGGCGCCGCGGCGACCGCCGGGGCGGGCGTCAGACCGGCCAGCAGGGGGGTTCCGGCGATCAGGCCGGTGAGCAGTGCGAGCAGGCGCCGCGGGCGGCGGTTCCCGGCCTCCGGGCGCCGGTCCGGAGGGGCGCAGGACACCGTCTCTGCCACCTCTGCCACGCGTAAGCCCCGTTCCCTCGTCACCGATCGGCCCTCATGGTAACGATGATCGACGTGGCGGAGTGCCGCGTCCTCCGTACCCCGGCCGGAGGCACCGGCGGGGACCGGCCACGTACCCTGTGCTGTTGTGCCGAACGACACCAGAGACACACACGCCCGTCCCCCCGCTCCGGAGCTGGGGCAGGTGCAGCGGCAGGCCGTCGGGGAGCTGCTGCGGGTCGCGCCCGTCGCCGACGACCTGGCCGTCCGCTTCGCCGAGGCCGGTTTCTCCCTCGCCCTGGTGGGGGGTTCGGTCAGGGACGCGCTGCTCGGTCGGCTGGGCAACGATCTGGACTTCGCGACCGACGCGCGTCCGGAGGACGTCCTCCGCATCGTGCGGCCCTGGGCGGACGCGGTGTGGGACGTCGGCATCGCCTTCGGCACGGTGGGCTGCCGCAAGAGCGCGCCGGACACCGCCGGTGACGGTGGCGACGGCGGGGACGGCGGGGACGGGGTGCGCGACTTCCAGCTGGAGATCACCACCTACCGGTCGGAGGCATACGACCGGACGTCGCGCAAGCCGGAGGTGGCGTACGGGGAGTCGCTGGAGGAGGACCTGCTCCGCCGTGACTTCACGGTCAACGCGATGGCGGTCGCCCTGCCGCGCAAGGAGTTCGTCGATCCGTACGACGGGCTGGGCGACCTCGCGCAGCGGGTGCTGCGCACTCCGGCGACCCCCGAGGAGTCGTTCTCCGACGATCCGCTCCGCATGATGCGGGCCGCCCGGTTCTCCGCCCAGCTGGACTTCGCCGTCGCCGAGCCGGTGCGGGACGCCATGCGGGCCATGGCGGACCGGATCGACATCGTGTCGGCCGAGCGTGTGCGGGACGAGCTGAACAAGCTGCTGCTGAGCGAGCACCCCCGCAAGGGGATCACGCTCCTTGTGGAGACGGGTCTCGCCGACCGTGTGCTGCCCGAGGTGCCCGCGCTCCGGCTGGAGCGGGACGAGCATCACCGGCACAAGGACGTGTACGAGCACAGCCTGACCGTGCTGGAGCAGGCCATCGCGCTGGAGGACGAGGGTCCCGATCTGGTGCTGCGGCTCGCGGCCCTGCTCCATGACATCGGAAAGCCGAGGACGCGCCGGTTCGAGTCGGACGGCCGTGTCTCGTTCCACCACCACGAGGTGGTGGGCGCCAAGATGACCAAGCAGCGGATGACGCGGCTGAAGTATCCGAACGACATGGTCAAGGACGTCTGCCGCCTGGTCGAGCTCCACCTGCGGTTCCACGGCTATGGCACCGGGGAGTGGACGGACTCCGCCGTGCGCCGCTATGTGCGGGACGCCGGTCCCCTCCTCCGCCGGCTGCACAAGCTGACGCGCTCGGACTGCACGACGCGCAACAAGCGGAAGGCGCAGGCACTCTCCCAGGCCTACGACGGCCTGGAGCAGCGGATCGAGCGGTTGCAGGGACAGGAGGAACTGGACGCGATCCGACCGGATCTGGACGGGAACGCGATCATGACCGCGCTCGGTATCGGTCCCGGCCCCGAGGTGGGCAAGGCGTACCGCTATCTGCTGGAGTTGCGGATCGAGCAGGGGCCGCTGGGCCAGGAGGCCGCCGAGGCCGCGCTCAGGGAGTGGTGGACTGTCCAGAAGTGACCGTTTCACGTGAAACCGTCCACCGGTGCAGCCGGTGGGCGGTGAACGCGGTCAGGGCGTAGAGCACCGCGACGGTCAGCAGCAGCGCGCTGGACCGGCCGTCGCGCGGCAGTATCAGGGCCGCCAGCCCGGCGGCCGCCACGAAGGCGATGTTGAACAGCATGTCGTAGAGCGAGAAGACGCGGCCGCGGTAGGCGTCGTCCACGGAGGACTGCACCACGGTGTCCGTGACGATCTTCGGTCCCTGGGTCACCAGCCCCAGCAGGAACGCGGCAAGCATCACCGGCAGGGGCCGGAAGGAAAGCCCCAGTGCGGGCACCAGGACGGCCGCCGTTCCCGCACAGGTGGCGAACCATCCGAGCCGACCGAACCGGGCCACGGCCCAGGGGGTCAGGAGCGCGGCGGCGAAGAAGCCCGCGCCGGAGACCCCGACCGCGACGCCGAGCAGGGCCACTCCCTCGTTTCCGCCGCTGCCGGAGTCCGACCAGGAGTAGCGCGCAAGCATCAGCACGGTGACCAGCAGGGCGCCGTAGCAGAAGCGGAGTACCCCGACCCCGGCGAGAGTCCACGCGGCGATGGGGCGTTCGCGGAGATGACGGAGCCCGGCGACCAGCCCTCGGGCGGTGTCCGCCACCGCGTCGGCCAGCCGGGGAAGCGCGGGCTGCCGCTCGGGGCCCAGCAGGTCCGCGTGCATCGCGAGAGCGGACAGACCGGCCGCGACGTAGATCAGGGCGGCCAGCAGCAGCGCGGCGGCATCCTCGCCGCCCTGGGATCGGGCGACGAACTGCACGGCGAAGGAGGCCCCGCCGCCCACCGTGGCGGCGAGCGTGCCGGCCGTGGGCGACAGCGAGTTGGCGACGACCAGCTGCTCCCGGTCGACGACCTGGGGGAGTCCGGCGGAGAGTCCGGCCAGGATGAAGCGGTTGACCGCCGTCACCGAGAGCGCCGAGAGATAGAAGAGCCAGTCCGCCGCCCCGGCGAGGGCCAGCGCGGCGGTGGCAAGGGCCATGAGGCTCCGCAGCAGGTTCCCGTAGAGCAGCACCTGACGTCTGCGCCATCGGTCCAGCAGGACGCCGGCGAACGGCCCGAGCAGCGAGTAGGGGAGGAGCAGCACCGCCATCGCCGCCGCGATGTCTCCCGGGCTTGTCTGCTGCTCCGGGGAGAAGACCACATAGGTGGCCAGGCCGACCTGGAAGACGCCGTCGCCGAACTGGGAGAGCAGCCGGACGGTCAGCAGTCTCCGGAAGCCGGTCCGGCGCAGCAGGACCCGGAGCTGAGCGACCGTCCCGGCAGGCTGTCCCGGTCCGCTACGTTTCACGTGAAACATCCGCTGGGTCGGTCGTGTCGCCACGGGTCCCCCAATCCACATAGGCGGCGGGCTGAGCGGTGGGCACCTCGGCGCGCCGCAGCGTGAAGACGTCCGGCGCGCCGTCGAGGACACCGCCGCCCGGATCGTCGGAGCCGTCGCGCCGGATGACGTCGTACTCGGGACGGACGATGTCCCGGATCACCATGGCGCCGAACCACAGGGTTCCGAAGAGGTGCAGGAGGATGGCCCACTGGTAGCCGTCGACCGAGAGCCCGTCGTGGTCCTCGGAGTTCAGATAGGCGAGGTACATCCAGATGCCGAGGAAGTAGAGCACTTCACACGTCTGCCAGATGAGGAAGTCCCGCCAGCGCGGCCGGGCGAGCACCGCCAGGGGGATCAGCCACAGCACGTACTGCGGTGAGTAGACCTTGTTGGTCACGATGAACAGCGCGACCACGAGGAAGGCCAGCTGTCCCAGCCGGGGGCGGCGGGGTGCTCTGAGGGCGAGCACGCCGAGCGCCAGGCAGCCGAGGGCGACGAGCCCGGTGGCGTAGGTGTTGACCGCGCCGAGTTCCGACTCCGTGCGCTGCGCGATGATCAGCCAGAACGAGCCGAAGTCGACGGCCCGCTCCTCGCTGAACGTGTAGAACTTCGCCCACCCGTCCGGCGCGCCGATCATCACCGGCAGGTTGACCGCGAGCCAGGCGGCCACGGCGGCACCCGCCGTGGCACCGAAGGCGCGCCAGCGCCCGGCCCGCAGACAGAGGATGAACAAGGGGCCGAGCAACAGGGCCGGATAGAGCTTGGCGGCCGTCGCCAGGCCGATGAGGAGACCGGCGGCCATCGGGCGGCTGCGGGACCACATGAGCAGGGCGGCGGCGGTGAGCGCCACGGCGAGCAGGTCCCAGTTGATCGTGGCGGTCAGGGCCAGCGCGGGCGCGAGGGCGACGAGCAGGCCGTCCCAGGGGCGGTGGGCGTGGGTCCGGCTGACGCAGAGGGCGATGATCACCGCGCAGATCATCAGCAGCCCGGAGTTCGTCATCCAGTAGAGCCGCTCGGGCTGTGCGACGGAGTCCGGTGTCACCCATGCGGTGACCTGCATGAAGAGGCCGGTGAGCACCGGATATTCGAGGTACTCCATCCCGCCGGAGATCCGCTCGGGGAGGGAGTCGAAGTAGGGGGTGAGGCCCTCGGCGAATCCGCGGCCTGTGTAGAGGTGCGGGATGTCGGAGTAACACGCGTGGGTGTACTGGGCCGTGGGGCTCTCGAACCATCCGCCGTCGTAGCAGGGGGCCTTCTGGGCCATCCCGAGCGCGAACATCCCGATCATGACCAGGGCGACGACGCGGAGGGGGTTCCGCCGGTCGGTGCCGGGCATCGCCCGGCGGCCGGCGGGGCCGCCGATCAGCTCGCTGGCTGCGGCGGCCACCTCGTCCTGGACGGTGGGCCGTACGGCCGGTCGCGGGATGGGATGCTCCATGCCCACATCCTGCCGCACGGCCCCTCCGTCACGAGGTCAGGGCACAGCTGTCAGAAGATCCCGCCGTCCCCTCCGTCATTGCCGCGATCGGCTCCCTCGGCACCACCGGGTTGCCCCTCCGTGGTCCCTCCTGGCTCGCCGGTGCCGCCGCCTTCGTCGGTTCCGCCAGGATCACCTGTCCCGCCCTGGTCGGTCCCCTCGGGGCCTCCTGAGGCGCCTCCGTCCGTACACGGGTTGAAGATGCCGCAGGTCTCCGTCGGTGTGGGCGGTGGCGGCTCCTCGGTGGTGGGCTCCTCGGAGGGCTCCTCCGACGGCTCCTCGGACGTCTCCTCCTCCGAGGGCTCCTCCGACGGCTCCTCGGTCTCGGTCTGCGTCGGGGTCGGGCTCTCGGCCTGCTCGTCCCACACGATGGTGCCCAGCTCGTCCGGCGGCTCCGGGAAGGCATCCTCCTCACCGTTGGACGCGGCGCTCATGAAGCTCATCCACGTCCCGAGGGGGAGGGAACCACCGGTGATCTTCGGGAGGCCCGCGGTCTCGTACATCGGCAGGAACTCACCGACGTCGTAGTCGTCGCCCTCGTACAGGTCCTCCTCGGAGTCCGGCGACCGCCACATGCCGATCGCCGTGGACAGCTCGCTGCTGTACCCGACGAACCAGGCGCTCTTGTTGTCGTCCGTTGTCCCGGTCTTGCCGGCGACGGGGAAGCCGATGTCCTTCGCCCGGGTCCCGCTGCCCTCCTGGATGACGCCTTCCAGCATGCCGGTGACCGTGTCCGCGACGTCCGAGGTGAAGGCCTGGGTCGGCTTCTCCTCGTGCTCCCAGACCACGTCGTCCCCACGAAGGAGCTGGGTGAGGGAGTACGGCTCGTTCTCCTCGCCGCTGGCGGCGAAGGTGCTGTAGGCGTTCGCCATACGGATCGGGCCGGGGGTGGACACACCGAGGGCGAACGTGGGCACCTTCTCGCTGACGTGGCCGAGGCTGTCCTCCAGAAGGCCGGCGTCCTGAGCGGCCTGGGCGACGGTCGCCGGGCCGATGTCCATGCCCAGCTGCACGAAGGGGCTGTTGGCCGAGACGTTCGTGGCCTGGCGCAGGGTGATGTCGCCTTGGTCGCCGCCTTCGAAGTTCTCCTGTTCCCAGGGAACCTCCTCGCCGGTCTCCTCGTCATCGACCATCAGCGTCTCGCCGTTGTACTGCTGGATGACGAGATGGTTCTCGCTGCGGTACACACTGTCCGGGGACAGGGGCGTCCGGCTGCTGTTGCCCTGGTCCGGCGGCTCGTCGGGGTCACGGACGCCGTCCCGGAACGCCGCGGCCAGCACGAAGGGCTTGAAGGTCGAGCCGACCTGGACGTTGGGGCTGTCCGCGTTGTTCATGAAGTGCTCTTCGTAGCCCGGACCGCCGTAGATGGCACGGATCGCCCCGTCGCCCGGCACCACGGCCGCGCCGCCGAACTGCACGTACCGGTCCTCCGGCCGCTCGTCCGGGTCGAGCTCCTCCATGCTCTCGTTCACCGCGGCTTCCATCTGATCCATCATCGTCTTGTCGAACGTGGTGTGGATCGCGTAGCCGCCCTCGTCGAGCTGGCCCTCCTCAAGGCCGGTGTTGGCGTAGATGTAGTTGTCCACCAGGTCGAGGAGATAGCCGATCTGCCCGGCCCTGATCACCGCCGGGGTCGGTGCCGCGACCTCGGGGAAGCCCTCCGCGATGATCTCGTCCCGCTGCGCGGTGGTCAGCTGCCCGACGTCGACGCGCCGCTGCAGGACGGTGGCCCACCGCTCCTCGGCACGCTGCTGACGTTCCTCGGTGAGCTCGCCTGTCTCCGGGTCGTACGGGTCGTAGAGGCTCGGGCCCTTCAGCTGGCCCGCGAGGAAGGCGATCTCGCTCGTCGTCAGCTCGTCGGGGTTCTTCTTGAAGAAGGTCTCCGAGGCCGCCTGGATGCCGCAAGCGTTCCGTCCGAAGCAGGAAGTGTTGAGGTAACCCTGGAGGATCTCCTCCTTCGACTGAACCGTTCCCACCTTCACCGACAGCATGAGCTCCCTGAACTTGCGGGAGAGCGTCTGGTCGGAGCTGAGGTACATGTTCTTGACGTACTGCTGGGTGATGGTGGAGCCCGACTGGACGTCGCCGCCGCGCGCCATGTTCAGCATGGCCCGGCCGATACCCACCGGGTCGATACCGGCGTCGTCCCAGAAGGAGGCGTTCTCCACCGCGATGACGGTGTCCTGCACCTCCTGCGGGATGTCCTCCAGCTGGAGGATGCGGCGGTTCACATCGCCCGTGGAGGTCATGCGGGAGCCGTCGGCCCAGTAGTACGTGTTGCTCTGCGCGTTGGCGACGGCGTTCTGGCTGGGGATGTCGGTCATCGCGAACGCGATGCCGACGAGCCCCACCAGCATGATGAAGAAGGCCATCGCCGAACCGAGGACCTGGCGCCAGGACGGCATCCAGCGGCGGAGCCCCGTGTGCCCCGACCTCGGGTAGTCGATGAAGCGCTTCCGCCGCGCCTCCGGCCGCCCGCCGCGCCGCCTGCTGGTGCCGCCGCGCTGTGCCGCGCGGCGTGCCTCCGCCCGGCTTCCGTACGGTCGTTCGCTCGTCGCGCCGGAGAGGGTGTCACCCACCCCCACGTCGTCCGCCGGTGGCGGTGGCGGTGGCGGCGGGCCGGCCCGGCGGCCGGACGGCGCCGCGGCGCGGCGGCCGCGCCCTGGCGGCTGTTTGCGACGGTGCTCGCTCATGGACAGCTACTCCTCGGACAGACGCCATCGCCTCGTGACGGCAGGTACTACTGGTTGGTTCCACTCCCCCGAAGTGCGGTCCGAGCCTGTGTTCGGACGCACGGCACCACGGATCAGGACGCCCGTGAGGGCCCTGGAGTTCCTCGCCGCGGTGGTCTGCACGGGCCAAGACTACGCAGCACCGGCACCGGAGTTTCCAGCGCCGAGGAGCAATTGGTGCGAAACGTGCGGCGCGACGTGAAGATGTGACCCCGTTCACCGGCGTCCGGCTTGCCGAGTCTTCCAGCCCGTTCTATCGTCAGGATGTATCGCGCCGATACATCGGTACGAGACAGCGCACGACGGCGCCCCACGGCGCACGTCGGCGCGGGCACCAGAGCACAGCACACACGGACGGGCAAGGCACACGCATGAGGACGGAGGTGGTCTCCCCGGTGAGCCGGCGATCAGGGATTCTCGAGTTCGCCGTCCTCGGCCTCCTGCGTGAATCCCCGATGCATGGATACGAGCTGCGGAAGCGGCTCAACACCTCGCTCGGTGTCTTCCGCGCCTTCAGCTACGGCTCCCTCTACCCGTGCCTCAAGACGCTCGTGCAGCAGGGCTGGCTGACGGAGGAGCCGGGACACCACCCGGCCGACCCCCGGACCGCCGCGCCCCTGACGAACCGGCGGGCCAAGATCGTCTACCGGCTCACCGCCGAGGGCAAGGAACGCTTCGAGGAGCTGCTCGACCAGACCGGCCCCGACGCGTGGGAGGACGAGCACTTCGGCGTCCGCTTCGCGTTCTTCGGCCAGACGTCCCGCGACGTGCGGATGCGCGTCCTCGAGGGCCGTCGCAGCCGGCTGGAGGAGCGCCTCGCGAAGATGCGGGCCTCCATGGCGCGCACCCGCGAGAAGCTCGACGCGTACACCCTCGAACTACAGCGACACGGCATGGAGTCCGTGGAGCGTGAAGTCCGCTGGCTCAACGAGCTCATCGAGAGCGAGCGGGAAGGACGCGATCAGCGCGAGCGACGCGACGATCGGGGCAGTGCGCGCGAGCGCGAGTGGCCGCCGTCCGACGACACCACCACATAACACCCCGCGACGTAGCGGGGCAGGTCAAGCACACACACAGGGAGCAAACCGGTATGGGTTCGGTTCGCGTAGCCATCGCCGGCGTGGGCAACTGCGCCGCCTCGCTGGTACAGGGCGTCGAGTACTACAAGGACGCCGCCCCGGACAGCCGGGTTCCGGGTCTGATGCACGTCCAGTTCGGGGACTACCACATCTCGGACATCGAGTTCGTGGCCGCCTTCGACGTCGACGCCAAGAAGGTCGGCCTCGACCTCGCCGACGCCATCGGCGCCAGTGAGAACAACACCATCAAGATCTGCGACGTGCCCCCGAGCGGCGTCACCGTGCAGCGCGGCGAGACCCACGACGGCCTCGGCAAGTACTACCGCGAGACCATCGACGAGTCCGACGAGGCCCCCGTCGACGTCGTGCAGGTCCTCAAGGACACGCGCGCCGACGTCCTCGTGTGCTACATGCCGGTCGGCTCCGAGAGCGCCGCGAAGTTCTACGCGCAGGCCGCCATCGACGCCAAGGTCGCGTTCGTCAACGCCCTCCCGGTCTTCATCGCCGGCACCAAGGAGTGGGCGGACAAGTTCACCGAGGCGGGCGTGCCGATCGTCGGCGACGACATCAAGTCGCAGGTCGGCGCCACCATCACCCACCGCGTGATGGCGAAGCTGTTCGAGGACCGCGGTGTCGTGCTCGAGCGCACGATGCAGCTGAACGTCGGCGGCAACATGGACTTCAAGAACATGCTGGAGCGCGACCGGCTGGAGTCCAAGAAGATCTCGAAGACCCAGGCCGTCACCTCCCAGATCCCCGACCGGGACCTCGGCGCGAAGAACGTCCACATCGGCCCGTCGGACTACGTCGCCTGGCTCGACGACCGCAAGTGGGCGTACGTCCGCCTCGAAGGCCGCGCCTTCGGCGACGTCCCGCTGAACCTGGAGTACAAGCTCGAGGTGTGGGACTCCCCCAACTCGGCCGGTGTCATCATCGACGCCCTGCGCGCCGCGAAGATCGCCAAGGACCGCGGCATCGGCGGCCCGATCCTCTCGGCCTCCTCGTACTTCATGAAGTCCCCGCCGGTGCAGTACTTCGACGACGCCGCCCGTGAGGCCGTCGAGAAGTTCATCCGCGGCGAAGTCGAGAGCTGAGCCCCGCGCGAGCGGAACCGCGACACGCGGAAACGGCGGCAGCCCCGGTCTCCCGACCGGGGCTGCCGCCGTTCTCCGTGGTGCGCGGCCGTCAGCGGTTCACGACCCGGTCGACCTGCGTCGTGGTGTGCCGCAGGATGGCCTTCAGCTCGTCGCCCACCTTGGGCCCCTGCGCCTCGGCCGGGACGAAGAGGATCGACACCTGCATGTGCGGCGGCTCGGCGAACCAGCGCTGCTTCCCGTCCCACACGAACGGCGACAGGTTGCGGTTCACCGTGGCGAGACCCGCGCGGGCCATGCCTTTCGCCCGCGAGGACATCGTCTGCAGCGCCTTGGGCGCTTCGAGACCGACCCCGTGCGACGTGCCCCCCGCGACGACGGCGAGCCAGCCGTCCGCCGGGGCCTTCTGCTGCCGGTAGCCGAAGCGGTCGCCCTTGGCCACCGGCGTCACGTCCAGCACCGCGCCGCGGTACTCCGTGGCGCCGTGGTCGCCCAGCCACAGCCGCGTCCCGATCCGCGCCCGGAAGCGCGTCTGCGGGAACTGCTGCCGCAGCCGCGCCAGCTCGGGCGAGGTCAGGTGGCTCACGAACATCGTGTCGAGCGGCAGCCGCGCCGCCCGGAGCTGGTCCATCCAGCCGATGACCTCCTCCACCGCGTCGGAGCCGTCCGTGCGGTCGAGCGGCAGGTGGATGGCGAACCCTTCGAGGCGTACGTCGTCCAGCGCCGCGTGCAGCTTGCCGAGGTCGCGCGGCGTGACGCCGTGCCGCTTCATCGAACTCATGACCTCGACCACGACACGCGAGCCGACCAGCCCGTACACGCCGTCCACGGACGACGCCGAACGGATCACCCGGTCGGGCAGCGGCACCGGCTCCTCGCTGCGCCGGTAGGGCGTCAGGACGAGGATGTCGCCGCTGAAGCGGTCCTTCATGGCCGCGGCCTCGTAGGTCGTGCCGACCGCGATGATGCCGGTGCCGAGGAGGTCCACCTCCTCGGCCAGCCGGTCGTGGCCGAAGCCGTAGCCGTTGCCCTTGCACACCGGGATCAGGTCGGGGAAGTCCGCCAGCACCGACCGCTGGTGCGCCCGCCAGCGGTCGTTGTCGACGTAGAGGGTGAGCGCCATGGCCGATGAGACCTCTTCTCTGTTCTCGTCACGTTCTCTGGGCTCGGTGTCCGCGGCCGGGTCCCGGTGCGAGGCGGGACGCCTCAGCGGCGAGACATGTACATGTCGAACGCCTTGTGGAGCAGTTTGTTGAGCGGAAAGTCCCACTCACCGAGGTACTCGGCCGCCTCGCCGCCCGTCCCCACCTTGAACTGGATCAGGCCGAAAAGGTGGTCGGTGTCCTCCAGCGAGTCACCGATCCCGCGCAGGTCGTACACATCCGCCCGCATCTCGTAGGCGTCCTGGAGCATGCGCCACTGCATGGCGTTGGACGGCCGCACCTCGCGTTTGTGGTTGGCGGAGGCTCCGTACGAATACCACACATGGCCGCCCACGATCAGCATGGTCGCGGCGGCCACCGGCTCACCCTCGTGCTGCGCGATGTAAAGGCGCATGCGGTCGGGGTCCTCGGTGTTGAGTGCCCGCCACATCAGCTGGAAATACGACAGCGGCCGCGGCCGGAAATGATCGCGCTCCGCGGTGATCTCGTACAGGTGCTGCCAGACCGGCAGCTGGTCGTAGCCGCCGCGCACGACCTCGACGCCCGCCTTCTCGGCCTTCTTGATGTTCCGCCGCCACAGCTGGTTGAAGCCCTTGTGGACCTCCTCCAGGGAACGGCCGCGCAGCGGGATCTGGAAGACGTACCGCGGCTGCACGTCGCCGAACCCGGCGCCCCCGTCCTCGCCCTGCTGCCAGCCCATGCGGCGCAGCCGGTCGGAGACCTCGAAGGCGCGCGGCTCGATGTGCGTCGCCTGGACGTCCCGCAGCCGCTTCATGTCGGGGTTCTGGATGCCCGCCTTGATCGCCGCCGCGTCCCAGCGCCTGATCACGACCGGCGGGCCCATCTTCACCGAGAACGCGCCCTGCTGCTTCAGGTGCGCGAGCATCGGCTTGAGCCACTCCTCGAGGTTCGGCGCGTACCAGTCGATGACCGGCCCCTCGGGCAGGTACGCCAGGTACCGCTTCACGCGCGGCACCTGGCGGTAGAGCACCAGGCCGGCGCCGACCAGCCGCCCCACCCGGTCGAACCAGCCCAGCGACTCCGAGCGCCAGGCGGACTTCACATCGCCCCAGGCCGGCACCTGCATGTGACTGGCCGACGGCAGTGAGTCGATGTACGCCAGATGCTCCTCGCGGCTGATGGTCCTCAGGGTCAGGCTCATACGGGCGCTCCTCCGGTCGCCGGCTGCGTCAATCGCAGGGTCTGGCCGGAAGCCTAACGGCGCACACGCCGTACGGCCGCCCGTAGGGCCCGTTATCCGGGGGGAGTCCGGGGGCGGGCCCGGCCCGTCAGTCGAGCCAGCCGTTCCAGAAGCCGCCGTTCGCGAGGCCGAGGTAGAGGCCCACGCCGGCCGCTCCGAGGCCGATCACCGTGAGGAAGCGCTGGCCGGTGGTGGCGGAGTTCAGCTGGCTCCAGCCGCCCGCCAGCAGGCCGGCGAGGCCGACCCAGGCGCTGACGATGTGGAGGCCGGAGAAGATGGCGGTGACGGCGGCGACCGCCCCGACCACGAGGACGACGACGGCCAGTCCGTTCTCCTTGGGGTGCGGTCGGCCATCGGAGTTCATGAGGGAACCGGCGCGGGCCAGCGGTCCGTGCTGTGCGGCCTGAGCCATGCGGGACACCTCCAGCGGGTGGGGGACGTTCGTTACGACACCTGTGTCCGTTCATGTCCGCTCTCTCCAGGGTGCTCCTCGCTCCGCCCCGATTTCAAGCGGAAGGGCAACGCCAGGTACGGTGTACTGTCCGCACCTCCGTCGCCGGAGGCGGCGGACACGCATCACGACCCTCCTGCCACGGAACGACCGTGGCCGCCTGAGTCCGAAGGAGGTGGGTTTTCGCATGCGTCACTACGAGCTGATGGTGATCCTCGACCCGGATCTTGAGGAGCGCGCCGTCGCCCCCCTGATCGACAGCTTCATGACCGTCGTCCGCGACGGCAACGGCAAGGTCGAGAAGGTGGACACCTGGGGCCGTCGCAGGCTCGCCTACGAGATCAACAAGAAGCCCGAGGGCATCTACTCCGTCATCGACCTGCAGGCCGAGCCGGCCGTCGTGAAGGAGCTGGACCGCCAGCTGAACCTGAACGAGTCGGTCATGCGGACGAAGGTCCTCCGTCCCGCCACCCACTGAACGGCCGCTGAGTCCCTGACCAGCGCTGATCGCTCACCGGGCGACAGGACGGCCGGGAATGTCCGGCATATCGAGTAGCACTGTCAGTGCCATAGGCCATCATCGCAGCAACAGCAGTTAATCCCCGCCGAGAGGTTCCCCCAATGGCAGGCGAGACCGTCATCACGGTTGTCGGCAACCTGGTCGACGACCCCGAGCTGCGCTTCACCCCGTCCGGGGCGGCGGTCGCGAAGTTCCGCGTCGCGTCCACCCCGCGGATGTTCGACCGGCAGACCAGCGAGTGGAAGGACGGCGAGAGCCTCTTCCTCACCTGCTCGGTCTGGCGCCAGGCGGCGGAGAACGTCGCCGAGTCCCTCACCAAGGGGACGCGCGTCATCGTGCAGGGCCGCCTCAAGCAGCGCTCGTACGAGGACCGGGACGGTGTCAAGCGCACGGTCTACGAGCTGGAGGTCGACGAGGTCGGCGCCAGCCTGCGCAGTGCCACGGCCAAGGTCACCCGCGCCACCGGGCGCGGCGGCCAGGGCGGTGGCGGTGGCTGGGGCGGCCCCGAGGGTGGCGGCCAGGGCGGCCGTGGCGGCCAGGGAGCGCCCGCGGGCGACCCCTGGGCGACCAGCGCGCCGTCCGGCGGCCAGCAGGGCGGCGGCGGCGGTGGTGGTGGCGGCTGGGGCGGCGGCTCCGGCGGTGGCTACTCGGACGAGCCGCCGTTCTGACGGCTCTCCTCCACACTTCTGTTTGAACTCACCGGAGAAACACCATGGCGAAGCCGCCTGCGCGCAAGCCCAAGAAGAAGGTCTGCGTGTTCTGCAAGGAGAAGATCTCCTACGTCGACTACAAGGACACGAACCTGCTGCGGAAGTTCATTTCCGACCGCGGCAAGATCCGTGCCCGCCGGGTCACCGGCAACTGCACCCAGCACCAGCGTGACGTCGCGACGGCCGTGAAGAACAGCCGCGAGATGGCGCTGCTGCCCTACACCTCGACCGCGCGATAAGGAAGGGTGTTCACGCATCATGAAGATCATCCTGACCCACGAGGTCTCCGGCCTCGGCGCGCCCGGCGACGTCGTCGAGGTGAAGGACGGGTACGCCCGTAACTACCTGCTTCCCCGTGGTGTGGCGATCCGCTGGACCAGGGGCGGCGAGAAGGACGTCGAGCAGATCCGCCGCGGTCGCAAGATCCGCGAGATCGCCTCGATCGAGCAGGCCAACGACATCAAGGGCCAGCTCGAAGGCGTCACCGTCCGGCTGAAGGTCCGTGCCGGTTCCGGTGGCCGTCTGTTCGGTTCCGTCACCCCGGCGGACATCGCGTCCGCCGTGAAGAGCGCGGGTGGTCCCGATGTGGACAAGCGCCGCATCGAGCTGGGCACCCCGATCAAGAGCCTCGGCACGCACCGGATCTCCGTCCGGCTGCACCCCGAGGTCGTCGCGAACGTCGGCCTGCAGGTGGACGCCGCGAAGTGACCCGTACGACGGCCGCGCCCCGCTGATCCGCGGGGCGCGGCCGTCGGCGTTCCTCCATGCTTCAGGCCCGCGCCGCCCCGGTGACGACCCAGCGTCCGGTCCGCGTACGCACGGTGAGCGTGACCATCCTGATCGCCATCATCAGGCCGCCGAAGACCCACCACAGCGCGGTGACTCCGCCGCCGAGCGGGCGGACGAGCAGCACGGCGGGGACGAACAGCGCGAGGGTCAGCAGCATGGCGCCCGCCAGGTAGGGCCCGTCGCCCGCTCCCATCAGCACGCCGTCCAGGACGAACACGACGCCCGCGACCGGCTGGCAGACGGCGACCACGAGCAGGACGGGCAGCAGGTGGCCGCGGACGTCCGTGTCCCCGGTGAACACGTGCAGCAGCACGGGGCTCGCGGCGGCGGTCAGCAGGCCGAGCGCGAGGCCCGAGACGATGCCCCACCGCACCATGCGGGCGCAGGCGGAGCGCGCGCCCGCGGCGTCGCCCGCGCCGAGGTAGCGCCCGATGATGGCCTGGCCCGCGATCGCTATGGCGTCCAGGGCGAACGCGAGGAGCGTCCAGATGGTCAGGGCGATCTGGTGGGCGGCGATGTCGGCGTCGCCCAGCCGCGCGGCCACCGCCGTGGTGAGCAGCAGGACGGCGCGGAGGGAGAGCGTACGGACGAGCAGGGGGACGCCTGCCCTGGCGTTGCCGAGGATGCCCGCCCGGCTGGGGCGCAGGTCGGCGCCGTGCGTGCGGGCGCCTCTGACCACGACGCGGAGGTACGCGGCGGCCATGCCGAACTGGGCGAGGACGGTTCCCCAGGCCGACCCGGCGACGCCGAGGTCGAGCCCGTAGAGGAAGAGGGCGTTCAGCGCGATGTTTCCCGTGAAACCTCCGAGGGCGACGTACAGGGGCGTGCGGGTGTCCTGGAGGCCGCGCAGGACGCCGGTGGCGGCGAGGACCATCAGCATGGGGGGAATGCCGAGGGCGCTGACGCGGAGGTAGGCCGTCGCGTGGGGTGCGGCGGTCGGGGAGGCGCCGAAGAGGTCGACGAGGGCCGGTGCCGCCGGGACGGCGACGGCGACCAGGACCGCGCCGAGGAGGAGGGCGAGCCAGATGCCGTCCATGCCCCGGCGGATGGCGGTGGCGGGGTCTCCGGCGCCGATGCTGCGGGAGACGGCGGCGGTCGTGGCGTAGGCGAGGAAGACGAAGACGTTGACGACCGTGCCGAGGAGGGCCGCGGCGACGCCGAGACCGGCGAGCTGGGGGGTGCCCAGGTGGCCGACCATGGCGCTGTCGGCCATCAGGAAGAGGGGCTCGGCGACCAGGGCCCCGAACGCGGGGAGGGCGAGCGCGAGGATCTCCCGGTCCTGGCGGCGCCGGGTGGGGACGGAGACGGGCATGCACTGATCCAAACATCCACAGGTAACGGATGCAATGGTCTTCCGTCCCTTACGAGGTGTGCGCTCTGACATGTCCGCGCGCAGCGGTCGGCGTGTGGTCGGCCCTCTTGTCGAAGTTTTTTCCACCCACAGGGGGTGGTAGGGGAAACCGCAGGTCAGGGGGCTTTTTAGATGATCTTGGTCAGGTTCTCCACAGGCTTGTCCCCCGTTGTCCCCCGCTTCGTCCACAGGAATCGGGCCGTCATCCACAGGGTCTGATCTGAAATCCACATAGCCTGTGGATAACTTGGTTGGTCCTCCCCCCGGGTGCCCGTAGCGTAGGTCCCCGCGCCGGACGCTGGATGTCAGAGCTGTGCCGTATCAAGGAACAACAGCGCGGCGGATTTCCGGGCGGGAGGAGGCGGGGTCGGTGACGGATCTCGAACACGCGGGACCCTCGTGGGACGACATCGGTGCCGAGGAGCACGGCGGTGTCTCCCGCCCGCGGCAGAGCTCCGAGGACGGCATGGACGAACGCTCCGCGTTCGAACGGCTGCCGCCCCAGGACCTCGCCGCCGAGCAGTCCGTCCTCGGCGGCATGCTGCTCTCGAAGGACGCGATCGCCGAGGTCGTGGAGGTCCTGCGCGGTCAGGACTTCTACAAGCCGGCGCACGAGATGATCTACAGCGCGATCCTCGACCTGTACGCGAAGGGCGAGCCCGCCGACCCGATCACCATCTCGGCGGAGCTGACCAAGCGCGGTGAGCTGGCCAAGGTGGGCGGCGCCGGGTACGTCCACTCGCTCGTCCACATGGTCCCGACGGCGGCGAACGCCGAGTACTACGCCGAGATCGTTCACGACCGCGCCGTCCTGCGCCGCCTCGTGCAGGCGGGCACCCGCATCACGCAGATGGGATACGCGGCCGACGGCGACGTCGACGACATCGTCAACTCGGCCCAGGCCGAGGTCTACGCCGTGACGGAGCAGCGCACGGCCGAGGATTACCTGCCGCTCGGCGACATCATGGAGGGCGCGCTCGACGAGATCGAGGCGATCAGCAACCGCAGCGGTGAGATGACGGGGGTCCCCACCGGCTTCACCGACCTCGACTCGCTGACCAACGGCCTGCACCCCGGGCAGATGATCGTCATCGCCGCCCGTCCGGCGATGGGCAAGTCCACCCTGGCCCTCGACTTCGCCCGCGCCTGCTCGATCAAGCACAAGCTGCCCAGCGTCATCTTCTCCCTGGAGATGGGGCGCAACGAGATCGCCATGCGCCTGCTCTCGGCCGAGGCGCGCGTGGCGCTCCACCACATGCGGTCCGGCAGCATGACCGACGAGGACTGGAACCGGCTCGCCCGCCAGATGGCCGAGGTCAACGAGGCGCCGCTGTACATCGACGACTCCCCGAACCTGTCGATGATGGAGATCCGGGCCAAGTGCCGCCGCCTGAAGCAGCGCAACGACCTGCAGCTCGTCGTCATCGATTACCTGCAGCTGATGCAGAGCGGCGGCAGCAGACGGCCGGAGAGCCGCCAGCAGGAGGTGTCCGAGATGTCCAGGAACCTCAAGCTCCTCGCGAAGGAGCTGGAGGTCCCGGTGGTGGCGCTCTCCCAGCTGAACCGCGGACCCGAGCAGCGGACCGACAAGAAGCCGATGGTGTCCGACCTGCGTGAGTCGGGCTCCATCGAGCAGGACGCGGACATGGTGATCCTGCTGCACCGCGAGGACGCGTACGAGAAGGAGTCGCCGCGCGCGGGTGAGGCGGACCTGATCGTGGCCAAGCACCGCAACGGCCCGACGGCCACCATCACGGTCGCCTTCCAGGGCCACTACTCGCGCTTCGTGAACATGGAAGGCGGCTTCTGAGCCGGTACGGGCGTGATCAGGGCGGGGAGGCCGTGCCGGTCCAGCGGTGGTAGGCGTCCATGTCCACGTTGCCGCCGCAGATGATGGTGGCGACGTGTCGGCCGGCGAAGCGGTCGCGGTTCTCGATGAGCGTCGCGATGCCGAGCGCGGCCGACGGCTCGACGACCAAGCCGGCGTGATCGAGCAGCAGCCGCATCCCGGCGATGATCGACGCCTCCTGGACCAGAACGGCGTCGTCGGCGACCAGGAGGAGGTCGGCCAGGACGGCGGGGAGGGGACGGCGGCCGGCGACACCGTCGGCGATGGTGTCGGTCGCGTCGGTGGTGACGACGCGCCGTCCGTGCCACGAGCGTGTCATCGCCGGTGCGCCCTGCGGCTGGACGCAGATCACCTCGACCTCGGGTGCCAGCTCCTTGATCACATGCCCCACGCCGGTGGCCAGCGCGCCGCCGCCGAGCGCGATCAGGACGGCGTCGAACGAGGGCGTGGTGTCCACCAGTTCCAGGCCGATGGTCGCCGCGCCCTCGCAGGTCTCGATGTCCAGACTGTCCTCGACCAGCCGGATGCCGTCGTGCCGTGCGATGGCCGCCGCCCGCTCCCGCGCCATCTCGTGATCGCCGTCCACCAGCTCCAGCCTGGCGCCCAGCGCGCGGATGGCGTCGATCTTGGCCCGGGTCGCGAAGCGGGACGCCACGACCGTGATGTCGAGGCCGCGGCCGCGACCGGACCAGGCGAGGGCCTGGCCGAGGTTGCCCGCGCTCGCGCACACCGCGGCTCGCGAGACCTCGTCGGCCAGCAGGGTCGCGACCACCTCGGTGCCGCGGGCCTTGAAGCTGCGGACCGGGTTCGCCGTTTCCAGCTTGATGCTCACCGCGCAGCCGAGTGCGGGCTCCAGCGCCTCACAGCGGTACAGCGGGGTGTCGAGGAAGACCGGGTCGATGACCTGGCGGGCCGCCCGTATGCGGGCGGTGTCGAGACGGGTCTGCTGCACGACACGGGACCGTAGCGCCGCCGGTGCTGCCGCGACAAACAACTTCCGTCATTCGCCGGGCGGTTGCGGGCGGAAGAGGCGCCAGAAGGCGAGGGCCGTTTCCGGGGGTGGGGCGGGGGTGGTGTCGGTGATCCAGGTGGCGATCACGCCCGTCAGGGCGCCGGCCAGGTAGGCGGCGTGGGTGTCCACCGGTACGTCGCCGTAGCCGGGTGGGCGGCGGCCCTGGCGGAACGAGGCGCCGAGTTCGGCGGTCAGGCGTTCCCGCAGGCGTGCCGAGAACAGCGCGCTTCCGTGGGCGCCCAGCATCCGCCGGTAGAGGGGCGCGTGGTCGGCGACGTGCTGGAACAGCTCGGCCAGGGGAGGCGGTGCTTCGTCGCGAGGCGCGTCGAGAGGGCACAGCGCCGCCGCGCGGGCCACGTGTGCCACCGCGTCGTCCATGGCGTCGGTCACCAGGGCGTCGATGTCGGGGAAGTGCTGGTAGACGGTCGCCCGGTTCACCCCGGCGTGCCTGGCGACCTCGGACATCGTGATCGCGGCGGGGTCCTTGTCCGCGGCGAGTTCGAGGATCGTCGTCCGGAGCCTGGCCCGGCTGCGCCGGGCGCGCGGATCGTCGGGGTTCATGCCGCCCAGCCTAGCCGACACATGTCGGTTTACTGATCGACAGCTGTTGGTTAGTGTGGCCGGCATGCGTATCGAGATCTGGGCGGACGTGGTCTGCGCGTGGGCGTACATCGGCAAGCGGCGGCTGGAGCAGGCGCTCGCCGACCGGAAGGTGGCGGGCACCGGGGCCGAGGTCGTCTGGCGGCCTTTCCGGATCGATCCGACCGCGCCTGACCGGGCGACCCCCCTCCAGGACGCGTGGCGCGACCCGGTGGTGGACGCCGCGCTGCGGCGCTGCGCGCCGGACCTGTCCCCGGCCGGGAACCGCGTGCGCGTCTCCCGGATCGCGGCGGAGGAGGGGCTCGGTCCGCCGTGGGGAGCGGCTTGGCGGGCCACCAGCCACGACGCCCACCGCCTCCTCCACCTCGCCCGGGAGCGCGGGGGCGCCGCGGTCCAGGGCGAGGTGGCCGAGCGGGTGATGCGGGCGCACTTCGTCGACGGAGCGGACATCAGCGACCGGCGGTGCCTCGGCGATATCGCCGCGCGTGCCGGTTTCCCGGAGGGCGCCGCGCTGCTGGACGACGGCGCGGGCGACCGCGAGGTGCGGGAACTCCTCCTCGTCGGCGCGGCGAGGGGCATCGTCACGTCGCCGACGATCGTGGTCGGGGACCGTGCCCTCGCGGGTGCGCAGCCGCCCGGCGTGATCGCCGACTTCCTCGCCGCCGGTGACGGCAGGCGTGTCGTGCCGGAGGAGGTCCGCCGGCTGCGCTGGGCCGAGTCCCTGCTGGACCGCAACGACCCGCTCGGCGCCCTGGCCCTGCTGGAGCCGCTGCTCGGCACGTACGCGGACGACCTGAACGTCCGGCGGGCCGCAGCCCGCGGTTACTTCCACTCCGCCCAGCTGACCCGGGCGAGGGACGTGCTGGAAGGGGTGGTCGGCGACGCGCCCGACGACTCGTACGCGCGGTTGATGCTCGGCCGCACCCTGCGGCGCATGGGCGAGGAGGACCTGGCGGCCCCGCACCTGAAGATGGCCGTCGCCATGACGCCCGGCTTCGCCTGACCGGCGCGCACGGGCCGCGGGTCAGCCGGGAGGGGAGTCCTCGCCGCGGGCGACGGCTCGCAGGCTCGCGTACGCGGTGGCGAGGGCGTCGGGGGACCAGCCCGCGTTGAGCCCGCTCGGGTTCGGCAGTACCCAGACGCCCGCTCCGGCGACGCGTTCGTCCTGCCTGCCGAAGCCCGCGCCCGGCCTGGCGAAGGCCGTGCGGTACGCGGTGACGCCGAGGATCGCGAGCCAGCGCGGCCGGTACCGCTCGGTGGTGGCCGTCAGCCGGAGCAGGCCCGCGCGGAGTTCCGCGGGCGTCAGCTCGGCCGCCCTCGCGGTGGGCCGGGCGGCCATGTTGGTGATGCCGAGGCCGTACGAGAGCAGTCGGCCCTGCTCTTCGGGGAGCAGGCGGCGCGGGGTGAAGCCCGACCGGTGGAGCGTGGGCCAGAAGCGGTTCCCGGGGGTGGCGAAGTTGTACCCGAGGGCGGCCGAGGTGAGCCCCGGGTTGATGCCGCAGAAGACGACATCGAGCCCCGGGGCCATCACGTCGGGCAGGGTCTTGCCGCGGGCGGCCTCCAGCTCCTCGCGGGTGGGCCGGGCGGCAGGACGACGCATGGGGTGTTTCCTCCGGGGTGCTGACGGTTGCCGGTGTCACCCAGAGGGTGCCGTCCGTGGTCCTGGTGAACCAGCCGACGCGCCCGGTGGTGTGCCGGGGCCGGGCGATGCCGCGAAGTCCTGGACACCGACCACACGGAGCAGGGCCAGCCGGTCGGCCGTGTCGGTACCCGGAGGCGGCGTCAGCAGGACGATCCGCTGGTCGCCCTCGGGGGCGAGCAGGACCTGGCAGTCGAGATCGATGGGGCCGATCGCCGGGTGCAGCACCCGCATGCGGCTGTGGCGCCGGACGGCGACCTCGTGCTCGGCCCACAGCCGCGTGAACTCCTCGCTCGCGTCCAGCAGCCGGCGGAGGAGACGGGCGGCGGCCGCGTCTCCCGGCCTGCGTGCCATGGCGGCGCGGAGATCGGCCACATGGAGACGGCTGAGGCGGGCGTGCTCCTCGGGCGGGTACGCGGAGCGGGCGTCCGCGTCGGTGAACCAGCGCCAGGCGACGTTGCGGCCGTGTTCCGAGACGGTGCAGACATCGCCGAGGAGCGCCTGCGCCAGCGCGTTCTGCACGAGGACGTCCCCGAGATGGCTCAGGATCTGCGCCGGGGTGGTCGTCAGCTGGTCGAGCAGATGCAGCAGCGCGGGCGCCACATGGTCGGGGCTCGGCCGCCCCTCCGGGGGCCGCTGTCCGGCGAGAAGGTGCAGATGGTCGCGCTCATCGGCGGTGAGGCGCAGTGCGCGGGCGAGAGCGCCGAGGAGCTGTGGCGACGGGTGGGGGCCGCGGGCCTGCTCCAGCCGGACGTAGTAGTCGACCGACATACCGGCGAGCTGGGCGACCTCTTCGCGTCGGAGCCCCGGCGTGCGCCGCCGGGCACCCGCGGGCAGGCCGACTTCCTGAGGGCCGAGCCGGCCGCGGGACTGACGCAGGAAGTCGGCGAGCTCGCGTCGGTTGATCGTCATACCCGCCATCCTGCGCGCGTCGCGGTGGATGAGCCAGGGATTCCCGGTCCCAGGCTCACCGGGTCTCTGCCGGTGGGCGGCCGTCGTCGGCACTGTGGTGGTCGTCGCACTGATGACAGACCTACCGAGGAGATCGACCATGACCACCATCACTGTTGCCGACGCACGGGTGCACTACGAGGAGTTCGGGTCCGGGGAGGGCGTTCCGCTGGTGCTCGTCCATGGGACCGGGTCGGCCGGTGCCGGACTGACCTGGGGTGATCTGGCGCCGCGGTTCGCCGAGCGGCGGCCCGTGGTGACCGTCGACCTGTCCGGCAGCGACCGCACCGAGGACGAGGGCGGGCCGCTGACCGTGGAAGGGCTGGCGGACCAGGTGTCCGCGGTCGTCGGCGCCGTCAGCCGGGGGCCTGTGGATCTGCTCGGCTTCTCCATGGGGGCGCCGGTCGCCGCGGCCGTCGCGGCGCTGCGGCCCGAGCAGGTGCGGCGGCTGGTCCTGGTGTCGGGCTGGGCGCACACCGACGGGGATGAATACCTTCGGAACCTGTTCACGCTCTGGCTGCGGCTGGGATCGCTGGACGCGGACGCGTTCGGGCGGAGCGTGACCATGACGGGCTTCAGCCAGAGCTTCCTGAACACCATCGGCCGGGATCAGGTCGAGCAGCTGATCCCCAACATGCCCCCGACTCCGGGGACTCTGCGGCATGTCGAGCTGGACACCCGCGTCGATATCCGGAAGCTGCTTCCCCGTATCTCCGCCAGGACTCTGGTCGTCGGCGCGCGGCACGACGCCACCGT
Organism: Streptomyces sp. NPDC049879; assembly: GCF_044461265.1. Taxonomy (NCBI): domain Bacteria; kingdom Bacillati; phylum Actinomycetota; class Actinomycetes; order Kitasatosporales; family Streptomycetaceae; genus Streptomyces; species Streptomyces sp. NPDC049879. The sequence goes on along the minus strand of NZ_JBITKT010000002.1, from coordinate 400,749 downwards.
GCCGGTCGCCCACAGCAAGGCGCTGCACGCTGCCATTGCCGCCAGTGACTATGCCGAACTCGATGCCGGGCATGTCGTCTTCTTCGAGCAGCCGGACGCCTTTCTCGGCGCCGTCACCAGGTTCCTCGACGCTGGGTGAGAGTGCTCAGGCGGGAGCGAGCGTGGTGTTTCACGTGAAACACCACGCTCGGGGCAAGCCGGTCAACGTGTCGTGTGCGCTCCGCCGTTCACGTGCAGCGTCTGGCCGGTGATGTGCCGCGCGCCCGGTGAGGCGAGGAAGTAGGCGGTCTCCGCGATGTCCGCCGGAACGCCCGCCCGCTTGTTGTGTGTCTCCTCGACCAGCGCCGTACGGCGGGCATCGCTCAGCGCGCCGCCGAAGAACCCGGTCTCGTCGATGAACCCGGCCGAGATCACATTGCTGGTCACCCCGCGCGGCGCCAGCTGGGCGGACAGGAACGCGCCCCACGCGGAGAGCGCGGCCTTGGCGGCGCCGTACGAACCGCCGCGGCGCTCGGCGCCGATGGAGCCGATGCTGATGACGGCGCTCCCTTCGGTCAGCTTGTCCTGGAGGGCGGTGGTGGTGAGGACGGCACTCAGCAGATTCAGCTCCAGGTCCGCCCGCCACTGCGCCGCCTGGCCCGCCAGGGGCGAGAGCCCGTCGGTCGGCGGGTCGGCGAGGCCGCCGGCCGCGTTGACCAGCACATCGAGGCTGTCGAACCGGGCGGCGAGCGCGCTGATCTGCTCGGGGTCGGTCCCGTCGCAGACCACACCGCGCACGCCCAGCTCACGCGCCGCGGCATCGACCGTTGTGGAACGGCGGCCCGTGATGGTGACATCCGCGGCGTCGGCGGCGAAGCGCGCGGCGGTCGCGCGGCCGATTCCGCTGGTCCCGCCGGTGATGAGGACGGTACGGGGCATCCTGTTCTCCCTGCTAACGTTTAGGTCTAAAGGAGATCCTAGGGCACGAGGAGACGGCGCCGTGGACGAGCTGCGGGTCCCCTACCCCGCGACCGAGATCGCCGCCGCCTGGCAGCGCGAGCGGCCGGGGACGCCGACCGGATCGATCGAGATCGTCACCCCGATCCTGTGGCTCGCGAAGCTGTTCGCCGACGACAGGACCCGGGTCCTGCGCGAGGCCGGTATCGACGCCGCGACCCTTGACCTGCTCTCGGTCCTGCGGCGCTCCGGCGCCCCCTATGTGCTGACCACGCGCGAGATCGCGCGGCGGACCCTCGTCACGGCCGGTGCCGTCTCCCAGCGCGTGGCCCGCGCCGAGCGGGAGGGGCTGGTCACCCGCGCGCCCGGCGCGGAGGGGAACCGTTCGGTCGACGTCTCCCTGACACGCGCCGGGCACGAGCTGATCGAACGCTCGGTGGACGCGGTGCTCGGCCGCGAGACGGACCTCATCGCCTCGCTGTCCGCGCCGGAGCGGGAGGCGCTGGCGGCGCTGCTCGACCGGCTCTTCACCGATGTCCGGCGCAGGACCGACGTGCGGGGCGGGGCCGGCGTGCGGGGCGGGGCCGGCGCCGGATGAGCCGGGCGCGCCGTCACAGCGCGTCGGCAAGCTCCTGCAGCAGCCGGAGCTTCGACCGGGCGCCGACCAGCGACTTCACCGGCTCGCCGCCCGTGAACAGCATGAGGGTGGGCATCGACAGCACGCCGTAGCGGGCCGTCGTGACCGGGTGGTGGTCCACGTCCAGGCTGACGATCTTCAGCTCACCGGCCTTCTCCGCCGCGATCTGGGCGAGCACGGGGGCGATCATCCGGCACGGCGGGCACCAGTCGGCGGTGAACTTCACCAGGACGGGCAGCTCGGCGGCGAGCACCTCGGCGGCGAACGTCGCGTCGGTCACCTCGCGGACGGGGGATGCGGTCTGCTGCACGGTTCGGGCTCCTGTCGGTCGGTCGGAGGGGTGACCAGCTCGCAGCGCGGCTCCGGCGCGGCGCTCGCCGAGGCGAGCAGCAGCCGCTCGCGGACGGTCTCGCGCACCGCGTTCAGCTCGGCGATGCAGGCGTCCAGTTCCGCGAGCTTGCTCCGGTAGACGTCGAGGGAGGCCGGGCAGGTGTCGCCCGTGGGGTGCCCGGCGCGCAGGCACTCCACGAACGGCCGCGTCTCCTCCAGCCCGAAGCCGAACGCCTGCAGCGCGTGGATCTGCCGGAGCATCCGCAGGTCGTCCTCACCGTAGGTGCGGTAGCCGTGGGCGTCGCGCCGTGCGGTGAGCAGGCCGCGGGACTCGTAGTACCGCAGCGCGCGCGGGGTGGTCCCGGCGCGGGCCGCCAGTTCGCCGATACGCATCGGGGCCCCTTCGGTCGAGGTGGTCGGACACGACGCTAGACATTGACGTCGGCGTCAACGCCAGCCCTCGCCCCGCCCTTCCCCCGGCCGCCCTCGGGAGTGAGTCGTGTAAAAAATGAACGGCGTATAGTTACTGTGCGGCGTTCCGCGAGGGAGCGGCGAGGAAAGGACGACGGACCATGAGCAGAACCGTGCTGTTCGACGAGCTGGGCGGCCCCGAGGTGCTCCGCTTCGCCGAGCTGCCCCCCGAAGAGCCCGGCCCCGGCGAGGCCCGCGTACGGGTCCAGGCCATCGGCCTCAACCGCAGCGAGGCCCTCTTCCGCTCCGGCGGCTACTGGTACGACGCCACGCTGCCCGCCTCCCGCATCGGCGGCGAGGCGTCCGGCCTGGTCGAGGCGGTCGGCCCCGGCGTGACGGAGGTGGCGCCGGGCGACGCGGTGAGCGTGCTGGTCATCGACACGACGATGTCGAGCCGGGGCGTGTACGCCGAGACGGTGACCGTGCCCGTCGGCTCGCTGCTCCGGCGCCCGGACGACGTGGACCCGGTCACCGGCGCCGCGGTGTGGATCTCGTACCTGACGGCGTACGGCGCGCTGGTCGAGGCCGCCGCGGTCAGGCCGGGCGACACGGTGGTCGTCACGGCCGCGTCCAGCGCGGCGGGGCTCGCCATGCTCCAGACGGCGCGGCACCTGGGCGCCGTGCCGATCGCCGTCACGCGGGAGCCGGAGGCCAAGGGCGCGCGCCTGCGCGAGGCGGGCGCGGCGCACGTGCTGGCGGCGGGCGACGGGCTGGTGGAGCGGATACACGAGGTGACGGACGGGCGCGGCGCGGACGCCGTCCTCGACTCGGTCGGCGGCCCCGGCCTCACCGAACTGGCCCTGGCCGTCACGCGCGGCGGCATCCTCGTCGTCTACGGCTGGCTCGACCCGCGGCCCATGCCGATGCCGCGGAACTGGCCGCTGCGGATCAGCGGGTACGCCGTCCACCTGGTCGTCGAGGACCCCGAGGCGCTGCGGCGCGGCCAGGCGTTCGTGCTCGCGGGCCTGCGGTCCGGGGGGCTCGCGCCGGTCGTGGACCGCACGTTCGCGCTGGACGACATCGCCGACGCGCACCGCCACCTGGAGGGCAACGGACAGGTCGGCAAGGTCGTCGTGACGGTCCCCTGAGCCGGACGCCTCAGGCGTCCGCCCGCCGGAAGGCGCCCGCCCGTGCCGCCAGGGCGGCGTAGCCGGCGGCGTGGGCGGGCAGCCCGGGGTCCGGCGGGGTCCGCAGCAGGACGAAGCGGTGGTAGAGCGGGGCGGTCGCGGCGACGAGCAGCGCGTACGGGTCGGTGTCCGGCGCCGTCTCGCCGCGCCCGGCGGCCCGTTCCACGACGACGCCGCAGCGCGCGTACCGGTCGGCCCAGAAGCGGCGCAGCGCCCGTGCGGCCTCCCCGGAGCGGAAGGCGGCCGCGATGAGGGCCATGGTCACCGGCGGCCCCTCGGTGAGCGCGGCGTACACCTCCTCGTTGAGCGCCCGCAGGTCGCCGGTGAGGGAGCCGGTGTCCGGGGGCCGCCAGTCGTCGTCCGTGCCCGCGTCGAGCGCGGCGGCGAGCAGGCCGCCGACGTCGCGCCACCTGCGGTAGACGGTGGCGCGGTGGACGCCCGCGCGGGCGGCGACGGTGTCGACGGACAGGGCGTCGAAGCCGTGCTCCACCAGTTCGGCGGTCACGGCGGCGACGACCTGCGCCTGGACGCGAGCGCTGCGCCCGCCGGGACGGCGCCGGGTGGGGGTGCCGTTCTTCCCGCTTGCCCGGGGAGTGGAGGCCATGCGACGATGGTACGCGTTAAGGCGACGACTGTCGCCATAGTCGTTCGTGAAGGAGCCGTTCCGATGCTCGACCAGCGTGTTCACCCGGTCCCGCGGCCGTCGGCCGCACCGTTCACGAACGCCTGGGAGCACCCGTATGCCCACACAGATCAGCGCGCACGACGTCACGAAGTCCTACGGCGGGCGACTCGTCCTTGACGCGGTCACCTGCGCCTTCCCCGTCGGCCGACGCATGGGGATCATCGGCGAGAACGGGTCGGGCAAGACGACCCTGCTGCGCCTCCTCGCCGGGGAGGAACGCCCCGATCAGGGCGAGATCGTCCGCCAGGCGGACGGCGGCGTCGGCTACCTCCCCCAGGACGGCCGGCTCGACCCCGCGCTGACCGTCGCCCAGGTCGTCGACGGCGCCCTCGCCGAACTGCGCGCCGTCGAACGCCGGATGCGCCGGCTGGAGGCCGCCCTCGCGGACGGCGACGAGACGGGCCTCGCCGAGTACGGCGACCTGCTGACCGTCTTCGAACTGCGCGGCGGCTACGACGCCGACGCCCGCGTCGAACGCGCCCTCCACGGCCTCGGCCTGCGCGGACTCGACCACGGACGCCGCGTCGGGAGCCTCTCCGGCGGCCAGCGCGTCCGGCTGCGGCTCGCCGCCGTCCTGGCCGCGGCCCCCGAGGTCCTGCTGCTCGACGAGCCGACCAACCACCTCGACGACGACGCCCTGACCTGGCTCCAGGACCACCTGGCGGCCCGGCGCGGCACCACCGTCGCCGTCTCGCACGACCGCGTGTTCCTCGAACGCGTCGCCGACGGCCTGGTCGAGGTCGACGCCGACCGCGGGACCGTCGTCCGCCACGGCAACGGCTACGCGGGCTACCTCGCCGAGCGCGCCGCCGCGCGCCGCCGCTGGGAGCGGGCGCGCGAGGACTGGGAGGCGGAGCTGGCCGCGCTGCGCAGGACGGCCGCCACGACCGCGCGCCGCGTCGCGCCGGGGCGCGCCATGAAGGACAACAACAAGATGGCGTACGACATGCACGGCGCGCGCGTGCAGCAGTCGCTCGCCAGCCGGGTGCGCAACGCGGAGGAACGTATCCGCAGGCTCCTCGCCGACCCCGTGCCGCCGCCCCCCGAGCCGCTGCACTTCGCCGCCGGGGCGTTCGCCGCGTCCGCTGGGCCGGCGCGCGAGGGCACCACCGTCCTGGCCGCCGAGGACGTCGCGGTGGACGGGCGGCTCGCGCCGGTCGGCCTCGCGCTCGCGCCGGGCGGCAGGCTGCTCGTCACCGGGCCGAACGGGACGGGCAAGAGCACGCTGCTGCGCGTCCTCGCCGGGGAGGCCGGGCCCGACGCCGGGGGGGTGACGCGGCGCGGCCGGGTCGCGTACCTCCCGCAGGACCCCGAGCCGGGACGGCCGGGCGAGACGCTGCTCGCGGCGTTCGCGCGCGGCCGGGCGGGCACGCCGGAGGAGCACGCCGAACGGCTGCTGTCGTACGGCCTGTTCGCGCCCGAGCGGCTGACCGTCCCGGTCACCGGCCTGTCGGCGGGGCAGCGGCAGCGGCTCGCGCTCGCGCGCCTGCTGGCCGCGGAACCGGCCGACGTGCTGCTGCTCGACGAGCCGACGAACCACCTGTCCCTCGGGCTGGTGGAGGAACTGGAGACGGCGCTCGACGGCTTCGGCGGCGCGCTCGTCGTCGTCAGCCACGACCGGCTGCTGCGGCGCCGCTGGCGCGGGGAGCGTCTTGAGCTGGCGCGGCAGGACATGTACGCGGAGGCGCGGTGACGACCACCGGCACGACTCCGACAGATGGCACGACCCCGCAGGAGAACGACATGATTTCGTTGACACAGCTGACCGACCCCGGCCAGGGCCCCTACGGGATCACGCAGGGGCCGGACGGCGCAGTGTGGACGACCCTGGTGCACAGCGGTGAGATCGCCCGCCTGGGCATGGACGGCAGGGTGGACCGCTACGGGCTCGACGCCCCGGGCAGCAAGCCCACAGTGATCACGCAGGGTCCCGACGGTGCGCTGTGGTTCAGCCGCTACGGGGACCACCGCATCGGGCGGATAGGGACGGACGGGCGCGCGTCCTCGTACACCCCGCCGACCCCGGAGAGCGGGCCGTACGGGATCACGCCTGGTCCGGACGGCGCGGTGTGGTTCACCCAGATGAACGCGGACCGCATCGGGCGCGTCGACATGGCGGGCGGCATCACGGAGTACCCGCTGCCGGAGCGCGGCACGTACCCCTCGGCCATCGCGGCGGGTCCCGACGGCGCGCTGTGGTTCACCCTCAACCAGGCGAACGCGGTGGGACGGCTCGTCCCGGGCGGCGGGACGACGGTCTTCCCGCTGCCCACGGAGGGCGCGGCGCCCGTGGGCATCACACGGGGCGGGGACGGTGCCATGTGGTTCGTGGAGATCGGGGCGGGGCAGATCGGGCGCGTCTCCATGGAGGGCGAGGTGACGGAGTACGCGCTGCCCGACCGGTCGGCGCGCCCGCACGCGCTGGTGGCCGACCCCGCGGGCGCGGGGTGCTGGTTCACGCAGTGGGCGGCGGGCAGTGTCGGCTACATCGATGCGGACGGCGGGCTGCGGGAGCACGCGCTGCCGTCCGGGACGTCGGAGCCGCACGGTCTGGCGTTCGGCGCGGACGGGGCACTGTACGTCGCCCTGGAGAGCGGCCACGTGGCGCGGCTTGACCTTCGAGCCGCTTGAAAGCGCACCCTCGTGCCATGGACGAGAGAGACACCGTGGAGGCCGGGGGTGAGGACGGACTGCTGAGCATCGGCGCCTTCGCCCGGCGGGTCGGGCTGGCGCCGAGCGCGCTGCGGTTCTACGACGACTGCGGCCTGCTGCGCCCCGCCCGGGTGGACGCGGCCAGCGGCTACCGGTGGTACGCGCCGGGGCAGGCGGACCGGGCCGTCACCGTGCGGCGGCTGCGCGCGGCGGGGCTGCCGCTGGTCGACGCGCGGGTGGTGCTGGACGGCGGGCCGGACGAGGCGCGGCGGGTGCTGGCCGGGCACGCGCGGCGGGCCCGGCGTACGGCGGTGGAGGCCGAGGCGGCGATCGAGGAGGTCCTGCGGGACCTGCCGGACGGCGCCCCCCGGCGCGCGGAGGCGTGGGTGGGGGCGGCCGAACTGGCGAGCGCCGTACGGCAGGTGGCGCCCGCCGTCGCGACCGGCGCGGCGCGCGCGGAGTTCCCCGTGCTCGGGCACGTGCTGCTCGAACTGGCGGACCAGGAGCTGCGGCTCGTCGCGACCGACCGGTACCGGCTGGCCGTCCGCGTGCTGCGTCCCGAACGGGTCGCGGGCGGACCGGCGCGGGTGCCCGTGGCGGCCGGTGAGCTGGTCGCGGCCGCGGCGTGGGCGCTGGAGTGGCCGGAGGCGGCCGTCACGGTGGAGGACGGGGCGGCGTGGCTGTCCCGCGGGGACGGACGGCGCGCGCTGCCGGTGGCGGACGGGGAGTTCCCGGCGTACCGCATGGTCCTGGACGCGCTGCCCCCGGTGACGACCCGGCTGATCCACGACCGGGCCGCGCTGGCGGAGGCGGTGCGGGCGGCGGGGGAGCGCGGCGCGCCCTTCGTGCTGGACGGGCCGGACGGGGGCGAGGGGGGCGACGGCGGCGCCGACCGTACGCGCGTCGTCCGTACGGGGCCGCCGGTGCGGCTCGCGTTCGATCCGGCCGTGCTGCTCGCGGCGCTGGAGGCCGGGGTGGGGCCGGACGTGCTGTTCGACGTGTCGTCGCCCTACGGGCCGGTCGTGGTCCGCTCCGCCGACCAGGGCAGTTTCACGACGCTCGTGATGCCCGTGGCCGCCGCACCCGACCGCGCGAACTGACCGCCCCACACCCGGGAGAGACCCCATGGACCCACAGAACCCCGTCATCCGGCTCTGCACCGAGGGCATGCAGGCGGAAGCGCAGGGGCGGCCCGACGACGCCCGCGCGCTCTTCCTGCGTGCCTGGGAGGGGGCCACCGACGACTACGAGGCCTGCGTCGCCGCGCACTACCTCGCGCGCCACCAGTCCACGCCCGAGGACACGCTGCACTGGAACCAGGAGTGCCTGCGCCGCGCCGACGCCGTGGGCGACGAACGCGTCAGCGCGTTCTACCCGTCGCTGCACCTCAACCTCGGCCAGGCGTACCGCGACCTGGGCGACGACGGAACGGCCCACGCGCACTTCACGCGGGCCGCCGCCCGTATCGACGCCGTCCCGCCCGGCCCGTACGCCGACTGGGTGCGCTACGCCGTCGCGCAGGGACTGCGCGACACCGGCCCCGCCCCCCAGGACGTCCGCCCCGGCGGGGACGCGCTGGGCGCGCTGCTGGCCTCCCTGTGCGCACGCGCCGATCTCAAAGCCCTCGCGGTGCTGCTGCCCGCCTACGTCGGTGACCTCGGCACCGAGGAGGACCGCACACGGCTCACCACCGCCCTCCACATGCTCCACGCGGGCCGTTCGCTGCCCGACGCGGACCAGGCGGCGGCGTCCCGCGCGCTCGCCGGGCTCACCGCGCGGGCCGTGTCCCCGGGAGGAACCGCTGGACGGGGCGCCCCAGCCATGTAAGCATATGCGTCATGTCGAATACTGATGCAGTGGCGTGGCCCGCCGGATTCCGCGCGGTCACGGCGCACGCCGGGCTGCGCGACGAGGGCGACGACCTCTCGGTGATCGTCTCCGACCTCCCCTCGGTGAGCGCGGCGATGTTCACCCGCAGCCGGTTCGCCGGGCCGTCCGTCGTGCTCAGCAGGCGGCACGCCGCGGGCCGCCGGCTGCGGGCGATCGTCACCGTGGCGAAGAACGCGAACGTCGCCACCGGCGCCCAGGGCGCGGCGGACGCGGCCGAGATCGCCGGACACGTCGCGGACGCGCTCGGCGTGGCGGCGGACGAGGTGCTGATCAGCTCCACCGGCGTCATCGGCCGCCCGCTGCCGATGGACCCGATCCGCGCCCGGCTGACCGGGCCGTGGGGGCCGTTCGACGCGACGCCGCTGACCGTCGCGCGCGCCATGATGACGACCGACACCCGCCCGAAGACGGCGGAGCGCGCGGTCGGCGGCGCGCGGATCGTCGGCGTCGCCAAGGGCGTCGGCATGATCGAGCCCGACATGGCGACGATGCTCGCCTACCTCGTCACGGACGCCGCGCTCACCCCGGAGGAGCTGGACGGCGCGCTGCGCGCCGCGGTGGACGAGACGTTCAACTCCCTCAGTGTCGACACGGACACCTCCACCTCCGACACGGTCGCGGTCCTCGCGAGCGGCGCGGCCGGGCCGGTCGACGTGGCGGAGTTCACGGCGGCGCTGCGCGCCGTCTGCCTCGACCTGACCGAGCAGCTCGCGCGGGACGGCGAGGGCGCGTCGAAGCTCCTGCGGGTGACCGTGGAGGGCGCGCGCGACCGCGCGCAGGCCAAGCGGATCGCCAAGAGCGTGGTGAACTCGCCGCTGGTCAAGACGGCGGTGCACGGCGCCGACCCCAACTGGGGGCGGGTGGTGATGGCCATCGGCAAGAACGCGGACGACACCGACATCGACCAGGAGAAGGTCACCGTGCGCTTCGGCGCGGTCGAGGTCTACCCGGCCGAGCAGACCGACGAGGTGCTGGCCGGGCTGACGCGCGTGATGAGCCAGGACGAGGTGGACATCGGCGTGACCCTCGGCATCGCGGACGGCCGGGCCACGGTGTACGGCTGCGACCTGACGGACGGTTACATCAGGATCAACGCCGACTACACGACCTGACCGGCCTGTTCACCGCCTCCGCCCCGGAAATCCCCGGGGCGGTGTCGGAGGGACGCGTTAGGGTCGTGGCCATGGAGACGGCGGCCTCGTACGGAGCCCCGGCCCGGCTGCGGGCCCAGCCCAGCTGGCTGCTCACGCATGTGACGACGCACGCGCGGCAGCTGGTCGGCGAGGCGTTCGCCGGGCTGGGGGCGCGGCGGTACCACTACGCGCTGCTGGCGGCGCTGGCGGAGTTCGGGCCGTCGAGCCAGGCGGTGCTGGGACGGCGGTGCGGCATCGACCGCAGCGACGTCGTCGCGGCGCTCAACGAACTGGCGGGCGAGGGGTATGTGGTGCGCGACCCCGACCCGGCCGACCGGCGGCGCAATGTGATCACCATAACGGCGGCGGGCGCGCGTCGGCTCGCCCACGCCGACGAGGCGCTCGCCCGCGCCCAGGCCGACCTGCTCGCGCCGCTCACCGAGCCCGAACGCGCCGAACTCGTCCGGCTCCTCGGACTGCTCTACGAGGCGACCGCGGGGGCACCGGAGTGACCGTCACCCGCGCCGAGCCGTCCCCCGGACTGCGCGCGCTCGCCGTCCGCACCGCGCGGCGGCACGGGGTGCCCGCCTCCGCGGTGACGCGTTCCCCCGCGCAGGGCGAGGCGGCGACCGTCTGGCTGCTCGGCGACGGGCTCGTGCTGAAGATCGCGCACCGCGACCCGGCGTTCGCGGCGGACCTGCGCAAGGAGGCCGTCGTCATCCCCTACGCGGTCGGGCTCGGGGTCCTGACCCCGGAGATCGTCGAGTTCGGGGACGACTCGGAGCTGCCGTACCTGCTGCTGCGCCGCGCGCCCGGCGCGCCGCCGCCCGGCGGCGAGCCGTCGCCCGCCGCGCACCGCGAGCTGGGCCGCCAGCTGGCGCTGCTGCACGGCGCGAGCCCTGTCCCGTCCCTGCCGGGCGTGCCGGTGGACCCGGCCGGGGGCGACCCCAGGCCCGGCATCGACCGCCTCGCGTCGAAGGGGTACCTGAGCGCGGGGCTCGCCGGATGGCTCGCGGGCTGGTTCGACGACCTGGCGGCCCGCATACCGGCGGACCCACCCGCCCCCGTGCTGGTCCACGGGGACGTCTCCGCGCTGAACCTGCTGGTCGACGGCGCGGGGGACGGCGGCCTGACCGCGCTGCTCGACTGGGGCGACGCGGCGGTGACCGACCCCGCCGTCGAGTTCGCCAAGGTGCCGCCGCGCGGCGTCGCGGACGTCCTGGCGGGGTACGGCGTGGGGCCCGCCGAGGCGGACGTGTGGTGGGCCCGCGTCCTGTGGCACCACCTGAGCTGGGCCGTCCCGCGCCTCGCCGACCCGCCGCGCCCGCGCGCCGCGCACTGGAGCGCGCAGCCGGCGAACCGGCTGCTCGAACTCCTCCGGCACTACGCCGGTCTCTTCCCCGGCGCGGGCTCGATGAGGTCCCAGCGGTTGCCGTAGGGGTCGCGGAGCACGGCGACCCGGCCGTACGGCTCGTCCCTCGGCTCCTGCTCGAACGTCGCGCCCGCCTGCTCCAGGCGGCTGTGGTCGGCGGCGAAGTCGTCCGTGTAGAGGAAGAAGCCGACCCGGCCGCCGGTCTGGTCGCCGATGCGGGCCTTCTGGCGTTCGCCCTCGGCGCGGGCGAGCAGGAGGCCCGTCTGCGCGTCGGGGCCCGGGGCCATGACGACCCAGCGCTTGTTGGGCTTGCCCGGCTCGTGGACGGGCAGGTCCGAGCGCAGTTCGAAGCCGAGGACCTCGGCGTAGTAGGCGATGGCCTCGTCGTAGTCGGCGACGAGCACGGTGATCAGTCCTAGATGGCGCACAGCAGCAGCGTGCCATGCTGGACGGCGTGTACCGGGAACGTACGGCGCGGCATGCGGCGCTTGGTGGCGCGAAGGTGTGGGTGAGTGAGACCGCCCGCAGCAAGCGCGTGCTGCCCGACGGCTGTATGGACCTGCTGTGGGACGGCGGGAGTCTGTCGGTGGCGGGCCCGGACACGAGGGCGTTCATGGCGGCGGGTACGGCGGAGCCGGTGCGCGCGATGGGCGTGCGGCTGGCGCCGGGGGTGGGGCCGGTGGTGTTCGGCGTGCCGGCGGACGAACTGACGGATCAGCGGGTGGCGCTGGCCGCGCTGCTGCCCGCCCGGCGTGTGGCCGAACTGGCGGAACGTGTCGCGGTGGCCGGGGACACGGCTGCCGCCGGGGCGGCGCTCGAAGAGGTGGCCGCCGGGCTGCTCGCCCGTTCGGCCGCCGCGCCGGGGCCGTGGCCGGGGGCGGCGGTCGCGGCGCTCGACGGCGGGCTGGGGGTGGCGGCGACCGCGCGGCTGCTCGGCTGGAGCGAGCGGCAGTTCCGGCGGCGGAGCGTGGCGGCGTTCGGCTACGGGCCGAAGACCCTCGGGCGGGTGCTGCGTCTCCAGCGGGCGGTGCGGCTGGCCGCGGAGCCCGCGGCCGAGGTCGCGGCGCGCGCGGGGTACGCGGACCAGGCGCACATGGCGCGTGAGGTCAGGGACCTGGCGGGGGTGCCGTGGACGGAGCTGCTGGCCGGGTTCGGCTGACGGGGCCGGTTCAGCTGGGGCTCTCGACCTGGGGGAGCGGGGCGAAGAGGTCCACGGGGTTGCCGTCCGGGTCCTTGACGATGGCGTAGCGCTGGCCCCAGAACGCGTCCCAGGGGGCCTTCTCGCCGGTGTACCCCGCCTGGGTCAGCTCGGTCCAGAGCGCGTCCACCTCGGCGGGGCCGTCGCACAGGAAGGCCAGGCCGAGCCGGTGGCCGCCCTGCGACGGGGTCCAGTCGGGGAGGAAGGTGCGGATCGTGTCCACCGTGTCCCAGGCCAGGCGCTGCCCGCCGGGGAGCAGGATCTCCACGTGCGGCTCCTTCTCGGCGCCCTCCGGGATGTCGAGGCCGAGGCGGCGGTAGAAGGCGGCGGAGGCGGCGAGGTCGTCGGTGATGATGCCGAAAAGATCGATCCTGGGAGTCATGCAGGCAGGCTACGCACGCGTCTGACCTGCGGTCTTGAACGAATCGGCCGTGTCGCCCGCGCTTCTCGCCCGGCGGCGGGCGGCGCCGTTGTCAGAGGGGTCCGCTACTCTCCGTGACCATGAGTGTGCGAACGGAAAAGCGGATGGAAGCGGGCCTGCGGGGTCCGGCGGGCGGGTCAGCCCGCGGGCTCCAGGGTGCGGACGGCGGCGACCAGCGCGGCGAGATCGGCGTGCCGCTCGGCCTCTTCGAGGGCCTCGCGCAGCGCCGTGTCGTGGGTGGGGCGCGCCGTTTCGAGGAGGCGCAGGCCCTCGGGCGTGACGTCGGTGTAGATGCCGCGCCGGTCGTCCTGGCACAGATAGCGGGTGAGCAGGCCGCGGTCCTCCAGGCGGTTCACCAGGCGGGTCGTGGCGCTCTGGCTCAGGACGACGGCGGCGGCCAGCTCGTTCATCCGGAAGTGGCCGCCCTCGCCGTCGTGCTGCTGGCTGAGGACGTTGATCACCGAGTACTCGCGGGTGCTCAGTCCGTGGGCGGACTGGAGGGCGCGCTCGATGTGCGCGTCGATGCGGTTGTGGAGCGTGGACAGGGCGCACCAGCCCTGGGCGAGGGTCGGCTCCGGGCGCGTCATTGCTCCTCCAGACCTCGTCTCCAGCGGTGTTTCCCCAGAGTAGCCCACGGGCGCAATAGTCGGCGCTTGCATATAGTCGGCGTCTGCAATTATTGTCCAAGCGGGTAAAGACTGTTTGCAAGGGTGGGTCGTGTCCGGGGCGCGGCCTGCCGTGATCGCACGGAAAGGTGTCTCGGACATGCCCATCGCACTCCTGGCGCTCGCCATCGGAGCGTTCGGCATCGGCACCACGGAGTTCGTGGTGACGGGGCTGCTGCCGGAATTCGAGGCGGAGTTCGGCGTCTCCACCTCGCTGGCGGGCTTCACGGCCACCGGGTACGCGCTCGGTGTCATGGCCGGCGCGCCGGTCATGGCGGTCGCCGGGGCCAGGGCGCGGCCCCAGCGGATGCTCATGCTGATGATGGTCTTCTTCACCGTCGGCAACGCCGTGTCCGCTCTCGCCCCGGCATTCGGAGTGCTGGTCACGGGCCGGGTGATCGCCTCGCTGGCCCATGGCGCGTTCTTCGGCATCGGCTCCGTGGTGGCCGCCCGGCTGGTGGCGCCCGGGAAGCGGGCCGGGGCGATAGCCCTGATGTTCACCGGCCTGACCGTCGCCAACGTGGTGGGCGTCCCGCTCGGCACGCTGCTCGGCCAGCAGGTGAGCTGGCGGCTGACCTTCGCCGCCATCACGGCCGTCGGCCTCGTCGCGCTGTTCGGCGTCGCGACGCTCGTCCCCCGCGACGCGGGCAGGACCGAGGCGGCACCCGGTGCCCGTACCGGCGGCGGGCTGCGCGGCGAACTGGTCGCGCTGCGGCACCCGCAGGTGCTGCTCGCCATGGCCATGACCGTGCTCGGCTTCGGCGGCGTGTTCACGGCCATCACCTACATCGCGGAGATGATGGCCGAGGGCGCCGGGTACGCCGAGTCCAGCGTCACCTGGCTGCTGGTCCTCTTCGGCGTCGGACTGGTCGTCGGCAACCTGGTCGGCGGACGCTACGCCGACCGCGCCCTGATGCCTCTGCTCTACGTCACGCTCACCGGACTCGCCGCGGCGCTGGCCCTGTTCACGGTCACCGCGCACGACAAGACCGCGGCGGCCATCACCCTCCCGCTGATCGGCGCCCTCGGCTTCGCCACGGTGCCGCCCCTCCAGAAGCGCATCCTCGACAACGCGGCGCAGGCACCCACGCTCGCCTCGGCGCTCAACATCGGGGCGTTCAACCTGGGCAACGCCATCGCCGCCTGGCTGGGCGGCCTCGTCCTCTCGGCGGGCGCGGGGGTGACGATGCCGAACCTGGTCGGTGCCGGGATGGCGCTGTCCGCCCTCGCCCTGGCCCTCCTCGCCGCCCGCCTGGAGAAGCGGGGGACCGGGACCGGGGGCCGGATCGTCACCGCGTCGGACGGGAGCGCCCGGATATCCGGGGCCGCCCCGCCTGCCGAGGACGCCCGCGTGTGAGGGACGCGCGTGTCCGGACGGCTGTCCGCCCCGATCCCGGGAAAAGGAGTAACCAGGGGAGTGTGGACGGGGATTGAGGGTACCGGAGCTTTCGTCACAAACTACGCGAATGACGGAGGCGGACATGGCAGGGCACTACGCAGGTACCACCGCTCGTCAGAACAGCAGCGCCATGGCGGTGGCCAGCCTGGTCTGCGGCATCGTGGGTCTCTTCCTCGCCGGCATCCCGCTGGGAATCCTCGCGATCGTCCTCGGTGCGCTGGCGCAGAAGAGAACGCCGACCGGCATGGCGCGGGCGGGCATCATCCTCGGTGTCGTGGACATCGTCCTCGCGATCGTGGCCATCGCCGCGTGGAACTCCGGGGGCTGGTACGTCGGCGGATGACCGCCGCACGGCAGACTCCGCGGCCCGCCCCGGTGACGACATCCGGCGCGGGCCGCGGGCATGCGCACGCCGGTCCCGCCGCGGACCGGGCCGTGGGGGACCGACCGGGCGCGGACCGGCCGGGTGCAGACTGACCGGGTGACACCGATATCCCTGGCCAAAGGTGCCAACATCCCGGTAGCGGCGACTTCCGTACGAGCCGTCCTGAGCTGGGCGGATCTGCCCGACGCCCCGGACGCCGACGCGTCCGCCCTCCTGCTCACGGCGGACGGGAAGGTGCGCGGCGACGACGACTTCGTCTTCTACAACCAGCCGGCCCACCCGTCCGGAGCCGTGCGGCACGCGGGCAAGCACGCGGGCGCGGACGCCGTCGAGATCGACCTCGCCGCGCTGGAGCCCGCCGTCACGCGGGTGGTGCTCGCGGCGTCGGCGGACGGCGGGACGTTCGGCCGGTTCCGCGAGCTGCGGATGCGGCTGCTCGACGCGGGCAGCGGCGCCGAACTGGCCGTCTTCGAGATGGCCGCGACGAGCGAGACGGCCTTCGTCAGCGGCGAGCTGTACCTGTGCGACGGGCGGTGGAAGTTCCGCGCGGTCGGCCAGGGGTACGACAGCGGACTCGCCGGACTCGCCGTCGACTTCGGCATCAGCGTGGACGACGCGGGGGGTGAAGCCGACCCGGCGCCGGACGACGTGCCCCCCGAAGCCGCGACTCCGGCGCCCGGGACTTCGGGGCAGCGCGCTGACGTGCCCCGGGGCGAGGAGTCCCTGCCCGTCGACATGCACAAGCGCCTCTCCCTGCGCAAGCAGCACGTCACCGTCAACCTCGCCAAACGCGGCGCCGCCGGGACCAGGGCGCGCGTCGTCCTCGTCCTCGACGCCTCGGGATCGATGGCCAAGCTGTACGCCGCCCGCGTCGTCCACGACGTCGTGGAACGGATGGCCGCCGTCGCCGCCGCGCTGGACGACGACGGCGAGATGCAGGCCTGGACCTTCGCCTCCAAGCCGGCCAGGCTCCCCGACCTGCGCATTGCCGGCCTGCCCGAATGGCTCGAACTGCACATCAGGGGCTCGGAGATCGCCCTGCTGCGCCGCCGCAAGAAGGCCAAGGAGGGGGCGGACCGCGCACTGCGCGCCGGCCAGGTGGACATGAGCCGCATCGGCTTCGGCAACGAGGAGCACCTCGTCATCCGCGAGGTCAGGGAGTTCGTCACCCAGCAGCCGCGGCAGGAGCCGACCCTCGTGCTCTTCTTCTCCGACGGCGGCGTCTACCGCAACGACTTGATCGAGCGGGAGCTGCGCGCGACCGAACCGCTGCCGGTGTTCTGGCAGTTCGTCGGCCTCGGGAACGCGGGCTTCGGCGTGCTGGAGCGCTTCGACACGCTGCCGGACCGGACCATCGACAACGTCGGGTTCTTCTCGGTCGGCGACATCGCCCGGGTGCCGGACGAGGAGCTGTACGAGCGGCTGCTGTCCGAGTTCCCCACCTGGCTGGCGGCGGCGCGGCGGACCGGCGTCGTCACCAGCTGAGCCCGGTCACCGGCACCTCCGAGACGGCCGACGCGGGCGCGCCGGGGATGCCCCACCGTTCGGCCGCCACGGCGGTCGCGGCCTCGGCCTGCGCGACGGCCGACGGGCCCCAGCCGAGCAGTTCGGCGGCCTGCGCGGGCGTGGCCAGCAGGCGCGGGTACGTGTGGCCCGTCGCCGGGTCGGGCGCCGCCGGGCCGATCTGGAGGATGCGCGCGGTCATGCGGACGCGGGCGCAGGGCCCGAGCCCGTGGCGCGCGCCCGTGGCGTCGTGGACGTAGCCGAGGACCTGGGGATCGGCGACCGTGGCCGCCGCCTCCTCCGCCGCCTCGCGGACGAGGGCGGCGCCCGGGTCGCCGCCGTCGCACGGGTCGAGGGTCCCGCCCGGCAAGACGACGAGGCGCTCGGTGGGGTGGACCATCAGCAGCACGCGCCCGTCCGGCGCGAACAGCCAGCCCCACGACTGGACGTGCGGCAGCGCCGCGGGCAGCTCGGGACCCGGGTGCCACGGCCAGCCCGCGCCCGCCCGCGGCCGGCTGAGGACGGCGTGCCGCTCCAGCGCGGGGAGCGGCCCGATGTGCCGCCCGTCCTGGAGGTAGACGGGCCCCGGCTGCCCCCAGCGGGCGCGCAGCGCGGCCAGCAGGCGGCGGCCCTCGGCCCCCGCCATGCGGGCGGCGGCCTCGCCCGCGGCGAGGAAGCGCGCCCCCGCCAGCTCGTCGGCCGGGAGCCGCAGCCTGCCCACCGTCTCTTCCGGGACCGTGCCGCCGTCGAAGACGATGTGGATGTCCCCGGGGAACGGCAGGTCGTCCGGGATGCCCTCGATCGTCGGGCTGACGTGGTCCACGGCCAGGACCCGTCCAGGCGCCAGGTCGAGCCCGGTCTCCTCGGCGATCTCGCGACGGCAGCCCTCGGCCGGTGTCTCCCCCGCCTCGATGCCCCCGCCGGGCAGCAGCAGCGTCTCGCGGTACGTCGGCTCGACGACGAGGACGCGGCCGTACGGGTCGGTGATGACCGCGCTCGCGCTGAGCCAGACGGTGTGCCGGGACGCGGCGTACTCGGCGTTCGACATGACGGGCTGCCGGGGCAGCCGTACGGGGCGGCCGGTGGTGTCTGTGGCGCGATGCATGGTGTCACCCCAACGGGAGAGGAAACAGGCCCGGTTCAGGGCTAACGGTCCGCTTCGCCGGGAGGACACGGCCGGGGCGCCGTACGCGCGGGCCGGGCCGCGCGGGGGACCGGCGCGCCGGGCATCCCATCCGATGGGCCGACCATCACTCCACTAGGCCGCCCGGACGCTTTCCGCCGCGCCGATCGCGGACTCGTCCGCCCTCACGGCCCACGGGCCCGCGCCGCGTTGAAAGATCGGCCCCATGCCGCCGCCCCTCGACGCCCGGGTCCCCGCGCTGCTCCTGCGCCTCGACCACAACCCGTTCCACCACGGGGCGCTCGGCGCGGTCAGGTCTCTGGGCAGGGCGGGGGTCGAGGTCCATGCGTTCGTCGAGCCGGGCGGCGCGCCGCTGGCCCGTTCCCGCCACCTCGCGGCCGCCCACCGCTTCACCGGCGACCCCACGGCCCCCGGCGACGTGGCCCGCGCCCTGCGCGCCGCCGCCGCCCGCATCGGCCGCCCCGCCGTCCTCGTCCCCCTCGACGACATCGGCGCCCTCACCGTCGCCCGCCTCGCGCCGGAGCTGCGCGCGTCGTTCCTGCTGCCGGACGTGCCGCCCGCCGTCGTCGAGCAGGCCGCGGACAAGGTCAGGCTCGCCGCCCTCTGCGCGCGCCTCGGCGTCCCGCACCCGCGCACCGTCGTCCCCGAGAGCCCGGCCGCCGCCGTCGCCGCCGTCACGGCGCTCGGCCTGCCCGTCGTCGCCAAGTGGAGCCGCCCCTGGCTGCTGCCGCCGGGCTCGGGGCTGCGCAGCACCACCGTCGTCACCTCGGCCGCAGAGGCGCGGCGGCTGTACGAGCGGTCGCCGCACGCCGGGAGCCGCCTCCTCCTCCAGCGCATGCTGCCGGGCGGCCACGGCGCCGACTGGTTCTTCCACGGCTGCTTCGCGGCGGACGGCACCTGCCTGATGAGCGGAACGGGCCGCAAGGACCGCTCCTGGCCACGCCGCGCCGGGCTGACCGCCGTCGGCCGCTGGCTGCCCAACGGGGCGGTGGCTGACGCGGCGCTGCGGCTGGCCGCGCGCCTCGGCTTCCGGGGCGTGCTCGACCTGGACTTCCGCCGCGACCCGGAGACCGGCGCGTACCACCTGCTCGACTTCAACCCGCGGCTCGGCGCGCAGTTCCGGCTCTTCGAGGACAGGTCGGGGCTCGACGTCGTGCGGGCGCTGCACCTGGAGCTGACGGGGCGGCGGCCTGTGCCGCTCGCGCCCGCGCGGCCCGCGGGCGGGCGGCGGACGTTCGTCGTCGAGAGCTACGGGCTCCCGTCGCTGCCGTCGCTCGCGGTGCCGCGAGCGCTGCGGCCGGGGCGGGGCGAGGTGGAGTGGGCGTGGTTCGCGGCGGACGACCCGGCGCCGTTCGCGGCCGTCGCCGCCGCCTATGCGCGCCGCCTGGCGCGCCGCGCGTCCACGGCCGGGGAGACGCCGCGGACGGCGGGGACGCCCGTACGCGCGACCGTCCGCGCACCCGCCCACGCGTCGGCGAACAGCCGCGAACCAGTCGGCAACACCAAGGAGAGATGAGTCCGAGATGCATGACCTCGTTGTGGTGGGTGCCGGGCCCTACGGGCTCTCCATCGCCGCCCATGCCGCCGCCGCCGGACTCGACCTGCGCGTCCTCGGCCGTCCGATGGCGTCCTGGCGCGACCACATGCCGGACGGCATGTACCTGAAGTCCGAGCCCTGGGCCTCCGACCTCTCCTCGCCGGGCGCCGGGGCCACCCTGGGCGCCTGGGCGGCGGCGGAGGGGCTGCGGGCGGAGCACGGGACGCCGCTGCCGATCGGGGCGTTCACGCGGTACGGGCTGTGGTTCGCCGAGCGGCTGGCCGTTCCCGTGGAGGAGCGGACGGTCACGGCGGTGGTGCCGGACGGCCGGGGGTTCACGGTCGAGACGGCGGACGGGGAGGCGGTGCGGACACGGAACGTCGCCCTGGCCATCGGCGTCATGCCGTTCGTCCACCTGCCGGGCGCCCTGCGGGAGCTGCCGGTCGGCCTGGCCTCGCACAGCAGCGACCACCGTGACCTGGCCCGTTTCCGCGACCGGGACGTCGTGGTGCTCGGCGCGGGGCAGGCGGCGCTGGAGACGGCGGCGCTGCTGGCGGAGGACGGGGCGCGCCCCGTCGTGCTGGCGCGGGCGGGCGAGGTGCGGTGGAACACCCTGCCGGTCCCGCTGCGGCGCGGGGCCCTCGCGAAGCTGCGCGCGCCGCACAGCGGCCTGGGCATCGGCTGGTCGAGCTGGGCGTGGTCGAACATGCCGGGCGCGGTGCGGCTGCTGCCCGCCGGGGCGCGCACGCGGATCGCGGAGACGGCGCTCGGGCCCGCCGGGGCGTGGTGGCTGCGGGAGCGGGTGGAGGGCGTTGTCCCGGTGCGGCTGGGGCTGCGGGTGGTCCGCGCGGTGGGTTCCGACGCGGGGGTGCGGCTGGATCTGGCGGCTTCGACGGGCCCCGGGGTGCGGGAGTCGGTCGAGGCGGATCATGTGATCGCGGCGACCGGCTTCGATCCCGACCTGCGGCGGCTGCGGGTGCTGGACGCCGGGCTGCGGGAGGAGCTGCGTACGGTCCGGGGGACGTGGGCGCCTGAGCTGGACGCCGGGTTCGAGTCGTCGCGGCCCGGGCTCTTCTTCGCGGGGCTGCTGACGGCGCCGGTCTTCGGCCCGTCGATGCGCTTCGTGCACGGGGCGACGTACACCGCGTCCCGGCTGGTGGCGGGGGTGCGGCGGCGGATGGACGCGGGGACGGGCGCGCGGCCGGCGCGTGTGCCCCGGCCGGTGGCGGCGCGTGCGCGGGAGGCGGGCCTCCGGCCCGCCGTGGCGCGCGAGGAGGGCGCGGGGACCGGGGCGTGAGGGCGCGTACGGTCGCCGGAGGCGCGTTCCGGCGGCCGTACGCGGGTGGCGTGCGCGGTGGTCGCTCAGGCGGCCAGCCGGGCCGCCAGCTCCTTGGCCCGCGCGCGGGCGCTCTCGTGCGCCAGGTCGGCCGACGCCTTGGCCTTCTCCCGCAGCGGCTCCATCGCCGGCACGACGGGGGCCAGGGTCAGCTCGGGGACGATGAAGGTCACGTCGAGGCGGAGCGCGCCTTCGAGGAGCCACGCGAGGTACGGGTGCGCGAAGTCGTTGCCCGCCATCGGGGTGCCCTCGGCGTACGAGCCGCCCCGGCTGCTCACGACGGTGACCGGCTTGCCCGCGATGGTCGAGGTCTCCCCCGCCGTGCGGCCGACGACGACCACGTGGTCGAGCCACGCCTTGAGCGTGGAGGGGATCGAGTAGTTGTACAGCGGGGCGCCGATGAGCACCGCGTCCGCCGACTCCAGCTCGGACAGCAGTTCCTCGCTCAGCGTGGACGCCTCGGTCTGCTCGGGCGTGCGCTCGGCGGCCGGGATCCTGGACGTGGCGTAGACGGGGCCGGTCAGGTGGGGCACCGGGGCGGCGGCGAGATCGCGGTAGACGACCGTGCCCTCCGGGTGCTGCTCCTCCCACGCCTCGCGGAAGCTGCGCGTGACGGCCCGGGAGACGGACGCGTCGCCGTTCAGCGAGGAGTCGATGTGCAGGAGCGTGGCCATGGGGGTTCCTCCGGGGAAGCGGGGTTCAGGGTGCTGTAATGTCGTACTCAGCTATTGATAACACACCTACTTACTTTTCAATAGTAGGACCGATCAGAGGAACCTTCGTTAGGCTGATCACATGGCGGACGCACAGGACAATCAGGACCCGGGCATCTGCAGCGAGCCCGACTCCGCCATCAACCGCGTCTTCGAACTGCTCGGCAAGCGCTGGACCGGACTCGTCGTCGCCGCCCTCATGTCGGGCCCCGGCCACTTCGGCGAGCTGCGCCGCGCGGTCCCCGGCATCAGCGAGCGCATGCTCTCCGACCGCCTCTCCGAGCTGGGGTCACTCGGACTGCTGACCCGGCATGTCGTCGACGGACCGCCCGTCCGCGTCAAGTACGAGCTGACGCACGCGGGTTACGACCTGCGGCCCGCGCTCGTCGAGCTGAGCCGCTGGGCCGAGAGCAACCTCGCCGAGGGCGCCGGCCGGTGCCCGGAACAGCTGCGCGGCTGACCCTTAGGCTGTCCCAATGGCAGCGAGCGACGCCCCGTACGACGCGCAGGACCCCACGGCCGCCCCCGGGACCGCGGCCCCAGAACCCACCCCCGACCCGGCCCCGCACGACGAAGGCGCCGAGCGCCTGGCGCGCGCGGTCAGGGCGGCGGAGACGGCGCTGATCGAGTTCGAGATCGCCGTCGAGACCTTCCGCATCGAGGTCGAGAACTTCTCCCGCCTCCACGAGGAGCGCCTCGGCCCCCTCTACGCCCGCGTCGAGGAGCTGGACGCCGCGATCGCGGAGGCCGTCGCCGCCCGCACCGGCGACCCGGAGGACCTGCGCCGCGCCCGCGAGGCCCGCGCCGCCCTGGCCCCCATGCCGCAGGTCTCCGACCTGTTCCACGGCTGGCTCGACAGCGAGGGCTACAGCGCCGAGGGCTACGCGATGCTCACCCAGCAGCCCGTTCAGCGCCCGCCGCGCGTCCGCCCGAGCGAGGAGGCCCGCCGCCTCTACCGCGACCTGGTGCGCCGCTGCCACCCCGACCTCGCGACCGACGAGAAGGAGCGGCACCGGCGCGACGTCTTCGTCTCCCGCGTCAACCTGGCCTACGCGCGGGGTGACGAGGGCGTCCTCGCCGAACTCGCCGCCGAGTGGGACCGCGGCCCCGAGCCGGAGCCGGGCGGGCTGCCGTACGAGGAGCTGTACGCCAGGCTTGAGTGGCTGTCCGAGCGCAAGGACCTGCTCGCCGAGGCGGTGGCGGCGCTGGAGGACAGCGCGGTGGGCTCGATGCTGCGCATGGCGGGCGACGATCCGGACGGCATGCTCGCCGAGGTCGCCGAGGGGCTGCGCCGGCAGATCGGCGAGCGCGAGACGGAGCTGGCCCGTCAGCTCGCCGAGGGCGCCGAGGGCGCCGGGGACGGCGGGAACGGGGGCGCCGCCGGGCCGGTCGGGGACGCGGGGAACGGTTAGGGTCGGCGGTATGAGCTTCGCTTCCCTTCCCTCCGTGCCCGCCGCCGCCGTGCCGGACGGCGCGCCGCTGCTCGACGTCCGCGAGTCCGACGAGTGGGCCGCCGGGCACGCGGAGGACGCGGTGCACGTCCCGATGAGCCAGGTGCTCGAACGGTTCGACGAGATCGCCGCCCTCGGCGAGAGCGCGGGTGACGGCGAGGTCTACGTCGTCTGCAAGGTCGGCGGCCGGTCCGCCCAGGTCGCGCAGTACCTGCTGCAGCGCGGTGTCAACGCCGTCAACGTGGACGGCGGCATGCACGCCTGGCAGGCCGCCGGGCGCCCGCTGACCGGCGACGGCGACGAGCCGTACGTCCTGTGATCCCCCGCCCCCCGGGGCCGCCGCCGTCGCGGCGCGCCCCGGGGCGCCGGTGGTAGAACAACCGCGTGACCAGTGAGAACGCCCCCCGCAGCCAGAAGGACCGCATGCTCGCCGGCGAGCTTTACATCGCCGACGACCCCGAACTGACCGCCGACGCCGCGCGCGCCGAGCGCCTCACCGAGCGGTTCAACGCCTCGCGCGCCGACGACCCGGACCGCATCCGCGTCCTGGCCGAGCTGATCGGCGACCTCGGCGAGGACACGTACGTGCGCCCGCCCCTGCGGGTGGACTACGGCTCGTACATCACCATCGGGCCGCGCACCTTCGTCAACACCGGCGCCGTCCTGCTCGACGTCGCGCCCATCCGCATCGGCGCGGACTGCCAGATCGGCCCGAACGTCCAGCTCCTCACGCCGACGCACCCGGTCGAGCCGGAGGCGCGGCGCGCCAAGTGGGAGGCGGCGGAGCCGATCACGATCGGCGACAACGTCTGGCTCGGCGGCGGTGTGATCGTCTGCCCGGGGGTGACGATCGGTGAGAACACGGTGGTGGGCGCCGGGGCGGTGGTGACCAGGGACCTGCCGCCGAACGTGGTGGCGGTGGGCAATCCGGCGCGGGTGCTGCGCGCCGTCACCCCGGATGCGTGAGGGGCGCGGCGGTCAGGCGCGCGCGATCCTGACGGTGAGGGTGTCGTCCCCGGGGACCACCTCGAAGGCGGGCCGCTCGTCGCCCTCGACGCCGACGCCGAAGTGGGTCTCGCCCTCGAAGTGGCCCGCGTGCGCCAGGCCGCGGACGGTCCCGGTCGTCCCGTCGAGGCGGGTGTCGGCGTCCGCCGTGGTGCCGACGAGGACGACGCGCAGGTCGTACGCGCCGGGCAGGTCGAGGGGCCCCGGGTCCTCGCCGCCGTGCGGGTACAGCGGTTCGTCGTAGGTGACGATCCAGTGGGGCGCGCCCTCCTCGAAGGTGAACGTGAGGGTGTCGTGCCCGTCCCGCTCCTCGGCCTCGACGCGTGTGAGGACGGTGGGCTGCCAGGGGTCGGTGTCCGCGCTGTCCTTGCGCTCGGTGTCCCAGCCGCTGGTGTCGGCCGCCGCGGTCTCTCCCGTGCTGCCGCAGGCGGTGGTGGCGAGCAGGGCGGCCAGGCCCAACACTGCGGAGGCGTAACGGAGTTCGCGGTATCGGCGCATGGATCGGATGATCTCACGGGGGGGGCGCGTGCCGTACGGTCCGGGGCGCGGACCCGGCGGACGGTGGCACGCGGGACCGTGCGCGCCCCCCGTGCGCGCCGCCCGCCGCGTACCGCGCAGGTGCGCGGCGTGGGCGCACGGCACATGCCGGACGCAACCCCCGCCGCCCCGGCCGTACGGGCGCCGCGCGCCGCCCCGGGCGCGCGGCGCCGTGCGGTGCCCCGCTCCGACGCGCCGGGCCGTGCGCCTCGCGCGCGCCCGCGCCGTTCACCACCTTGGGGAGGGTGGGTCCCGAGGCGTGGCCGGGCGACCGTGGCAGCCCCCGGGCCGGACAGAGGCGACTGCCCCGGTGGAGGAACAGTGAAGCGGACCGGCACGACCAGTCAGGACGGCGGCAGCGCCGCGCCCGCCCCGCCGCGCGGGGACGACCAGGACAGCACGACGCTGCGGCGGCTGCGCGAGAAGGTGCGCGAGGCGAACGCCCAGAGCGCGAGCAATGCCCAACTGAAAGGCAGTGGTTGACGAAGCGCGGCCGACATACAGGTGAACTCCTGTTGCGTAAGCAGCAGTTGAGTCAAGAGTTGGTCAGCGGATCACCAAGCCCAAATCGTTGGCCAAAGATGCACGGCTAGTCTCCGGCCGTGATATCGACCACACGTGCGAACAGACCCGGCGCCGCTCCGCGCCGCACCGTGCTCAGGACAGCCCTCGCCAGCGGCGCCCTCACCGCGGGCGCCACCCTCGCCACCGCGCCCTCCGCCGCCGCCACCGGCCGCCAGGACAGCCGCCCCCGCCCGGCGACACCCGCCGAGGCGCTCGACGCACTCGCCGCGGGCAACAGGCGGTGGCGCACGTTCCGCGAACGCCACCCGCACGAGGGCCGCGTCCTGCGGCAGGAACTCGTCGGCGGCCAGCACCCGTTCGCCCTCGTCCTCGGCTGCATCGACTCGCGCGTCCCGCCCGAGCTGGTCTTCGACCAGGGCCTCGGCGACCTGATGACGGTCCGCTCGGCGGGCCAGGTGCTGGACGAGGCGGTGCTCGGCAGCATCGCGTACGGCGTGCTGGAGCTGGGCATCCCGCTGGTCCTCGTCCTGGGGCACCAGTCGTGCGGCGCGGTCGCGGCGGCCGTCGAGGCGGACGAGCACGGCACCCACCTGCCCGCCCACATCCAGTACCTCGCCGACCAGATCGCCCCGGCCATCGACCACTCGGTGACGGGCGCCGCGCGCGTGGACGCGACGGTCGGCGCGAACGTCGGCCTGGTCACGGCCCGGCTGGCGGCCGAGCCCGACCTGGCGGCGAAGGTGGCGTCCGGGGACCTGGCGATCGTCGGCGCGCGCTACGAGCTGGCGACGCAGCTCGTGCACGCCGTGGACTGACGGGCGGCCCGGCGCGCGGTCAGCGCCGTTCGAGGACCACCAGGGGGATCTCGCGGTCCGTCCCCGCGCGGTACGTCTCGTACAGGGGGAAGATCCCGGTCATCAGGGCCCACAGCGCGGGCTGTTCCCCGGCTGTGGCGGTGCGGGCGCGGGCGGCGAACCGGTCGGCGCGGACCTGGACGGTGACGTCGGGGTCTGCGGCGAGGTTGAGGTACCACGCGGGGTGCCGGCCGGCGCCGCCGTTCGAGGCGACGAGCACGTGGCGGCCCGCGTCCTCCCCGTAGATCAGCGCGGTGCGGCGCAGGGCGCCCGACCTGCGGCCCCGGGTGGTGAGGAGGAGCGTCGGCCAGCCGCTGTAGTCGTGGCCGTCGGCGCCGTCGGTCGCGAGGTAGCGCCTGATGTGGTCGGCCACCCAGTCGGTCGCGCTGTCCTGGACGGGCTCGGGCGGGTTCACGCGGGGGTCTCCTTCGCGGTGCGGCGCAGCGGCGGTATGAGGACGGCGGCGACGGCCACGTGGGCGAGCGCCAGGACGGCCTTGGCGCCGCCGGTGGCCTCCACGTTCAGGACGGGGAGCATCGAGAGCACCAGGACGACGACGGCGGTGGCCGTCCACACGGTGCGCGCCCTGGCGGGGGCGAACCGTTCCAGCAGCGCCAGCAGGGCCCAGGCCAGGAGTGCGGCGACGGCGGCGAAGAGGACGAACGCGGCCGTGTCCAGATCGCGGGGCTCCTGATCGCCCTGGGTGAAGACGAGATCGACGCCGAGCACGGGGTCGCCGACGAGCTGGACGAGGGCGGCGGCGACGACCGCTCCGGCGACGGCGAGACCGCGCGTGGCGGTCCGGCCGGGCGGCCTTGCGGGGGAGGGCATGGGTGACTCCTTGCGGTTGTCCATTATTGAGCAACTCAAGTATTCGGGCGAGTGTAGGCGCAGATGCTTGAGAAGCTCAACAGTTGCCGGAGGCAAGGAGGCCGGGCGTACGATCGGGGCATGACCGCCGAGCAGTGCGCCCCGCTGGTGAACGAGGTGACCGCGCTCGTCCAGCACCTCTCGGAGCGGCTGCGCCAGGACTTCACCGCGACCGCCGCCGGGCTCGAACTGCCCCCCGCGCAGGCGATCGTCCTGGCCAGGCTCGACGCGCCCGCGCCCATGCGGCTGCTCGCCGAGTGGCTGTCCTGCGACGCGTCGAACGTCACCGGCATCGTGGACGGGCTCCAGCGGCGCGGGCTGGTCGAGCGCAGGCCGGACCCGGCGGACCGGCGCGTCAAGCTGGTCGCGCTCACCGCGGAGGGGCGGCGGCGGCGCTCGCTGCTCGGCCGCCGCCACCACGCGTTCGCCCGTAGCCTGTTCGACCTGCCCGAGGACGAACTGCGGGCGCTGCGCGACCTGTTGGGACGTGTGGTTGACAGTGAAGGTGACAGCCGGGACGACGGCTGAGGCGGTCAGCCCAGCGTGTGGCCCCCGTTGACCTTGACGCGTTCGCCGGTGACGAACCCGGCGGCGGGCGACGCCAGGAACGCGACGGCGGCCGCGACGTCCTCGGGCCGCCCCATCCGGCGCAGCGGCACCCCGGCGGCGTACGAGGCGAGGGCCTCCGGCGTCGCGTCCGCGTGCCGCTCGACCGGGATCCAGCCGGGCGCCACCGTGTTGACCGTGATCCCGTACGGGCCGAGGGCGCGCGCCCAGATCTCGGTCAGCGCGTGCTGCGCGGCCTTGGCGGCGACGTAGGGCGACATCTCGGGGAGGGCGCGCTCCAGCACGTCGGAACCGATCTGGATGATCCGCCCGGCGCCGTGCTCGCGCATGGCGGGCAGCACCGCCTGCATCAGCAGCGTCGGGCTCTTGACGAAGAACGTGAGCTGGTCGAGGTGGTCCTGCCAGGTCACGGCGTCGGGTTCGGTGAGCGGCTGGGGTCCCGTGGCGTTGGCGACCAGGACGCTGACGGGGCCGAGGCGGTCGGCGGCGTCCGCGACGAGGCCGGTGACGGCCGCCTCGTCCGTGACGTCCGCCGCGAACGCCTCGGCGGTGCCGCCCGCCGCGCGGATGTCCGTGACGACGCGCAGCGCCGCCTCGGTGCCGGAGCGGTAGGCGACCGCGACGGGGTGTCCCCCGGCGGCGAGGCGGCGCGCGATGACGGCGCCGAGGCCGCGCGACGCGCCGGTGACGAGGGCGGTGCCCGGCAGGCGCGAGGCGCCGGTGCCGCCGGAGGCCGAGGGGGCGGAGGAGGTTGTCATGGGGTCAACATAAGGTGCCGCGTATGGGAGACGACATGGGTGCCGGGGCGCGGGACGTCCGGCTGGCGTCCGGCACGGTCCGCGCCTGGCCTGCCGGTCACGGCGGTCACGGCGGCGGTGTGGTGGCGGCGCGCGGCATACCGTACGCGTCGCTGCCGGACGGCCCGGCGGGGCGCTTCGCCGCGCCGGGGGCGCCGCACGCCTGGGAAGGGGTGCGGGACGGGCGGGAGTTCGGGCCCGTCGCGCCGCAGTCGGCCGAACTGCCGGGCGCGCCCGTATGGGACCCGGAGGGCCCGGCGGGCGGCGCGGCCCTGACGCTGAACGTGTGGGCCCCCGCCGCGCCCGCGTCCGGCGCGGCCGGGCTGCCGGTGCTGGTGTGGCTGCACGGGGGCGCGTACGCGTTCGGGTCGTCGGCGCAGCCGGAGTTCGACGGGGCGGCCCTCGCGGCGAGCGGCGGCGGCATGGTGGTCGTCACCCTCAACTACCGCCTGGGGCATGAGGGGTTCGGGCTCGTGGCGGGCGCGCCGCCCAACCGCGGCCTGCTCGACCAGGCCGCCGCCCTGCGCTGGGTGCGCGACAACGCGGCGGCGTTCGGCGGCGATCCGGGGAACGTCACCCTGGCCGGGCAGTCGGCGGGTGCCACCGCGGTCGTGTGCCTGATGACCCTGGCGCGCGGCCTCTTCCACCGGGCGATCGCGCACAGCGCCGTCGGACCGGTGTTCTCGCGCGGGCTGGCCGCCCGGGTGGCCGGGCTCGTCGAGGCGGAGGCGGGGCCCGCAGCGGCCGCCGGCTCTGCGGCGCTCGTCGCGGCGGCCGACACCGTGGCGGCGGGCGGTCTGCGCCCGTACAACCCCGTCGTCCATGGCCCGGTGCTGGACGGCGACCCACTCGCGGCTGTGGACCCCGGTGTGGACCTGCTGGTGTGCACGGCGTCGCACGAGTTCTGGCTGATGGACGCGTTCGGCCAGGGGCGGCGGGTGCGCGACGGCGCGGAGCTGGACGCGTTCGCCCGCTGGGCCGGGCTGCCGGACGGACTGACCGACGGGTACCGGGAGTTGATGCCGGGCGCGTCTGTCGCCGATGTCTACCTCGCTGTGCACGGCGACCTGCTCTTCGGCGAGTACACCCGGCGGCTCGCCGACGCGCACGAGGCGGCGGGCGGGCGGACGTACCGCGCCCGTTACGCGGGCGGCTGGCACGGCGCGGAGGTCCCGTACGCCTTCGGGAACGCGCCGGGCGGGCCGGGGGAGATCACCGCGGCCTGGGCCGCCTTCGCCGCGACCGGCGACCCCGGCTGGGGCGCGGGCGCCGTCCGCGAGTGGCGCGCCGACGGGCCGCCGCCGGGGCCGCCCGTTCCCGCGCCGGAGCGCACGCGGGCGCTCTGGGAGGCGTTCGGCTACGCGCCCGCGTCCCGCTGAACCTCGCCGATGCGCTCCCGCATCGGGCGGCGCTCCAGCGCGGCGAGGGTCTCGGTGACGAGGCGGCTGAGCGGGTAGGGCAGTTCGGCGTCCAGCTCGGCCGCGGCGCGGGCCGTCGCGTCCCACTCGGCGCCGAGCCGGGGCAGCAGCGCCTCGGCGCGCGGGGTCAGCCGCACGATGCGCTGGCGCGCGTCGTCGCCGGGTACGAGGGTGACCAGGCCGTCCCGCGCCATCTGCGCGACGGTCTGGCTGGCCGCCGAGTGCGTGACGCCGGTCGCGCGGGCCACGTCCCGGATCGGCAGGTCGCCGGCCGCGGCGAGGGCGCGGACGACGGGGGCGTGGCGCGGGCGGAAGCCCGGCAGGCCGAGGTCGGCGTAGACGGCCTCCACGTCGCGCTCCAGCGTGTCGAGGAGGAGCCGCAGCCGGGTGCCGAGGAAGGCCGGGCCCGTGGCGGGGCCGGGGGGCGGGGCGGTCATGCGCGCTATTCTAACAGTGCTGTTATATAAGCGCTGTCACGATATGGCACGGGCAGAAGGAGCGGACACATGGGCGGGACCAGCGGCATGCTCGACGTGGGCGACGGCAACCACATGTACTGGGAGGTCCACGGCAATCCGGCCGGCAAGCCCGCCGCCGTCGTCCACGGCGGCCCCGGCTCGGGCCACAACCCCGCCGGACTCCGCCGCTTCGACCTGGACCGCTACCGCGTCGTCCTCTTCGACCAGCGCGGCTCGGGACGCAGCACCCCCCACGCGAGCGACCCCGCCACCGACATGCGGCACAACACCACGGCCCACCTGATCGCCGACATGGAACGCCTCCGCGCGCACCTCGGCATCGACCGCTGGCTGCTCTACGGCGGCTCCTGGGGCTCCACGCTGATCCTCGCGTACGCCGAGGAGCACCCCGAGCGCGTCTCCGAGATCGTCATCGCCAGCGTCACGACGACCCGGCGCTCCGAGATCGACTGGCTCTACCGGGGCGTCGGCCGCTTCTACCCCGAGGCGTGGGACCGCTTCCTCGCGGGCGCGCCCGGCACCCCGCGCGACGGCGACGTGGTGGGGGCGTACGCGCGGCTGCTGGAGGACCCGGACGAGGCGGTGCGCGCCAGGGCGGTGGCCGACTGGTGCGCGTGGGAGGACGCGGTGCTGTCGGGCGAGACGGCGGCGGGCGGCCCGGCGCCGTTCGGCGGCCGTCCGCCCGCCGACCGCGTCGCGCTCGTCCGCGTCTGCACGCACTACTTCTCGCACGGCGCGTGGCTGGAGGAGGGCGCGCTGCTGCGGGACGCGCACCGGCTGGCGGGCATCCCCGGCGTCCTGGTGCACGGGCGGTTCGACATGGGCGGGCCGCTGGGGACGGCGTGGGAGCTGGCGAAGGCGTGGCCGGACGCGCGGCTCCTCGTCACGGAGGGAGCGGGGCACCTGGGGAACGAGGAGAGCCGCGCGTATGTCTCCGCGGCCCTCGCGGAGTTCGCCGAGCGCGGTTGACAGCGGTTTACGGACATCGCGCCGGGAACGCGATGTCCGGCCGTCGCCGGTGCCGGGCGGCGCGCGCCAGCAGGATCGTCCGCATGAAGGAGAACGAATTCGCGGGCCGTACGGCCCTGGTGACCGGTGGCGGACGAGGCATCGGCGCGGCGGTGGCGCTGCGCCTGGCGGACGGCGGCGCGGACGTCGTCGTCACCTACCTCAGGGACAAGGACAGCGCGCAGGCTGTCGTGGGAGAGATCGAGCGGCTCGGGCGGCGCGCGTTCGCCGTCCAGGTGGACAGCGCCGACCCGGACGCGGGCGAGCGCGCCGTGGCGGCGGCGGTCGAGCACACGGGCCGCCTGGACATCCTGGTGAACAACGCGGCCGCGTTCCCGGTCGGCGACCTGGCGGACCTGGACGCCGCCGCGTTCGAGGCGACGGTCGCGGCGAACATCCGCACCCCCTACCTCGCCTCACGCGCCGCCGCGCGGCACATGGCCGAGGGCGGGCGGATCATCAGCATCGGCAGCAACGTGGCCGAGCGCACCGTCTTCCCCGGCTTCACGCTGTACGCGCTGAGCAAGTCGGCGCTCACCGGCATGACCAAGGGCCTGGCCCGCGACCTCGGGCCGCGGGGGATCACCGTCAACCTCGTCAGCCCCGGCGCGACCGACACGGACCTCAACCCGGCGGACGGGCCGAACGCGGCGACGATCAACGGGTTCACGGCCCTGGGACGGTTCGGGACGCCGGACGAGGTCGCGAGCACGGTGGCGTTCGTCGCGTCCGCCTCGGCCGCGTACATCACCGGCGCGACGCTGCACGCGGACGGCGGCTTCACCATCTGACACCCGCGCCCCCCGCATGGCCCGGCGGTCTCTCCCGCCGGGCCGTACGCGGTTCAGGAGGCGCGCTCCTCCAGCCGGGTGCCGTCGCGGCGCGTGACCGACATCAGCTCGCTCGGCTCGTCCAGTCCGATGCGGTGCCAGCGGCCCCGGGGGACGACCACGCCCTCCCCCGCGCGCAGCCGCACCGTCTCCCCGGCGTCGCCGTCGCCCGTTCCCCTGAAGTGGAGGCGCACGCCGCCGCGCAGGCAGCACACCGCCTCGTCCGCGTCCGGGTGCATCTCCCAGTGGTCGGCGTGGACATCGGCGTCGGTCGCCACGCGGAACGCGGCGAGCTGCCATGCGTCGGAGCCGTCGCCCGTCATGCGGCGCTCGGCGGCGTGGACGCCGCCGTCGGGGTGGAAGCGCAGCGCCGAGGCGAAGAGGTCGAAGGGCGGTGTGGTCATGAGGGGATTCCTTCCAGTTGTTTCTCCGAAGGGGCGGCGGTCCCGCCGTCCCGGTGGCGCCGGGGCAGTACGGCGACCGCCACGGCCGCCGCGACCACGAACAGCGCGGCGGCGGCAGCGAGGCCGAGCGCGTAGCCGTCGTTGAGCGCGCCGGGCCCCGTGGCCGCGCCGGTGCGGTGCGCGGCGACGGTGGCGAGCACGGCGAGGCCGACGCAGCCGCCCAGCTGGCGCGAGCTGTTGAGGAGGCCGGACGCCATGCCCGCCTCCCGGGCCGCGACGCCGGTGGTCGCGGCGGCGGCGACCGGCGCCAGGACCAGCCCCGCGCCCGCGCCGGTGACGACGGACGGGCCGAGCACGTCCGTCAGGAAGCCGCCGTCCGGACTGATGGCCGCGAACCACAGCAGACCGGCGGCGGCCAGCAGGGCGCCGGGCACGAGCGGCGCGCGCGGGCCGCGGACGGACGTGACGCGGATGGCGGCGAAGGTGCCCGCGACCATGGCCGCGGAGAACGGCAGGAACGCCAGGCCCGTCGCCGCGGCGCCCATGCCGAGGACCTGCTGCATGTAGAGGGACACGAACCAGAACGCCGTGAACTGCCCGGCCGCGGCGAGGAACACCAGCACGTTGGCCCCCGCGACCCAGCGGCTCCGCAGCAGCCCGAGGCGCAGCAGCGGCGTGGACGACCGCGACTCGGCGAGGACGAAGGCGGCGAGCAGTACGGCCGCGGCGGCGAGCGTCGCCCACGTGACCGCCGAGCCCCAGCCCTCGGCGTCGGTGCGCACGACGCCGAACACCAGCAGCCCCGTTCCGCCGGTCGCGAGGACGGCCCCGAGCACGTCCATCCGCTCCCGCGCGCCGTGCCGCGCGTCGGCGGGCACACCGGCGGCGGTCAGCGCGAGGGCCGCCGCGACGACGGGCAGGTTGACGAGCATCACCCACCGCCAGCCCGCGTACTCGGTCAGCAGCCCGCCCGCCAGGACGCCGAGCGCGCCGCCCGCCGCGTTGACGGCGCTCCACACCCCGAGCGCGCGGACGCGCCGGGGGCCCTCGGGGAAGGTCGTGGTCAGCAGCGCGAGCGCGGCGGGGGCGGCCGCGGCGGCCCCGAGGCCCTGCCCGGCGCGCGCCGCGACCAGCTGCCAGGGCGCCTGCGCGAGCCCGCCCGCCAGCGAGCACACGCCGAAGACGGCCAGGCCGCCGACGAAGACGCGGCGCTTCCCGTACAGGTCGCAGGCGCGGCCGCCGAGCAGCAGGAAGCCGCCGAACGCGAGGGCGTAGGCGTGGACGACCCACGACAGGCCGAGCGGCCCGAAGCCGAGCGTGGCGCGGATCGCGGGCAGGGCGACGTTGACGACCGACATGTCGAGTGCGAAGACGAACTGGGCGACGGCCGCGGCGGCCAGCACCGCGCCGGGGCGCCCTCTTGCGTTTCTATACATGTATAAAAAATAGCCCGGGAGTCCGCCGCTGTCGATGCCGGGGGGATCATGAGGGCATGCCGCCACCGTCCGAACCCCGCAGAACGCCCGGCCGCCCCCCGCGCATCTCCCGCGACGAGGTCGTCGGGACGGCACGCCGGATCGTCGACGAGGAGGGCGTGGACCGGCTGACCATGCGCCGGCTGGCCAAGGAGATCGGCAGCACGCCGATGGCGCTCTACCACCACGTCCGCGACAAGGACGAACTGCTCGTCCTCCTGCTGGACGACTACGCCGCCCGCGAGCTGCGCCGCCCCGACATGCCCGCCGCGCCGCGCGACCGCGTGGTCGCCGCCGCGGACGCGATCCACGGCGCGCTCGCCGCCTGCCCCTGGATCGTCGAGGTCCTGACCGCCGACGACCTGATGTCCGCCTCCGCGCTGTGGTTCGTCGAGCAGATCATCGACGGCCTGGTCGCCGCCGGGCTCTCGCCCGAGCAGGCCGTACGCGGCTACCGCGCGATCTGGTACTACACGGCCGGGGAGATCGTCGTGCGGACGGCGGCGGCCGGGCGGCGCGCGGCGGGGGGCGACACGTACCGGGAGCGCGCCTTCGCCGCCGTCGACCCGGGCGAGCTGCCCCGCCTCGCCTCGGTGGCGGAGCGCTGGCTGCCGCTGACCGCCGAGGACACCTACGCGGAGGGCCTCGCCGCCCTGGTGGACGGCCTGCTCGCCGGCGGGGTCAGCGGGCGGCCGGTCCGGGGGCGGTGAAGCGTTCGCGCGCCGCCGGGACGCCGATGCCGCGCCAGCGGAAGGGGATGCCGCGCGCGAGGCGCAGGTCGGCGGAGTCCATCAGCTGGAAGTGCAGGTGGGGCTCGGTGGAGTTGCCCGAGTTGCCGCAGCGCGCGAGGAGCTGCCCCGCGCGGACGCGCTCGCCCGGCCGGACGGCCAGGGAGCCGCGCCGCAGGTGGGCGTACAGGGCGTAGGTGCCGTCGCCGAGGTCGAGCAGGACGTGGTTGCCGACGATCCAGTACGGGCCGCCGAGGGTGCGGACCAGGCCTTCGGCCAGCAGGTACGCCATGGCGGGCCACGAGTTGCGGCTGAGGTGGTCGCGGCGGCGGTGCCCGGCGCGGACGACGGTCGCGTCCGCCACCGCGTACAGCGGCTCGCCGTACGCGGGGAAGGCGGCGTTCCGGCGCGTCGGTGGCCACCAGCCGAACGACGGGCGGGGCCGGTCGTCCCGCTCGGCGACGATGTCGATCGCGTACGCCTGCCCGAGCGCCCGGGTGCCGTGGCTGGGGACCTTGTCCGCCGGGCTGTTCAGCGCGGACCACGTGCCGGTGACCGGCGGGGCGACCTCCACGGGCTCCGGTGCGGTGGCCGGCCCGGGCACCAGCTTCCGCGCCAGGGGCGGCAGCAGGACGGCCAGGACCAGCGCGGCCCAGGTGACCGGTTCGAGGGCGGGGGCGTCGGCGAAGGTGTCGGCCACCGCGAGGACGATGAACGCCCACCACAGCGTCTGGCCCAGGCCGGCGAGTATGCGTGTCAGGGCGTGCATCGTCCGGTGCTCCTTGCCTTGCTCAGGACAGCGCGGCGGAGAGGACCACGAGCAGGGGAACGACCCGCTGCGGCGGCACCTCGTGCCGTCCTCTGGCCGCCGCGTGCAGCCAGCCGGCGGTCGTCAGCAGCCGCAGGTGATGGTAGATCTGGCCGCTGGTGCCGAGCCCTTCCAGGGCGGTCAGCTCGGCGACGGTCCGCCGCCCGGCGAGGATCTCGCGGAGCAGCCGCAGCCGTACGGGGTGCCCGAGCGCCGCGAACACGTCGGCGGTGTCCGTCCATTCGGCCGCCAGCAGGTCGCCCGTCGTCCGGCCCCACTGCCACTCGACGTGCTCGTCCGTGGGCAGCCGGACGGCGCCGGTGAACAGCACGCCGCCGTCGGGCGTCTCGGGGTCGTCGGCCATCAGGGACTTGAGCGCCTCCAGCGCCCAGAAGGGGTCCCGGGACGGCGGGGTCCCCTCCGCTCCGCCGTCCCCGGGCGCCTGCGGGGACGGCGCGTCCCGGCGCTCCAGCTCCGCCACACGCCGTTCCAGCGCGGCGACGCGCTCGTCCAGGTCCATGGCGAGAGACTACGTAACTACGTAGTCTTTGTAAAACGGCGGCCGATCCGGCATCA
Organism: Streptomyces sp. NPDC049879; assembly: GCF_044461265.1. NCBI lineage: Bacteria > Bacillati > Actinomycetota > Actinomycetes > Kitasatosporales > Streptomycetaceae > Streptomyces > Streptomyces sp. NPDC049879. The sequence goes on along the minus strand of NZ_JBITKT010000002.1, from coordinate 364,883 downwards.
CCACAGCCCCCTGGCCTCCCTCAGGGACACGAACGCGGCGGTCGGCGACGACCGGCTGGTAGGACACCGCGTCCCGGTCCGGCGGGAGCGACCGCCGGACCGGGACGGAGCGGGGGTCGGCTCAGTCCGTCAGCGGCAGGTAGACGCGGTTGCCGGAGCGGGCGAACTCGGCGGACTTCTCGGCCATCCCGGCCTCCGCCTCCGTCATCTCGGCGAGCGTGCCCCCGTGTTCGCGCCTGATGTCCTGCGAGATCTTCATCGAGCAGAACTTCGGGCCGCACATCGAGCAGAAGTGCGCCGTCTTCGCCGGTTCGGCGGGGAGCGTCTCGTCGTGGAACGCGCGGGCCGTGTCCGGGTCGAGCGCCAGGTTGAACTGGTCCTCCCAGCGGAACTCGAAGCGCGCGTCGGACAGGGCGTCGTCCCAAGCCTGGGCGCCCGGATGCCCCTTGGCGAGGTCGGCGGCGTGCGCGGCGATCTTGTACGTGATGACGCCGGTCTTCACGTCGTCCCGGTTCGGCAGGCCGAGGTGCTCCTTCGGCGTGACGTAGCAGAGCATCGCCGTGCCCCACCACGCGATCATCGCCGCGCCGATGCCCGATGTGATGTGGTCGTACGCGGGCGCGACGTCCGTCGTGAGCGGCCCGAGCGTGTAGAACGGCGCCTCGTCGCAGATCTCCTGCTGGAGGTCGATGTTCTCCTTGATCTTGTGCATCGGGACGTGCCCGGGGCCCTCGATCATGGTCTGCACGTCGTGCGCCTTGGCGATCGCGTTCAGCTCGCCCAGCGTGCGCAGCTCGGCGAACTGCGCCTCGTCGTTGGCGTCCGCGATGGACCCGGGGCGCAGTCCGTCACCCAGGGAGAACGTGACGTCGTACGCGCGCAGGATCTCGCACAGCTCCTCGAAGTGCGTGTAGAGGAAGCTCTCCTGGTGGTGCGCCAGGCACCAGGCGGCCATGATCGAGCCGCCGCGCGAGACGATGCCCGTCTTACGCCGCGCGGTCAGCGGTACGTATCGCAGCAGAACGCCCGCGTGGACCGTCATGTAGTCGACGCCCTGCTCCGCCTGCTCGACCACCGTGTCGCGGTAGATCTCCCATGTCAGCTCCTCCGCCCTGCCGTTCACCTTCTCCAACGCCTGGTAGATCGGCACGGTTCCCACCGGTACGGGCGAGTTGCGTAGAATCCACTCGCGTGTCCGGTGGATGTCGCGGCCCGTGGACAGGTCCATGATCGTGTCGGCGCCCCACCGGGTCGCCCACGTCATCTTCTCCACCTCCTCGTCCACGGACGAGGTGACGGCGGAGTTGCCGATGTTGGCGTTCACCTTCACCAGGAAGTTCTTCCCGATGATCATCGGCTCGGACTCCGGGTGGTTCACGTTCACCGGCAGGACGGCCCGGCCCGCCGCGATCTCGTCGCGCACGAAGGCGGGTGAACGGTTCTCCCTGAGCGCCACGTACTCCATCTCGGGGGTGATCTCCCCGCGCCTGGCGTACGCCAGCTGCGTGACCGCGGGCGTCCCGTCGGCCCGCCGCTCCTCGATCCACGCGCCGCGCAGCGGCGGCAGGCCGCGGCGGACGTCGGTCTCGACCTCCGGGTCCGTGTACGGCCCCGAGGTGTCGTACAGCGTGACGTCGGTCCCGTCGGTCAGGTGCACGCGGCGCACCGGCACCCGCAGATCGGGGCGCGAACCGGTGAGATATCCCTTGTGTGATCCGATGGCGGACACGTCGGACGTGCGTGTGTCGTGCGAGGTCATTCGACCCACTCCCTACGCCGGCATTACCCGGTAACAGGTTCGGCGGTCGGCGCGGCTGCAGCGCCCTCTCAGCCCCGTGCCCGGAGCTCCCGCGATGTGCTTGGTCAGCGGTCCCACGCTAGCCCGCGCCGGGGTGTGCTGAACAGGGCGCCGTGATTCTTACGCGATGATCGGAGCGTGAGCCGACTCGACGACCAACCCCCGGGCCCCCCGCACCCCCCGGCGCACGGGCACGCGCACGGGCACCAGCACGGCCCCGCCGCGCCCGTCTCGGCACGGCTGCGCAAGGTGATAGCGGCGGTGCTGATCCCGTTCGCCGCCGTCATGGCCGCGGGGCTCGTGCTGCTGTGGCCCGGCGGGACACCGGAGCAGGACGGGCACACGGGCGTCGGCTTCGACCAGCAGACCGAGCAGGCGCGCGTCACCGAGGTCACCGAGACCCCGTGCGAGGAGCTGGGCGTGCAGGTGCCGCGGGGCAACCCCGGCGAGTGCGAACGGGCCACCGTCGAGGTCACCAGCGGCCCGGACGCCGGACGCACGTTCACCGAGGTCGTGCCCCCCGACGCGACGCAGCGGTACGACGTCGGCCAGGAGGTCGTCGTCGCCTACGCGCCCGACGCCCCCGAGGAACTCCAGTACAGCGTCCGCGACGTGGACCGGCAGCTGCCGATCCTGCTGCTCGCCGCCATCTTCGCGCTCGCCGTCGTGGTGGTCGGGCGGCTGCGCGGGCTGCTGGCGCTCGTCGGGCTCGGCGTGAGCTTCGCGGTGCTGACCCTCTTCATCCTGCCCGCGATCCTCCACGGCTCGAATCCCCTGGTCGTGGCGGTGATCGGCGGCAGCGTGATCATGCTGACCACCCTCTACCTGACGCACGGGGTGAACGCGCGCACGTCCGTCGCCGTCCTCGGCACGCTCGTGTCGCTGCTGCTCATCGGCGCGCTCGGCTCGCTGTTCATCGGCTGGGCGCACCTGACCGGCAACACCGACGAGCAGACCGGCCTCGTCCACAGCCTCTACCCGGGCATCGAGGTGCGCGGCCTGCTGCTGGCGGGCATCCTGATCGGCTCGCTCGGCGTGCTGGACGACGTCACCGTCACGCAGACGTCGGTCGTGTGGGAGCTGAAGCAGGCCGACCCGTCGGCGGGCTGGCTCACCCTCTACCGCTCCGGCATGCGGATCGGCCGCGACCACATCGCGTCGGTGGTGAACACCCTGGTGCTGGCGTACGCGGGCGCGGCCCTGCCGCTGCTGCTGCTGTTCATGATCGCCAGGGCCGGTGTGAGCAGCGTCGCGTTCAGCGAGCTGGTGTCCGAGGAGATCGTGCGGACCCTGGTGGGGTCGATCGGCCTGGTGGCCTCGGTGCCGGTGACGACGCTGCTGGCGGCGCTCGTGGTGAACGCCGACCGGCCGCCGTCGGCACCGGCCGCGGCCGCGCTGCCCGCGCAGGCGGGCGGCGGCGGGACGGCTACCAGCCGCCACCGGAGGAGGAAGAGGAGGAGGTGACCTTCCTGACGACGAAGATCAGGAGCGCCACCAGCGCGGCGAACAGCAGCACACGGAACAGCAGCCCGACGACCCATGCGAGCACCGTGATCAGAATGCCGCCGAATACGACCAGGGCGATGGCGGGGATGGCGATCCACCGCACCCACCATGGCAGGGTCTTGAACGCTTCCTTCATTTCTCCGGGGCTCCTGTTCGACAGCGTCGGTATCGGTACATGCGCGCTCCGACGTGTCCGAGCTTAGGTCCGCCCACCGGCGGACGGGAGGGCGGGAAGCCCCCGTCTGCCCCTGACCGTCCCCTGACGTGACCCTGAGACCCCGGGACGCGCACGCCGCGCTCAGCCCTCCGGCGGCGAGAAGACCACCATCACGCGGATGTCCTCGGTGATGTGGTGGAACCGCGCCTGCACCCCGGCCGGGACGAACACCACGCTGCCGCGCGCCACGGTCGTGGTCTCCTCGCCGACCGTGAGGGAGGCCCGGCCGCTGAGGACGAAGTTCACGACGTCCTGGCGCTGGGGGCGCTGTCCGTCCTGCTGCCCGGCGTCCAGCGCGTAGAGTCCCGCCGACATCGTGCGCTCGTTCAGGAAGCGGAGGTACGCGCCGTCGTGCGCCATCCGTTCGGCCTCCAGCTGATCCAGCCGGAATTCCTTCATCGCTCCGCCACCCCTTGCGCCGCCCGTGCCATCTGAAACGATCTCCGTATGACAAGCATCCTGTTCCGGTTCATAGCCAACGCGGTCGCCCTGGCCGTGGCGGTCTGGCTGGTGGGCGGCATCACCCTCGGCGAGGGCGATTCCGACACCAGCGGCAAGACCGTCACCCTGCTCGTCGTCGCGCTGATCTTCGGTGTGGTCAACGTGGTCGTCAAGCCCGTGGTCAAGTTGTTCTCACTTCCGCTGCTCATCCTGACGCTCGGGCTGTTCACCTTCGTGATCAACGCCCTGATGCTGCTGCTGACCAGCTGGATCGCCGGGGACGACCGGTTCGACGTGGACGGATTCGGCGCCGCCTTCCTCGGCGGCCTGATCATTTCGATCGTGTCGTGGGCCGTGAACATGGTCCTCGACCGGGACGAGGACTGATCCATGACCCAGGCGGCACCCCGTCGCGTCTGCATGGTCTGCTCGGGCAACATCTGCCGCTCCCCGATGGCCGAGGTCGTGCTGCGGGCGCGGCTCGACGAGGCGGGCGAAGGCGACCGGTTCGTGGTGGACAGCGCGGGCACCGGCGACTGGCACGCCGGGGAGCACGCCGACCCGCGCACCACGGAGGCACTGCTCGCGGCGGGGTACGACACGTCGGCCGAGGCCCATGTCGCGCGGGCCTTCGACCGCGACTGGTTCGCGCGCTACGACGTGGTCGTCGCCATGGACCGGGGGCATGAGCGGAGCCTGCGGGCCCTCGCCAGGACTCCGGAGGAGCGCGCGAAGGTGAAGCTGCTGCGCACCTTCGCGCCCGGGGCGGGAACGGACGGGACCGGCCCCGGCGCCGCGCGCCGCGGCGACCTGGACGTCCCCGACCCGTATTACGACGACGACACGGCCTTCGCCGACTCGCTCCGCATCGTGGAGGAGGCCATGCCGGGGTTCGCCGCCTGGCTGGTCGAGACAGACGCGGGACACCGGTGACCGCCGCTCCGCCCGGACCGCGCGTCGGGCAGCTGCTGGGCACCGGGGTGACCGCCGTCCGGCCCCTGTCCGGCGGCGACATCTCCGACGCGTACCGGGCGGAGCTGGCGGACGGCCGTGCCGTCTTCACCAAGACCCTCGCCGACGCGCCCCCTGACTGCTTCGCCGCCGAGGCGGCGGGGCTCGCGCTGCTGCGCTCCACGGGAGCGGTGGCCGTGCCGGAGGTCCTGGCCACCGGCGGGCCGGACGACCCGGGGATCATCGTCCTGGAATGGCTGGAACCCGCCGCCCCGGACCGCGCGCAGGCGGAACGCCTCGGCCGCGACCTGGCGGCCCTGCACGCCACGCCCGCCGACCGGTTCGGCGCCGAGGGCCCGCTCTATCTGGGCCGCGTCCCGCTCAGCGGTGACGCGCCGGGCGAATGGGCGACGTTTCACGTGAAACACCGCCTTCTGCCCCTTCTGCGACAGGCGGTGGACGGGGGCGGCATCGACGCGGCCGACGCCCGTGATGTCGAACGGCTCTGCGCGCGGATCGGCGAGGTCGCCGGGCCGCCGCAGCCGCCCGCCGTCATCCACGGCGACCTGTGGTCGGGCAACGTGCAGTGGTCGCCGGACGGCCGCCCCCGGCTGATCGACCCCGCCGCCCAGGGCGGCCACCCGGAGACGGACCTCGCGCTCCTCGACCTCTTCGGCTGCCCCCACCTGGACACCCTGCTGGCCGCCTACGAGGAGGTCCGGCCGATCCCCGGCCGCGCCGCCCGCGTGCCGCTGCACCAGCTTCAGCATCTCCTCGTGCACGCCGTGCTGTTCGGCGGCCCGTACGGGCGGCAGTCGGGAGCGGCGGCCCGCGCCGCGCTCGCCACGGCCTGACCCGGCCCGACCCTGCCCGACCCGGCCGGGACGGCGTCTTTCCCCTGGTCATTACCCTGGTCGGAGCAGCCGCGGCCCACCGACGTGCCCGTGCGGACATCAGCCACCCGCAGCCGACACCCCAGGAGAGAGCCATGAGCGGAGAAGGAACCCGCGCCGTCCAGGCGGGCGTACCCACGCCGGAGCCGTACGAGCCGACCGTCCCCGGTCCCGTCTTCGCGGCCCACTTCCACCTCCCCGGCGACCCGGCCGGCGCCCCCTACTCCTACGGCCGCACGGGGAACCCCACCTGGACCGCGCTGGAGACGGCCATCGCCGAGCTGGAGTCACCCGGTGAGGAGGCGCACGCCGTCGTCTTCCCGTCCGGCATGGCCGCCATCTCCGCCGTCCTGATCGGCCTCTCGCGGCCGGGCGACACCGTCGTCCTGCCGAACGACGGCTATCAGCTGCTGCCGCGCGTCCACGCGCGCCTCGAAGGGCTCGGCATCACCGTCAGGACCGCGCCGACCGGCGGCGACGCGCAGCTCGGCGCGCTCGACGACGACACGCGCCTCCTGTGGCTGGAGACGCCCGCCAACCCCGGGCTCGACGTCTGCGACATCCGCCGCCTCGCCGACGCGGCCCACGCGCGCGGCGCCCTCGTCGCCGTGGACAACACCCTCGCCACTCCGCTGGGGCAGCGGCCGCTCGACCTCGGCGCGGACCTGTCCGTCGCCAGCGGCACCAAGGCGCTCAACGGGCACGGCGACGTCCTCCTCGGCTACGCCGTCACGCGCGACCCCGAGCTGGCGGACCGGGTCCGCGCCTGGCGGACCGAGGTCGGCGCGATCCTCGGCCCGATGGAGGCCTGGCTGGCCCACCGCGGCATCGCGACGCTCCACCTGCGCGTCGAGCGGCAGGGCACCAACGCGCTGGCCGTCGCCCGCGCGCTGCGCGAACGCCCCGAGGTCACCGGACTGCGCTACCCCGGGCTGCCCGAGGACCCGTCCCACGCCCTGGCGTCCCGGCAGATGCGCCACTTCGGCTGCGTCGTCTCGTTCACCCTGCCGGACCGCGGGTTCGCCGACCGCTTCCTCGACGCGCTGCGGCTCGTCGGGGACGCGACGAGCTTCGGCGGCGTCCGCTCCATCGCCGAACGCCGGGGCCGCTGGGGCGGCGACGCGGTCCCCGAGGGCTTCGTCCGCCTGTCGGTCGGCGTCGAGGACGCCGCCGACCTCATCACCGACCTGCACACGGCACTCGACGCGGCTGCCCGCTAGGGCGTGTCCGGCCGCTCCTGTGCCTCTCCGGCGGTCGTGTCGTCGCGGGTCGGCTCCCACGACCGGGACCAGCTGGAGCACCTTCTCATCCCGCGACTGGTTCGTCGCGTGCTTGCGGCACTCGATCAACGAGGCGAGGGCGGGACCTGGTATCTGGAGCACGGCACTCCCTGGGACAGGTGAGCCCGGGGAGCCGAGACCGCGACCCCGCGGCGTCGCGCGGAGCTGGGCATCCGACTCCGGAGTCCGCCGGCACCTGAGCACGTTCGGAACGCCTGCGGGCTGTTGCCTCTCTTGCGGTGAGGCGGTCTTGCGGTGAAGCGGCGTGAACGGACGGACAGGCGTGCGACTCCTGCCCGACCGGCCGGCGAAGAATCTCCGGCTCGGGTCACCGAGAGCGTTCGTGGGGTCGTCCCTTGCGGCGCAGCTCCCGGTAGGTCACCACGAACATGACCGGGAAGAACACCGTGCCGATGCCCGTCAGGGTGAGGGTCCAGGGGTCGGGGTCGTGGTCGGCCAATGTCTGTGCGAACACGACCGGTTCGAGGATCGCGAAGCCGGCGAACAGCCAGCAGGACATCGTGAGCTGCCGCGCGGTCTGTTCCCTGCGCAGGGCCCGCTTGATCCGTTCGGTCCACATGCCTGCCCGATGCCCGCCCCGCCGCCCCTCATGTGTGGCGGACCGGCCGCCGGACGACGGCCGAGGTTTCGCCGTGGTGCGGGCGGGCCACATGTCTTCCATGGCTTCTGCACGACCCGTGGTCAAGCGCACCGCGCGAGCCGTCCTGCTCGACGACTCCGACCCGGTCGGCCCTCCCCAGCTGGTCCTGATCAAGCGCACCAAGCCGGGACGGCCGCCGTACTGGATCACGCCGGGCGGCGGTGTCGAGCCGCACGACGCGACGGTCGTGGACGCGCTGCACCGCGAGGTGCACGAGGAACTGGGCGCGAAGATCACCGACGTCGTGCCCGCCTTCGTGGACACCGTGCCGCACACCCCCGAGCCCGGCGAGGTGGTGCCGCCCGGCGGTCTCAAGGTGCAGCACTTCTTCGTCTGCCGCCTCGCCTCGATGGACCCCGCCCAGCGGCACGGCCCCGAGGTGGACGAGCCGCGCGGCACGTACGAGATCGTGCGGCTGCCGTTCACGCCCCGCGGCCTCGTCTCGGCCGACATCGTGCCCGGGACGCTCGCCGCCTACCTGGTCAGGAACATCCCGGGCATCCTGGCGCTGCTCGCGCCCGACCTCAGCTGAGCCGCGCCGCCCTCAGCCCGCTCCCGAACCGAACCAGTCGGTCCCCCCGCCCCCGCCCGCGGGACCGGCGGCGGCGCGTTGCGCCCGTTCCAGCGCCCGCCGCGCCTCCTCGCGCCACGCCTCGGCGGACGGCGGCGGGGACGGTACGGGCGGCACGGCCGGCGGGGATGCGTCGGCGGGCGGCAGCGCGGCCTGCGCCGGACGCCCCGCCAGCTCGCGCGCCCGCCTGACCTGCGCCTCGCGCGCCGCGCCGAAGAAGTCGCCGCCCTTGCGCCGCAGATCGTCCGTCCCCCACTCGCGGGCGGCCCTGCGGTCGACGCGCGCCAGGTGCGGGATGTGCTTGGCGCAGTGGATGTACGCCTCCTCGATGTCCACCCGCACCCACACCTCGGCGCGGCGGCCCGGCACCGGGTCGGCGGGCAGCTCGGGGTGGCGGGCGCGCAGCTCGGCGTCGCCGACGATCCGGGCGCGCCCGTTGATGTGCAGGCCGATGCGGGCGCGTTCGAAGTCGAGCAGCAGGAGGCCCGCGTGCGGGTTCTCGGAGATGTTGCCGAGCGAGGCGTGGACGCCGTTGCCCCGGTACTCGGGGAAGGCGAGCGCGTCGGGGGCCAGGACGTGCAGGAAGCCGGGCGGCCCGGCGCGGAACGTGTTGTCGCACTCGCCGTGCCGGTCTGCCGTGGCGAGGAAGAACATCTCCTGGCGCGCGACGAACTCCCGCATCCGCTCGTTCAGATGGTCGAGCACCTGGTCGTCGTAGAACCGCTGCGCGCGGTCCTCGCTGCCCAGCGCGCGCTGCACCGCGTGCTCCCCGTCGCTGCCGGGGCGACCGGCGGCCCGGGGCAGGGGCGGCGGCGGTGGCGCCGCGGGAAGGGCGGGCGGCCCCGGCGGCGGGGCCGGTGGTGCGACCGGCACGGGCGGTGCGGGCGGTGTGTCCGGCACCGGTGGCCGGCCGCGCCGTACGGGCAGCATCCGCGCGTTCCTGTGGCGTCCCCGGGACCCGCCGGTCCCCGCTCCTGACATGCCTCCCATGACCCCCACACCACTTCTCCCACTGCGGTCGCCTACTGCGACGAGCCCACCAGAGTCCCCATGAAGTCATGCCGTATCCGGTCGGCGGGAATGCCCGCCGAGACCATGGCCGCGACGCTCTTGCGGATCATCTGCGGCGGCCCCGACAGATACCCGTCGCTCTCCCGCCACGGACCGAACTGCGCCACCGCCTCGGGCAGCAGCCCCGGGAGGCCGCGCGTGGCGAACTCGGCGACCACCGGGCGCACCGACAGCCACGGCAGGCGCCGCTCCAGGTCGAGGAAGGAGTCGAGGTCGTACAGCTCCGCGTCGCGGTTGGCGCCGAAGAAGACGTCCACCTGGCGGCGTCCGCCGTGCGCGGCGACGTCCTCGACGAGCGCCTTGATGGGCGCGATGCCGGTGCTGCCGCCGACGCAGACCAGGCCGCGCGACGAGGCGTGGTCGACCGTCATCGACCCGGCCGGGGGGCCGATCCTGATGACGTCGCCGCGCCGCGCGCGGTGGACGACGGCGCGGGAGACCCAGCCCGCCGGGACCGACTTGACGTGGAAGGAGAGCAGCCCGTCCGAGCGCGGCGACGAGGCGAACGAGTAGTACCGCCACACGCGCGGCCACCACGGCGTCTCGATGGCGGCGTACTGCCCGGCGCGGTACGGGTAGGGCTGGTCGGGGCGGAGGGTGACGACGGCGACGTCGTTCGTCCTGCGCTCGTGGGAGACGATCTCGGCGTACCAGAACGGCGGGGCGCGCAGCTCGTCGTCGGCCGCCGCGTCGATCATGATCTGCGAGATGGCGGTGTACGCGCGGACCCACGCGCCCTCGGCGTCCTCGCCCCAGGCGCTGCCCGCGTAGCGCTCCAGCGCGGACATCAGGCATTCGCCGACGACGGGGTAGTGCTCGGAACGGGTGCCGTACTTCCGGTGGCCGCGGCCGAGGTTGTCCAGGTATTCGGTCAACGCGGCGGTGTCGTCGATGTGTTCGGCGGCGACGAGGAGGGCGCCGAAGAGGCGGTCGCGCTGGGCGTCCATGGCGGCCGGGAACAACTCCCGCAGCTGCGGCGCCTGGAGGAAGAGAAGCGCGTAGAAATACGAGGTGGCCTTGTCGGCCACCGGCTCGATCGCCGCGAGGGTCCGGCGGATGATCAGCGCGTCGCGCGAGGGCGGTCTGCCGCCACCGGGTCCGTGCCCGTTCCCCGTGGTGGTGCTGGTGGCGCCGTCACCGGCCGATATCGCGGTCATGACCCTGCCTCGCCTCGATCAACCCCTGGTGGCACAGCGTGACAGCCTGCTCACCAGGAGCGGGTGGTGAACCGGAAATCCCGGCCCTCACGCCCCCCGCATCCCATAAACTGAACGGCTTCTCACCGCTTGGATGCGGCTCCGACCTTACCGTTATACGGCTGAGACACAAGCCCCTGACGGTGACGCGCCTTTCGTGCCCTTACGCCCTTTCGGTCCTCCCGCTGAGCTTTTCCCCAGTGTCGCATTCCTAGACTGCCGCCATGAATATCACCCTGCGCCCCGCGACGGCCACGGATGTCCCCGACATCGTCGCGATGCTCGCCGACGACCACTTGGGCGCGACGCGCGAAAATCCCGCCGAACTCGCCCCGTACCTCGCCGCGTTCGCCCGCATCGACGCCGACCCGTCACAGCACCTCCTCGTCGCGGAGCAGGACGGCCGCACGGTCGGCACGCTCCAACTGGCCGTGCTGTACGGGCTGTCCCGGCAGGGCTCCGCACGTGCGCTGATCGAGGCGGTGCGCGTGCGCTCCGACCTGCGGGGCGGGGGCATCGGCGGCGAGGTCGTCCGGCTCGCGGTGGAGGAGGCGCGGCGGCTCGGCTGCGTCCTCGTCCAGCTGACGTCCGACCGCTCGCGCGAAGACGCCCACCGCTTCTACGAGCGGCTCGGATTCCAGCCCACGCACGTCGGTTACAAGCTGGCGCTCTGACACTTTCCGTACGCGCGGGACCCGTGCCGTGTGATCAACGCCACCCGCCGGGGTCGGCTCCGCCCGGCAGCGGCGCGGCGGGATCGTACGGTTCGCGGGTGAAGACGAACGTGCCGAGGTCGAGGTGGCTGACCCGCCCGTCGGGGTGGTGGACGGCGCGCAGGGTCTCGCCCGCGTAGTACCCGTCGACGCCCGTCCAGGTCCGCGCGTCGTCCCCCTCGGGCCGGAAGGCCGACCGGCGCCCCGGCCCCTGCGCCGGGCCGAGCGTCACCGTACGGCCCGCGGAGAGGCGCAGCGCGTACGGCGTCGTCCCCCAGTACCAGGTGCCGGTGAGCGCGACGAGCGCCGGGTCCGCGTCGGTGGCGGGCATCGGCCGCCACGGCTCGGGGAACGCCGGCTCGGCGTCGGCGGCCAGGGCCAGCAGGTCGGCGGCGATGCCGGTGATCGGCGGCCCCGACGTGGCGTTGGCCAGCGTGACGGCCGCGAGCCGTTCGTCCGGGCAGGTCACCACGCTCGCCAGGAAGCCGGGCATCGAGCCGCCGTGCCCCGCGAGCAGCCGCCCGTTCCGCCGGAACAGCTGGACGCCGAGCCCGTACGACGTGTCCCAGTCCCCCGCCTCGGGCGGGGCGGCGGGGACGCGCATCGCGGCGAGCGTCGCCCGCGCGAGAACCGCGTCGTCCGGCGTCTGCCCCGACAGGAACGCCGCGAAGGCCGCGAGGTCCCGCAGCGTGGACCACAACTGCCCGGCGGGCGCCATGCGTCCGGTGTCCACGGCGGGCTCCGGCTGCCGGACGTCGGCGTACGGGTGGACGGCCCAGCCCTGCGCGTGCGGGGCCTGCGGCAGCGGGGACGTGCGGTCCATGCCGAGCGGCAGCAGCACCTCGTCCCGCAGCACGTCGGACCACGGCGCGCCGCGCAGTTTCTCCACCAGGGCGCCGAGCACCGCGTAGCCGGGATTGGAGTAGTGGAAGCGGCGCCCCGCCGCGTGCTTGAGCGGGTCGGCGCCGAAGACGTCGGGCAGCCGGGGGCGCAGTTCGCCCGGCGTGCGCTCCCACCATGGCCCGCGCGCCTCGGCGGCGAGCCCGGACGCGTGGGACAGCAGCTGCGCGACGGTCGCGCCCGGCGCGTGCGGCACGTCGAGGTGGGCGCCGACCGGGTCGCCGAGGCCGAGCAGCCCCTCGTCGCGCAGCCGCAACACAACGACAGCGGTCAGCGTCTTGGTGAGGGACCCGATCCGGTACTGGACGTCGGCCGGGTCGGCGCCGTCCGGCAGTTCGCCACGCGCGGACGACCAGACGGTGCGTCCGTCGCGGACCAGCGCGCCGAGCAGGGAGGGCGTACGGCCGCGCGCCTGCGCGGTGGCGAGGCGGTGGTCGAGTGCGCGGCGGGTGGTGGGCAGCAGGTCGGGCGCGGGGGTCTCCGTCATGGGCACATGCCTACCCGGCGTGTGCGCCCAGCGCCATCTCCGGGCCGCGCGCCGCCCGTTCGGCGGGCGCCGTGCGCCGGGGGCGCGCACCGCGCGTGTGACGGACCACTCGCGCAAACGGGTCGCCCCGGCACCCGCCGATCGGGGAGGCTGGACGGGTGACGACGACCGCACCGCCCGACTCGGCCCCTCTCGAACCGGACGCGCTGCCGATCCGGCGCCTCGGCCCCGCCGACCTCGGCGCGTGCCTCGACCTGGCGGTGAGCCGCGGCTGGCCCCGGGAGGCGCACAAGTGGCGGCTCCTGCTGGTCGCCGGGACCGGCTACGGCATCGACGCGCCGCCGGACGACCCGGCGGGCGGCCTGATCGCCACGGTCGTCTCCACCCCGTACACCGACGCGTACCGCTGCCTGAGCATGGTCCTCACCGCCGAGCGGTACGGGCGGCGCGGCCTCGGGCGCCGACTGGTCGGGCACGCCGTCGCCGAGGCCGGGGGGCTGCCCGTCTTCCTCGCCGCGACGGCCCCCGGCAGGCCCCTGTACGAACGGCTCGGCTTCCACGCGGTCGGGAGCGTCACGACCGTACGCGGCCGCTTCACCGGCGCCAGGCCCGCGCCCGCGCGCGAGTCCGCCGGGGTGCGGTCGGCCACCGCGTCCGACCTGCCGGGCATCCTCGCCTTCGACCTGCCCGCGTTCGGCACGGACAGGACGGAGCTGCTGACGCGGCTGCCGTCCTTCGCCGACCAGTTCCTCGTCGCCGAGGCGGACGGGCGGCTCACCGGCTTCGCGGCGGCGTGGCCGCAGCCGGGGGCGACGGTCGCCGGGCCCGTCGTCGCGCGCGACCTGGCGACGGCGCAGGCGCTGGTCGCCCGCCTCGCCGCGGGCGCGCCCGCCGGGCTGCCGCTGCGGTACGACGTGGACGACCGCCACCCCGAACTGGGCGACTGGCTCGCCGCCAACGGGCTCACCGGGGACGCGCGTTGCGACCTGATGATCCTGGGCGCGCCCGACCTCCCCGGCGACATCACGCGGCGCTTCGCGCCCTACTCGATCGCGCTCGGCTGACGAGCCGGGCCGGGCGGTTCCGGGCGGCGGTCAGCAGTAGTAGCCGGAACCGTTGCCCGCCAGATGCGGGTCGTAGATCCAGCCGCTGACCTTCTTCCCGATGGAGGACGTGAACTGGATGTGCGACCACGTGTTCCCGGCCGAGTTGACCACGAAGCAGTCGAGGTAGACGGTCTCGTAGTGCAGGTAACCGACCGTGCTGCAGCCCTCGTTGGGGCCGCTGCGGACCGGTGCCTCGGTCTCCGCGCCGCGCAGCTCGTCGGTTCCCGGGTCCTCATTGCTCCACGCCGGGTGGGTGCAGGCGTCGGCGCCGCTCTCGCCCGCGACGGCCGCGGGGGCGCCCGCGAGTCCGGCCGTGACCAGTGCCAGCGGCAGTACGGCGGCGGCGAGTCCGCTGCGTCGTCCCATGGTTCTCTCCGATCGCCCAGGTGAACGGGGGGCAGTGACGAGCAGCGTAGGCCGGAGGGCAACGCTCCGCTGCGGCGCGGGTGTTGACCGTTCGTTGCCTTCTGGCGGAAACAGCCGCGGGCTCCGCTACCAGACGGGACGCAGCGGGGGCGGGTCGTCGCCCGCCAACTCCCGTACGAGGGTGGCGAGGCCGTCCCGTAGCCGGGCCAGTTCCGCGGGGCCGCCGAGGCGGTCGGCCAGTTCGCGTTCCAGGCCGTGCAGCACCTCGCCCGCGACGGCCAGGTGCCGGTGGGCGGCGGGGGTGAGGACGACGAGCTTGCGGCGGCCGCCCGCCGGGTGCGGCTCGCGCCGGACGTAGCCGCGGCGTTCGAGGTCGTCCACGAGCTGCCCGGCCGCCTGCTTGGTGACGCCGAGCCGCTGTGCCAGCTCGCTGCCGGTGGCGCCGTGCGGGCCGAGGGCCTGGAACGCGAGGCCGTGCGCGGGCCGCAGGCCGTCCTCACCGCGGTCGGCGAGGCGGGCGGTGAACTCGGCGACGAGCGTCTGGTAGCCGAGCCCGAGGAGGAAGCCCAGCTCCAGGTCGCGCAGGGGGTCGTGGGTGTGGTCGTCCGGCACGGGTCCATGGTGACACAGGTGGGTAAAGGTGCTTTACTCGGGCGGCGGGTAAAGCTCCTTTACTCGCATCGCTTCCTCGTTCCCGGAGGTCACCCATGCCTGTCGTCACCCCCGCTTCCGACGACGTCATCACCACGCCGAACGCCGTCATGACCCGCCGCGCCACCCCCGCGCAGGGCGCGGCCGAGACGTCCGTCTGGACCGCCCGCATGGCGCCGGGCGCCCAGGGCCCGGTGCACGTGATCGACCGTGAACAGATCTGGCTGCCGCTGACCGGCGCGATCACCGTCACGACCGGAACGGGCGAGGAACGGGTCACGGCGGGCCAGGCCCTCGTCCTCCCGCCCGGCGCCGAACGGCGGATCACGGCGGGGGACGAGGGCGCGGAACTCGTCGTCTGCATGCCGGCGGCAGGCCGCGTCACGACCCCGTCCGACGCCACCCCCCGCCCCCTCCCCTGGGCGGAGTGACGGCCCGCGCGTCAGGCGCGGTCGTCCGCAGCGCGGGTGGGGGTGACCGGCGGCTCGTCCCGGACACGGTTCAGCCTCGCCGCGAGACGGACACCCTCACGGATGACGGGTCGCCGCCTCCTCGATGAGGGCCAGATCCCGGGTGTCCACATGGACCGTCGTGTGCTTCAGGGGCATGCGCACAAAATAGCCGCCGCGCCGGGCGGCTGGGGGTCGGACGCCGAGCAGGACCGCTTGCACTCAGATTGCAGTCTGAGTACAGTCTGAATATGGCAACCGTGCGTCTGCGCTCCGAGACGGCGTCCGTCTCCTTCACCGATCTTTCCCGCAACCCCAAGGGCGTGGCGGCCAGAGCCGCCGCTCTCGGACGTCTCCGGGTGACCCATCGGGACGCACCCGACATGGTGCTGACGACCGTCGCGCGCGCGGAGTACGCCGAGGAGAGCCTGACCACCGCGTCACGGCTCTTCCTCGCCTTGATGAAGCAGGACGACGGCGCCAAGTCGCTGCTCCTCGCGCTGCCCGAGGTGTTCCCCTGGGTGCGGCACCTCGACGCGGAGGAGGTCCGGGCCTTCACCGTCGAACTCCTCGAAGCGCTGTCCGACGCCGCCGAACTGGACGCCGACGACGCCGTGCACCGCGCGATCGTCTCCTGGCGTGCCTCGGCCCGTATCAACGCCGACCCCGACCAGCTCAGGGAGGCGCAGCGTCCGCTCGACGGCGACCTCCTCGGCCCGGTCGAGGCAGGGGAGTGAGTCCCAAGAAGGGAGATCGGGTCAGTGCTCCGCCACTCACCGGATGGCACGTCGTCTTCGGCACGACGGAGGCGGTGACGGGCTGGGAGGAGCTGTGCCGACTGGCGCTGCCGAACGCGCACCGTTGCCTGGACGCGTTACGGAACGACCCCCTTTCCCGAGCGAACTGGGGCCGACAGCACCAGTTGCGAGGGAGGCACGCCACCAGGCTGTGGAAGGGGTCCGACCTCGAACAGTGGGAGTACGAGGTCACCGGCGGCGGTCGAGTGCGGTACCTGGTCAGCGTGGAGACCACCACGGTGATCCTCGTGTACGCCTCTCCACGGCACCCAAAGGACACCGAGTGAGCGGCGTGACCAGCAGCCCTGGAATCCGTGCTTGAGTGGTTCCGGTTTGCCGATGCCCTTGAGGATCTTCCGGTCCTGAAGCCGCCACCACAGGTAGTCCTCCCAGGCAGGGGAAATGGTGGTCTTCGACTCGTGGCACCTACTCGTCGGTCGCAGGCTCGCGCACGGGTCCGCCGCCGTTCTCCAGCTCGTCGACGGACGCGAGCAGGCGCCGGGCGTTGGCCGGGCTGCGCAGCAGGTACGCCGTCTCCTTCAGGGACTCGTAGTCCTCAAGGGAGACGATGACGACCGGCTCGTGTCCGGCCCGGGTGATCACGACCTCTTCGCGGTCGTCGGTGACGGAGTCGAGCACCTCGGCGTACCGCGCGTGCGACTCCGCATACGTCATGGTCTTCACGATCGACCCTCCTTCCACGTACCGAAGATTTTCACGTCTGTCCCTGCCGGTACGGCAAGCGTCGGCCTGTCCCGTGGGGTGGTGGTCAGCCTGCGAATGCCTTGCGGAGTCGGTCCACCGCGTCTGTCAGCACCTCGGTGCGCTTGCAGAAGGTGAAGCGGACTTGGGTGCGGCCTGCTTCGGGGTCGTCGTAGAAGACCGCGTTCGGGACGGCGACGACGCCCGCGCGTTCCGGGAGCGCACGGCAGAAGGCGACACCGTCGTTCTCACCGAGGGGCCGGATGTCGGTGGTGACGAAGTACGTACCGGCCGGGCGGAAGACCGTGAAGCCCGCCCGTTCCAGGCCGCCCGCGAGCAGGTCCCGCTTGGCCCGCATGTCCGCGCGGAAGTCCGCGAAGTAGGTGTCAGGCAGCCGGAGGGCTTCCGCGACCGCGTACTGGAAGGGTCCGCCGCTCACATAGGTGAGGAACTGCTTCGCGGTGCGCACGGCCGCGACCAGGGGGGCGGAGGCCGTGACCCAGCCGATCTTCCAGCCGGTGAAGGAGAACGTCTTGCCGGCCGAGGAGATGGACACCGTGCGCTCGCGCATGCCCGGCAGGGAGACGAGTGGGATGTGTTCGCCCTCGAAGACCAGGTGCTCGTACACCTCGTCGGTCACCACCAGCAGGTCGTGCTCGACGGCGAGGCGGGCGATGGCCGTCGCCTCCTCGCGTGTGAGGACCATGCCCGTCGGGTTGTGGGGGGAGTTGAGGAGGAGCAGGCGGGTGCGCGGGGTGATCAGCGTGCGGAGCCGTTCCATGTCGGGGCGGAAGTCGGGGGCGCGGAGGGTGAGCGGGACGCGCGTGGCGCCGGCCATCGCGATGCAGGCGGCGTAGGAGTCGTAGAACGGCTCGAACGCGATGACCTCGTCGCCCGGTTCGAGCAGCGCGAGCATCGCCGCCGCGACGGCCTCGGTCGCGCCCGCCGTGACCAGGACCTCGGTGTCGGGGTCGAAGTCGAGGCCGTAGAAGCGGCGTTGGTGGTCGACGATGGCGGTGCGCAGTTCGGGGACGCCGGGGCCGGGCGGGTACTGGTTGCCGCGGCCGTCGCGCAGGGCCCGGACGGCGGCCTCCCGTACGGACTCGGGGCCGTCCGTGTCGGGGAAGCCCTGGCCGAGGTTGATCGCGCCGGTCCTGACCGCGAGGGCCGACATCTCGGCGAAGATCGTCGTCCCGAGTCCTTCGAGCCTGCGGTTCAGCAGGGGCCTGCCGGTCATGTCCCACCGTTCCCCGGTCGTGCGGTGTGTCCGGTCGCGGCGCGGACCGGTGGGGCCATCCTGTCAGGCGTCGAAGTCCAGGGTGATGCGGCCGGTGAGGGGGCGGGCCTGGCAGGCGAGTACGTAGCCCGCGGCCAGTTCGTCGTCCTCCAGCGCGTCGTTGCGGTCGAGGTGGACGCGGCCCTCGGTGAGGCGGGCGCGGCATGTGCCGCAGACGCCGCCGCGGCAGGCGTACGGGGCGTCGGGGCGGGCGCGCAGCAGTGCGGAGAGCAGGGGTTCGCCGGTGGGGGCGGCGCAGGTGGTGCCGCGGCCGTCGAGCATGGCGGTGAGGATGGTCGCGGAAGGGGAGACGGGTGCGGGCGGCGGCAGGTCTGCGTCGGGCGCCGCCGTCAGGAACAGCTCGCTGTGCACCCGTTCGCCCGGCACTCCGAGCGCCCGCAGTGCGACGCGCGCAGCGTCGATCAGTCCCGGCGGCCCGCACAGGTACCAGGCCGTCACCGCGTCCGGCGGGACCAGCGCGGCCAGCAGGCCGCGCAGCCGTGCCGCGTCGAGGCGGCCCGTCGGCAGCCCGGCCTGCCGCTCTTCCCGCGTCAGCGCGTGCGCCAGCTGGAAGCGGCCGGGATAGCGGTCCTTGAGGTCCGCCACCTCGTCGAGGAACATCGCGCTGCCCGCCGTCCGGTCGCTGCGCAGCAGTGTGAACCGCGCGTCCGCCCGCGCCGCCAGCAGCGAGGCCGCCATCGACAGCACCGGCGTGATCCCGCTGCCGCCCGCCACCGCCGCGTAGTGCCCCGGCGCGGGGCGCAGCGTGAACCGGCCGCGCGGCGGCATCACGTCGAGCCTGTCCCCGGCGGCCAGCGCCGTCACCGCGTGCGTCGAGAAGGCGCCGCCGGGGATCAGCCGCACCCCGATCGTCACCTCTGCCCGCCCGTTGCCCGCCGGGCTGCACAGCGAGTACGTGCGCCGCACCCCCGCGTGCCGCACGGTGAGGTGCTGCCCGGGTACGTGGCGGAACGCGGCGCGCAGGCCGGGCGGCACGGCGAGGGTGATCGCGACCGCGTCGTCCGTGAGACGGTCGAGACGCGCCACCGTGAGCGGATGGAACGGCAAGGTCCGGTGCTCCTCTCAGTGCTCCTTGAAGTGGTCGAAAGGCTCGCGGCAGGCGGTGCACCGGCGCAGTGCTTTGCATGCAGTGGACGCGAAGCGGCTGAGCAACTCCGTGTCCGCGCTGCCGCAGTGGGGGCAGCGCACCGGGTGTGTGAGGGGCACGAGAACCGGTCCGCCGCGGTGCGGGCGCGGCGGGGCGATTCCCGCGGCGGCGAGCTTGGCGCGGCCCGCCGGTGTGATGTCGTCGGTCGACCAGGGCGGCGCGTGGACCGTGCGGACGGTGACGGATGCCGCGCCGTGGGCGGTGAGGGTGCTGCGGATGTCGTCGGCCATGGTCTCGACGGCGGGGCAGCCGAGGTACGTGGGGGTGAGATCGACGGTGACGTGCGGGCCGTCGTCCACACGCACGTTCCGCAGCACGCCCAGCTCGGCCAGTGTCAGCACCGGGAGTTCGGGGTCGGGTACCGCCCCGGCCAGCGCGCGGAAGTCAGCCGCCGGGGTCACCAGGACGCGCCCGGGTGGCTGCGGTGCAGGTGCTGCATCTCGGCGAGCATGCGGCCGAACGGTTCGGTGTGCACGCCGTCGCGGCCGAGGCCGCCCGCGCGGCGCGGCGACGTGGCGGGGACGGTCAGCGTCGCTTCGGTGAGGACGGCGGAGACACGGGCGGTCCAAGCAGCGTGCAGCGCCGGGTAGTCCACGCCGGACACGACGGGGTGGAACAGCTCGCCCGTGTAGCGCCACAGCGCGTCCGCCGCCCGCTGCATCCGGGCGTGGCTCGCGTCCGTCCCGTCGCCGAGCCGCAGCGTCCACGTGACGGCGTGGTCGCGGTGGTAGGCGACCTCGGACAGGGCCTTCGCCGCGATGGCGGCCAGGTCACCGGCGCCGGGGGCGAGGCGTGCGTACAGCAGCTCCTGGTAGGTGGAGAAGTACAGCTGGCGGGCGATGGTGTGGGCGAAGTCGCCGTTCGGCTGCTCGGTGAGCTGGGCGTTGCGGAAGGCGCGTTCCTCCCGGAGGAAGGCCAGCTCGTCCTCGTCGCCCACCAGGCCGTACAGCGCCCGTGCCTGGCCCAGCAGGTCGAGCGCGAGGTTGGCGAGCGCGACCTCCTCCTCCAGCACCGGCGCGTGCCCCGCCCACTCGGCGAGGCGGTGCGACAGGACCAGCGCGTCGTCCGCGAGCGGCAGGACCTCGCTCACAGGTGGCGCACCCCGTCCGGCACCTCGTAGAACGTCGGGTGCCGGTACGGCTTGTCGGCCGCGGGGGCGAAGAACGGGTCGCGCTCGTCCGGCGACGACGCGGCGATGGCGTCGGCGGGGACGACCCACAGGGACACGCCCTCGCCGCGCCGGGTGTAGAGGTCGCGGGCGTTGCGGAGGGCGAGTTCGGCGTCGGGCGCGTGCAGGCTGCCCGCGTGCGTGTGCGCGAGGCCGCGCCGGGGGCGTACGAACACCTCCCACAGCGGCCAGTCCGTGCCTTCCCCGCCGCCTCCGCTCACGCCGCCGCCCTCCCCGCGCGCTTGGCCGCGTACGCCGCGGCGGCCTCCCGTACCCACGCGCCGTCCTCGTGCGCCCGGCGCCGGCGCGCGAGCCGCTCCTCGTTGCACGGGCCCTCGCCGCGCAGCACGGCGTGGAACTCGTCCCAGTCGATCGGCCCGAAGTCCCAGTGCCCGCGCTCCCCGTCCCACCGCAGGTCCGGGTCGGGCAGCGTCAGCCCGAGCGACTCCGCCTGCGGCACGCAGATGTCCACGAAACGCTGCCGCAGCTCGTCGTTCGTGTGCCGCTTGATCCGCCACGCCACCGAGCGCTCGGTGCGCGGCGAGTCCGCGTCCGGCGGGCCGAACATCATCAGCGACGGCCACCACCACCGGTCCACCGCGTCCTGCGCCATCGCGCGCTGCTCCGCCGTGCCCCGGGCGAGCGTGTGCAGCAGCTCGTAGCCCTGGCGCTGGTGGAACGACTCCTCCTTGCAGATCCGCACCATCGCGCGGGCGTACGGGCCGTACGAACAGCGGCACAGCGGCACCTGGTTCGTGATCGCCGCGCCGTCCACCAGCCAGCCGATGGCGCCGACGTCCGCCCAGGTCAGCGTCGGGTAGTTGAAGATCGACGAGTACTTCTGGCGGCCCGCGTGCAGCTTGTCGAGCAGCTCGGCGCGGCTCACGCCGAGCGTCTCGGCCGCGCCGTACAGGTACAGCCCGTGCCCCGCCTCGTCCTGCACCTTGGCGATCAGGATCGCCTTCCGGCGCAGCGAGGGGGCGCGCGTGATCCAGTTCGCCTCGGGCTGCATGCCGATGATCTCGGAGTGCGCGTGCTGCGCGATCTGCCGGACGAGCGTGGCGCGGTACGCGTCGGGCATCTCGTCGCGCGGCTCGATGCGGGTCTCGGCGGCGACGGCGCGCTCGAAGCGGTCGAGCGCGGCGGTGCCCGCCTGGTCGTCGGTGACCGGCATGCGTCCGGCCTCCCCTCAGGTGACCGTTCGTCCCTTTCGATGGTGGGCGGGGCCCACCGGCGTGTCAAGGCCGCCCGCCGCCCGGTACCGTGCACGGGTCAGGCGAGAGAGCAGTCGCGGGGGAGCGGACGGAACATGCTGCCATCCGAGCCGGGACCGGACGAGTCCGGTCCGTCCGGCACGCCGGTGCACGACAGGGACGGGACGACGGCGCGGGGCGCCGGCGCCGACGACGGCCACGGCCACGGCGCGGCCGGGGAGCGCAGACCCGCCGCCGCGGACGGCGGCGGCCTGCGGGACGCCGCGACCGAGACCGTGCGGCTGCGCGCCCTGTCGTGGCCGTCCCGGCTCGTCGTCGCCCTCGCGCTCGGCGGCCTGGCCGTCTACACGGTGGTGCACCTGGCGATGGTCTTCCTCTACGTCGCGCCGTCCAACACGGTGCGGGAGGAGGCCGAGGGCGCGCGGGACTACGTGCTGCCCGAGTTCGAGCAGAACTGGAAGCTCTTCGCGCCCAACCCGCTCCAGCGCGACGTGGCCGTCGAGGTGCGCGTCGAGACGGCCGATGCCGACGGCGGCACCCGCGTCTCCGACTGGATCGACCTCACCGCCATGGACATCGAGAACATCAGGGGCAGCCTCCTGCCGAGCCACGCCGACCAGAACGTCCTGCGGCGCGGCTGGGACTTCCTCACCGGCGCCCACACCGAGGAGGGCGAGCCCATCGGCCTGCGCGGCGAGCTGTCCGAGGCGTACCTGCGGCGCATCGCGCTGCTGCGGCTGAGCGGGACGATGGACGTGACGACGGTGGAACGCCTCCAGTTCCGCGAGGCGCGCACCCGCGTGCCCGCGCCGGACTGGCGCGCCGAGGACTTCGACACGAGCACCGTGCACCTGGAGATGGAGTGGTGGCCCGTGGAGCCGGAGGACCTGCCGGCCGACGTGCGGGACGACGTACGGGACGACGCGCGGGACGACACGGCGGAGGACGCCTCGTGAACGCCACACCCACCACGCCCCGCGAACTGCCCCCGTCCCCCTTCAAGGGTGTCAGCAAGGGCTTCGACGCCGCCCTCGCCCGCGGCATCGGCCACGTCACGCGCCGCGCCCTCGGCCCGTACCAGACCGCCATCGTCCGCATCGGCTTCGCGGTGACGATGCTCGGGTTCCTGCTGCGCGAATGGCCGCACCGCGGCGAGCTGTACGGGCCCGACAGCCCGTGGGGACTCGACCTCGCCGCCCGTTTCACCGCGGACAACCAGGCGTTCAGCGTCCTGCTGTGGACGGACTCGCACCTGTGGTTCGAGCTGGTCTACCACCTGACGATCCTCGCGAGCGTCGCGCTGCTGCTGGGCTGGCGCACCCGGCTGGCGACGCTGCTGTTCATGGTCGGCGTGCTGTCGCTCCAGAACCGCAGCATCTTCATGGGCGACGGCGGCGACAACGTCATCCACCTCATGTCGATGTACCTCACGCTCACCCGCTGCGCCCGCGTCTGGTCGCTCGACGCCCGCCGCGCCGCCCGTACGCCGCGCGACGCCGCCGACCCGGTGGGCATCGCGCTGTGGGCCGCGTCGGGCGCCGCGCTGTTCGGGGCGATCGTCTCGGGGAAGCTCGACAGCGTCGTCTGGGGCCTGTTCTTCGGCGGGATGTGGGCCACGCACGCCGTGTGGTGGCTGCTGCGCCGCCACGCGCCGGGCGAGCCGCGCGTCGTCGCCGACATGATCGCGAACCTCGCGCACAACGCGGCCCTGCTCGTGATCATGTGCGAGGTCTGCCTGATCTACGCCACCGCCGGGTGGTACAAGATCCAGGGCTCGCGCTGGCAGGACGGCACGGCCGTCTACTACCCCATGAATTTGGACTACTTCACCCCGTGGCCCTGGCTCACCGACTTCCTCTCCGCTAACGGCTACCTCGTCCTCGCGATGAGCTACGGCACCGTCTTCGTGCAGGTCGGTTTCGTCTTCGCGCTGCTCAACCGGCGCGCCAAGAACGTCCTGCTGTTCGCCATGGTCGCCGAACACCTCGGCATCGCCGTGCTGATGGGCCTGCCGTTCTTCTCCCTGGCGATGATCGCGATGGACAGCGTGTTCCTGCCGACCGCGTTCCTCCTGTGGGGCGGCTCCCGGCTGCGGCTCGCGGCGGAACGGCTCCTGCCCCCGTCCGTACGCCGCCGCCTCGCCCCGCCGCCCGGCTCGGAGGCGGCCGCCGCGCCCCTGCCGGAGCAGCGCGCCGCCGAACGCGAGACGGCCGCCCCCAGGTGACGTACGACCCCGCCGACCGCTGGCACGCCCTCGCCGCAGGGGGGACGGTGCTGCTCGACGGCTTCCACGCCGTGAAGCACGCCGTCCGCTTCGGCGCCGAACTGCCGCTCGCCGTCACGGCCGACAAGGCCGCCACGCTGGCGCTCGCCCGCGACCTCGCCCCGGACACCGCGCCTGCCCTGGACGCGCTGCTGACGCCCGTGGCCCCCGCGACGCTCGCCGCGCTCGTCCCGCGCCCGCACCCCACCGGCGTCGCCGCGCTGGCCGTGCCCGCGCCGCGCGCGCCCGCCCGTACGGCGCCGGTCGTCGTCCTCGACAACCCGCGCCACCTCGGCAACATCGGCGCCGTCGTCCGCCTCGCCGCCGGGGCGGGCGCGGGCGGCGTCGTCACCACCGGCACCGTCGACCCCTGGCACCCGGCGGTCCTGCGCGCCGCCGCCGGGCTCCACTGGGCCACGGCGGTGGAACGGCGCGCGGTGGACGCCCTCCCGGACGGCCCGCTGTACGCGCTCGACCCGGAGGGCGACGACCTGCGGTCCGTCACGGTGGAGGACGGCGCGCTGCTCGCGTTCGGCTCGGAACGGGCCGGTCTCTCCCCGGAGATGCGCGCGCGGGCGGACGGGCTGCTGGCCCTCCCGATGCGCCCGCTGGTGTCCAGCTACAACCTGGCCACCAGCGTCGCCATGACCCTCTACCACTGGATGGCGCGCCGCCCCGCCTGACCAAGGGCCGGATCTACGGCCGTGACTCCGCCGTCCCGGCCGCCTCCTCCGCCGCCTCCAGCTCCGCCGCGTCCGCCGCCGCCTCGGCCAGCTCCGCGTTGTACGTCGCGATGCGGCCGGTGAGTTCGCGCAGCCCGCTGATCCGCATCGTCGGCAGCCGGTCCGCCTCCGGGTCGTGGCGCCTGGCGAGCCCCCACGGCCCGCGCCGGATCAGCGCCGTCCGCATCCCCGCCTCGCGCGCGGGCCTGACGTCCTCGTCGAGCCGGTCCCCGACGTACAGCACCTCGTGCGGGGCGAGCCGCAGCGCCTCGGCCATGATCAGGAAGAAGCGCGGGTCCGGCTTGGCGATGCCGCCGGTGTCCCAGGAGGTGGCGATGAGGTCGACGCTGCTCTCGAAGAGGCGCCGCAGGATCATCGTCGTGGTCTCCGACTGGTTCGCCGCCACGCCCAGCAGCAGCCCGGACTGCCGCAGCAGCCGCAGCGTGATGCGGACGTCCGGGTACAGGTCGTTCTCGCCGAACCACTCCGGCTGGCCGACCGTGTCGCGCTTCTCGCGCTCCCGCGCCATGTCGAAGCCGGGCCGGAAGACCTGGAACGTGTCGAGGTGGTCGCGGCCCGCCGCGATCGTCGCCCCGAACTGCGCCGAGAACGTGTGGCGCGGCACGCCCAGCCAGGCGGCCCAGCCGTCCCACTCGCGGCTCTCGTCCACCAGGCATTCACCGGCGTCGAACAACACGGCACGAATCATGCGCCGCAGCGTATAGACGGCCGGCCCGCCCGGACAGGGACGTGTCGCCGATACGGGCGGACTGCGCGCGAACCCGGGACAAGCGCCCTCCCCGTCCGGCATATTGCCCCGCACGGCGCCGCCCGTCACGCGAGCGATTCGAACGCGCGGTCCCGTTTCACCCCCCACCAGGTCCCCCGAAGGGGTCTTCTGTTGCGCAATGCGGCGGAAATCGGCGCACCGCCGCGACAGGGAGCGAGCAGAGTTGTCCCGACGGTGACGGACGGACGGAGGGGGCCCGCGATGGCCTGGACGGACGGCGCGTGCGTGGTGGACACGCGGACCGGCAGGGTCGGGCGCATCACCGCGCAGACGGAGGAACGCCTCCGCCTCGCCCCGCTCAGCAGCGGACGCGTGTGGGACTGCCCGGTGGACGCGGTCCGCGAGGCCACCGAGTGGGAGCAGCGCAACGCCGATGTCCTGGACGCCACCTGGCGGTTCTGGCGGCCTAGGCGCCGCGGCGGACTTCCACCGTACGGAAACGTGGGGTGATGTACGCGCCGTCCACCAGCGCCGCGTTGGCCGCCGGGTTGCCGCCCGAGCCGTGCAGGTCGGCGAACGCCGCCGTCTGGTTGACGTGCACCGGGCCCGTCAGGTTGAGCGACAGCTGCGCGCACTCGTCCCGGCAGGCCGCCACCAGGCCCGCCTCCACCTCCGGGGACGTCGTGTGGCCGAGCACCGTCATCGCGCCGTGGTCCCGCACCGTCCGTCGCAGCAGCGCCAGCGCGTCGTCGGCCGAGTCGACCGGGACGACGAAGCCGATCGGCCCGAACCACTCGCGCAGCGCCGCCTCCCGGTCCCGCGCCGCGACGAGCAGCGGCGTCCGCACCGTGGCCCCCGGGTGGTCCGGGTGGTGCAGGGCGCGGGAGGCGAGCAGGACGTCGCCCGTCTCCGCGGCGGCGGCGACGCGGGTGCCGACCCGTTCGTCCACCAGTGCGCCGAGCAGCCCGAGCGCCCGCTTCTCGTCGGCGAGCAACCCGTCGACGGCGGCGACGAGATCGGCCACCACGGCGTCGTACGGCTTGTGGCCCTCGTCGGTGTCGATGCCGTCGCGGGGGAGCAGCAGGTTCTGCGGTGTGGTGCACATCTGGCCGCTGTAGAGCGCGAGGGAGAACGCGAGGTTGGCGAGCATCCCGCGGTAGTCGGCCGTGGAGTGGACGACCACGGTGTTCACCCCGGCCTTCTCGGTGAAGACGGCGGCCTGGCGCGCGTTCTCCTCCAGCCAGTCGCCGAACGCGCTGGACCCCGTGTAGTCGATGATCCGCACCTCGGGGCGCAGTGCGAGGTCGCGGGCGCTGCCCTCACCGGCGTACTCGGGCGCCAGGCACACCAGGTTGGGGTCGAAACCGGCGTCGGCCAGTGTCTGGCGGGCCACCTGCACGGTGAGGGCGAGGGGCAGGACGGCGCCCGGATGCGGCTTGACCAGCACGGGGTTGCCGGTGGCGAGGGAGGCGAAGAGGCCGGGGTAGCCGTTCCAGGTGGGGAAGGTGTGACAGCCGATCAGCAGCGCGACGCCGCGCGGCACCGGCGTGAACTCCAGCGTCAGCCGGGCCGTTCCGCGCCTGCCCTGGGGCTTCTCCCACGCGGCGGTGGGGGGCGTGCGCGTCTGCTCGGCGTAGGCGTACGCGACGGCTTCGAGCGCGCGGTCCTGCGCGTGCGGGCCGCCCGCCTGGAGCGCCATCGGGTAGGCCTGGCCGGTCGTGTGCATCACGGCGTGGGCGAACTGCTCGGTGCGCCCGTTGATCCGCGCGAGGATCTCGACGCAGGTCAGCGCGCGCGTCAGCGGCCCGGCGTCGCGCCAGGCGGGCAGCGCGGCGCGCAGCGCGCCGAGGAGGACGTCCGGGTCGTGGTGCGCGTACTCGATGCCGAGCGGGAAGCCGTACGGCGAGACCTCGCCGCCCGTCCAGCCGTCCGCGCCCGGCTGGCCCAGCTCGAACCGCCGGTCGCGCAGGGCGTCGAACGCGGCGGCGCCGTCGCCGTCGTACGCGCGGGGGTGCTCGGGGTACGGCGTCCAGTAGGCCCGGCTGCGGATGGTCTCGGCGGCGGCTTCGAGGGTGGCGCGGTGTGCTGGGTCCATGACTCGATGCTGCGTCGGCGCGCGCCGGGCGGCAAGAGGCCCGGCACGGGCGGCGGTCGGGGGCGGTCTGCGGACGGGCCTCGACCGGGATGATCAACTCGCATGCGGAGTGGTAGCGTCCGGACGATTGGCCCTGTCCCCCCATAACCGCCCCGGGCCCGGCGTCATCAACTAGCCTGTCCGTTCGGGGCTGACACACGCGTCGCAGGCGACCCGGGAGAATCCATGACCACCGACCGCCTTCCCTCCGCCGGCAGTCATCGCCGCGTCTCGCCGGAGTGGCAGGTGCCGGACTGGGGCGAGGCCGAGGACTTCATCCGGATGTTTCACGTGGAACATCCCGATCAGCCCATACCGTTGGCGATGCGGTTGCGTCAGATACGGGAGCATCTGGAACATACCGGGACCTACCGCCATACCAGCGCGGAGCTGCAGTTCGGCGCCCGCGTCGCCTGGCGCAACGCCAGCCGGTGCATAGGCCGCCTCTACTGGAAGAGCCTCCGCGTCCTGGACCGCCGCACCGCGGTCACCGCCGACGAGATCTACGGCGGACTCTGCGAGCACCTCAGGCTCGCCACCAACGAGGGCCGCATACGCCCGGTCATCTCCGTCTTCGCGCCCGCCACCCCGTACCGCGAGGCGCCCCGCGTCTGGAACAGCCAGCTGATCCGCTACGCCGGCTACCGCGACGCGGCGGGCGGCACCATCGGGGACGGCGCGCACACCGCGTTCACCGACCTCGTCCGGCAGCTCGGCTGGCAGGCGCCCGGCGGCTGGTTCGACGTCCTGCCGCTCGTCATCCAGACCCATGGCGACAAGCCGCAGCTGTACGACGTGCCGCGCGAGCTGGTCCTCGAAGTGCCGCTGACCCACCCGACGCTGCCCGCGTTCGACGAACTGGGGCTGCGCTGGCACGCGGTCCCCGCCATCTCGAACATGCGGCTGTCCATCGGCGGCATCGACTACCCGCTGGCCCCGTTCAACGGCTGGTACATGGGCACAGAGATCGGCGCCCGCAACCTGGTGGACGCCGACCGGTACGACCTGCTGCCCGTGATGGCCGGGCTGCTCGGCCTCGACACCTCGGACGAGACGACGCTCTGGCGGGACCGCGCCCTGGTCGAGCTGAACGTCGCCGTCCTCCACTCGTACGCCCGCGCCGGGGTGAAGATCAGCGACCACCACACCGAGTCGCGCCGCTTCCTCACCCACATCGAGCGGGAGGAGGCGCAGGGCCGCATCGTCCCGGCGGACTGGAGCTGGATCGTGCCCCCGGTCTCCGGCGGCCTCACGCCCGTCTACCACCGGTACTACGACGAGGCCGACCTGCTGCCCAACTTCTTCCTCGACGACACGGCCCGCGCCCGCAGCCAGGGCTGCCCGGTCGAGCACTAGGGCGCGTCTTCCGGATCTTCCCGGGGCCGCGCTGCCGGCTACGGCCCCTCGCTGCGTTGTCGCATCGCGCGAGTACGACCGAGTACGAGCTGCGATGCTCCGCCTTGCGAGGCACCGCATCCGACAACGCGGCCTGACCCGACAAGACCCGGAAGACGCGCCCTAACGACCCGCCGCGGGCGCCTCACAGCTCGCCGGGCGGCGGCGCCTCCGCGTACTCCGGCTCGCCCGCCGGCTCGTAGACGTGCATGGCGATGCCCGAGGCCGTCGTGCTGGTGGAGGTCAGCCGCAGCGCGGCGGGCGGGCCGCCCGCGGCGAACAGCCGCCGCCCGTTGCCCAGCAGCACCGGGTGGACGAACAGCCGCAGCTCGTCGATCAGGCCGTGCTCCAGCAGGTACCGCGCGAGCGTCCCGCTGCCGTGGATTTGGAGCTCACGCCCCTCCTGCTCCTTCAGCGCGGCGACGCGCTCGGCCACGTTCCCGGCGAGCACGACCGTGCCGCGCCACGCCGGGTGCTCCAGCGTCTCGGAGGCGACGTACTTCGGCAGCTCGTTCAGCCGCGACGCCACCGGGTCGGCCGGGTCGGTCACCCGGGGCCAGTACGCGGCGAAGATGTCGTACGTGCGCCGGCCGAGGAGGAACGCGTCGGCCCGGCCGAACCCCTCGCCCACCAGCCGCCCGAAGTCCTCGTCCCCGTAGGGCATCGACCAGCCGCCCTGGGCGAACCCCTCGCTGCGGTCCTCGTCCCGGCCGCCGGGGCCCTGGACCACTCCGTCGAGCGTCATGAACTGCGTCAGCGTCAGCCGCATGGTGACCGCACCTCTTCCGTGTCCGTGCTGTGGTGTCCGCGGACCGCCGTGGTCCGGCGGTCACCCTGGAGACCACCGCGCCCGCCGCGACTCATCGGTCACCGGCCGAGCGTCACCCGCCAGGCAGCAGATCCGTCTCCTCGAAGACCAGCAGCGTCCGCGTGCTCAGCACCTCGGGGATGGACTGGAGCCGCGTCAGCACCAGCTCGCGCAGCGCCCGGTTGTCCGGCGCGTGCACCAGCAGCAGCACGTCGAAATCCCCGCTGACCAGCGCGATGTGCGCCGCGCCCGGCAGCCGCACCAGCTGCTCCCGCACCGTCCGCCAGCTGTCCTGCCGGATCTTCAGCGTGATGTACGCCGACGCGCCCTGCCCGGCGCGCTCGTGGTCCACCCGCGCCGTGAACCCCCGGATCACCCCCTCGTCCAGCAGCCGCCCGACCCGCGCGTACGCGTTGGCCCGCGAGATGTGCACCCGCTCGGCGATGGACCGGATCGACGCGCGCCCGTCCAGCCGCAGCAGCCGCAGGATCGCCTCGTCCACCTCGTCCAGCAGCCGTTCACCGGCCCTGGGCAACTGGCCTCCCACCATGCGGCAATCCCTCCCCGTCGTGGACGTCCTGTCCCCATGGGACGGGAGGAGTGGCCGTCTGTCCACAGGAGTTCGCGCCAGGTAGCCAATCCGTTCCGCTGCCCGAACAATCGGGAGGGAGAGCAGGAGGTGCCCCCATGACGATCGTGGAGCTGCCCGCCGAGGCCCGCGCACTGCTGCCCGAGCCCGAGCCGCACCGCCTCCTCGGCACCGGCGCCACCCCCGACCCCACCCTGTGGCCCGAGCTGTACCGCCTGCTGGTGCGCGGGCGGCGCCTCAACGAGCAGGCCACCGCCCTCACCCGGCAGGGCCGCCTCGCCGTCTACCCGTCCTCCACCGGCCAGGAGGCGTGCCAGATCGCCGCCGCCCTCGCGCTGGAACCCCGCGACTGGCTGTTCCCCAGCTACCGCGACACCCTCGCCGTCATCACCCGCGGCGTCCCCGCCCCCGCCGCACTCGGCCTGCTGCGCGGCGAATGGCACACGGGCTACGACCCGCGCGAACACCGCGTCGCCCCCCTCTGCACCCCCCTCGCCACGCAGCTCCCGCACGCGACCGGCCTCGCCCACGCCGCGAGACTGCGCGGCGACGACGTGGTGGCCCTCGCCCTCGTCGGCGACGGCGGCACCTCCGAGGGCGACTTCCACGAGGCGCTGAACTTCGCCGCCGTCTGGCGCGCCCCCGTCGTCTTCCTGGTGCAGAACAACCAGTACGCCATCTCCGTCCCCCTCGCCGTCCAGACCGCCGCCCCCTCGCTCGCGCACAAGGCGATCGGCTACGGGATGCCCGGCCGCCTCGTGGACGGGAACGACGCCCCGGCCGTCCTCCAGGTGCTGCGCGAGGCGGTCGCCCGCGCCCGTTCCGGCGGCGGCCCCACCCTCGTCGAGGCCGTCACCTACCGCCTCGACGCGCACACCAACGCCGACGACGCCACCCGCTACCGGCCGCCCGAGGAGGTCGCCGCCTGGCGCGAGCGCGACCCGCTCACCCTCCTCGCCCGCGACCTGCGCGCCCACGGCCTCCTCACCGACGAGGCCGAACGCGCCGCCCGCGCCGACGCCGAGACCCACGCCGCCGGCCTCCGCGCCGCCCTCACCGCCGACGCCGCCCCCGACCCGGCCGACCTCTTCGCGCACGTCTACGCCACCCCCACCCCCCACCTGCGCGAACAGCGGGACGCCCGGTGAGCGCCACCCTGGCCCAGGCCCTCAACCGCGCCCTGCGCGACGCCCTGGCCGACGACCCCGACGTCCACCTCCTCGGCGAGGACATCGGCACGCTCGGCGGCGTCTTCCGCGTCACCGACGGCCTCGCCGCCGAGTTCGGCCCCGACCGCTGCGCCGACACCCCGCTCGCCGAGGCGGGCATCCTCGGCGCGGCGACGGGCATGGCGATGTACGGGCTGCGGCCGGTGGTCGAGATGCAGTTCGACGCGTTCGGCTACCCGGCGTTCGAGCAACTGGTCAGCCACGTCGCGAAGATGCGCAACCGCACGCGCGGCGCGCTCCCGATGCCGCTGACCGTCCGCGTCCCGTACGGCGGCGGCATCGGCGGCGTCGAGCACCACGGCGACTCGTCCGAGGCCTACTACATGGCCACGCCGGGACTGCACGTCGTCACCCCCGCGACCGTCGCCGACGCGTACGGGCTGCTGCGGCAGGCCATCGCCTCCGACGACCCGGTCGTCTTCCTGGAGCCCAAGCGCCTCTACTGGACGCGCGACGACACGGTCGAACTGCCCGCCGCCGTCGAGCCCCTGGGCCGCGCCGTCCTGCGCCGCCGCGGCGACGACGCGACGCTGATCGCGTACGGGCCCGCCGTCCCCGTCTGCCTGGCCGCCGCCGACGCCGCGAGGGACGCGGGCTGGGACCTCGGCGTGCTCGACCTGCGCACGCTCGTCCCGTTCGACGACGAGACGGTCTGCGCCGAGGTGCGCCGCACGGGCCGCGCCGTCGTCGTGCACGAGGCGTCGGGCTTCGCGGGACCCGGCGCGGAGATCGCCGCGCGCGTCACCGAGCGCTGCTTCCACCACCTCGCCGCGCCCGTCCTGCGCGTCACCGGCCACGACATCCCGTACCCGCCGCCGATGCTCGAACGCCACCACCTGCCGGACGTGGACCGCGTGCTGGGCGCGGTCGCGCGGCTGCAATGGGAGGAGGACCCGGTATGAGCGCACAGGAGTTCCGGCTGCCCGACCTGGGGGAGGGGCTGACGGGCGCGGAGATCGTCCGCTGGCTGGTGGACGTCGGCGACACCGTGGCCGTCGACCAGCCGGTGGTGGAGGTGGAGACGGCCAAGGCGGTCGTGGAGGTGCCGGTGCCGTACGCGGGGACCGTCAGCGAACGGCTCGGCGCGCCGGGCGACGAGGTCCCGGTCGGCGCGCCGCTGATCCGCGTGACCCCGGCGGACTCCGCCCCGGTCCCCGTTCCCGCACAGTCCGTCCCCGTAGAGCCCGTCCCTGTGGAGCCCGTCCCCCCACCCGCCGCGCCCGACACCAGCGGCCCCGTCCTCGTCGGCTACGGCACGAGCCCCCCTTCCCCCACCGCCACACCGCCCCGCCCCGCCACCACGCCCAACGGCCGCACCGTCCCCGTCGTCTCCCCCCTCGTGCGCCGCATCGCCCGCGAACGCGGCGTGGACCTGCGCACCGTCACCGGCACGGGCCCCGGCGGACTGGTCCTGCGCGCCGACGTCGAAGCGGCGGACACCACCACCCGCGTCCCCCTGCGCGGCACCGCCGCCGCCATGGCCGAGAAACTCACCCGCAGCCACTCCGAAATCCCCGCCGCCACCTGCTGGCTGGACGTCGACGCCACCGAACTCCTCGCCGCCCGCCGCGACACCGGCCTGCCGCTGCTCACCCTCCTGGCCCGCGTCTGCGTGTCCGCGCTCACCCGCCATCCCCAGCTCAACGCCACCGTGGACACGGCGGCCCGCGACATCGTCCGCCACAACGCGGTCCACCTCGGCATCGCCACCGACACCGAACGCGGCCTGCTCGTCCCCGTCGTCCGCGACGCGCACCTGCTCCCCGCCCGCCGCCTCGCCGACGAACTGACCCGCCTCACCTCCTCCGCCCACGCCGGAGTCCTCACCCCCGTCGAACTCACCGGCGCCACCTTCACCCTCAACAACTACGGCGTGCTGGGCGTGGACGGCTCCACCCCCCTGCTCAACCACCCCGAGGCCGGCATGCTGGGCGTCGGCCGCATCACCGAGAAACCCTGGGCGCACGAAGGCGCGCTCGCCCTGCGCCACGTCGTGCAGCTGTCCCTCACCTTCGACCACCGCGTCTGCGACGGCGCGATCGCCGCCGCGTTCCTCCGCCACGTCGCCGAACGCGTCGAACGCCCCGTCCTGCTGCTCGCCGACATCTGACCCGGGTCCGTAACCGCTTCCGGCCCCTACTCGTGGGTACGGCACACCCCTGCCCGACTACCGTGACCGCATGAGCCCTTACGAGGCCGTGGTCCTCGCCGGCGGCGCCGCCCGCCGGCTCGGCGGCGCCGACAAACCCGCCGTCCCCGTCGGCGGACGCTCCCTCCTCGAACGTGTCCTGGCCGCCTGCGCCGACGCGGACCGCACGGTCGTCGTCGGCCCCCGCCGCCCCACGCCGGGACGCACCGTCGTGTGGACCCGCGAACAGCCGCCCGGCGGCGGCCCGCTCCCCGCCCTCGACGCCGGACTGCGCGCCACGCAAGGGCCGCTGGTCGCCGTCCTGGCCGCCGACCA
Organism: Streptomyces sp. NPDC049879; assembly: GCF_044461265.1. Classification (NCBI taxonomy): domain Bacteria; kingdom Bacillati; phylum Actinomycetota; class Actinomycetes; order Kitasatosporales; family Streptomycetaceae; genus Streptomyces; species Streptomyces sp. NPDC049879. Next base: position 330,967 of record NZ_JBITKT010000002.1, on the reverse strand, counting down.
GCCGTTCCTCACCCCGGCGCACCTCGCCACGCTGCGCGCCGCCGTGCCCGACGACGCGGACGGCGTGCTGCTGCGCGACCGCACCGGACGCGACCAGCCCCTCACCGCCGTCTACCGCACCGAACCCCTCCGCCGCGAACTGGCCCTCGCCGTCGCCGAGTACGGCACCCTCACCGGCCTGCCCCTCCACATCGTCCTGTCGGGACTGCACCTGCGCCGCCTCGCCTCCGACGACACTCTCGACTGCGACACCTGGGCGGACATCGCAGCGGCCCGTGCCCGCATCAGGGACCATGGACAGGTGTTGGACGAATGGATCGCAGCGGTCAAGGCCGAACTCGGCATCGACCCCGACGTGGACACCAAGGCGCTGCTCGACACCGCCAGGGACGCCGCGCACTCCGTGGCGCGCCCGGCGGCTCCGCTGAGCACCTTCCTCATCGGGTACGCGGCGGCCCTCCACGGGATGTCGCCCCTGGAGGCCGCGGCCAAGGTCTCGGACCTGGCGCACCGCTGGTCCGAGGAGTCGGCGGGCACCGGGAACGCCGAGGGCACCGGGGACACGCGGGACACGCGGGGCACCGGCAGCCCCGAGGGCACGGACGCCGGGAGCGGACGTCCGTGAGCGACGACTTCGACGACGCCCTCGCCCTCGCCAACGGCCCCGCCACCGCCGCGACCCTCGCCGCCCCCGCCCCCCGCACACCCGGCACGGCGCACCCCCCGCGCCGCACCGGCCCGCGCCACCCCGACGAGCCCTCCTGGGACGCCGCCCGCGCCACCGCCCACCGCGCCGCCCGCCCCCTCCCGCCCCGCCGCCTGCCACTCGACCTCGCGCTCGGCCACACCCTGGCCGCCCCGCTGACGGCGCTGACGGACCTCCCCGCGTTCGACACCTCCGCGATGGACGGCTGGGCCGTCGCGGGCCCGGGGCCCTGGCGGCTCACCGACACCCCCGACGCCCGCGGCCTCCTGGCCGGCGGCGCCACCGGCCCGCGCATCGGCGACGGCCAGGCCGTTCCCATCGCGACCGGCGCCCGCCTCCCCGAGGGCGCCACGGCCGTCCTGCGCGCCGAGCACGGCACCGTCACCGGCCGCCGCCTCACCGGCGCCGGCCCGCAGCACGGCACCGACATCCGGCCGCGCGGCCAGGAGTGCCGCACCGGCACCGAGCTGCTCCCCGCCCGTATGGTCCTCACCCCCGCCGCCCTCGGCCTGGCCGCCGCCGCGGGGTATGACCAGCTCGCCGTACGCCCGCGCCCCCGCGCTGAGGTGCTCGTCCTAGGGGACGAACTGCTGCACCGCGGCCTCCCGCACGACGGCCGTGTCCGTGACGCGCTCGGCCCCATGACCGGCCCCTGGCTCACGGCCCTGGGCGCGCAGACTCTCGTCACCCGCCGCCTCGGCGACGACGCCGAAGCCCTGCACGAGGCCATCAGCACCAGCCGCGCCGACCTGATCGTCACCACGGGGTCCACCGCGCACGGTCCCGTGGACCACCTGCGCGCCGTGCTCGACCGGCTCGGCGCACACCTGCTGGTCAGCGGCGTCGCCGTCCGCCCGGGACACCCCATGCTGCTCGCCGAACTCCCCTCGGGACCGCCCCTGATCGGCCTGCCAGGCAATCCGCTGGCCGCCGTGTCCGGGCTCCTCACCCTCGCCGCGCCCCTGCTGTGCGGCCTCGCCGACCGGCCGGCACCCGCCGACCGCCCCGCCACGCTCACCGACCCCGTGAAGGGCCACCCGCACGACACCCGCCTCGTCCCGGTGATCCGCCCCGAGCCCGGCCTGGCCACGCCGCTCACCTACACAGGACCCGCCATGCTGCGCGGCATCGCCGCCGCCACCGCACTGGCCGTCATCCCACCCGGCGGCGCGCGGGAGCACGCCCGGGTCCGCCTCCTCGACCTCCCCCAGGCATGAGACTCCCCGGCAGCTCCGTGCCCGACGACACGGACGAGGACATCCCCGACAGCCTGCGCCACGCGCGGTCGCACGACGTACGCCTGCCCCGCCAGGCGGCGGGCCCGCTCGTGCAGGTCATGCGCCGCATCGCCATCGCCACCGCCGTGCTGGCCGCGGCCGTGGTGATCGTCTACCTGGACCGCGGCGGCTACAAGGACAACGTCGAGGGCGGCCCGGTCGGCTTCGGCGACACGCTCTACTACGTGACGGTGTCCCTCTCGACCACCGGCTACGGCGACATCGTGCCCGTCACCGACAAGGCGCGCCTGCTCACCACGTTCCTCATCACACCGCTCCGCGTGCTGTTCCTGATCATCCTGGTCGGCACGACACTGGAAGTCCTGACCGAACGCACCCGCGATCAGTGGCGCCTCGCCCACTGGAGGCACACCTTGCGCGACCACACCGTCATCGTCGGCTTCGGCACCAAGGGCCGCTCCGCCGCCGAGACCCTGATCGGCGCCGGACTCGCCCAGGACCGCATCGTCGTCGTCGACCCCGACCCGGCCGTCGTCGAACTGGCGGGCGCGGACGGGTACGCGGGCGTCGTCGGCGACGCGAGCCGCAGCAGCGTCCTGATGCGCGCGCGGGCCGACCGCGCCCGCCAGGTCATCATCTCGACGCCGCGCGACGACACGGCCGTCCTCGTCGCGCTGACGGTGCGCCAGCTGAGCGGGAAGGTGCGCGTCGTCGTCTCCGTCCGCGAGGAGGAGAACGTCCCGCTGCTGCGCCAGTCGGGCGCCGACTCGGTGATCACGTCGTCCAGCGCCGTCGGCCGCCTTCTCGGCCTGTCCATGATCAGTCCCAGCTCGGGCGCCGTCATGGAGGACCTGATCCAGCACAGCAAGGGCCTGAGCCTGCGCGAACGGCCGGTCACCAAGGCCGAGGCGGGCCGCTCGCCGCGCGAGTGCGACGACCTGGTGGTGTCCGTCATAAGGGGCCACCAGCTGCTGCCGTACGACGACCCGGACGTGGGCACGCTCCAGCTCACCGACCGCCTCGTCGTCATCCACCGCGTCACCCAGGAGGAGATCGCCGCGAAGGCGCGCGCCCTCGCGGAGCGGCGCGGCACGGACCGCGGGCCCGGCTCGTGGCGCATCCCCCGCCGGTGAGCACGGTCCTGGCCGAACGGTCGGGCGTCACCGTCACCCGCACCGGCGACACCGTCACCAAGGCGCACGCGCCCGGCACCGACATCGCCGCGCTGCGCCGCCGGATACGCCTGGCCGCCCACCCGGCGCTGACCGGCGTACTGCTGCCGCCCCTGCCCCCGGCGCAGGTCACCACCTGGCACGACGGGCGACCGGCGACGCGCTGGCCGTACGGTGCGCCGATCGACCCGCTGGCGGACACCGTCCCCTGGGCGGAGGCGGGCACTCTCCTGGCACGCCTGCACGCGCTGCCCCTCCCCGTATCCCCCACTCACCCGCTCCCATCGAGCGGCGCCCCGTCCCGCATCCTCGCCACGATGCCCGGGACTCTGCGCGCCCTGCCCCACACCCCGCTGACCGCCGCACTGGAACGCATCCTCGCCGCCACAGCCCCGACCCTGACCACCCGCCCCACATCCCCCGTCGCCCTGTGCCACGGGGACTTCCACCTCGGACAACTGGTCCTGTTCCGCGGCGCATGGCACCTGATCGACGTGGACGACCTCGGCATGGGCGACCCGTCCTGGGACCTCGCCCGCCCCGCCGCCTGGTACGCGGCCGGGCTGCTGCACCCGGACGACTGGGCGCGTTTCCTCCACGCCTACCGCCCCGACTGGGACCCCTGGCCGACCGTGGACCTCCCGGCCCGCCTGATCACGGCCCACACCGTCGCCCGCGCCCTGGCCCACGCGGAGGAGACCCGCCGCCCCCTCACCCCGGAGCAAGAAGCCCTCGCCGACGCCGTTTTCCGGATAAGCCGACTAAGCTGAGGACGCCTAGCGAGTCGACCATGGAGCCGATGATGCAGTGTCCCAAGTGTGGTGCGCAGATGCACACGTTCAACCGGAGCGGGGTCCAGATCGAGCAGTGCAGCGGCTGCCGCGGGATCTTCCTCGACTACGGCGAGCTTGAGCACCTCACGCAGCTCGAATCCCAGTGGGCACCGCAGGCCCCGCCGCCGCCCCCCGCGCCGAACGCGCCCCACTACCAGCAGGGCCCGGCCTGGGGCACACAGCACTACGGCGGCCACCACGGCGGCCGCCACGGCCACCGCCGCGGCGGCATCTCAGGCCTCTTCTTCTCCTCCTGACACCACCCCCACCCTTTCCCCCCGAACGCCCCGCGCCCCCGGCCGGGGCGTTCGGCATGCGGCTCCGGGGTTTCGCGACCGACTGACTGATCGTTAGCATCAGGGCAGGGGAAGGGCGAGGGGGGAAACGCATGTCGTTCGACGAGGAGTGGGCGGCCTTACAAGCGGCCGCCCGTGAAGAACAGGCCCGCACACGACTGAACAGCGAGGGCACCGGTGGTGCCGATGCTCTCGACCTCGAAGTCAGCGAGAACGACCTCACGCCGCTCCGTACGGACGCCGACGGGCTCGCCGACCGGGTCACCCAGGACGGCTTTCTCGCCCAGAACATCACGCATGTCGCGGGCATCTTCCTGCGCACACCAGGACTCGACACGGGATACGCGCTGATCGAGGTCGCCGAGCGCTGGGAATCGCAGGCGAACGCCCTGCGGAACGCGCTCCAGCGCATCGCGGGCCACGTCGGTGAGACCGTCCGCGCGCACGCGGGCGACGAACTGGAGACGGCCGCCGCCCTGGAAGGTGCACGGTGGCACGATCCACGCTGACCTTCGAAGAACTGCTCCACCTCCAACTCGCCAAGCTCGACGAGGCCGCCGAGGAGTGGGACCTCCAGGTACGGCGTCTCGACGACATGAAGGACCTGGCGGACGCCATGGGCGAGCACGCCCGGACAGCCACCTGGTCGGGCGAGAACGCGGGCCTCACCCTCCCGTACGTCACCGAGCAGGTCGAGCAGTTCGACGCCGCCCGCAGACAGGCCGCGACGCTCCGCAACCTGCTCCGTGACGGCCACGGCCGCCTGAAGTACGCGCAGGACCGGCTGAAGACCCTCGTCGAGAGCGACGCGCCCCGCGCCGGGGTGCACGTCAGCGCCTCGGGCGAGGTCAGCAGCGACCTCGACGGCCTCGACGGCGACACCCGCAGGGCACGCCAGGACGCCGTCGTCGAGATCGCGGGACGGATCACGGAGATCCTCGGCGTCCTCGCCCAGGACGACGCCGAGATCGCCGCGGCACTCAGGTCGGCCATGGGCACTGACCCGGACCGGTTCAGCCCGGTGGACTACACGTCCGTGCAGCAGGCGCGACTGGCGAGGGAGGACGCCGACCGCGTCCTCGACATGATGGCGCGGGGGAACGACCTCAGCGACGACGAACTGCACGACCTGGCGCTCTTCCTCGACCTGCACCGCGACGACCCGGCCTTCGCCGAACGCGTCGCCCTCGGCCTCGGCCCCCAGGGCGTCGTCGACTTCTGGTCCGGCATCGCCGGCGGACGCGACTTCCGGGAGGGCACGCCCGCCTGGGACTCCGCCGCCGCGCTCCAAGCGGCACTCGGCGACGTCATCGGCACGGCCACCCGGTCCGACTCGGACGCCATGGAGCGCTGGGAGCAGGACATGATCGCCCTCGGCGACGACCGTGTCGGAGGCCCCGGCGGACCGCACGGTTTCCTCGCGATGAGCGCCCTGCTGCGCACCGGTGACTACGACCCGGACTTCCTCGTGGACTACGGCGACGCCCTGCTGTCCTTCGAGCAGGACTACGACGGTCAGCCGTCCATGCTGTGGGACTCGGACCCGCGCCTGAGGATGAACTTCCTCGGCGAGGGCGCGCAGGAGGGCGACCGCGGCCGCGACCCCGTCATCGGACTGATGGAGGCCCTCGGCCGCACTCCCGAGGCGGCGACGCGCTTCTTCGCGCCGCCGGACGGCTTTACCCCGTCGGACGGCTACCCCGCCCCGCCTCAGGCGTTCGACCCCGAGGCGGCCGGCGAGCAGGTCAACGAGCGGCTGCGCTACCTGGCGTCGGAACGCGACTGGTGGCTCAGCACCGGCCACATGTCGCCCGACCCGATCCCCGTCCACGACTCGTTCGCCGACGCCCTGTTCGCGGCGGCGACGGGCAATCCGTCCGGGGTCTTCACCGCCGACACCGTCGAAGAACGCCTGGCCGACGGCGACATGAGAACCGCCGACACCACCCGCGTGATGGACCAGGTGATGCACCTCTACGGCACACTGGAGCCCAACCTTCTCCAGGAAACCCCCGCAATGGGCGCCGCCCTCGGCGCCATGGCGGGGCTGTACATGGACGACATCAACTTCTGGATCTCCGACGACTCCGAAGCAGCCCGTCGGCTCAACGAAGACCTCTTCGGGTCATCGGAAGGCGGACGGCTGGATAACGGTCACCTGAACACCATCAGATTCCTCAGCGCCTTGGGCCGCGACGAGACAGCCCACGGGATGGTCAGCCAGGCCGAGCAGATCTACACCCTGGGGGTTCTTTCCGCCTCGCCGCCTACTGACGAGAGCCAATTTCTTCGCGGTATGGAATCCATCAGCACCGCTGCCGAGGTGCGGGGCATCGTGGACCAGGCACGCGTCACCGACATCAACACGCGGTACATGGACGACGAGGGGGAAAGAGTCCGCCAACTGGGCCAGTCCTCGGGCTGGTGGAAAGCGGGTGGAGCGGCACTTCTCGGCGCGGGCGCGGCGGGACTGTCCCTGGCGGCCTTCCCTGGCGGCGCGGCCATCGCTGTCCCCCTGGCCGCAGGCGCCTCGCCCCCGCTGATCGGTGAGCTCATGAATCAGTTCGTGGACGACGTGAGCGTGAGCTCCCCGGACACCGCGCAGGTGGAGATGAACGAAGCTCAGTTCTTCGGGGCTGGTGAACAGGAGATAGCCGAACTGGAGCAGATCTACGTGAATGCCGCCTGGGAAACGGGCTTGGGCGACAGAATTGATCTGCGTCAGCCAGTTGCCGTCGAAGGGCTTGCGTATGGTCATGGGCGCGATATGTACACGGAGGACGGGCTTTGAGGGCGAAACGCTGGGTCGGCAGGAGTACCGTCGTTTGGGCGCTTCTTGGCGTGGTGCTCGTCGGATGTTCTTCTGGGGATGAACCTGCGGGGGCCGAGCCGTCGGCTACCTATTCTTTTGCAGAGACTGTCGCAGCGGATGAAATCTGCGACGGGTCGATCACGGGGGAAGCCGCGCGTGAGCTGGAGAGGCTTGCGAGTGGGACCGAGTTCAGTGAGGCGGAGGGTTTCCCGCGTGTCGATCTCGGCGAGTTCGCGGCGGAGTTCGCTGAACCGGACACGTTCTACGAGAATTCTTTCTGTGACATCTACTCCACGACGTACGGGACGTATCCATTGGTCTCCTTCCAGTTCTTCTGGTTGAGTCGGGGATCCGTTCAAGGTGCTGAGCCGGAAGTCGGCGCGGTGCTCTATGGGACGGGAAACTCGGCATTCGTAGAGGACCGGAGCGCGAACATCAGATTTCCCTGCCCGGTGCGGGAGACCGAGGGTGAGGATCTGTTCATCAGTCTCCTGCTGACGGCCCCCGACGCGCCGGTCGACCCTGACGCGATGATGGCCGTGGTGAATTCCGTGTCGTCCGCGCTGTCGGGTGAGCTGGGTTGTCCGGACGCCGGGTTGACGGTTTCGCCGCCTGAGCGGCTGCCGGATGCGTGAGCGGGGTTGGTAGAGAGCGTGGTGCGCACGCCGATCGCTCGCTCAATGGGGGTTCTGTTGTATCGAGGAGGGAATGGAGGGCAGGCGTTTTTCTTGAGTTCCCTAGGTGTTGTCGGGGCGGCGGCGTGGTCACTTCTCCTTCTCTCGGTCACCGCGTGTTCATCGGGTGATGACGGCCGGGCGGAGGCGGAGCCGTCGGTCATCTACTCCTTCGAGGCGAACAGTGCGGCGGACGAGGTCTGCGACGGCGCGATCACCGGCGAAGCGGCCCGTGGGTTGGAAGCTCTGGCAGGCGGAACAGAATTCGGCGAGATGGACGGACTACCGCCCGCCGACTTGCCCATCTATGCTGCTCAGTTCGCAGAACCCGACGCCTTCACCAGCGTTTTCTGCACCATCTACACCTCGCAATACTCGTCGAACCCGTTCACCGTCCTCCGGTTCTCCTGGTACGAGCGCGAGGCGGGGGACGACACGCCCCCCGAGGACGCCTGAGTGCTCTACGGAACGGGCGACTCGGCATACGTTGATGTCAGGGCCGATGCTGCGTACATCGAGTTTCACTGCCCGGTACGCGACTCAGCGGTGTACGAGGAACTGCATGCCGCACTCACGATGCCCAACCCCGAGACGGCGACCGACCCGGACGCGATGATGGCTGTCCTGAACTCCGTGTCGTCCGCGCTGGCGGGCGAACTGGGTTGTCCGGATGCCGGGTTGACCGCCGCGCCGCCTGAGCGGCTGCCGGATGTGTGAGGTCAGGGGCGTGGGTTGGTGGTGCGGTGGGGGATCAGGCCTTGGGACATTGCTGTCACCACGGCGTGGGTGCGGTCGTTCACGTCCAGTTTGGCGAAGATCCGCAGCAGGTGGGTCTTCACCGTCGCCTCGCCGATGACCAGGCGTTTGCCGATCTCCGCGTTGGACAGGCCGTCCGCCACCGCGTCGAGCACCTGTGTCTCCCGTGCCGTCAGTGCCACGGGTGCCGGGCGGCGCATGCGGGAGACCAGCTTCGCCGCCACGCGGGGTGCCAGGACCGTCTCGCCCCGCGCCGCCGCGTGGATGGCGGCGACGAGCTGTTCGCGCGTGGTGTCCTTCAGCAGGTAGCCGATCGCGCCCGCCTCCACCGCGCGTTCGATGTCGGCGTCGGTGTCGTACGTCGTGAGGATCAGCACCCGCGTGCGCCGTCCGCGTGCCACGATCTCGGTGGTCGCCGCCACCCCGTCGAGGCCGGGCATCCGCAGGTCGAGCAGCGCCACGTCGGGGTCGAGCCGTTCGACCAGTGCGACGGCCTCGCCGCCGTCGCCCGCCTCGCCGACGATCTCGACGGTCGGTTCGGCCGCCATCAGCGCCACGACTCCCGCCCGCATCACCGTGTGGTCGTCGGCGACGACGACACGGAGCACCTCCGCCGTCATGCCTGCTCCTGTCCGTCGTCGCCGGCCGGGACGATCGCGACGACGCGCGTCCCGTCACCGACCGAGCTGGTCACCGTCAGTTCGCCGCCCAGTTCCGCCATGCGCCTGCGCATGCCGTCCAGGCCGAAGCCCTTCGACGCGCCCACGACGAAGCCGCGCCCGTCGTCGGTGATCTCCAGCTCGACGCCGTACGGATGGCGGGTGAGCACGACGCCGACGGTCGTCGCGGCGGCGTGCTTGCGTATGTTCGCCAGCGACTCCTGCGTGCACCGCAGCAGGGCGATGCGGGTGCGCTGGTCCAGCTCGACGTCCGGCAGCTCCGCCTCCACGGCGAGCCCCGTGTCCTCCGCGAACCGGTCGAGCGTCCGCCGCAGCGTGCTCGCGACCGACCCGGGGACGATGCCGCCCGGCGGCGCCTGGCCGACCAAGGCCCGCGCCTCGGTGAGGTTCTCGCGCGCGGTCCGCTCTATCGACAGCAGCTGCTGCCCGCTGCGCGCCGGGTCCGTCTCCAGACCGGAACGAGCCGCCTCCGCCAGCACGACGATCGACGCGAAGCCCTGCGCCAGCGTGTCGTGGATCTCCCGGGCGAGCCGCTCCCGCTCCTCCGCCGCGCCCTGCCGCTGGTAGGCGGCGACGAGCCTGGCCTGCGCGGTCTCCAGCTCGGCGCCGAGGAGGCGGACGCGTTCCCGCTGCTGTTCCAGGTAGCGGTGCACCGAGAGCCCGACCAGCACGCTGACCAGGAACGCGAGCAGGGTGGCCGCCACGTTCCCGTTCGTCAGGCTCGGGCTCCAGCCCTGCGGTGCGACGCCGCCCAGCACGGTCGCCAGCGCGGCCAGGCCGCTCGACGCGATCGCCGAACGCGACTCCCGCGCGAGGAACCAGAAGTGCGGCACGGTCGCGATGTACGCCGTCGCCCCGCCGTCCCGCAGGTACGACATCGCCGCCAGGCCGGCTATCAGCCCCCACGTGACGACGTCGGGCCGCGCGACCGCCCGCTCGGGGAGCGCGCGTCCGGCCGCGTAGAACAGCCCGACCGCGATCGGCACCCCGATCGCCCAGTACCGCGTCGCCCCGGGGTCGTCCAGCCCGGCGACGGACATCGGCGCGAGGCCGAGCAGCACCCAGGCCAGGATGTACCACCGGTGCAGTGACCAGGCACGGAACTGTTCGACAGCGGGCATACCGGTCAGCCTACGTCCGAGCTGCGACAACCGGCCGGGACGGGCGGGAGGGGGACTCACACGGCCATCCTCGCGACACGCGACCACCCCCCACCAGCCTCATCCGGTGGACCACCCCGTCCACCGATCGACGGACCCCGCGCCGGTCACGCACTGGTCATGCGCCGATACCGACCGGCCTGCCGCCGACGTCCCCCGGGTGGGTGACTTCGCACCGTCGCGGACCACCGGGCGCCAAGGCCACCCCATCATCGGGGTGATGGCGTCCACCCGATGACGCGTAGGCATATGCCCTGGTCATAGGTGAAGCAGCGTGCCGGTGGGGTGAACTGCACGGACGCCGAAGCGACTTGGGCGGGAGTACCGTTTCAAGTGCCGACGCCGACATGGAGGTGAGACCGGTATGCCATACAGCGCGGACGACCATACCGGGGCCAGGATCGCCGATTACCGGAAGCTCCGTGGCCTCACACAGAAGGGCTTGGCCGAGCGTGCTTTCGCCAACCGGGGCACCATCGCCAAGGTCGAGGCGGGACTCGCGGCCGCAAGCCCCGCCCTCGTCGCTGCGGTAGCCCGTGCACTGAGTGTCGATCCCAGTGCGCTGCACGGTCAGCCGTACCTGCCCGAGCTGCAACAGGACCAGCTCGACCGCATGATTGCGCCGCTGGCCGAAGCCCTCGACCTCTACGACCTCGGGCCCGATCCGTCCATCACCCCACGGCCTTCACGTGTGTTGTCCGCGCAAGTGGAACGCCTGATGCGACTGACCAGGCAGGCCGAGTACGTGCGCATCGGCGCGTTGTTGCCTGGACTGCTCGGCGAACTGACAACTGCCCAGGCCCTCGCACCGGCCGCTGACGACCGTCGGGAGCTGGCGGGTGCTCTGGCCAGCACCTACCGCACCGCCCACGAGTTCGCCTACCGGCTCGGGTACACGGACCTCGGGCTGGTCGCGCTGGAGCGCATGGGCTGGGCGGGGCACATGGCCGAAGACCCGCTCATGCTCGCCGTGCGCCTGTACCGGCGCGGCCTGATGGCACTCGGGCGGTCCGGCCCCGGCACCGCACAGCGTGTACTCGCGCGTGGGCAGGCGCTCGTCGAACAGTCCGACGACCCGCGCGGCACGGCGGCGCGGGCGGTGTCCGGCGAACTCCACATGACGGCAGCGGTTGTCGCCGCCCGCGAGGGCAACACCGCCCGCGCAGACGACCACCTCCGGCAGGCTGCCGAACACGCTGAGTTGATCGGCGAGGACGTGCCGGAGGTGTATTGGCTCAGCTTCGGCCCGACCGACGTGCGAAGGCGGCAGGTCGAGACGGCGCTCGAACTGGGACAGCACGGGTCGGCGATCACGGCGGCGCGCGACCTCCGCTTCGGCCCGGGGCACTCCCCGATGCGTGTCGGGCGGCATCACATCACGATGGCCCGGCTGTACGCCCAGATCGGCAAGTCGGAGGCGGCTGAGCGGCACCTGAGCCGTGCCCGGGAAATCACGCCTCAGCAGGTGCGTTACAACCCGCTCGCGCGCGACGTCATCATGCTGCTGGTGCGGCGACAGAGAAGGTCTCACGAATCCCTGACGACGCTCGCGGAGTGGATCGGCGTCGTCTGATGAGTGTTCCCTGACAGGGAACACTCGCGCCTTCCACGGGGGTCGCCCCGCCCAGGATTCTGTGACGGTCGGAACACCGACTGTCACGGGAGCTGATCATGCCTGTCCGGAACATTCCCTCTCTCCCCGCTTGGCTGCCGTTCGACGGGCGGGTGCGCATAAGGCCGTTGGGTGAGGAGTTCGACGCGGTGCGGGTGCCCGCGTTCCAGGGGTTGTACGTTCACCACCGGCTGCGGCTGACCGGACTGTCCGGGCCCGTGATCGAGGACCCGGCGCACGGTGCCCTGTACTGGCTCGTGCCGCCCGGAGCGGCGAACGGGCGGGGGTGGCCGGCCGGTGTGACGCCGCTGGGGCGCGGCTACTCGTTCGCCGTCCCTGCCGCCGACCGCGTCGGCGGTCCGTGGGTCGGTGACGGCGAGGTGCGGTGGCTGGTGGTCCCGCCGTCGGGGCATTGCCTCACCGACCCGGAAGTCCTGTACACCGCGCTGGCCCGGGTGTTCGGAGGCCGCCGTGGATGAGCCGCGCCGTCCCCGGTACCTCACCCCGGCCCCGGTGCGGGAGGAGAATCCGGCGATCACCGTCATCACCGGCCTGGAGGGGCCCGTTCTTCCCCGGACCGAGCCCGAGACTGCCGGGCCCGACGAGACGCCGGACGGCGGTGAGGCGTCGTGAACCTGGTGCCGCGCTGCATGTACTGCGAGACGACCGCCGGGGAGTTGGTCGCCGTCGCGCTGGTCGCGACCGGTTCGGGGCCTGGCTGGACGTACGAGGCGTGCCGGGCCTGTCGCGTCAGCGAGCGGCTCGTTCCGCTCGTCGCGCAGCCGTCGTCGTCCCTCGGCGGCCTGCACTACTGGCCCGATGCCGTTCCTCATGACCTCGTGACCCGCCTCGCGGACCTCGGCGACGCCGCCGGGCTGCGGCCGGTCGCGGACCGGCTGTTCCCGGCCGTCGCGGCAACGGCGGGCCGCTGCACGCCCGAGCACCGGCGCCGGCTCGCCCAGGCCGTCGTGGAGGCGGCGGTGGACGACCTGCGGGCCGCCGCCGCCCGCGCGCCGGGGGACCGCACGTGACCGCTGCCGACGAGGCGGCGCCGGACCGTCCGTTCGCCCACCGGTTCTTCCCCGGGGGCGGCGGGCGGGACGACACGGCGGCGGCACGGGACTGGGCGCGCGGGGCGCTGAGCGGCTGGGGTCGGGCGGAGGCGTTCCCCGTCGCGGACGCGCTGATCGGCGCCGCGCGGACACGTCGGCCGTGGTGGCTGGGCTTTCGCGTCCACGAGGAAGCCGTGCACATTCAGGTGCTGCGGGCACGGGTCGCGCGGACGCCCCGCATGCCGCCCGTCGTTCACGGCGCGGGAGATCTCGTCTGGACCTACGGCACGGCGCGCACACCGGACGGGCTGTGCCTGTGGGCAACGGTGCGGACGGCGGCCTGGCACCGGCACCGGCACGGGTAGCGCTCCCGCACCGGACCCGACGCGGACGCGGCCGACCTCGGGCCCGTCCGAGAGGGTGAAGTTCTGCCCATAGCTGGCGAATTGGACGGCGGGCGGGTTACGCTCCCTGCCCGATCTTGATCCACCCATGATTGACCCCGGCGGTGCTGCAACACCCCGGGGTCCGACACCGAAGAGAGACCTTCGATGCGTATCCACCTTACCGCGCGCACCCGCCACTTCACGGTCCTCGGCAACGAGGTCGTCCGCGACAAGCGCCTCAGCTTCACCGCGCGGGGAGTCCTCGCGTATCTCCTCTCCCTGCCGGACGGCGCTCGCGAGGACGTCCGGACCCTCGCCGACAACAACCCCGGGACCGGGCGTCGCGGCATCGCCAAAGCCGTGGACGAGCTGATCGCGCTGGGCTATTACGTGCGCCGGACGGTCCGTTGCGAGCTGACCGGGCGCGTTCGTACGGAGACGCACGTGTACGACGTCCCGCAGACCGACCCGCCGCCGACCCGGCCGGCGCCACCGCCTCCCCCACCCCCGGGAACCGGTGATCCACGGGACGGCCGCCCGGGAGAGTCCCCTGAAGGGGTAAAGAACCGGGGGAAAGAACCCTCCCTCCCGGCCGGTTCGCGCTGGCTCGTCCGGCTGACCGCCGCCGAGCCGCGGCTCGCCCTCGGCGCGGCCGACGCCGCCGCACTCGCCCCGCTCGTCGAACCGTGGCTCGCCCGGGGCGTACCCGAACCGGAGGCGCGCGGCCTCCTCACGGCCGGGCTGCCGCCCGTCGTCCACTCGGCCCGCGCCCTCCTCGCCAACCGGCTGACCCGCAAACTCCCGGCCCAACGGACGCCCGCCCCGGCGCCGTTGCGCGAGTGCGCCCGCTGCCGCGACCCGTTGCCGCGGCGGGCACGCCAGCCGCTCTGCGTGGCCTGCGACGGCACCGCACCGGCCCACCCGGAACCGGCCTCGGCGCAGGAAGCCGTCACGGCTCACGTCGCCCGCCTCCGGGCCCTCCTACGCGGCGGCGCTACTACAGCAAGTCCGGTGCTGATGACGTGACATGGGGTCGTTCGCGTCGGCCGACGAGCCCCCGGCAGGCGGCCAGTGCGCGCGTCTACGGAGTCCAGGCGCATCGAAAGGATTGACCAGTACGGCGACGATCCGCCTTTGGCCGGTGAGGAGCGCCCGGCGCCCGGTGACCTCGGCGCCGTGCATGATCACCCAGGGAATGGCAGCTCCCGCCGCCTGCCAGCGTGCTGGCGCATCTGTCCAGGAGAGCGGCGACTGGAATCGACTCAGGGGGAAGGGAGAGCATTTGTCGCTGGGGGTAAGCGTGAACCGGTCATGCCTTCCGAGACCCGGTGGATTCGAAGAGGTGCTGATGTATCCGACGTTGAAGACGGTGATCGACGGTCGGCTGGTGGAACTGCCGGGCACGATCGCCGCAGTGCGGGCCCAGCTGCCTGATGCGGACGTTCCCGCTTTCACCCACGAGGTGGAGAACGCGCCCGCCGACCAGTTGACCGTCATCCTGGCCCGCTGGGCGCTGCGTGCGACGGGTGCCGACGAGGAGGACGAGGAGGTCTTCCAGCGCTTGCGGGCGGGTGACCACTCGGGCTGTGTACCGGCCGACGACGAGGCCGGGACGGGGACGGCATGAGCCGGTTCCGGTTGGAGTACGCGCCCGTAGCAGCGGCAGCCAGGAAAGCCATGCCTGGGCCGCTGAGGAGCCGGTTCGACGCTGCGATGGCAAGTCTGGCCGACAACCCCTACGGGTGTGGGTCGAGTCCCGTCGGACCGGACTCGGACAGGCGTGATGCTGCGGTCGCCGGTGTGGCTGTCCGCTACTACGTGAGTCAGGCCGTGCTGACGGTGACCGTAGTGCGTGCGGTCTTCTACTGAGGGCGCCACATACTTCCGTGAGTACGTGGTGGCGGTGACCAGGCCCTCGTCGCTGAGCACGTTGGAGACTCCGGCGCACGCCGGGGACGATCGCGGCGGCGTCCCGGCCCCGGCGCTGTGACGGTCGTGGGGGGGCGGAGAGTCCACCGACTCAGGCCACGCGGCCGCGGTGGATGACCTCGTAAGTCATGCTCCGCCCTCGCCGAAGACCCGCCGACGCGCCTCGTCGTGGGGGACGCCGGAATCGTCGCCTCGCGCCTGGCGGGCTCGACAGGCGGCCAGCGCACGCATCTCCTGGAGTTCCAGCGCGTCGGAAGGGCTGACCAGCACGGCGACCATCCGCCCTTCGTCGGTGAGAGCGACCGGCTCACCGGTGCGCGCGACCTCGCGGGCGATCGCGCCCAATCGGTTCTGTACTTCACGCATCGAATAGGACTCTTCCGGCATGGGCGCCACTCTAGGGAACAGTCCGACCGCGTCGTGGCGCACAGGTGCTGGCGCATCCGTCCGGGCCCGCCTACGGACGCCAGATGCGTCCGGTGGGGCGCCGGTGCCTCCCGTAGCCGTGGTGACTGCGCGTCGCCGAACCGGGCCGGAATTGTCAGTGGTGGGGGCTAGTGTCGGGGGTGGTGGGGGGATTGGTGGAGGGGGTCGTGGTGGGGATCAAGGCTGCTGTCATCGCGTTCGCGCCGGAGAGTCCGCGTGCGGTGCTGCGGGCCGGGCTGGTGGCGGGGCCCGGGTCGCGGTCGCTGGCCGAGCAGTTCGCGGGGGACGGGGTGTTGACGCAGGTCGGCGCGGCCTCGCTCGACCGGGCCGTCTGGCCGGACGAGGGAACGGTGTGCGCGGGGCGCTTCGACGGGCTCGACATCGTCGCCTTCCGGGGGCTGGCCCGTGCGCGGCCCAGTGAGATATCCGAGGCCGTCCTCGGCCTCGCGGCCGGGCGGCGTGCGTACGCCGTCTTCATGCACAGCGTCGTGGACTGGACGGCGTTCGCGGTGTGGGACGGGGAACGGCTCGTGCGCAGCCTGAGCCTGTCGCCCGGCGAGGGGGTGCTGGAGGACATCGGGGAGCGGCTGCCGTTCGAGGCGCCCTACTGGGCCGGGGCCCACGCCCTGACCCATGCCCCGGACTACCCCCTGCCCTTCCATCCCCTCGAACTCGGCGACGAGGCGCTGGCCGCGTACTTCGGCTTCGCGCTGGAGAGCGCCCTGGACGACGACATCCTCGACCCGGAGGACGTCTCCCTGGCGGTCTTCCGCATAGCCTAACCCCAGTGGGGGTAGCTTGGGGGTATGCCGAAAATCAACGTGTATCTGCCGGATGAACTGGCCGAGGCGGTACGGAGTTCGGGCGTGCCGGTGTCCGCTGTCTGCCAGCGCGCGCTGGAGCAGGCCGTGCGGCGCGTCGTCGCCATCAGGGAGTCGGCGCTCGACGGGCTCGACGCCGCCGAACCCACCGGTGCGCTCGCCCACTTCACCACGCGGAGCAGGGACGTCCTCAGGCTGGCCGCCGACCGGGCCGGGGAGGACGGCGCGGACGCTGTCGGTACGGGTCACATCCTCGGCGCGATGATCGCCGAGGGAAGCAACCTCGGTGTGCGTGTCCTCCAGGCCATGGACATCGAGCCCGAGCGCGTCGTCCGCGAACTGTCCGGCCGGGCGGGGGAGGAGGAGGCGGCGGGGGAGGGGAGCGGTGCGCGGCGGTTCGGTGTGCAGGCGGCCGGAGCCGTCGAGCTGACCGTCACCGAGTCCATCGCCCTCGGCCACAACTACATCGGCTGCGAACACCTGTTGATCGGGCTCGCGTCCGAGCCGGACGGCGTGGCGGGCCGTGTCCTGCGCGACCTGGGCGCCGAGCCGAAGGCGGTGCGCAGGGCCGTCACGGCGGCCCTGGCCGGGTACGTCCACCTGCGCGCCACGACGCAGCAGGGCCAACCGGCGGCGGCGCCCGAGGCGTTCGCGGCCGTCGTCCGGCAGGAGATCGGCCCGCTGGCCGAGCGCGTCGCCCGTCTTGAGGCCAGGATCGGCGCGGCGGCGGCGGACGACGCGTAGGGCGTCGGACCTGCCGGACCGGCGGGAAGGTCAGACGCGTTCGAAGCGCCAGCGTTCCGGGCGTGCGTTGTTGCAGTGCCACTGGCGGATCTCGGCGGTCGAGGTCGTGTCGCCGTTCTTGACGTCCAGGCACCACGGGCTGTGGCCCGCGTGCAGTTCGACGTAGCCGTTGCCCACGTCGCGCGCCTTCCAGTACTGCGCCGTCGAGTCACCGCACGGGTTGAGGCGGATCAGGGCGCCCATCTCCTGGGACGCGTCCTGCACGGCCATGCAGGTGCCCCCCGGGGTCTCCAGCCGGTACGTGTTGTCGCCGACCGCGCGGACCTGCCACGTCTGCGCGTAGCTGCTGTTGCAGCGGAAGGACCAGATCACGGTGCCCGGGGCGTCGCGGCTGTTGGAGCGGTCGAGGCAGGTGCCGATGCCGTTCACGATGTGGTAGGTGCCGTCCGCGACGAGGCCGGGGGCCGGGTCGGAGCGGGTGTCCGGCTCCTCCTCGGCGGGCTCCTCCTCGGCCGGCTCCTCTTCCTCGGCGGGCTCCTCCTCCGCCGGCTCCTCCTCCTCCACGGGCTCCTCCACGACGGGCGGGGGCGGCGGGGGCGCCGGTTCCTCGACGGGCTCCTCCTCGGCCGGTTCCTCCTCCTCGGTGGGCTCCTCGGTGGGCTCCTCCTCCGTCGGCTCGACGGCGGGCACCTCCACGACCGGCTGCGGCGCGGCGACGGGCTCGGGAACGCGGTCGCCCGAGCCGCCGTCCATCAGCGCGCCCGCGCCGAGGGCGGAGACGCCCAGCAGCGAGGCGACGACGGCCGCCCACAGCAGGGAGACGGCGACGCGCCGCCCCGGGAGCAGGCCGCGCCGTGCCAGCGCGGGCCTGCGGCGGAACGCCTCGCCGAAACGGTCCGCCGGTTTCCTCGCCATCGCTGTCGCTCTCCTCGTCGTGCGTCCGTACGTGCGTGTGTGCGGGATCAGGCCGTGGCCAGGGGGAGGTCGGTCTCCTCCAGCGTCATCAGTTCGGCCGCCGCCGGGTTGGTGAGGTCGGACATCCGCATGGCCTGGCGTTCCGTCATCTGCTGGAACAGCTGCCGCGCCGTACGGCCGTTGCCGAACCGCTCACCCCTCGGGATCGAACCGATGAACTCCCCCAGCGCCTTGCGGCTCGCGTCGCTCAACTGGTAGCGGTGCCGCCTGGCGTGGTGCTCCACGATACGGACCAACTCCTCGTTCGAATAGTCGGCGAAGTGGAGTGCGCGCGTGAAACGTGACGCGAGGCCGGGGTTGGAGCCGATGAAACGGTCCATCTCGCCCGGGTAGCCGGCCGCGATGACGACGACCTCGTCCCGGTGGTCCTCCATCAGCTTCACCAGCGTGGAGATGGCCTCCTGCCCGAAGTCCTGCGCGACCCCCGGCGGCGTCAGCGCGTACGCCTCGTCGATGAACAGCACGCCGCCGCGCGCCCGCAGGAACGCCTCCGTCGTCTTCGGGCCCGTGTGCCCGATGTACTCGCCGACGAGCGCCGACCTGTCCACCTCGACCAGGTGCCCGTGGCTGAGCAGGCCGAGCGCGCTCAGCAGCCGCCCGTACAGCCGCGCCACGGTCGTCTTGCCCGTGCCCGGATTGCCCGCGAAGACGAGGTGGCGGCTCAGCGGCGGCGCCGGGAGGCCCGCCTCCTGCCGCATCCTGACCGTCTGCATCAGCTTGACCATGCCGCCGACGTCGCGCTTCACGCCGTCGAGGCCGACCAGTTCGTCCAGTTCGGCGAGCAGTTCCTCCAGGGTCTCCTGCGGCGGCTCGTGCACCGTCTCGCCCGGCATGCCGCCTTCCTGGGCGGTCGGGCGGGGCGCCATCGCCGCGCCGCCCGGCGCGCCCCCGGGTCCCGGGGGCGCGGGCGGCCCGTCCGGGCCCGTCGGCCGCGCGGGCGGCGTCGGCTGCCCCCCGGGCGGCGGCCCGGCGGGCGGACGGCGGGCCGCGCCGCCCGACGACGGCAGCCTGGGCGTCCCGACGTTGACCGCCACGCAGTCCTCCACGACCGGCCGCGCGTCCTCCGCGAACCCCAGGTCCTGCTTGCAGTCGAAGACCCGGCAGCCGGTGAACCTCGGCTCCGCGTCCCGCGCCACGTACAGCGCGGGCAGGCCGCTCGCCAGCACGTCGCAGTGCTCGAACACGCCCCGCGCGCCCTCCCCGACCAGCACGCCGTGCTTGCCGCTGCGCACCACCCGCACCGCCCGCAGCCGCGGATCGGCGCCCGCCGCGACCTCCACGCCGTTGCCGCGCTGCCGCGCCAGCGAGCTGTACAGCAGCACCGACTCCTCGGTGGAACGCAGCCGCACGCCCGTGTCGCCGCCCGTCACCCGCGCGTCGCGCAGCACGACCCGCGCCTCGTCGCGCACCTCGACGCCGCACAGGCCCGCGTCGGCCACCGTCGTGTCGTTCACCTCGGCCCGCGCCGTGTGGTCGAGCCGTACGCCGGACCGCGCCGCGCCCTCCACCCGGCAGTCGGTCAGCAGCACCTCGGCGGCGTCCTGCACCAGCACGCCGTGCCGCCCCGCGCCGAACACGCCGCTGGCCCGCAGCAGGACGCGCGAACGGTCCCGCGCCCGTACGCCCGAGCCCGAACCGCCGTGCACCCGGAAGCGGTTGGCGCGCAGCACGGCCGTGCCGGAGACGGCCACGCCGATGCCCTCCACGCCCTCGACCGACGTGTCCTCAAGGCGGGCGAGCGCGTCACCGGTGAGGTGCAGCGCGGTGTGCCGGGCGGAGCGCAGCCGGGTCCGCAGGGCCAGCAGGACGCCGCCCGCCGTCGGGTCGTCCAGCTCGGCCGACAGGTCGTGGTCCAGCGGGATGCTGCCCACCGGCACGTCGGGGCGCGTGCCCGTGGTGCGGGAGCCAAGGACCTCGATCCGGCCGCGCGCGACCGTGCAGTCCTCCAGGGTCAGCCCGGCCGCGTCCTCCACGCGCAGGACGGCCTCGGCGGCGTCGTCGCCGCGCACCGTCAGCCCGCGCATCCGGCAGCCGGGGGCGGCGACGGTCAGCGGGCCGCCCGCCGTGCGGACGACGAGGACGACGGAGCCGTTCCCGTGCTCGGGCCGCAGCGTCACGCGTTTGACCAGCCGGAACGTCTCGGTGTACTCGCCGGGGGCGAGGGTGATCGTCGCGTCGGCGGGCGCGGCGGCCAGGGCGTCGGCGATGGTCCGGTGGGCGCCACGGGTGCGTGGGGCGACGCGGATGATTGCGTCGTTCATGGTCCTTGGCTCCCTATCCGGCGTCCGGGTCGGCGCTTGGCGGCACGATGTTCAGCCAGTCGCGCACGAGCGGGCCGATCAGCAGGATGCCGATCGACTTGTCGAGCATCTTGGTGAGGGCGGGCATCACGACGAAGTCGATCACACCCTGCCGGTGGTACCACCGGGCGCCGATCGTGTTCTGGATCACGGTGCGCAGGAAACCGGAGCTGAGGCTGCCGATCACCGTGCCGAGCGCGGCCGCCCCGGCCAGCGCGGCGGCCTGCGCGGCCGTCACGTCGATCCGGTTGCCCTCCGAGTCCTTGACGCCGAAGATCTCGATCGCGGCGAACTGGCCGAGGAACGCGCCGATCGGGCCCAGGACGAAGCCGTCCTTGAAGAAGTCGTACGTGCCGCCGCGCCAGCGGAGCACGAACTCGTTGAACGCCCACTCCCCCGCCCAGTCGTCGTCGTCCTGCCGGAAGCGGTACGGGAAGCCGCGGTCCTGCCAGTTGAGGCCGACGCGGAAACCGCTGCGGTGCGCCGCCCAGTTGTGCGCCCACAGACCGGTGGCCTTGACGGCGCTGGAGACCAGGGCGGCGACCGCGGCCTGCTGGACGTCGGTGATGCTGAACGGGCCGAGCGCCGCGTACACCGCCATGTTGAGCGCGAAGTCGAGGACGAACTCCTGCGTGCCCTCCAGCAGCATGTGCTGGAGGTTCCGCACCGCGAACGGGGTGTACGCCGACTCGACGCCCCTGCCGGGGGTGCTCACCGCCGGGCCCCAGGGCGTACGGCGCGGCTGGCGCAGCTCGCGCTCGAAGCCCCGGAACTCGTTGAGGAAGCCGATGAACCGCGTCTCGCGCCCGGCGAGGTGGAAGTCCGGCCGGTAGCCGGCCCAGAAGCGCTCCTGGCCGTTGGTGACGAACGAGCCGGCCGGGCCGCGTTCCCAGACGAAGCCGGGGATGGTCCGCTCGGTGATGACCGAGGAGACGCCGCCGCCGTCGTAGAAGTAGCGGCGCCAGTGCTTGGCCATGCTCTCGACCTCGAAGTACGAGCCGTCCGGGCCGCGTTCCATGACGCGGGCGGGCGCGCCCGACTCGAAGTCCTTCCACGCCCGGTACGCCTCGGCGCCGAGGACGCGGGTGGGGACGTCGCCGGGCGTCGGCGCGTACTCGCGCACGCGTAGCGGCGAGTCGTTGAAGAACTGCCGCGGCCCGCTGCCCACGGGGACGGGCAGCTCCTGGATGGTGACGTGCGGCGGCGCCGCGCCGCCGGTGGCGGGCGGCGGGGGGTTCAGCTGGCGGTCGGCGAAGCGGGCGCCGGGCCGCCAGTCGGGCAGCTGGGTCGTCCCGTCGAACCAGACGCGGACGCGGTCGGCCTGGTTGCCGAAGCCCATGACGTTGCCGTGGCGGTCCATCTTGTTCCAGTGCCACGTCGTGGTGCCGGCCGCGTCGGTGTGCTTCCAGGCGTTGACGGTGGTGCCGTCGCCGAGGAGGTGCTTCTCGCGGATGAGCTGGTTGTTCGCGTCGAAGTCGCGGTAGGACTCGCGGTCGAAGTAGTTGTTGTGGTCGTACTGGTTGCGGTGGGCGACCTTCCTGATGCCCTGGCCGCCGCCGCCTTCGAGGTGCCACTCGACCCTGCCGTGGCCGATGTCCTGGCTGACGATCCGGACCTCGCCCGCGCCCGCCGCGTGGGGCGGCGCGGCGCCCGGCCAGGTGTCGAGGCGCTTGACGATCTTGCCCTGGTGGTTCATCAGGACCCAGTCGCCGCCGCGGTAGCCGGGGGGCGCGGCCTGGCCGGGCGGGACGTAGCCCTGGTCGGCGTGGACGGTGCGCTGGAACGCGAGGTCGCCGCTGCCCGCCGCGCCGTCCGCCCTGATCTCCGCGCGGGGGCGGAAGTCGAGCATCGTGCCGTCCTTGAAGCCCATCCGGACGACGTGCCAGTTCTTCGCCGCGTCGGGCGAGAACCAGTTGGCGCCTGGGCTGGTGGTGAACCGGTCCTGCCACAGCACGTCGGCGGTCGTCTTGCCGCTGGACGCGGGCGGCGGGACGTGCGCGAAGTCGGCCGTGTCGAACGTGCGGTGGCCCTCCAGCTTGCCCGCGCCCTCGGACCACGGGATGTAGTTGTTCCTGGGCCCTGCGCCCGGCGGGAGCGTCACGTCGGGTCCGACGGTGAGCGTGTTCCCGTTGGTCAGGGGGCGCGTCTCGGCGACGAAGCGCAGCTCGTGGTCCACGGTGACGGTGGAGAAGCCGCGCGAGGCGATCAGCTGGACGCCGTGCTGGTCGCCGGACTTCCAGGTGTACGTCTGGTAGCGGTTGTCGAGCGCCCACGGCATCCGGCCGCCGGTGGACGCGTACCTGCCGCCGTCCGACCGCAGGCCCTGCGGCAGCGCCGAGTTGATCCAGCCGCCGGAGCGCAGGGGCGTGGGGACGAGGTAGTCGCGCCACGCGCCGGGGCCCGTCTCGGTGGCGCGGATCTCGGAACTGAGCGCCCAGCGGTAGAAGTTGGCGGGCCGCTGCTCCGCGATGCGGTGGTTCTCGAACCACTCGCCGTTCTTCCAGTACTTGCCGCCCGCGTTCTCCTTGCCCTGCGGCGAGACCTGCGCCCACTCGCGCTTGGGTGTGCCGTCCGGCGCCATCTGGTGGGCGCGGAAGTTGCGCAGGTTGTGGATGCCGATGTGACCGAACTTGACGTGTACGTCGATCACTTCGCCCTTGCGCGGGTCGGGCAGGCGGTCGGTCCAGCCGTTGCGGAAGACGTTCCAGTCGCGGCGGCCGGTGGCCAGGTGCTCGCCGGACGGGCCGTACCGGTGCCAGGTGGCGGTGTCGCCGACCTGGTACGAGAGCGGGCGCGCGCCCGGGGGCCGCACCGCGATCACATGGCCGCCGTCCGGGGTCTCCCTGAAGTGCCGGATCGGCCCGGCCCAGGTGCGCACCGGCTGCACCGAGTCGGCGTAGTCCATCCACGTCTTGCGGCTCGGGCTCCACACGCGGATGCCGTGCCCGTCGGGCGCGCCGTCCACGGTGACGCGCTGCCAGCGCTCCCGCTCGGTCAGGCCCCACGGGACGCCCCCCTTGCGCTCCACGAACCCGGCGACGCTGCCGCCCGTGTGGGCCTGGAGGGTGGCGCCGTCCGGCAGCGGCCGTGACTCGAAGACGAAGCCGCCGCGCGTCGTGGTCAGTGTCACCTGGCCGTGACCCACGCCCTTGACGTCCACGAGGCCGCGGTCGTTGAGCGGCGCCACGGCGTTCGGGGGGTTGCCGCCGCGCCACCGTTCCCAGCTGCCGGTGACGGCGCCCTGCGCGTTGTACTGGTAGGTGATCTTGAAGTTCTGGCCGCCGACCGCCTGGTCGCGGTAGACGGGGTTGACGACCTGCTCGGTGAGGCGGCCGTCCGCGTCGTACAGCTTGTACTCGCCCGCGTGCGTGCTCGGCGTCACGCCGTCCGCGCGGGTGGCCGGGCCGTCGATGCGGTAGCCGCCGCCGGTCGGCGTCGCGATCGCGCCGGTGTGCGCGACGGCGGTCATCTCGCCGTCGAGCAGCTGCGGCGCCGCGCCGTCCACGCGCAGGAACCGCGCACCGAGGCCGTCCGACAGCTCGATGACTTGCGTGTGGGCCGTCGCGCCCGCGCCGTTGACCGTCGTGACCTGGCGGATGTTGTGGTTCGTCGCGTCGGCCGGGCCGATGCGGATCTGGAGGTTGCCGCCCGCGTCGAAGTACCTGACCGCCCCGTCCGGTGTCGTCGCGCGGAAGCCCGGGTTGGCGACGCCCGGCTGCACGCGGACGGCGACGGAGGCGTCGGCGACCGGCGCGAAGTTCTGGTCGAGCAGGTCGAACGCCCGGTGGACCGACCCGCCGTGCGCCATCGCGTACACCGCGACGTGCTGCTGCGGCGCGCCGGGGACGCCGGTCTGGGTGAGCGGCACCGTCTCGTACTTGAACGCGCCGGTCGTGCCGTCGAAGCGCAGGATGCCGGGCGTGGCCGCCCGCGTGACGGCGAAGTCGCCGCCGGCGAGCTGCCGGATCGTGCTGCCGCCGACGAGGTTGCCGTCCGCCGCGCGCACGTTCACGTCCAGCGTGTTGTTCATGTCGAACAGGGCGTACGTGGTGGGGTGCGGGACGCCGTGGGCGTCCACGGGCCGGGTGAGCGGCACGGGGCGGTGGGTCGCCAGCCCGGTGGCGTCCACGACGATGTGCCGGTCGCCCAGCGCGATCCGCATCCCGCCGTTGGCCTGCGGGACGACCTCGGGCGAGAGCGTCAGCTGGTTCGGCGAGGTGATGCGGGCGCCCTGCCCGTTGGCGGGGACGGTGAGCGCCCGGCCGTCGAACGGGCCGCCGTGCAGCGTGAACCGCTCGCTGACCAGCGCGCCGCCTGGCCCGTACACCCGCACGACGTCGTGCGTCACCGCCGGGGCGGCGCCCGCGGCGGGGCGGGTGACATGGTGGGTGACAGTGAACGCGTTCGGCCCGGTGCCGGTGGTCAGCGTGCCCGTGAGCGGGGCGCCGCCGGGACCGCGCAGGTCCGCGCCCGCCGCCGCGTTGTGCACGTAGCCCTGGACCGTGGCCCCGCCCCTGCCGGTGAGCGGCACGGCGGTGTGCTGGAACGCGCCGTCCGCGCCGAGGACCACGTGCGTGCTGCCCGGGGTCGGCACGCGGAAGCCGCCGCCCGCCTGGGCGACGGCGGGGGTGCCGAGCCCGGTGGGGCCGTGGACGATCCCGGTGCCGTTCGCGTGGACGGTCAGCGTGTGGCGGTCGAGGCTGCTGCCGCCCCTGATGGTGAACGTCTCGCGGATCAGCGCGCCGGTGTCCGCCCTGTGCACCGAGGTCCCGTGCGCCGTGGGCACGGTGACCTCGTTGCCGTGCACGGAGGTCCCGGCCACGACGACGCCGTTGTTGCCCTGGTAGACGGCGCCCGCGCCGCCGGGGCCGGTGAGCGGCCGGGTGACGAACGCGCCGGTGTCCGCGCCCGTGGTGTCCAGCAGCGGCACGACCCGGTGGGTGTACTGCCCGGAGTCGTCCAGGACGCCGCGCCAGCCCGCGTTGTCCAGCAGGAAGCCGCTGTCGTCGCCGAGGCGGGCGAGCCCGGCGCCGCCGACGGGCGTGTGGGCGAGGGTGGAGTCCACCACGGTCGCGGCGCCGCCGCCGGTGGGGACGGACAGGGACGTGCCGGCCGGCAGTCCGGCGACGCCCCGGATCTCCCGAAGTTCGTTCCGCAGCGCGCCGTCGAGCGTGTGGACGGACGTGATCGCGCCGCGCCGCACCTCGACGACACCCGCGCCGATCCTGATGTCGCGCGCCGGGATGGTGACGCCGCCGCCGTCCAGCACCGACAGCGGCGTCGCGGGCACACCGGCCGGGCGCAGCAGCCGCCCGCCCGTCGCGCCCGCGGTGGCGCCGCCGAGCGCCAGGTCGAGATCGACGGCCCGGCCGGTCGCGTCCACCTGGCCGATGGTGCCCGGCATGCCGACGATGAACCTGTTGCCCGGCCTCGGTTCGACGAACGCGCCCGCGGGGAGCGCGCCGCCCGGGGTCTCCAGGCGGGGCGGCGTGCCGTCCGCCGAGAGGACGAGCCGGTGGTTGTCGAGCCCGGAGCCGCCGCGCAGGGTGAAGCGCTCGAACCGCAGGGCGCCGCCCGGCGCGTGGACCGACTCGATGTGCCGCGCGGCCGGCCGGGTGACGACCAGGTCGCCGCCCACGGACCGCACGCCGCCCGTCACTTCGGTGCCGGTGGGCGTGAACAGCTGCGGCGTGCCGCCGGGGGCGGCCGGTACGTGCACGAACTCGCCCAGTGCTGTGCCGCGTCCGGTCAGCGCCACCGCGTCACCCAGGTGGTGGCCGCGCGCGTCGGTCACCATGTCGCCGCCCGTCGCGGTCACGCGGTAGCCGCCGCCGTCGAGCCGGACGGCGCCCGAGCCGGCGATGTCGCCGCCCGCCTGGTCGCCGAGGCGCGGCACGCCGCCCGTCGTGCTGCCGGCGGGCGGGACGTACAGGTAGGTGCCGTTCAGCGCGCCGCCGTTGATGGGCCGCCCGACGAGGTGTGCTTCCCCGGCCGGGGTGTGGATGGTCGTGACGGTGGGGCGGGTGACGACGATGTGCTGGTCAGCGGCGCGGACGGCGATCGTCGCGCCCGGTACGGGGTTGCCCGCGGCGTCGAGCAGCAGGGGGGCGCCGCCGTGTCCTGGGACCGGGGCGAACAGGTGCGTGTTCGCGACGCCGCCGTACGGGACGCCCCGGTGCGTGACGGCGCCGGTGGCGTCCACCACGACGTGCGGGCCCGCGCCGGTGGGCGGGGTGACGCGGAACCCGCCGAGCGCGGCGTTGTGGGTGACGGCACCCGGCACGGTGGTGACCGACCCGTCCGCGCCGCGCGTCACCAGGCCGGGGACGGCCGCCGGGTCGGTCGTGTCGACGCGCACCAGGGTGTGCGCGAAGCCGTCGCCGCCGAGCGGTGTCCACCGTTCGGCGCCGAGGACGGTGCCGCCCTGCCGGATGGTGATCACGTCGCCCGTGCCGTCCGGCGCGTGGTGGACGGTGATGCCGGGGTCGTCGGTCGCGGCGGCGGTGACGCGGCCGGTCGCCGGGTCGAAGTCCAGCCGGACGGCGGGCGCGGGACCGGCCCCGGTGGCGAAGTGGAAGGTGCCGCGGGACGGCACGGGCGCGGACCCGGTGCCGTGGAGCATGAAGACGGTGAGCGGCTCGTCCGAACGGCCCAGTGGCGGCAGGTCCTTGACCGGCCGGTCCCCGAGCCACTTGAGGAACGCGGCCCGGTCGGCGCCCTCCAGCAGCTTGAAGTCGCCGGGATCGATGACGTTCAGACCGGCGGCGCCGCGCCCGGCGTCCTCGAACCGGCCGGTCGTGCCGTCGAACGTGCTGAAGCCGCCGCCCGGTTCGTCGACGCGCAGCGCGCCGTCCCCGGTGCGGCGGACGGCCATGTCCGGCACCGCCACGCCGTCGAGCCCGCGCGGCAGCGGGTGGAGCGTGCCGTCGGGGGCGGTGAGGACCACGAGATCGGGCCTGCCGCCGGGGCGGTGGGTGAGGACGGTCGCGGTGTGCGTGACCCTGCCGTCCGCGCCGACCAGGACGTGCCGCCCGTCCCCGATGCCGACGAGGTGGCGGCCGTCGTCGAACCGTACAGCGGTCCCGCCGTCGACGGGCGCGCCGTCGCGCACCGGCACGGGCGGGGCGGCGGGTCGCAACTCGTCGAAGCGCAGGGCGAGTCCGTCGAGGCCGTCGAACCCCTTGCCGGTCAGGGCCACGTCCAGGTCGGCGCCGAGCGGGCGGGCCGCGCCGCCCGATGCCTCGAACGTCCAGTGGCGTGTCTGGCCGGGGGCCGCGGTCTGCCGCAGGTGGACCACGCCGTCCACGGTGGTCGCGGTGATCGGGGGGACGCCGGGCGGGGTCTCGGCGGTGGCGGTCCTGACGGCGCCGGAGGCGTCGAAGCCGAGGTCGAGGCGGCTGCCGCCGAAGGCGGGGACGCTGAGGGTGCCTGCGCCGTTCATGCCCGAGCCGTTGACGCCCGAGCCGTTGACGCTCGACCCGTTGATCCCCGTGCCGTTGACGCCGTTGACACCGTTGCCGCCGTGGCCGGTCGGCGGGGGGACCGGCGCGTGCGACGCCGGGACCGGCACGGTCGCCGCCGGGCTGGTGACCACGTGCTCGGCGGCGGCGCCTGGCGGCGGCACGCCGTTGCGCCCCGCCGCGATCAGCCCGGGTCCCTCCACCGGCTCCACGCCCCGCGCGATGTTGGACTCGCCCGAGAACGCCGTGGGCGTCGGCAGGTTGCCGCCGCCCGAGGCCGACGGGACGGCGCCGACGGGCCGCACGGTCTCCGCCGACGCCCCCGCCGGCCGCACCTCGATCGAACTCAGCCGCACCGGCGCGACATCGGGCAGGCGCAGCGTGATGTCGCCGAGCGACCCCGCCATGCCCTCGCCCTTGCCGCCGCCGGTCACGGAGGTCACGGGCGGCGGCGCCACGTTCCCCGCGGCGGTCGGCGGGGTCACCCCGCTCGTGGCCGTGGCGGGCGGGGCGGTCGTGAGCCGCGCGGCGGAGAAGTCGCTGAGCGCGTGCCCGAAGCCCTCGCCCAGGCTGACGGCGAAGCCGGGCGCGCCCGCGACGCTGACGTCGAGCTGTCCGGCACCCGGTGTGGCGACGGTCGTCGCGGGCAGATGCGGCGCCACGTTCGCCGCCTGGTCGATCGACTGGCCCGTGCCGCCCGGCACATGGACGCTGGGCAGGTCGATGCCGGTCAGCGCGCCGCCGGTCGGCAGCGCGGCGTTGGGCGGGCTGAGCGAGAGGCCCTGGTCCGCGAAGTGCAGGCGCAGCGGCGGCGCGGACGCCAGGTTGAGGTCGAGGGCGATGGAGCCGGAGTCGAGCCGGGCGGGCGGCGACGGCAGGGCGTTCGCGATGTTGCCGAGGCCGCCGCCGGTCGCTGTCGCGCCGGGGTTGAAGTCGGCGTGGCTGATGCTCAGTCCGGTGGACGGGACGGTGACGATCTCGCCGAGCTGCGGCATGGTCGTGACGCTGATGGCCGGCATGCGCCCGCCGCCCGGGGTGGTGATCGTCAGCCCGTTCTCGCCGTAGCTGATCTTGATGGGCGTCATCGAGTCGAAGTTGATGGTCAGCTCGACGCGGCCCCCGGCGGCGGTGGCGTCCCCCGGCCTCGAGGGCAGCACCGGCACCTCGACGGCCACGATCCTGCCGTCCGCGCCCGGCATGTGCACGACGACGCTGGACGGCGGGGTGACGAAGCCGCCGCCGCCGAAGCCCGGCATGTCGCCGAGGATGGGGCGCAGCCCCGGGCCGGTGACGTCGGAGATGCCGATCGACAGGCCCTTGTCGGCGAAGCTGAGGGACAGCGGCGGGGGCGTGGAGATCGAGGGGGCGTCGAAGCCCGCGGTGATCGCGCCGAGGTCGCCGCCGCGGATGACGCCCGGGTCGATCAGGTGCCCGATGGACGCCATGACGTGGTTGCCCGCGAAGGCCGCGGGCTGGTACTTGGCGAACTTCACCGAGCTGATGCCGACCGTGCCCTCGAACGAGCGGATGGCGCGGACGTCCACCGGCACGCCGTCCATGAACGCGGCGCCGGTGCGGAAGTTGTTGAAGACGCCGCGGTTCCACACGCCCAGCTTCAGGCCGTTCATCAGCCCGGGGATGGACCAGCGGGCGCCCATCTCCGTCGCGTTGACCGGCAGGATCAGCGCGATCGGGCCGAAGCCCTTGAAGTTCTGGGCGATGTAGCCGGGCAGGCCCTGCGCGCCGCCGAGTCCCCGGTAGATGCCGCCGCCGATCCTGCCCACGCCGTTCCAGGCGCCGACGACGATCCGGATCGGGGCCGACAGGATCAGCGCGCCGACGCCGACGATGCCGCCCAGGCGGAACGCCTCGCCCAGCGCGTTCAGTCCGGCGTTGGTGGCGCTCCACAGGCTCTTGCCGGCCCAGCTGATGCCCTTGCCGGTGAACTGCACGGCGGACAGCGTGAACTTGCCGATGCCCCGCATCATGTCGTCCACGGTCAGCGCGGACAGCTTGGTGAAGGTGGTGCCGATGCCCTTCCAGCCGGTGGACAGCAGCTTGGTGATGTTGATGCCCCGCGTCGTGGGGATCATCACGCCGATGATGCTGAGGACGAGTTCGGTGACGCTCGCGTTGCCGTTGGCGAACTCGACGGCGGTGTGGATGAGCAGCGCGGCGTTGACGGCGATGGCCAGCAGGGCGACGGGGCCGCCGAAGATGAGGGCGGGCGCGATCAGCGCGAGGGCGAAGAAGGTGAGGAACTTCCAGAACTCGGCGCACTCGTCGATGGGCGAACTGATGGCCAGCGCGGCGTCGTAGAGCGCGTCCCCGGCCGTCTGGGCGGCGTCCTCCAGCGTGTCGCGCGCGTTCTCGGCGGTCGTCTTGTGGGTCTCCAGGTCCGGGTCGTCCTCTTCGAGGCCCTGGGCGGCGGTCAGCGCGGCGTCCGCGTTGGCCTGCTCGGTGACCATGACGGTGCGGTACGTCTCCAGCGCGTCGTGGGCGTCCTGGTGCGCGTCCTGGAAGGTCTGGACGAACTTCCGCAGCCGCTTGTCCATCACCTCGCGCAGGGCGTCGGCCGTCTCGCCGACGAAGTTGGTGCCCGCGGTGTCCATCAGGTCGGTGATGCCGTCGTCGATGGTCGTCGCGAGGGTGACGAGCTTCTCGTGCGAGGAGATCAGGTCGGCGAGCCCCTCGGCGTCGCCGGGCGTGGGGTCCTTGTCGAGACCGAGGGCGCTCCAGTCCGGCGGTCGGGCCATGGCTGTTCCCTTCTCCTCGTGCGCGCGGCGGCGGGGCCGCCTGGCGTGGTGCCCGGGACGGCGCCGGTGGCGCCCCTCACCACCTCCACGCACCGGGCGCCCGGATGGTTCAACGGTGTCCCGGCGGATCGGGCTGAACCTCACGGGGCGCCCGTGCGTAGGAAGGGGTGAAGGGCGTGTCTTCAAAGGCGTCGCGAGCAGGGCGACCCCTTTGAAGACACGCCCTAGGGACCCGACCGTGACCGGAGGCGCGATGGCCGACTTCGCGATGGACTACGAGACGCTGTACGCCCTCAAGAAGGGCATGCACGACCTGGCGGACGACGCCGCGTCCGGCGGGGACGCGGAGAAGTTCAAGGAAGTCGGCGAACGCACGTCGTCCGAGAACACCGACCTGTTCGGCTCGTCCTACCTGGCCCAGCAGTTCGCGACCTTCTACCGCTACTCCAAGATGCGGGCCGAGGACGGCGCCGACCGGCTGCGGGAGTTCGGCAACACCTTCGAGGGCGTCGCCAACGTGATGTACGAGCAGGACGCGCAGATCGCGTCGAGCGCGACCGCGTCCGCCCTCGCGATGCAGCTCAACCGCTGGAAGAGCGACCGCGCGGCGTTCGAGGAGTGGGAGGCGGACAAGGCCGCCTGGGACGCGTACCTGGAGGAGATCGGCGCCGCCGACTACTTCGCCGAGCACCCGGACGCGGACATCAACGAGGTGTGCAAGGAGGACGACGCGCCCGGCTGGTGCGAGACGTACATGAACGACGACGACTCGCCCTCCCCACCCGGCGAGAAGCCGGAGGAGCCGCCGGAGAACCCGCCGAGCCACATGGAGTTCAAGGACGAGAACGGCAACGAGGTGGACGTCGTCATCGGGTACGACGACGACTTCAACATCATGAAGGAGACCTCGACAGTCACCCTGGAGGACGGCACCGAGTACACCACCGAGACCGTCTACGACGGCCCGCCCGAGTGGGTGGACCCGCCGGACACGGACGGCGAGGACCCCACGCCCCCGTACGACACCCGCGACTACACGGTCACCTCGACCTCGCCCGACGGCACCGTGACCGTCGAGAAGTACACGATCGACGAGGACGGGTCCGGGACGAACGACATCACCACGACCACGACGGACGAGGACGGCAAGGAGACCGTCGAGACCACCCAGAAGACACGGTCGGGGCCCGGCGCCGAGTGGGAGGGCGGGGAGGACGAGGACGACGAGTGACCCGCGGCGACCGCAGCGCACACGCCCGAGCTTGAGAGGAAGACCCGATGGCCAACGTCAGCCTGACCTTCGAGGACATCGACAACGCCGTCACGGCGATGAACAACAGCAGGGAGAACACGCTCCAGCCCGCCGTGGACGCCGCCAAGACGGCCGTCGACGACGCCCTGGCGAATCACCTGATCATGCCGAGCACCACCCCGGTACTGATCGAGAAGTACACCGAGTTCAACACCCAGCTCACCGAACTCGTCACCAACGTACAGACGTTCGCGAAGCAGTTCACGGACATCAAAGAGGGCATGCAGGACATGGACGGCAAGATCGCCGAGAACATTCTGAACCCGCCCAGCCAGTGATCCCCCCGTCCTGCCCCGCCCCCTGACCACCACGGAGGACCCCGATGGCGGACATCCTCGCCGACTACGAGGGCATCGCCGACACCTGCGGCCAGCTCAGCACGCAGGCCGGCATCATCATCCCCGAGATCTACACGCTGATGAACACGGTCAGCACCCTGCTGGACGACGGCCTCTACCTGGAGCAGGCGAGCCCGGCGCTGAAGACCGCGTACGAGCAGTTCAGCCGCACGCTCCAGTCGGCGGCCGGCAGCCTCCAGGTTTTCGCCAACATGTTCACGACCATCAAGGACAGCTTCGAGAACAACGACGCGGAGCTGTTCGCCGGCACGCTCTCCGGCCTCGACGGCGACGGGGGCTACGAGGTGACGGCCGAGGAGGTCACCAGCCCGACGCCCGACCCGGCGGCGTGGGACGACTCCAAGAACATCGGCAGCGGTGTGACCTGGAACGAGGACCACAGCCAGGTGACGAACGTCAGCTGACGGCCGCGCACGCCGGAGGGCCCGGCACCCGGAACACATGGTTCCCGGGGGCCGGGCCCTCCGCCGTCCGCACCGCGTCCGCACCGCGGCACGCGTCACTCCTGGAGCAGCGTCAGCGGCACCTGCACCGCCACCGCGCGCCCCGCCCCGTCCGCCGTCCACGCGCGCCCGGGCGACGGCGGCGGACGCATCTGCTCGGGCGACAGCCGCGCGCCGATGATCTCGCCCTCGCCCAGGTTCCGCGGCCCGAGCAGCATGCCGCGCCGCCCGCGCCGGGCCACGCCGATCCAGCCCATCGTCGTCATGCCGTCCGCCGGGCCCGCGATCAGCAGCCCCTGGCCGCGCTCGCGCCCCGAGTTGCCGACGCGGCGCAGCGCCTGGTCGGCGCGCCCGGTCATCAGCAGGTCGCAGTCGTCCACGACCACCATCACCGGCTGCCCGGCGACGGCGTCCAGGGCCTCGTTCAGCGCGTCGCCCGTCGGGTCGGTCCCGGTGAGGACGGTCGCGAGGCCGTGCGCGGCGAGGCTGCGCAGCGGCGAGTCGCGGGGCGTGAGGACGACCAGCGACGTGCCGTTCATCAGCAGCGACACGCACATGGTGGCCAGCGTCGTGGACCGGCCGCTGCGCGGCGGCCCGGCGACGAGGAACGTCGACGCGTCGCCCGCGAAGTCGTGCCCCACCGGACGCACGTCGTCGCCGCTCAGCCCGAGCAGCGCCCACATCGGGCGGCGCAGCCCGTCCGGCACCTGGTCCATGGCCTCCTGGAAGCCGATCACGGACGGCAGCGCGCTGACCCGGAACGGCCGCCGCTGCTCGGGTACGGCGGCGTCGCGCGCGGTGGCGCGCCGCCCGATGGCGCGCAGCGCGTCCGCCTGGTCGCCGTCCTTGCCGAGGCCGCCCGCCGGGAGCAGCATGATCTGCCCCTCCACGCCGCCGGGCGCGAACCAGCCGCGCCCCGGCGGGACATGCTCGGGCACGTGCTTGCGGTTGATGCCGACCGCCGAGAAGTCCATGCGGTCGGACTGGCGCAGCAGCAGCCGCCGGTCGTTGTGCTGCCCGGCGCGGCTGCCGAGCAGGCCGCGCTCGGACGTCGCCACGACGTGGATGCCCGCCGCGACGCCCTCGCGCAGCAGCCGCAGCAGCTCCTCGGTGAGGCGCCCGCCGTCGTACTTGTCGAGCAGCGCGATCAGCGCGTCCCAGCCGTCGATCAACAGCAGCAGGTGCGCGGGCCGTTCGCCCTTCGGCAGCTTGGCGCGCAGCTCGGGCAGGGACGTGACGTCGGCCCGCGCGATCGCCGACTGACGATCTGTCAGCTCGGCCAGCAGCCGCCGGATCATCCGGTCGAGGCGCTCCGGGTCGTGCCGGGAGACGACGGCGCCGGTGTGCGGCAGGTCCTCCAGGGCCGCGAGGCCGCCGCCCGCCGCGTCGATGCCGTAGATGTGCAGCTGGTCGGCGGACAGGTGCAGCGCGGACGACCCGGCGATGGTGCGCAGCGTGCCCGTACGGCCGGAGCGTGGCGCGCCGATCACGTACAGGTGGCCGAAGCGGTCGTAGTCGATGCTGCCGACCACCTGGTCCTGCTTGTGCGGCAGGTCGTAGTACGCGTACGGCACGGGCGGGAGCCGCAGGCCGCCGGGCTCCGGGTCCCGTTCGGGCTCGGTGAGGGTGAGGCGCGTGTCCAGCGGCGGCAGCCAGGGGCGCGGCTGCGGCGCGAAGTCGGGCAGCGCGTCGGCGGCGGCGCGCACCGCCTCGACGAGGACGCTGAGGTCGGTCGGCGGGTCGCCCGCCGGGTTCTCCGGCCCGGCGGCGAGCAGGTCCGCGTCGTCGCCGAACTCCCCGTCGTCGGACGCGCCGGGCAGCGGGCGGCCGAGCCCGGACCAGGTGATGCGCGTGCTGCGGACGGTGCGCGGCGCGGCCGGGCGCAGGGCCGGGCCGTCGCCCTCCCCGTCCCCCTCGCCCGGCAGGGCGGGCCGCTCGGCGCCGACCCACGCGGTCTGGAACGGTACGGGCGGCCCCTCGCCGCGCCGGATCAGCGCGCGTCCGGGGGTGGCGGGGGAGATCCCGGCGGCGCCGGCCGCGTTGATGATGTCCTGGCTCTCGGTGCGGTCGGTGACGCGCAGCGCGATGCGCAGGTTGGTGTTGGCCCGGATCTCGTTGCTGACAGAACCGGCCGGGCGCTGCGTCGCCAGCACGAGGTGCAGGCCGAGCGAACGCCCGCGCTGCGCCAGGCTGATGAGGCCCGGCACGAACTCGACCAGCTCCCGCACCAGCGTCGCGAACTCGTCGATGATCAGCAGCAGCCGCGGCAGCGGCGGCAGTTCGGGCTCGCGCGCCCGCTTGGCGCGGTACTCGCGGTGATCCTTCACGCCCACGTCGGCCAGCACCTGCTCGCGGCGCCGCAGTTCGGCGTCGAGCGAGGCCAGCGCGCGCTGCACGAGGTGCCCGTCCAGGTCGGTGATCATGCCGAGCGTGTGCGGCAGTTCGGCACATTCGCGGAACGCGCTGCCGCCCTTGTAGTCGACCAGCACGAACGTCAGCTCGTCGGGGCGGTTCGCGGCGGCCAGCGAGGCGATCATGGTCTGGAGCAGCTCGGACTTGCCGGAGCCCGTCGTGCCGCCGATCAGGCCGTGCGGCCCGTCCTGCGCCAGGTCGAGCAGCGCGGTGCCCTCGTACCCGGCGCCGATGACGAACGCCGTGGACGCGGGCCGCCGCTGCCACGTCCGCACGAGCGCGCCGGGGTCCGGCGGCTCCTGCCCGATCAGCGGCAGCAGCCGCACCTCGGACGGCAGCCCCGCGTCCGCCTCGACCGTCACGTCGCGCACCGGCGCGAGCGCGCGGGCGACCTCCTCGCACCACGCGGCGTCCACCTGGTCGGCGCGCACCCCGGCGATGGTGGGGACGTTCGAGGCGCGGAACGTGACCTCGCCGCCGTCGGCGGTGATGACAGCCGTGCACTCCTCGGGCAGCCGCTGCTCCCGGTCGTCCATGCACAGGCTGTAGACGCGGACGGCGGGCCCCTGCGTGAGGATCTGCACCACGCCGGGCACGTCCCGCAGCCGCCAGGCGCCGTCCAGGATCACCAGCACGTCGGGCTCGCCCGGCGCGGCCACGCGGCTCCCGGCGGCGGTGCCGGCGGCCAGCCGGATCTGGATGTCGGCGAACAGCTCGCTGACCCGCTGCGACGTGGACTCCGCGTCGTTGCCGACGGCGACGACCGGCGTGCCGCCCGACCCGGCGCGCCCCGGCCGCAGGTGCGGCAGCCAGCGCACCCAGGCCCAGTCGTCGGCGTGCGCCTCGTCGGTGAGGATGACGATCCGCAGGTCGCGCGGGCTGTGCAGGACGGCGGACTGCGCCACCGACCAGCGGGCGACGGCGCGCGCGGTGGCGGGCGTGCCGGTCAGGCCGACGACGCCGAGGCGCGGCAGTTCGGCGCCGATGGGGACGTCGGCGAGGCGCCAGTGGACGTCGCGGTGGTTGTTCTCGCGGGCCTGGTCGCTGATGCGCTTGAGCGACGCGCGGGTGACGGTGCCAAGGCGCAGCGTCAGGTAGTCGCCGTGGTGGCGGCGGCGTTCCCACAGCTGCGGCCCGGGGCCGAGCGCGGTGAGGCGCACGGCGGCCGGGTCGGGCGAGGTGGCGCCGCGCTGCACCCGCTCCTCGACGGTGGCGCGGCGCATCTCCAGCTCCAGGGCGGCGCGGCGCAGCCGGTAGCGGCGCAGGGCCTCCTCGTGCCGCTTGCGGTTGGCGCGGCGGCCGGTGACCCAGTTGCCGATCGCCATCAGCGGCGTGAAGAAGATCAGCACCAGGAAGTAGAAGGACCGGAAGACCGCCATCATGACCATGCCCATGAGCAGCGGCGAGATCATCATCATGAACGGGAACGGGCGCGGTCCGCCGGGCGCCGGAGGTCCCGGCAGGCTGAGGTGCTCGGCGTCCAGGTGCGGCGTGATGCGCGGCGGGCGGCTGAACTCGACGGCCAGCCCGTCCGCCGACAGCCGCACGGCCGCGTCCGGCTCGAACGGCGCGCTGTGGCGCAGGAGGTGCTCGCCCAGCGCGAGGTCCGCCCAGGCGGGCCAGGGGCGTTCGCCGTCGTCGGGGGGCGGGACGACGCCGGGCGGGGGCGGCAGGGGCCGCGCCGGGAGGCCGTCGGGGCCGGGGGCGGGGGGCTCCTCGCTGTGCCCGCCGGGGCCGCCGTCCTCGCGGCCCGCCGGTTCCTCGTCGGTCAGCGGTGTGCCCGTCTCGGGGTCCACGGGCGGCGGCGGGGTGAGGCTGCGCAGGCCGCAGCGCGCGGGGTCGGCCCACTCGGGCAGGAGGTGGCCGACGCTGCCGTCCGCGTGGACGGTGATCCACGTGCCGGCGGCGGGCACGCCGTCGTCGTCCGGGGCGTCGCCCGGGAGGCGTATGACGCAGCCGCGGTCGGTGCCGACCTCGTAACTGCCGGGCCCCAGGCGCCAGACGCGGCCCGCGTCGGGACCGGCGACCTGCCGCAGCTCGACGAGCACCGGCTCGGTGGGCGCGGGGCGCCAGGTGATGCCGGGTCCGACGGGCGGCGCGGGCGCGCCGAGGCCGAGCAGGACGCCGTCCCGCACGCCCCCCGCGCCGAGCGGCGCGTCGGCGTCGAGGGGCCGGTCGCCCAGGTAGAGCCGGGACGTGCCGAGCGCGGCGGCCAGTTCGGCGACGGTGGCGTCCCGGGGCAGATCGAGCAGGTGGTCGTCGTGGACGCCCTGCTGATCGGCGGTGGTGACGGTGAGCTTCACAGGCGGTCCAACCGGGGGTCGGTGGGTCAGGGGCGCGGTCAGGGGCGCAGGGAACGGGCGGGCGCGGCCGGTCCTGGGGCCGGGGCGTCCTCGCCGCGGGCGGCCGCCGTGTCGGCGGTGACGGCGGCGGCCGCGTCGTCCGCCGCCTCGTCGGCGCGGTCGTCGTCCAGCTCGCCGACCGGCGGGAGGGGCGCGTCGGCGGTGCGCACGCCGCCGTCCCACGCGTCGGCGTCGGCGGTGACGGTGGCGGTGACGGCGGTGACGGTGGCGGCGGAGGTCTCCTCCTCGTCCACCTCGGCGAACGTCCGCTCGGCCCGCACGGCGTCCCCGCCGGGCGGCGCGGGCGGCAGCACGGGCGGCAGGTGCGGCAGGACGCGCGCGATGGCCCGGCTCAGGGCGTTGCACGCGACCAGCAGCGGCGTTCCCGTGACCCGCACCCGGCCCTGCCGGTCGGTCAGCAGCGTACGGCGGTGGCCGCGCCCGGCGCCGCGCAGCAGGATGCGGGGGGCGGCGGACTCCCCGGGCGGGGCGGTGAGTTCGGGCGGCAGCGGGTCGGGCAGCTCGGCCGTGACGAGGACGGGCGCGACGCCCAGCCGGTGCGGCAGGTCGCGCGTGGCGCGGTAGGCGGCGCGGACCGGCTCGCCGGGGAAGGACCGGTGCACGCCCTCGGCGACCACCACCATCCCGTCCGGCAGCCGCGCGTCCACCTGCGCGGCGACGGCCTGGTGCAGCGCCAGCGCGGCGCGCCGGTCGCCCTCGGCGGTGAGCACGGCGGGTCCCGACGCGATGTCGAGGAACGCGCACGCGCCGCCGGTCTCGCCGATCGCGACGAGCACCGGCAGGGTCTGGTCCGGCACCGGTACCACCGGCGGCAGGTGGTGGCGTTCGGCGGTCCAGTGCTCCGGCGAGTCGTCCGGGTCCTGCCACCAGATGCCGCCCGGCGTCGGGACGAGGCCCCGCCCGGCGAGCAGCACGGTGACGGTCTCGGCCTCCACGAGGACGGCGTACGGGCGCCCGCCGCCCGGCGCGGCGGCCTCCCCGGCGGCGGCCAGGGCCCGTTCCGCGTCGCGCCAGGTGACGGGCGCGCGCAGGCCGCGCACCAGGACGCGGTACGAGCGGCGGTGGCGCGACCAGGCGCGCACGGGAGCGGCGAAGGCGTGGGCGGTGACGGCGAGTTCGCGACGGACCCGGGCTGTCGCCGCGCCCCAGCCGCCCTGCCGCATCGCCCAGAAGCGGATCAGCAGGAAGACGACGAGCAGCGCGGCGAGGATGCCCAGGACGCGGAAGATGGTGTCGCGGTGCCGGTCGAGGAATTCGAAGGGGTCGGCGGACCTCATGCCGCTGGTATCTCCCGTCG
Organism: Streptomyces sp. NPDC049879; assembly: GCF_044461265.1. Classification (NCBI taxonomy): domain Bacteria; kingdom Bacillati; phylum Actinomycetota; class Actinomycetes; order Kitasatosporales; family Streptomycetaceae; genus Streptomyces; species Streptomyces sp. NPDC049879. The sequence goes on along the minus strand of NZ_JBITKT010000002.1, from coordinate 291,993 downwards.
CAGGGCTGACAGGGCGTAGTGCACGCGCGACTTGACGGTACCTTGCGGGATCCCGAGATCGTGCGCCGCCTCCGCCCGGGAACGGTCGCAGAGGTGGACGTGGCAGAGGATCTCGCGGTGCTCGGGCGTGAGTCGGGCGAGCGTGGTGGTCAACAGCAGCCGGTCGGCGACGCGTTCGGCCATGTCGCCGCCCTCGGCGGGGCGCCGGGCGAGGACGGGCGGGACGATGCCGGTGGGCAGGCTGCGGTCGCGGCGGTGGGCGTCGACGGCGAGGTTGCGGGCGACGGTGTGCAGCCAGGCGGCGAGGCGGTCGCCCTCGCCGTCGTCGTCCCCCGTGCCGCGTTCGGCGGCCAGCCAGGCGCGGAGCATCGTCTCCTGCACGATGTCCTCGGCCCGGTGGGGGTCGCCCGCGGTCAGGCGGTTCACATAACGCAGCAGCCGGTCCCGGTAGCGCTCGGCCGCGGGCACGGCGTGGGCGCGGGGGTCGGGACGGGTGGCGGGGCGAGTCACACGCGCGGTAGGCATCGGTCTGCTCCAACGACCCTCGTAGTGCGTTCGCGGATGTTCCACTATCGGGCCCGGGCGAACGTGTCTACCTCAGAGGAACCTCAGAGGTTCCGTCAGCTCACTGTCCGTCCGGGACCGGGGACAGGCTAAGTCGTTCTGCGGTGATTGAACATTTCACTTCTGTTGCGACCAGAAATCGCCACTCGTGCAAGCACGTGAAATCGGCCACCCGATGAACGCGCGTCAGCCGCCGGGACGCCCCGGCAGCGGTGTGCGGCGGATGGGACCGCCGTCCTCCAGGGTGCGGCGGCCGAGGCCTCCGACGGCGCGGTCCAGCTCGTCGGACCCGTGCGCGCGACCGGCACCTGACTGCGCGAGGCGCCGGGCCACGCCGGGCGCGCGGGACGACACGCCCGCCCTCGCCGGTGATCTCCCGCACTCCCCGGCGGCGGCGGAGGGCTCCGGGTGCGGCACGACGGTGGGCCCCGCCCTGACCGCGCCACCACGGTCGAACGGGGGCGGCGGGGGTAGCTTTCCCGGCATGTATGCGATCTCGATGACCGAGCCCGGTGGGCCGGAGGTCTTGGTGTGGACGCAGGTGCCCGACCCCGAGGCGGGGGAGGGGGAGGTCCTGGTCGATGTGGCCGCGGCCGGGGTGAACCGCGCCGACGTCCTCCAGCGGCAGGGCCTCTACGCGCCGCCGCCCGGCACGCCACCGTACCCGGGCCTGGAGTGCGCGGGCCGCGTCGCGGCGGTCGGCCCCGGGGTGACGGGCTGGAACGTCGGCGACGAGGTGTGCGCGCTGCTCGCGGGCGGCGGGTACGCCGAACGGGTCGCCGTGCCCGCCGGGCAGCTCCTGCCCGTACCCGCCGGGATCGACCTCGTGACGGCGGGCGCGCTGCCCGAGGTGCTGTGCACGGTCTGGTCGAACGTCTTCGCGGGCGCCCGGCTCGCCGCCGGGGAGACGCTGCTCGTGCACGGCGGCGCCAGCGGCATCGGGACGGCCGCGATCCAGCTGGCCAAGGCGTCCGGGGCGCGCGTCGCCGTGACGGCGGGCGGGCCGGAGAAGCTCGCGCGCTGCGCGGAGCTGGGCGCGGACGTCCTGATCGACTACCGCGAGCAGGACTTCGTGGCGGAGATCAAGGCCGCCACGGACGGGCGCGGCGCGGACGTGATCCTCGACATCATCGGCGCGAAGTACCTCGCCAGGAACATCGACGCACTCGCGCCGAACGGCCGGATCACCGTCATCGGCTTCCAGGGCGGCGTCAAGGCGGAGCTGAACCTCCAGGCGCTGATGGCCAAACGTGGCTCGATCGCGTCGGCCTCGCTGCGGGCCCGCCCGGTCGCGGAGAAGTCCGCGATCGTCGCGGAGGTGCGCGAGAACGTGTGGCCCCTGCTCGCGGACGGCCGGGTCCGCACGGTGGTGGACCGCACGTTCCCGATGGACGAGGCGGCCGACGCCCACCGGGCACTGGAGGGCGACCACACGGGCAAGATCATCCTGACCCGCTGACACAGCGCGCCGCCGCCCGGTCGAGGCACCAACCCCCTTGACAAGGACGGGATTCCAGGGCGGCGGCATGCGCCCTCTTCCTCGCCAGAGCGTTCGCTCACATTGTGCCGCTTTCCCGTGCCACGAGAAGTGGGCGACCGCGCCCGACACGTCCGGGTCCCGCCCGCACGGGCGCCACGCGGGCCGACATTCCGCGCCACCCGCCTGACACTCCGCGCCAAGTCCCGTCCCCAACACGGGACATGAGCCCTCTCCCGGTGTACGCGCCCGCTCCGCCGACTGGCCGAGATGACACCTTGAAGCGGGTTCACATCCCGCAATGTGTTCGAAGTACAAGGGGAGCCGGGTACTGCTAGGGGCGGTCACGAAGGCGAAGCCCGGGGGGAATCGGAATGCTGCACACCGTTTTCGACAGTCAGGCGTTACCGGTCGCGGACCGGCTGGAGGCGTGGCACGAGGCGGTCTCCGGCTCGCTGGTGGCGATCCGCATGGACATCGACCGCGACGAACCCTGGCGCGCCGCCATGCGCGCCGGGGCGCTGGGGGCCGCCGGGGTGAGCGCCGTGTCCTATCCGTCGATGCGCTCGGCGCGCACCCCGCGCATGATCCGGCAGTCGGGCGAGGAGCAGTACATGGTGGTGGTCCCGCAGCGCGGCCGGCACGTGCTCGACCAGGCGGGGAGCCAGACGGCGATCGGGCCGGGCGGTCTCGCGGTCATCCCCATGTTCCGGCCGTACGAGGGGATCGTCGTGGCCGACGAGGGCACGGCCGATCTCCTGCTGTGCCAGGTCCCCCGCTCCCTCCTGCCCCTCCCCGAGGCCGCGCTCGCCCCGCTGCTCGGCAGACGGCTGCCCGCCGGGGAGGGCATCGGCGCCCTCCTGACGGACTTCCTCGCCCACCTCGACACCGGCACGGGGGCGGACCTGCCGGGCGACGGGCCCCGGCTGGAGGCGGTCCTGCTCGACCTGATCGCGGCGATGCTGGCCCACCACCTGGAGGCCGAGGACCGGCTGCCGTCCGCCTCGCGGCAGCAGGCCCTGTACCTGCGGGTGCGCGACTTCGTCCAGCGGAACCTCGGCGACCCCCGGCTGACCGCGGGGGCGATCGCCGCCGCGCACCACATCTCCGTCCGCACGCTGAACCGCCTGTTCGAGGAGCACGGGCACTCCATCGCCGCGCACATCCGCGCCGAGCGCCTCGAACACGCGCGCCGGGACCTCGCCGCGCCGGAGCTGGCCGACCGTCCCGTCCAGGCCATCGCCGCCCGCTGGGGCTTCGGCCACCCCGTCTCCTTCACCCGGGCCTTCCGCTCCGCGTACGGCGTCCCGCCGCGCGAGTACCGCGACCAGGCCCACTGCGGGCCCCGGGCCGGATCGCGGCCCGCGGGGTGCGGCGCGCCGGGCGCCCTCCCGCGGTTCCCGCGGCACGTCCCCGCGCGCCGGGCCGGCTGATCGGCCGCGGCGGGGATTGACCCGTTGTACGCGCGTTCGAGTGGGTAACCGGAGGGGCAGCGCGTCCCGCGCCGGATGCCCGACATGCGGTGTTTCATCCGATGTGTGACGCTGGTGACATCATCGTATGGAGTACGAAGGGGCGGGCCTGTGAGGGTGAGCGCGGGCAACGCGACGGCCGTTTTCCTGGCCGCGCTGATGACGGTTCTGCTGGTACCTGCGGCCTCCACGGCGAGCGCGGAGGAGCGCCCGCCGGGCGAGGAACAGGAGTCCGCCGTACCGGGACGGCAGCCGGTGGACCGGTTCGTCTCCCGGCACGGCGCACCCCTCGCCCCGCCGGGACTGCCGGGCCCCCTACGCGAGGCGCCCGCGACGCCCGCGCCCGTCCAGGTCGCCGCCCGCCAGACCGGCGGCGAGATCGTCCCCGTCCTCCCCCTCGGTACCGGGCTCGCCTGCCTCGGCCTCGGCCTCGGCATCCTCGGCCTGCGCCTGCGCCAGGACTGAACGGCCCCGCCCGGCGCCCGGACCGCCACTCGGGGGCGAACGCCCTCCGTGGCCAAAGCCCCTCGGTGGCGCCTACCTGTCGGTAGGCTTTCCCCATGCCCGTTTCACCGGAAAACGCGTTACCTCTGCGCGAACGCAAGAAACGCCGCACCCGCCGCGAACTGGCCGACACCGCCCTGCGGCTCTTCCTCGACCAGGGGTTCGAGGCCACCACGCTCGACGACCTGGTGGACACCGTCGAGATCTCCAAGCGGACCTTCTTCCGCACCTTCCCGTCCAAGGAGGCCGTCGCCCTGGCGGCCGAGACCGAGCTGTGGGACGCCTACCTCGAACGGGTCGCCGCCCTGCGACCGCGCGGCGAGGTCCTCGGCGTCCTCCACGAGGCGCTCACCGGCACCCTCGCCGGGATGGGGCCCGAGTGGACCGGCCGCTTCCTCGCCACCCGGGGGCTCGCCGCCCGCACCCCCGCCCTGCGCGACCACAGCGACCTGACGTCCATCGCCGTCCAGCGGCGCCTCGTCGAACTGCTGGAGGACCGCCTCGGGATCGACAGCCGGGGCGACGTCCGCCTGCGGCTGCTCGGCGAGATGGCGCTCGCCGCCTGGCGCTGCGCGGCCAAGAACTGGGTGCGCAGCGGCCCCGGCGCCCGCGAGGACGGCGTGCGGCTCGCCACGCTGATCACGGCGGTGGACGAGGCGTTCGCCGCGCTGCCCGCCGCCGTCACCCTCGGCGCCGACTGACACCGCGCACCCCCGTCACCCGCCCCCACCCACCCACCCACCCGAGCCCTCCGCCCCGCCACCGGGCCGGAGGGCTCACGCGGTGCCCGCCGGCCCCCCGGCCCGGCCGCTGGGCCGGAGATCCTGGCGTGGGCCGTGGCCAACTCCCCCTCGGTGAACGCCCCGTGCTTCTCCTTGGACAGAGTGATCGTGACGCGGGTCGTACCAGTCATGGGACAGGCATGCTGCGATGCGCGTTCACGTCCCATGAGTGACCGTCACTCCGGGAGGTGCCGCGCGACGAACGCCGACAGGGTGTCGTCGTCCGCGTCGCCGACCACGCCGCGTCTGGGCAGCACGATCATGTGTCCCATCTCGTCGCCCATGATCAGCAGCACGAGGTGCGCCGTCTCCGCGTATCTGCGGTAGGTCGTCCACGGGATGCGGGTCTCGCCCCACGCGTCCGTGAAGTGGGTCCCTTCCCCGTCCAGCCGTACGACGAGTTCGCCGTGCTCCCGCGCGTGCCGGGCCTGCCACCGCACCAGCCGGCGCAGCCGCCTCCACCTGACGAGGCAGCCCACCCCGCTCACGACGACCCCGATCCCCGCGATCACCGCTGCCTCGTCCCACTCACTCCGCAGCAGCGTCCCCGCCAGGAGGACCCCGAAGACCACCGCGGCGGGGAGGGCGGCAGTCCGCAGCGTGTCGGATTCCACCGAGTCGCGCACCTCCCTGAAGTCCGCCGCGGTCAGCATGAACTCCAGCGTCAGCACATCCTGTTCGACCGCCGCGGGCGGCTCGGCGTGATCCATGGCGGGATCGTACGCACGTACGGGTCCGGCGGTTTGCCGTACGCCCAACATACCGGGTATACATACGCGGTATGTCGATCCGCTACGGGCTCCTCGCCCTGCTGGACCACGGCCCACGCTACGGTTCCCAGCTCCGCACCGAATTCGAGGCCAGAACCGGCGCCACCTGGCCCCTCAACATCGGCCAGGTCTACACGACCCTCAGCCGCCTCGAACGCGACGGCCTGATCGTCCCGGCGGAGGGCGGCGACGCCAAGCAGCAGCTCTACTCCATCACCGACGCGGGCCGCCGCGAACTGGGCGAGTGGTACGCGCGCCCCGTCGACCGCACCCAGCCCGCCCGCGACGAGCTGTCCATCAAGCTCGCCATGGCCGTCGGCACCCCCGGCGTCGACATCCGCGCCGTCATCCAGAACCAGCGCCGCCACTCCCTCGCCGCCCTCCAGGACTACACGCGCCTCAAGAGCCGCGCCCTGGCCGCCGGTCCGGACAACAGCGACGACATCGCCTGGCTGCTCGTCCTCGAACAGCTGATCTTCGCCGCCGAGGCCGAGACCCGCTGGCTCGACCACTGCGAGTCCCGCCTCGTCCGCATCGCCGCCGCCCTCGGCGACCGTCCGAAGCCGCCCCCGCCCCCGGGCCCGTCCGCGGAACCGGCCACGAACCGCGCCCCCCGCCAGGAGATCTCATGACCACGGCCCCACGCCCTCCCGTACTCCGGCTGCGCGGCCTCACCCGCGTCCACGGCACGGGCGCCGCGACCGTCCACGCCCTGCGCGGCATCGACCTGACGGTGGACGCCGGGGAGTTCGTCGCCGTCATGGGCCCGTCCGGCTCCGGCAAGTCCACGCTGCTGACGCTCGCGGGCGGCCTCGACTCCGCCAGCTCGGGCCAGGTGCTGGTCGAGGGCGTCTCCCTCGGCGACCTGAAGCGCCCCGCGCTCGCCAAGATCCGCCGTACGAGCATCGGTTACGTCTTCCAGGACTACAACCTCGTCCCGGCCCTCACCGCCGCCGAGAACATCGCGCTGCCCCGCGAACTCGACGGCGTACGCGGCCGCGCCGCCCGCCGCGAGGCGCTCGCCGCGCTGGAGGAGATCGGCCTCGCCGAGGTCGCCGACCGCTTCCCCGACGAGATGTCAGGCGGCCAGCAGCAGCGCGTCGCCATCGCCCGCGCCCTGATAGGCGAACGCCGCCTCCTCCTCGCCGACGAGCCCACCGGCGCGCTCGACTCCGAGACCGGCGAGACCGTCCTCGTCCTCCTCCGCAAGCGCTGCGACCAGGGCGCCGCCACCGTCATGGTCACCCACGAACCCCGCTACGCCGCCTGGGCCGACCGCGTCGTCTTCCTCCGGGACGGCCAGGTCGTGGACGAGACGACGGCCGGCACCGCCGAGTCGCTGCTCGCCACCGGCGGTGACCGGTGAGCGTCCTGTCCACCTGGCGCCTCGCGCTGCGCATCGCGCGCCGCGACGCCGTACGCGCCAAGGGCCGCAGCGCCCTCGTCGTCGCGATGATCGCCCTGCCCATCCTCGGCGTCTCGGGCGCCGACCTCCTCTTCCGCACCGGCGAGCTGTCCCCGGCCGAGGCGCTGACCCGCGAACTGGGCGCCGCCGACGCCGAGTTCCGCGTCGAGACCGACGGCGCCATCGAGCAGACGTTCGAAGGCGACGTGACGACCTGGCTGGAGGACAGCGAGTACACCGCCCCTGACCCGGCGGCCGATCTGGCGCTCGTCACGGGCCTGCTGCCGCCCGGCTCCACCGTCCTGCCCGACATCAGCGTCTCCCAGCGCTTCGACGTCGGCGACGGCGTGGTCCGCGCCGAGCTGCGCGAGATCGACGCCGCCGACCCGCTGACCGAGGGCATGTTCACCCGCCTCGACGGCCGCTTCCCCGAGGCGGCGGACGAGGTGGTCGTCACCGAGCACTTCCTCGACGAGTCCGGCCTGGCCCTCGGCGACGAGCTGACGGTCGGCGAGTCCGGCGTGTCCGCGCGCGTCGTCGGCACGTACGAGCTGCCCAGCGGCCTCGACGAGGACGAGGTCATCGCCCTGCCGGGCGCCGTCATCCCCCGCCTCGGCGGCGACACGGCGGACGACGTCTGGGGCAGCTACCTCGTCGGCGTCCCCGACGGCGTCGTGGACTGGCCCCTGGTCAAGGAGGCCAACACCCAGGGCGTCGTGGTGCGTTCCCGCGCCGTCACCCTCGACCCGCCGCCCGACTCCGAGGCCTACGGCTCGATGTACTCGGACGGCTCGGGCGACTCGGAGTTCTTCGTCGCAGTCGGTGTCGTCGTCTCCCTGGTGATCCTGGAGATCTGCCTGCTGGCCGGTCCCGCCTTCGCCGTCGGCGTACGCCGCTCCCGCCGCCAGCTCGGCCTGATCGGCGCGAACGGCGGCGACCGCCGCCACCTGCGCGCCATCACGCTGGCCAGCGGCGTCGTGCTCGGCGCCGCCGCCGCCGTGGTCGGCGTCCTGGGCGGCGTGGCCGTCACCGTGCTCGCCAGACCGTGGCTGGAGGAGACCACCGGCTCCCGCTTCGGCGCCTGGGACTTCCGCGTCACGGAACTCGGCGCCATCGCCGCGCTCGCCGTCCTCGTCGGCACGCTCGCCGCGCTCGTCCCGGCCGTGACCGCCTCGCGCGGCGACGTGCTGGAGTCCCTCACCGGCCGCCGCGGCGTACGGCACGGCAGCCGCGTCCTGCCGGTCGTCGGCACCGTCGCCCTGCTGGCCGGCGCGGCCGCCGCGCTCGCGGGCGCCGTCACCATGGACAGCTCGGCCATGGTGGCGGGCGGCGCGATCGTCGCCGAACTGGGCGTCGTCGCCCTCACCCCCGCCCTGGTCGGCGCCTTCGGCCGCCTCGGCCGCCGCCTCCCGCTGTCCGGCCGCCTCGCGCTGCGCGACGCGGCGCGCAACCGGGGCCGCAGCGCCCCCGCCGTCGCCGCGATCCTCGCGGCGGTCGCCGGGCTCGTCGCCGTCAGCACCGTCCTCGTCAGCGACGAGGAGCGGCAGCGCGCCGAGTACACCGCCGCCGTGCCCGAGGGCACCGTCACCCTCTACACGTGGGCGGGCGAAGACGACATGGAAACCGACCTGACCCGCGCCCGCCAGGCGGTCGAACGGGAACTCCCCGTCGCCGAGCGCGCCGACATCGCCACCGTGGACGTCGGCTACGGCTGCGAGGCCGACGACTGCGGCTACATGGCCGTCGCCGTGCCCGAGGCCAGCCGCTGCCCGCTGGACGGCTGGGAGAGCGCGCAGGACATGACCGTCGAGGAACGCCGCCGGCTCGCCGAGGACCCGCGCTGCGTCGAGAACATCGACGGCGGCACGAGCAGCATGACGTCCGTCGCCGTCGCGGGACCCGAACTGCTGCGCCTGCTCGGCGCCGACAGCCCCGAGGCGCTCGCCGCCCTCGCCGACGGCGGCGCGGTCGTCTTCCGGGACGGCTTCCGCGACGCCGCGGGCGAGGTGACGCTCCAGCTCTGGGACACCAGCCCCGACTGGGACGACGCCACCGGCACCCCGGCCTCCGAGCCCGACCGGAGCTGGACGTTCCCCGCCGTCACCGCGACGGTCGAGAACGTGCCGGCCGCGTCGCCCGAGGCCGTCGCCGACCTGCTGATCACCCCCGAGACCGCCGAACGGGCCGGGCTCGGGCCGGTGGACATGGCGACGTACTGGTCGACCGACCGCATGCCCGACGCCGCCGAGCGCCGCGCCCTCGACGGCGCGATGGAGCAGGTCTCCGACTCGCTCTACTGGGACGTCGAACGCGGCTTCCAGAGCTCGACGTCGATGCCGCTGCTGATCCTCACGCTGGCCGCCCTCGTCCTCACCATCGGCGCGGCGGGCATCGCCACCGGCCTCGCCCAGGCCGACTCGGCCGCCGACCTCGCGACGCTCGCCGCCGTGGGCGCCGCGCCGCGCGTACGGCGTACCCTCTCCGGACTCCAGTGCGGCGTCATCGCCTTCATGGGCGTGGTGCTCGGCGCCGTCTCCGGCCTGGTGCCCGGTATCGCGCTGGTGCTGGCCGACCACAGGTCGTCCGTCGGGTGGTGGGACGACGCCCTGGAGTCGGGCTGGGTCTCCGGGGGCCGTCCCGAGCTGTACCTCGACCTGCCGTGGGTGACGTTCGGCGAGCTGCTGATCGGCGTGCCGCTCGTCGCGTGCGTGCTGGCGGCGCTGCTGACACGCTCCCGGATCACCCTCGCGCGGCGCGCGGGGTGAGGCCCGTTGCATGATGGAGTCATGACTCAGCCGAGGAACGAACCACCGCAGGAGAACGCCCAGATCCTGGTCGTGGGTCCGGACGGGATGGCGCTGAGCGGCGCGCCCGGCAAGGGCCGCGACGACGGCGACGAGGGCCGCACCGAGACCCCCGTGACCGAGATGGTGGAACAGCCGGCGAAGGTCATGCGGATCGGCAGCATGATCAAGCAGCTGCTGGAGGAGGTGAAGGCGGCGCCGCTGGACGAGGCCAGCCGCGCCCGCCTGGCCGAGATCCACGCCAGTTCCGTGAAGGAGCTGGAGGAGGGCCTCGCGCCGGAGCTGGTGCAGGAGCTGAGCCGCCTGTCGCTGCCCTTCACCGAGAACAACGTGCCGACGGAGGCCGAGCTGCGCATCGCCCAGGCGCAGCTGGTCGGCTGGCTTGAGGGGCTGTTCCACGGCATCCAGACGGCGCTGTTCGCGCAGCAGATGGCGGCGCGGGCGCAGCTGGAGCAGATGCGGCGCGCCCTGCCGCCCGGCACGATCCCGGACGACGCGGGCGACCAGGACCACGGCGGCACCAGCCGCTCCGGCCCGTACCTCTGACGGCCGTCCGGGGGGATCCCCCGCGGCGCCGCGCCGCCGGAACGCCTTCGGGCCTCCGGCGGCGCGGTCGTTTCCGGCACCGGCCTCAGGCCGCGTGCGGGTGGGCCAGCGCGATTCCGTCGCCGACCGGCTCGTACCCCGCCCCGGCGGCCCGCGCGGCGCGCACCCGGAGGCGGTCCCCCGGGAGGAGCACGGCGAGGGCGAGCGGGGAGGCGAGGCGGCGGTGGTGGCGGACGGGCCCGGCCGGGTCCGCCACGTTCTCGACGTCGAGGAACCCCGCCTCGGGGCCGACGAGGAGCCGCACCGCGCACACGAGTTCGTACCCGTCGTCCTCCGTCGGCACCCTGCCGGTGTACACCAGGCTCTCCGACGCGGAGACGACCGCCGTCGCGCGGCCGGCGAGGACCTCCGCCACGGCCGCCGGGTCCGCCGGGTCGAAGCCCAGCAGGCCGCCGCCGAGGTGGTCGCAGTCGGTCCAGCCCGGCGTCCCGGCGCCGTCGGCGGGGTCGCGCAGCGCGTAGAACAGTTCCTCCGCGACCTGGCCGTCGTCCCTGCGGTGGAGGAGCAGCACGAATCCGAGGCCGTCGCGGGTCCGGACGTCCGCGACGACCGGGCCTCCGGTCGCGGCCGTGCGGCCGGACCCCAGGGCCTCCCGGGCGATCACGGCCATCGGGCGTCTCATCGTCCTGCCCCCCGCCGACGGCCCGGACGCTGCCGGGCCGCCGGTGTGTCCCGTGGGTCAGCCCCAGGTCAGGAGCTTGCGGGGGTGTTCGAGGATCGCGGCGACGTCGGCCAGGACGCGGGAGCCCAGTTCGCCGTCCACCAGGCGGTGGTCGAACGAGAGGGCCAGCGTCGTCAGGTGGCGCGGCTTCACCTTCCCCTTGTGCACCCACGGCTTCTCCCGGACCGCGCCGAGCGCGAGGATCGCGGACTCGCCGGGGTTCAGGATCGGCGTGCCCGTGTCGATGCCGAAGACGCCGATGTTGGTGATCGTCACCGTGCCGCCCCGCATGTCGGCGGGCTGCGTACGCCCCTCCCGCGCCGTCGCGACCAGCTCGCCGAGGGCGCGGGCCAGCTCCGGCAGGGTCTTGGCGCCCGCGTCCTTGATGTTCGGCACGATCAGGCCGCGCGGTGTGGCGGCGGCGATCCCCAGGTTGACATAGTCCTTGTGGACGATCTCCTGGTTCGCCTCGTCCCAGGCCGCGTTGACCTCCGGGTGCCGCCGGATCGCGACCAGCAGGGCGCGGGCCACGATCAGCAGGAAGTTGACGCGCAGGCCCGCCAGGTCCTCGTCCTGCCGCAGCCGTTCGACGAGCCGCACCGTGCGCGTCACGTCGACCGTCACGAACTCGCTGACGTGCGGCGCCGTGAACGCGCTGTCCACCATCGCCTGCGCCGTCGCCCGCCGTACGCCCTTCACCGGCACGCGGCGCTCCCGCGCGGCGGTCCCGGGCGCCTCGGGCGCCTCCGGCACCACAGGCGCCTCGGGCTGTGCCGGGACGACCGGGGCGGCCGCCGCGTGCACGTCCTCGCGGGTCACGGTGCCGTCGGGCCCGGTCGGCGTCACGGCCGCCAGGTCCACGCCCAGGTCCTTCGCCAACTTCCGCACCGGCGGCTTGGCCAGCGGCCGGGACGCGGCAGGCTCGGGCTCCGGTTCCGGCTCGGGAACCGCCTCGGGCTCCCGTACGGGCGCCGCCGTCTTGCGCGGCCGCCGCTTCGTCGCCCCGGGCGCCACCCCGTAGCCGACGAGCACCGGCTCCCGCTTCCCCCCGGCGGCGGCCTCGGCCTCCTCACCGGCGGACGGGTCGGTGTCGACGGTGATGATCGCCGTCCCGACGTCCACCGTCGCGCCCTCGGCGAAGTGCACCTCGCGCACCCGCCCGTCGTAGGGGATCGGCAGCTCGACCGCCGCCTTGGCGGTCTCCACCTCCACGACGACCTGCCCGTCGTTCACCATGTCGCCCGGCTGGACGAGCCACTTCAGGATCTCGGCCTCCGTCAGCCCCTCGCCCACGTCGGGCATCCGGAACTCCCGGTAGCGCTGTGCCGCAGCAGCCATCGTCACGACTCTCCTCAGCTCTTTCCTCAGTACGCCAAGGCGCGGTCAACGCCGTCCAGCACCCGGTCGAGCCCGGGAAGGTAGTCCTCCTCTATCCGCGCCGGCGGATAGGGCGCGTGGAAGCCGCCCACCCGCAGCACGGGGGCCTCCAGATGGTAGAAGCACCGCTCGGTGATGCGCGCCGCGATCTCGGCGCCCGCGCCGAAGAACACCGGCGCCTCGTGCGCGACGACCAGGCGGCCCGTCTTCTCCACCGACCGCTGGATCGTGTCGAAGTCGATCGGCGAGACCGACCGCATGTCCACGACCTCAAGGGACGTGCCCTCCTCGGCCGTCGCGTCCGCCGCCTGCAGCGCGGTCCGCACGGTCGGCCCGTACGCCAGCAGCGTCAGGTCGGTGCCCTCGCGGACGACGCGCGCCGCGTGCAGCGGGCCCGGGATGCCGGACGCGTCGACGTCCGCCTTGTCCCAGTAGCGCGCCTTCGGCTCGAAGAAGATCACCGGGTCGTCGCACTCGATGGCCTGCCGCAGCATCCAGTACGCGTCCGACGCGTTCGACGGCGCCACGACCTTCAGGCCCGGCACGTGCGCGAACAGCGCCTCGGGCGACTCGCTGTGGTGCTCCACCGCCCCGATGCCGCCGCCGAACGGGATGCGGATGACGACCGGCAGCTTCACCTTGCCGAGCGCGCGGGCGTGCATCTTCGCGAGCTGCGTGACGATCTGGTCGTACGCCGGGAACACGAAGCCGTCGAACTGGATCTCCGCCACCGGCCGGTAGCCGCGCAGCGCCAGCCCGATCGCGGTGCCGACGATCCCGGACTCGGCGAGCGGCGTGTCGATGACGCGGCCCTCGCCGAAGTCCTTCTGGAGGCCGTCGGTGACGCGGAAGACGCCGCCGAGCTTGCCGACGTCCTCGCCCATCACCAGGACCTTGGGGTCGGCTTCGAGGGCGGTGCGCAGCGCGGCGTTGACGGCCTTGGCGAGGGGGAGCCGTTCGGGGGCCATGTCAGTTCTCCTCCTGCTCGGCGTCGTCGGTGCCGGCGTCGGCGAAGGAGGCGTGGTACGCGGCGAACTGCGCGCGCTCCTCGTCCACCAGGCTGTGCCCGTCCGCGTACGCGTGCTCGAACGCGGACATCGGGTCCGGGTCCGGCATCGTCCTGATGGCCTCCTTGACGCGCCGCGCGAGCGCGTCGCTCTCCTCGTCGAGCCCGGCGAACCACGCCGCGTCCGCCGCGCCCGTCAGCTCCAGGTGGCGCCGCAGCCGCAGCAGCGGGTCCTTGGCCTCCCAGGCCGCCAGCTCGTCGTCGCTGCGGTAGCGCGTCGGGTCGTCCGACGTGGTGTGCGCGCCCATGCGGTACGTGAACGCCTCCACGAGCATCGGCCCCTGACCCGAACGGGCGTGCTCGGCGGCGGCGCGCGTGACGGCGAGGACGGCCAGCACGTCGTTCCCGTCCACCCGCACGCCGGGGAAGCCGTACCCGGCGGCGCGCTGGTAGAGCGGCACGCGGGTCTGCCGCTCGGTGGGCTCGGAGATGGCCCACTGGTTGTTCTGGCAGAAGAACACGACCGGCGCGTTGTAGACGGCCGCGAACGTGAACGCCTCCGCCACGTCGCCCTGGCTGGACGCGCCGTCGCCGAAGTAGGCCAGCACGGCGGCGTCCGCGCCGTCCTTGGCGACACCCATCGCGTACCCGGCCGCGTGCAGGGTCTGCGAGCCGATCACGATGGTGTAGAGGTGGAAGTTGTTGGTGTTCGGGTCCCAGCCGCCGTGGTTGACCCCGCGGAACATGCCCAGCAGCAGCGTCGGGTCCACGCCCCGGCACCAGGCGACGCCGTGCTCGCGGTACGTGGGGAAGACGTAGTCGTCCGGGCGCAGCGCCCGGCCCGAGCCGATCTGCGCGGCCTCCTGGCCCAGCAGCGACGGCCACAGGCCCAGTTCGCCCTGCCGCTGGAGGGCGGTCGCCTCCGCGTCGAACCGCCGGGTCAGCGCCATGTCGCGGTACAGGCCCCGCAGCGCCTCGGCGTCGATGTCGAGCGAGTAGTCCGGGTGTTCGACGCGCTCGCCCTCGGGGGTCAGCAGCTGCACCATGCCGTCGAGCGGCTGACGGGACGACGTGCGCCGGGTGGTGCCCCGGGTGGTGCTCCGGTTCGTGCTCCGGCGCGGCTTGCCGCGCGCGGCTGTGCTCTCCACGGTCACTCGTGCTCCTCCGTCGGTCCGGCCCCCGGGGTCCGCCGGGGAGCCAGTGCGGCTCGCCCGGTCCCGCACGGCGCACGGGGGTGGGTGCGGCGTCCGGAACCGAGCGGGTTCCTGTTGTCCCGTCTCCGTCCCGTCCGACCGCCTCATGAGAGCACGGTATCCATTCGGTCCACAAGCCACGAAAACGGCCCTGACCTGCGGATTTACTGTGATGTCCAAGTACTTTCCCGCCCGGTCGTGCGGCGGGTGGACGGGCGTGCGGCGTGACGTGCGGCGGGGGGACGGATCGGCGCTGGTCCAAGCACTGGTCCAAGGCTCGCAGCGCCGCGGGACCCTTGCACGTTAACCCGGCCAACCGGGTCCCGGGAAGGTTCGCGGCACGGTCGCGCGACGCGTACGGCGGGCGTGCCAGGGGGCGCGCGGGGCGAATTGTGTGAGACTGAACACGTGCCGGAAGACGGAAAAATCAGGGTATTCCTCCTGGACGACCACGAGGTCGTCCGGCGCGGCGTGCGCGAGCTGCTGTCCATGGAACCGGACATCGAGGTCGTCGGCGAGGCCGGGACCGCCGCCGAGGCGCTCGCCCGCGTCCCCGCGGCGCGCCCGGACGTGGCGGTCCTCGACGTGCGGCTGCCGGACGGCACGGGCGTCGAGGTGTGCCGCGACATCAGGTCGCGCGACGAGTCGATCCGCTGCCTGATGCTCACCTCGTACGCGGACGACGAGGCGCTGTTCGACGCGATCATGGCGGGCGCGTCCGGGTACGTCCTCAAGGCGATCAGGAGCAGCGAGCTGCTGTCGGCCGTGCGCGACGTGGCGGCCGGCAAGTCGCTGCTCGACCCGGACGCCACCCGCCGCGTACTCGAACGCCTGCGCGGCGGTCAGGGCGCCCCGGGCGCGGCGGGCGGCGACGAACGGCTGGCGCGGCTCACCGAGCAGGAGCGCCGCATCCTCGACCTCATCGGCGACGGCCTCACCAACCGCGCCATCGGCGAGGAGCTGCATCTCGCCGAGAAGACGATCAAGAACTACGTGTCCAGCGTCCTCGCCAAGCTCGGCATGGAACGCCGCTCGCAGGCCGCCGCGTACGTCGCCCGCCTGCAAGCGGAACGGAAGGACTGACCTGCGGGGACCTCACTCCTCCCAGAGGGTCCCGTGGGGCAGGCCGCGCGCCGTGCGCTCGCGGTCCACGACGAGCTGGATGAGGTCGGACTTGCGCTTGGTGTACGCGAGGCCGTCGCTCTCCTCGGCGGCGATGCTCCGCTTCAGCGCGGCGTACTCGGCGGCCGTCTCGGGGTGGCGGCGGAGGTGGTCGCTGAACAGGCGCTCGTGCCGGGTGTCCCAGGACGCGACGGTGACGATGTGCAGGTGGTGGGTGCGGCGGCCCGCGTCGTCCTCGCGGAAGTAGAAGAAGCGTTCGCGCATGCCGGTCCGCTCGTAGCGGTACCCGAGCCGTTCCAGCACCGCCGCGCGCTCCGGGGTGACGTCGGCCAGCGCGGCGACCGACACCATCAGGTCGATGATCGGCTTGGCCGCCAGCCCCGGCACGGACGTGCTGCCGACGTGCTCCGTCTCCACGAACAACCCGGGCAGGGCCTCCCGCAACTCCGCCACGGCCTCCGCCGCGCGGCCCGGCCAGGAGGGGTCGTAGTCCACTACTTCGATCACGTCGATGGTCATCGGGGCAGCTTAGAAGATCATCTGGGCCACGGCGCACGGGTTTTCCCGTACGCTGCGGCGCGTGATGACGGCTGACGACGTGCTGGAAGTGCTGGGCACGCTACGGGCGGCGGGGACGGCCGTGTGGGTGGGCGGCGGCTGGGGGATCGACGCACTGGTGGGCCACCAGACCCGGGACCACCGCGACCTGGACCTGATGCACCGGGCAGAGCAGGAACCGGCCGTACTGGCGGCCCTGGCCGGGCTGGGCTTCACAGAGACACTGGACCAACGCCCGGTCCGCTTCGTCGTAGCAGACACCCAGGGCCGCGAACTGGACCTGCACCCACTGCACTTCGGCGCGGACGGCAGCGCAACACAGTCCTCCTTGGACCCGGCAACCCCGTTCACGTACCCGGCATCGAGCTTCACGACGGCCACGATCACGGAAACACCCGTCCCATGCCTGTCAGCAGCCCAACAGGTCCACTTCCACCAGGGCTACACCCCAACAGACCGCGACCAGCACGACATGGCACAACTACGCGAGCAATTCGGCATCAGAACCCACTTCTGACTCACGACCTCAGCAACCAAGAACCCCCATGCGGCCAAAGGTAAAACTAAGCAAAGTCCACCCGTTCCTCTCCTGACACTGCAGCTCACGAACTCTCCTCCCCGCACACGCGGGGGTGTTCCTCGACGTGCACCCCTCCAGCGCGCACGAGATGCTCCTCCCCGCACACGCGGGGGTGTTCCCCGGGTGGCCGAGACGATTTCGGACAACCCGACCTCCTCCCCGCACACGCGGGGGTGTTCCCAGGACCGGGCCGGCCACCTCTACATGCACTGCCTCCTCCCCGCACACGCGGGGGTGTTCCCCAGCCGCTCCGGGCCGCGTCGTACGCCGGGCCCTCCTCCCCTCCCCGCGCACGCGGGGGTGTACGCGGCCCTGCGAGAGTTCTGGCCACAGCGGGTGTGTCAGGCGAAGGAGAAGTGCGCGGCGGCTTCGGCGGGTGTGGTTGCTTGGCGGCGGCCGGGGACATCGTGGACGGTGGTCGCGCCCTCGGAGCGGAGCTGGTCGGCAGCGGCGTCCCGGGTCATGAGGGCGGCGTAGGCACGGACGTCTGCGGCGGTGAGGTCCGTGCGGCCTCGTTCGGTGTACTGCTGGAGGAGGTCGGTGGCGTCCGGGGTGAAGCGCAGCATGGTCACCGGGGCGTTGAAACGCCTGGCGATGGCGATGAGTCGTGCGCGTGCCTGCGGCGTGACGTTCGTCGACTCGGCGATTGCGCTGTGTCCGGCGGCGAGCCTGGCGACGATCCTGCGGTCCCGTTCCTCGAAGATCTGCGCGTCCGCCGCGTCGGATTCCGCTTGTGCGGGTGAGGTGCCGAAGAACTCCGCGCGGATCTCGTCGCTGGACACCACGGCTTCCGCCTGGATCTCGCGGCGTGCGATCAGTGCCCGGACGAAGCTGGTCTTTCCCGAGGCTGGTGGGCCGACGAGGACGACGAGTCCTTGCGGCACCCGGATGGCCGGCGCGAGAGCGTTGAGGTGGAGGTTGCCCGCGCAGTCGAGGGCTTCCTCCGGGGAACCGGCCGGGAGTCCGCTGGGCAGGGTGTTGTCCCGGTAACTGTCGTTGCTGGCCAGGTAGAGGGCAAAGCCCCAGCTGTGCAGCATGCCGGTGAAGCGCAGTCGGCACAGTGGCAGGCTCTTCTCGCCGGGCAACTCGGCGACCACGTAGGCAAATCCGGTGCGGAAGCGGACCGTGAGGGCGTCCACGTGGGGCCAGCGTTCGCGGGCATGGCGGTTGAGACGCTGGCGCAGGTGGTGCTGCATCGATTCCGGGGGGTTCTTCGGCACGGGTTGATCCTGCCGGGTGTGTCAGCGCCCCGCCGGTGATCGTCGGCCGTGGAGGACGGGCGACGGGCGGGGACAGCGGTGGCGGTGGCGGTGGCGATCGAGGTGTGGCAGATGGCAGCCATACGTACAGACACGCACTACCGGGACGACTGCGGCATGGCTGCCGAGCGGCGGCTCGCGCTCGTACGGTCCGCCCGGTGCGGCGGACGGGCGGGAAACTGCCTCGACCGTCGTAGCGATCCGGCTCTGGCTCCGGGGGTAGATCCATTATCCCCATGCGGGGAGGCGCCTGTCACCGTTCTGCGGAATGATCTTTATGCCTTATTTGCGCCTTTAGGCTTGCGGGCAACGAGCACAACGCACTGATCGAAAGCGGGGAGTTGAGAGTGGTGCACGACGTTGCCGCGCTGGCCGTGGAACTTGTGGACATGGCTGCAGCCGATCACCAGTCCGCAGTCCGCGCGAACAGCGATGACCCCGCCGAGCAGCTGGTTTGGCGGCGGCTGACCGCCCGGCACGGTGACCGGCTTGGCGAGATCATGGACGACTACGGCTGGCCGACGGCAGAACTGGTCGGCGAGGAGGCCGCACGCGCTGCATGGCTGATCGCCCAGCACGCCGACCGGCAACTCGATGTCCAGCGGCGCGCCCTCCACTTGATGCAGCAGGCGGTGTCGTCAGGCTCAGCCAGCCCGCGCGAGCTGGCGTTCCTGCGTGACCGCACGCTGGTCAACGAGGGCCGCAAGCAGGTCTACGGCACTCAGATCGCCGGCGTGAAGGACGGGGCACCGATTCCGTGGCCCTGTGAAGAGCCCGAGCGCATGGACGAACTCCGTGCGGAAGTCGGCATCGAGCCCTTCGACGAGTACGTCGCCAAGTTCCACCTGGCCTGACGCGCTGTTCCCAGTCGCATGCTGCGGATCACTGCCCGCGGCTCACCTGCCGCAGGCATTGATCCGCCGGACAGGCCCTGGACGAGTACATCCGATGTGACCTCCAAGTCCCGAGAACTGTGGGTGCGGCCGAGCCCGTTCTTCCCGCACGGCGGCATTCCGGTCCCCTACTGCGACGGCGTGACCAGCCAGTCGGTGTACGTACCGCTCGTCAGCGCCGATGCGTTGCGGTTGCTGAGGCCGGGGATTGATGTGGGGGCTGAGTATGTGGTGCGTCAGGCCGCGACGGGTGGGGAGGTGCTGGAGGAGGGGGATTTGTATGAGGATGTGCGTCCGGCGTTGACGGCGTTGCGTGGTCTGGGGGTGCGGGTGGTGGTGGCGGGTAATCAGACGGTGTGGGCGGGGGAGTTGCTGGCGGGGCTGGATCTGCCGGTGGACGCGGTGGCGGTGTCGGGTGCGTGGGGGGTGGCGAAGCCGGACGCGGAGTTCTTCCGCCGGGTCGCCGACCTGGCCGGGGCCGCGCCGGGCGAGGTGCTGTATGTGGGGGATCACCCGGCGAACGACGTGTTCCCGGCGCGTGAGGCGGGTCTGCTGACGGCGCACCTGCGGCGCGGCCCGTGGGGCCACCTGTGGGCGGACGATCAGGCGGTCCGCGCGGCGGCGGACTGGAGCATCGGCGCGCTGACCGACCTGGTGGGCGTGGTGACCACGGCGAACGGCTAGCAACATGTCACCGGCGCGTGACGCGGCATCACGCGCCCTTTCCGGCCCACCACCCCAGGAGCCCACGAGTGCACCCCACACAACGAAAGGTAAAACTAAGCAAAGTCCACCCAGGCCTCTGCGAAACCAGCAGGTCACGAACTCTGCTCCCCGCACACGCGGGGGTGTTCCCTCACCACCGGCCCCCGTGACGCCCATATCGACCTGCTCCCCGCACACGCGGGGGTGTTCCCTCGGCGGCCACCGCGCGGGCGGCGGTATCGGCCTGCTCCCCGCACACGCGGGGGTGTTCCCCCATCCCGACCATCCGCCGCCAGGTCCCACAGCTGCTCCCCGCACACGCGGGGGTGTTCCCGCGCTGCTGGGGCTGGTCGGCAACATCAACAACTGCTCCCCGCACACGCGGGGGTGTTCCCCCGGGCAGGATCGCGTCTCCGGCGGGGATGGTCTGCTCCCCGCACACGCGGGGGTGTACCCCTCTATTCCTGCGCCGACTGCTCGCCCGTCGTTTCCTCGTCGCACACGCGGGAGTGGTTTTGGTGTCGATGAGCTTTGTGAGTGGTCTGGTTCGTGGTTGCCGGGTGGTGGGTGAGGAGTGTGAGGAGGTGTTCGGTGTTGTCGAGGTTGGGGAGGGTGTGGTGGGCTCCGGCGGTGGTGAGGTCTTGGGGGGTGGTGCGGCCGGTGGCGATGGCGATGGTGGGGATGCCGTGGGCGGTGGCGCCTTGGATGTCGGCGGGGGTGTCGCCGATGAGGATGACGTCGTGGGGTTGGTGGATGTGGGCGCGGGTGAGGGCGGTGGCGACGAGTTCGGGGCGGGTGGGGGCGTCGTCGCCGTAGGCGCCGATGTCCCATTGGATGTGCTGGTCGAGGCCGAACGCGGCGAGTTTGACGCGTGCTGATCCGCGGATGTTGCCGGTGACGACGGTCTGTTGGAAGCCGTGTGCGTGCAGGGTGGTGAGGGCGGCGTGGGCGCTGGGCAGGGCGCGTCCTCGGGCCTGGATCTCGGGTACGGCGTCCTGGTGGGCGCGGGTGAGGGTGGCGGCGAAGCGTTGTTCGTCGGGCGGGCTGGTGGTGATGCCGTGGAGGGCGGCGGTCTCGCGGAAGATCACCAGATCGGTCATCCCGTCCACGGCGGCCTGCTGTTCCATCCGCACGCCGGTCACCTCGGCGAACGCCCGCCCGAACAACTCCTTCCCGACCCCCCGCATCTCCACGAGCGTGTGGTCGATGTCCCACAGCAGCAGCACGGTGCGCCTCCGAGGTTCGAGAGCTGTAGTGGGCATTTATGGGGGTGTTCGGCGTTGGGGTGGGGTCAGTCACGGGTGGCGCCGGGTGGCCAGAGGATGGTGACGGGGACGTTGTGGTGTCGGGCGTGGGTGACGACGTCGGCGGTGCCGCCGTGGCCGCGTGCGGGGAGGCCGTCCCATACGGCGATGAGGTGGTCGGTCAGGCCGACCAGGATCTCGCTGCCTGCCATGTGGGCCTGGGAGTCGGATTCGGTGAGGCCGGTGGTGTGGACGTCGGATGCCCGGCGCATCAGCTCGTCGTAGACGGGGTGGTGCCACTGGGGCAGATCGGCGCGGTAGGTGGTGGCGGGGATGACGACTTCGAGTCGCCCTCCGAGGCCGAGCACGGTTTCGGCGAACCAGGCGTCCGGGCCGTCCGCGATGCAGGAGACGCCCGTCAGGTCGTCCGCGTAGGGGGTGAGCCAGGTCTTCAGGTCTTCGCGCACCTGGCGTTCGATCTGCTCGGACAGGCCGCGATGGCCGGTGATTCCGACACGCATCCGGGACCTCACAGGTAGACGTCGTGCAACCGGTCGTCGCGGTTTCGCACGGCGAGGGGGCGGGGGCGGGGCGGTACGGGCTGTGGTTAGTCTCGCCGTATGGCGGTTCGCGCCATGGCCGCCGGTATGCACACCGCCCTGATCCGGCGCGGCCCCTGGGGCACCATCCAGCGGCACGACCCCGCCACCGAACGCGCGACCATGCGCATCGACAGCCTCCTCGAACTTCTGGGATCGGTGGTCCGGTTCAGGGCTTGCTGATGTGCTGACTGCCGCGAGTGGTGGTGTCTGGGCGTGGGCCGGTGTCGTCAGATCAGGTCGCCGTCCTGCCCAGCCCGGGGTGTCAGGTGAGTGCGTGGAGGGCGGTGTCCCAGAAGGCTGTTGTGTCGCCTTGTTTGGGGGTGTGGGGTTCGCCGGGGCCGTGGACGACGTGGACGCCTTGTGCGCGGAGGTTGTCCAGGGCCCGTTCTACGGCTGGTTGTGCGCCGAGTGCGGTGTTCCAGAAGGGTGCGGCGGTGACGGGGATGCCCAGGTGCACGCCTTCGGCGGGCAGGCCGAGGGCGAGGGTGTCGGTGATTCCGGCGGCCCACTTGCACGCGCTGGTCGTGGTCAGCGGCGCGACCAGCATCGCGTCCGCACGCGGCAACGCGTCCGCCTCATGCGGCAGCTTGTACTGCGAACGCACCGGGTGCCCGGTCATCTCCGCCAGTTCCGCAACACGCGGCTCCCACCACCGGGCGGCGGACGGCGTGAGGACCACGCACACCCTCCATCCCGCCTCCCGCGCCCGCGCGATCCCCCGATCGAGGTAACGGGTCGGTCCGGCAGCACATGCGATCAGGTACAGAACACCGCCACTCATGGTCGGGGGGTGGTGTTGATGAGTCCGGCCCATTTGGCGAGTTGGGTGAGTTCGGGTTTGGAGCGGCGGTGGAGTGAGACGAGGACGCGGAGTACTTCGCGTGCCATGGGGTGGATGCGGGCCATCTGGGGTGCTGCTTGGCGGGCGTGCATGAGGGAGATGAGGGCGGCGTCGCGGTCTCCGGCGGCGAGGTGGGCGCGTGCGGCGTCGATGTGGAGGTGGCCGATGCGGGTGGGGGCGAGGCCGGGGAGGTCGGTGCCGGTGAGCTGGTCGGCCATGGCGGCGGCTTTGCGGGGGCGTTCGAGTTCGATGTGGGTGGCGAGTTCGTGGAGGACGAGGTTGCCGGGGCCGAAGGTGAGGTTGTGGCGGTACTGGTCGGCGGGCGGGAGTTGTTCGGTGATGCGGCGGGCGTGGCGGAGGTGGTGCTGGGTGGTGGCGTCGTCGCGGGCGCGGGAGGCGAGGGTGACGGCGCGCAGGTGGAGTGATCCGGCGGCGACGAGTCCGGCGGTGCTGTGGGAGCCGGTGCTGCCGAGGGTGGTCAGCGCCCGGTCGGTGACGGCGAGTCCTTCGAGGTAGTCGCCGGCCGATTGGTAGGTGCCTGCGGCGGACCAGGCGGCGGCCATCTGTGCCACGGGGGTCCAGGTCTGGGTGGCGGCCCATTCCTGGCGGGCGGCGATGACGTCGGCCAGGTCCGGGTAGCCGAGGCGGTGGGCGATGGTGAACGCGCAGCTGTAGGTGTCCACGAGCATCTGCCAGGCTTCGGGCTCGCCGGTGTCGTGGGCGTGGGCGACCGCGCGGCCGATCAGGGCGGGCAGGCCGGGGAGCAGGGTGGCGTAGTCGGTGGAGGCGCGCAGGGCTGAGGCGGTGGCGATGTCGGCCGCCAGGGTCTCGGGCCGCACTTCGCTGATCTGGGGGTGCCGGTGGCGGCGGATCGCCGAGCGCAGTGCGTCGATCAACTCGGGCGCGGGGGACTCGTCGTAGGGCTGCCCGTACAGGACCGACAGCGGGATGCCCAGGGCCGACGCGATGGCGGCGGCCACCGCCGGGCGGCAGGCCCGGTCACCGATCTCGATCTTGCTCAGCAGGGACTTGGAGATCATCGCGCGGTCGGCCAGCCTCTGCTGACCCCATCCCCGCGCCTTCCGCTGGGTGGCGATGTTCCCGCCAACCGCCGTGGGTGCGCTGGCAGCGTGCATGCCTCAAGTCTTCCCCATGACGCCCGCCTACGCCCGTGAACAGCGGCAGTTGACCGCTGAGGTGTGCAACAACTGTGCACATTCGGCGGCGCTCACCGTAGTTGTCTAGTTACCACAGGCAATGGCGGCTGAGAGGGAGACATCCGTTGACAGACCTCGATCACAGGCTGATGCGGCAGGACATCCGCCGCGCTCGCCAGTTGTACGCGGCACAAGTGGAACAGGAAGCGGTGAGCCAGGTCATCACCCGGCTCCAGCGGCACTTGACCGCCCTCCTTCCGTCCTGTTCGGCTCTGATCCCCCGGATGACGAGCCGGAACGACGCGGCCCGTCTCGAAGCGGCCGTCGAGTCCGCGCAGTACCTGCTCGCGAACGAACCCACGGCCGGGGTGATGGCCCGCTTGGTCCACATGCAGCTCCTGTCCGACTCGGTCGCCGCGCTGAGCGGCTGCCTGCGAACGTCGGAGGGCAAGCCGTGACCACCGACTCACCTCTCGTTCTGCCTCTCTGGCTTCCCCCTGACGGTCAGATCCGTATCCGGCCGCTGGGGGAGGTGTTTGATGCGGTGCGGGTGCCGTCTTTCCAGGGGCTGTACGCGTTTCACCGGCTTCGGTTGGCCGGGATCAGCGGGCCGGTGATTGAGGATCCGGCGCATGGGGTCATGTACTGGCTGATCCCGCCGGGTTCGGCGAACGACCGTGGGTGGCCGCCCGGTGCGTTGGCGCTCGGGCGGGGGTACTGCCTCGCTGTTCCGGCCGCCGATCGGGTCGGGGGCCCGTGGGTCGGGGACGGCGAGGTCCGGTGGCTGGTGGTCCAGCCCACCGGGAACTGCCTGACCGACCCGGAGGTGCTGTACCTCGCGTTGGGCCGGGTGTTCGGGGGTCGTTGTGGATGAGATGCCGCGTCCCCGCCCGAGGTTCCTGACGGTGGCGCCGGTGCGGGAGGAGAACCCCAAGATCACCGTCATCACCGGGCTGGAAGGGCCCGTCCTCCCCCGCCCGGAGGCCGAGGCCGAGGGCGACGAGCCGGAGGGTGGTGAGGGGGAGTGAGTCTGTTGCCGCGTTGTATGTACTGCGAGGCCACTGCTGGTGAGTTGGTGGCGGTTGCTCTGGTTGCGTCGGGTTCTGGGCCCGGGTGGACGTATCAGGCGTGTCGCACGTGCCGGGTCTCGGAGAGGCTGGTGCCGTTGGTTGCGCATCCGTCCGACTCGTGGGGTGGGATGCACTACTGGCCCGACGTCGTTCCCCACGAACTGGTGGTGCGGCTGGCCGGGTTGGGGAGTGCGTCGGAGCTGCGGCCGGTCGTGGACCGGCTGTTCCCGGCCGTGGCTGCGGTGTTCCGGCGGGAGGTGGCCCAGTCGGCCGTCGAGGATGCGGTTGAGGACTTGTGGGCTGCGGTGTCGGGGGTGGAGTCGTGATGCCGCATGCCGCCCGGCTTTTCACCGGTGGGGAAGCGGGCGAGGCCCGGGAGTGGGCCCGCGAAGTTCTGGCCGCCTGGGGGTGGGGTGGGGCGGTGCCGGTGGTGGATGTGTTGATCGGTGTTGCGCGTTCGCGGCGGCCGTGGTGGCTGAGTCTGCGTGATCACGGGGATGCGTTGAACGTTCAGGTGTTGCGGGCGCGGACTGCTCGGACCATCCGGTTGCCGGGGCGGGTTGCCGGGGTTGATGACCTCGTGTGGACGTTCGGTACCGTCCCCACCCCGGACGGCCTCTGCATATGGACCACCATCACCCCCGCCGGGCGGGTAGCGTCGGCGTATGGCTGATCACCTCACCGTCCTCACCACCATCGACAGCCGTGACGACGCCGAGGAGTTGGCGCGTTCGGCCGTGGCGGCGCGGCTTGCCGCGTGTGCGCAGGTCGAGGCGCCGGTGACCAGCGTCTACCGGTGGCAGGGTGAGGTGCGGGTGGACGAGGAGTGGCGGGTGACGTTCAAGACGACCGCCGCCCGTTACGCCGCGCTGGAGGCGCATCTCAAGGCCGAGCACAACTACTCCAACCCCGAGATCATCGCCACACCCGTCACCCACGGCAGCGCCGCGTACCTCGCGTGGGTGGACGAGGAGACCGCGTGACGTACCGCGGGCTGATCCTCGACTTCGTCGGCGTGCTGACGGCGGACGTCACGGACGTGATCGGCGAGTGGTGCGTGCGCGAGGGCCTCCCGCCCCAGGCGTGGCACGAGGCGCTGACCCTCGATCCGGAGGGGCGGGAGCGTTATCTCGCCCTGGAGGCAGGCCGGTTGACGCAGGCCGAGTGGAACCGGCACACCGCCGTCCAGCTCGGCCTCGCCGACGCCGACAACCTGATGGGCCGCGTCTGGGCCGACGTGCGGCGCGCGGACGACATGATCGCCCTCGCCGTCGCGGCCCGCGCGGCGGGCATGAAGGTCGCCATGCTGTCGAACAGCTTCGGCCTCGACCCCTACGACCCGTACGCACACGCGGGCGTCTGGGACCTGTTCGATGTCGCCGTCATATCGGAGCGTGAGGGCGTCGCCAAGCCGGATCCGGCGATCTACCAGTTGACGCTGGACCGGATGCGACTCACCGGCGCCGACTGCGTGTTCGTCGACGACCAGCCCGTCAACCTTCCGCCCGCCGCCGCCCTCGGCATCACCACCGTCCACGCGGACGGCGACCCCGGCTACGTCGGCCGGCTCGCCGTGCTGCTCGGGCTCTCCCCGGCGCCGGGCACGCCCCGGGCGGTGTAGTACGCGCGCAGGGCCGCCTCCGTGCCGGAGCCGATGGCCGTCATGATGCGCTGGTAGCGGGCCGACCGCAGGTCACCGGCGACGAGGACGCGCGGGTGCTGGCGGCCGGGCGGGCAGTACCCGTCGTCGTCGCGGACGGCACCTGCGGGCGCGGCCGGGACGCTGCCGATGTTGGCGAACGCGGCGTCGTACCGCAGCCCGCCGCCGTCCGGCAGGGTCAGGCGCGGCGTCGGGACGAGGGTGACGCGCGGGTCGTCGGCGACCTCCTCCGTCTTGTACGCGTCGGCGGGCGGGTAGGGCACCAACAGCCGTACGTCGAGCGCCGGATGGGCACGCAGGAACGTGCCGAGCGGCCGGTCGGCGCCGACCACCAGCCACGTACGTCCCTCGGCGTCGGCCGGGTCCGCCTCCCACAGCGGCGGGAGGCGCAGCCCGGCCGGGGCGTCGATCCAGTCGGCGTCGGCGGGTTGGCAGGGGCCGACGCCGGTGGCGAGGACGGCGTACGGGGCGGTGTGGCGGGAGCCGTCGTCCAGCGTGACGGTCACGGCGTCCGCGCCCGGTTCGACCGCCGTGACGGCCGTGCCCGTGCGGACCTCGCACAGGTCCGAGGCCGCCGCCAGGTCAGCCGTGACCGCGTCGGCCAGTTCGCGGCCGCTGCGGAAGCCGCCGAGGACGTTGCCGAGCGCCGGGATGCCGTACGGCTTCGCGCACAGCCGCTCGTCCCGTTCCACGAGCAGCACCCGCTGCCCGACCCCGGCCGCCGTCAGCGCGGCGGCGCACCCGGCCGGTCCGCCCCCGACCACCACAAGATCCATCCCCCCACCCTCCCACGCCGCGCCTCATCAGCCGGACGTCCTGAGGCGCCGCACCACCCCCGGCGCGGTGTACGTGGTCAGCCCCTCGGCGAGCTGCTCCTCCAGGGCCGCCGCCGAGCGTTCGAAGTGGTCGGCGCGCACGCCCGCGTCGCGGGACGCCCGCGCCATGTTGCGCGCACCGGCCAGCACCACGTCGAGGCCCTGGGCGAACACTGGCTCGGCGTCCGCGTCCGCGTCGACGTCGGCGGCGAGCGTGGGCAGGAGCCGGAGCATGCTCGTCAGCCAGGGCACGAGGAGTT
This sequence comes from Streptomyces sp. NPDC049879, assembly GCF_044461265.1. Classification (NCBI taxonomy): domain Bacteria; kingdom Bacillati; phylum Actinomycetota; class Actinomycetes; order Kitasatosporales; family Streptomycetaceae; genus Streptomyces; species Streptomyces sp. NPDC049879. Next base: position 264,606 of record NZ_JBITKT010000002.1, on the reverse strand, counting down.
CCGTGAACCCGGCCGCGTCGCCGTCCCCGTGCGAGGTGGCCATGGCGACCGAGTGGAAGAAACCCTCGAACATCATGTCCATCGCGCTGAGCAGGGCGAGGTCGTAGAGCGGGGCCATGCCCGTGTCCGCGCCGAGGTACCGGGCCGCGCCCAGCGCCTCCAGGGTCTCCCGGTGCGCCTCGAAGTGCGCCTTCCGGCCGCTGTAGAGGACGAACGCCTCCGGGGTCGCGATGGTCGACGGGATCGCCATGATGCCGCCGTCCAGATAGGCCGCGCCGTGGTCCGCCGCCCAGGACTCCGCCTCGCGGGCCTGGGCGGGCGTGCCGTTGGTGAGGTTGACCAGGGTCCGGCCGCGCAGGGCGTCGGCGGCGGGCCGGAGGGTGGCGCGCGCGACGTCGTTGTCCAGCAGGCAGACGAGGACCAGCGGGCCGGCGAGGACGGCCTCCTCGACGGTCGCGGCGCGCACGGCCCCGCGCGCCACCAGGTCGTCGGCCTTGGCGGCGCTGCGGTTCCACACGGTGGTGGGGTGTCCGGCGGTGACCAGGGCGTCCGCCAGCGCCCGTCCCATCTCGCCGAGACCCATGACGGTGACTGCTGCCTTGGCCACTGGTGCTCCTGCCGGTTCGCCCGCTTGATCGAATGCCTGCCTCTCACCCTCCGGTACGGGCCGGACTCCGACAAGTACGCACAAAGAAGTGCGTACTTACCCGCGCGTACGGGGATCGCGCCCGCCGGGAACGGGCGGTTCCGGCAGCATGCGGAACAGCAGCCAGCACGCGGCGGGCAGCAGCACCAGCGGCGCCAGGGCCGCTCGCAGGGACGTCGCGTCGGCGAGCGCGCCGATGGCGGGCGTGAACACGCCCCCGACGCTGACGGCCAGGCCGAGCGTGATCCCGCTGGCCGTCCCGACGCGCGACGGCAAGTAGTCCTGACCGAGCGTCACTTGGAGGGAGAACGGGACGTACAGGCCGACCGACGTCAGCGCCACGAACACGTACATCGCCAGACCCGGCGCGCACACCACCCCCGCGACCGCGCCGACCGACAGCAGGCACGCCCGGCGGGCGACCGCCACCCGCCCCCAACGGCCCGCCAGCGCCCCGCCCAGCACCGAACCGACCGCGCCACCCGCGTACAGCACGAACAGCGCCACCGTCCCGGCCGCCGCACCGCCGCCCGTGCGCTGCTCGGCGTAGAGCGAGACGAACGCCCCGAGGCCGACGAACACGACCGAACGGCACGCCACCGCCACCGACAGCTTCACGAACGACGCCCAGTCGTCCTCCCCGCGCCGCGCCGCCGCGCCGTTCCCGCCGGGCCCGCCGGAACGCCCCTCGCCGCCCAGCGCGCGCAGCACCGGCAGGCACAGCAGCGCGCCCGCGAGCGCGGGCAGCACCAGCAGCGGCGTCAGGCGCAGCCCGCCCCCGCCCACCACCGCGCCGACCAGCAGCGGGGCGAGGGCGAAACCGATGTTCCCGCCCGTCGAGAACCAGCCCATCGCGCTGTGACTGCCCCCGCTGGCCAGGCGCGCCACCCGCGCCGACTCCGGGTGGTAGGCCGCCACCCCGACGCCGGACAGCGCCACGCACAGCAGGAGCAGCCCGTACGAGCCGCCCACGCCGCTCAGCGCGACGCCCGCGCCGCCCAGCAGCGTCGCGACGGGCAGCAGCCAGGGCATCGCCCACCGGTCGGTCAGCGCGCCGAACACCGGCTGCACGACGGAGGACAGGAGCGAGGCGGCCAGCACCATGCCGGACACGGTGGCGTAGCCGTAGGCGCGTTCGGCGACGAAGAACGGGACCAGGGACGCGACCGCGCCCTGGTAGACGTCCACGCAGGCGTGCCCGGCGGAGAGGAGGGTGATCGAGGTGTTCCTTCGCACCCGGCCATCGTCGTGAACGGGGTGCCTGTCGCGCTTCCGATAATCTGCCTGATGATGTCGCCTATCCGCCACGATCCCGTCGCGCCCACGCGCACCCAGACCCTCGCGCCGGGCGGCGGGATCGACGCGCACCGGCACGAGGACCACCAGATCGTCTACGCGGGGCGCGGCGTCCTGGCCGTCACGACGGACGCGGGCTCGTGGGTGGCCCCGGCCAACCGCGCCATCTGGGTCCCGGCCGGCACCGTCCACGCGCACCAGGCGCACGGGGAACTCGAACTGCACCTCGTCGGCCTGCCCGTCACCGCCAACCCGCTCGGCCTCGACGCCCCGACCGTCCTCGCTGTGGAGCCGCTGCTACGGGAACTGATCGTCGCCTACACCCGTGCCCCGGACGACGACAGCCCGGAACGGGCGCGGCTGCGCGGGGTGTTGCTCGACCGGCTACGGGCCGCACCACAACAGCCGTTCCACCTGCCCGCACCGACATCCCCGCCACTGCGCGCGCTGTGCGCGATCCTGTACGCGGACCCGGCCGACGCGCGTACGCTGGCCGAGCTGGGCCACGAGGTGGGCGCGAGCGCACGTACGCTGTCGCGCTTGTTCCGCGCGGACCTGGGGATGACATTCCCGCAATGGCGGACGCAACTGCGGTTGCAGCAGGCGCTGGTGCTGCTGGCGGAACGCCACCCGGTGACGACGGTGGCACACCACTGCGGCTGGTCATCGGCAAGCGCCTTCATCGACGCATTCCGCCGCACATTCGGCCACACACCAGGCACTCACACAGCACCGACGACGGGCGGCAATGGTAAAGACGAGTAAAATCCACTCACCCCCCACCTAAACCCGCAGGTCAAGAACTCTCCTCCCCGCACACGCGGGGGTGCTCCGCGAGTCCACCTGAAGAACGCCTCCGGGGCGACCTCCTCCCCGCACACGCGGGGGTGTTCCCGTGCCGCCGGACCTGAAGCCGCAGACGATCCACTCCTCCCCGCACACGCGGGGGTGTTCCCGTGCCGCCGGACCTGAAGCCGCAGACGATCCACTCCTCCCCGCACACGCGGGGGTGTTCCCACCCACAACAGCCCCGACGCGCCCTCCGCGGCCTCCTCCCCGCACACGCGGGGGTGTTCCCCACCCGAGCGAGTCAGCCGGGAGGCTGGTCAGCTCCTCCCCGCACGCGCGGGGGTGTTCCGTTGTTCAGCTGGGCTGCGGACGAGATGGACGGCTCCTCCCCGTACGCGCGGGGGTGTTCCCACCGCCGTGCTGGAGCACATCCAGCACCTGCTCTCCTCCCCGCACACGCGGGGGTGTTCCCCACCAGCGGGCGGTGGTCTGCCGAAGTGCCGCGCTCCTCCCCGCACACGCGGGGGTGTTCCCCACAGGTGATGAGTCCCGTCGGCGGCAACAGCCTCCTCCCCGCACGCGCGGGGATGTACCCCGGGGCCCGGACCTGCGGCTCGTGACCCTGCCCTCCTCCCCGTGATCGCGGGGGTGTTCCCGGCTATATGCCCGCCACGATGCCCGCAGAGCACTGCTCCCCGCCGAGGCGGGGTTGCTCCCGCGCTAACGGTGGCGTACTGGCCCTGGAGCCACCCGTTCCCCGAATATGCGGGGTGTCTCCAGGCTCCGGATGCGGGTGGCCAACTTGCTCACTGAGGAGGGGGCATGCACGCAGGCCGCGTCACCGTGTCGTCGTCGCCCTGTGTTGCGCGCCCCGGCGGGACAGCAGTGAGCTGAGCACCACCAGTGCCCCCGCCACCAGCACCGCCGCTCCCACCGTCCGTAGGGCGACCTGTGCCCCCGTCACGAATGCCGCCAGTACCTCGTCCGTCCGGCCCGGTGTCGCCGCCAGTGCCTGGGCCACCGTGTGCGGGTCCCCGTCCGCCCGTACCGCCTCGGGGAGTGCGGCCACGAAGCGCGAGGTCAGCACCGTTCCGATGACCGCCACCCCCAGCGCACTCCCGAACTCCCGTGTCGTCGCCTGGAGTCCCGCCCCCACCCCCGCCTGCGCCGCAGGCAGCGACCCGGCGATGGCGCCCGACAGCGTGGGCAGCGCCAGCATCACGCCCGTCCCCGTGAGGACGAGCCACGCCGCGTACACGGCGTACGGCGTCCCCGTGCCCGTCGTCGAGAGGCCGAGCATCCCGCCGCCGATGCAGGCGAACGCGAGCGCCAGCGTCACATCCATCCCGATCCGCCCCGCCACACGCCCCGCGTACCGCGCGCCCACGATCAGCGGCACCGTCATCGGGATGATGCCGAGCCCGGTCCGCAGCACGCCGAACCCCTTCCCGTACTGCAGGAACGACGCGTTCACGTAGAACAGCGCGAACATCCCGAAGAACACCGCCGTCATCCCAAGACACGCCCCGCGCAGCGCCGGGAGGCGGAAGAGGCGCGGGTCGAGCAGCGGGTGCGCGACGCGCAGTTCGACCACCACCCACGCCGCGAACAGCACCACCGCGCCCGCGAATCCGGTGACCACCACCGCGCTGCCCCACCCCGCCTCCGGGCCCTCCACCACGCCCAGCAGCAGCGCGACGGACGCGGCGACGAGCAGCAGCGTCCCCCACGGGTCGAGGCGGCGGTCGTCGCGCGGCGATACGGGCGCGACGCGCGCCGCCAGCGCGGCGAGCCCCAGCGCGACCGGCACGGCCGCCGCGAACAGCCACCGCCACGACCCGCCCGCCAGCAGGGCGCCGCCGCCGACGTTCCCGGCGATGCCGCCGATGCCGGTCATGGAGGCCCAGGTGGCGATGGTCGCGGCGCGCCGTCCGGCGGGGACGGCGTGGAGGAGGACGGCGAGGGTGTTCGGCAGGACGGCGGCGGCCCCGACGCCGGTGACGGCCCGCCCGGCGAGCATCAGCGGCACGTTCGGGGCGACCGCCGACAGCAGCGCCCCGGCCGCGAACAGGCCGAGCCCGCCCAGCAGTACGCCCTTCCGCCCGAACCGGTCGCCCGCCGCCCCGCCCGGGATCACGAGGCAGGCGAAGAAGATCACGTACGTGTCCACGATCCACACCAGCGACGACGCGGACGGGCGCAGCCCGCTCGCGGCGAGCGCGGGCACGGCCAGGTTGATCGCGGCGACCATCCCGACGACCAGGACGACGCAGGCGGACATCACCGCCAGCAGGCCCCGGCGCGTGGCGGGGGCGAGGGTTCCGGTAGTTGCCATGCCCCCGACCGTAGGAACGCGGTGGACCCTCGCGCCACGCAACTTCGACAACGCTCACTTGCGTACAGTGCAACCCATGGAACGCGGCACCCTCGACCTCAACCTCCTCCGCGTCTTCGACGCCCTCCTCCAGGACGGCAGCGTCACGGCCGCCGCCGAACGCCTCCACCTCTCCGTCCCGGCCGCCAGCCGCGCCCTCGGCCGCCTGCGCCGCGCGATGGGCGACCCGATCCTCGTCCGGGCGGGGCGCGGGATGGCGCCGACCCCGTTCGCGCTGCGCACCGCCCCGCGCGTACGGGCGCTGCTGGACGAGGCGGCGGCGCTGATCAGCGCCGACCGGGCGATCTCCCCGGCCGACCTGGAGCGGACGTTCACCCTCCGCATCAACGACGGCGTGTCCGCCACGCTCGCGGCGGCGGCCATCGAGGCGACGGCGTCGGCCGCGCCAGGGGTGACGCTGCGCTTCGTCCCGGAGGGCGACGAGAGCGTGGAGGCGCTGCGGGACGGCACGATCGACATGGACATCGGCGTCGGCGAGGCCCCCGCCGCCGACATCCGGGCGGCGCCGCTGTACGAGGAACGGGTCGTCGGCATCGTCCGGGCGGACAGCGCCCTGGGGCGGGACGCGCCGCCGACGCTGGCGCAGCTGTGCGCACACCCGCACGTCTCGGCGTCGCGGCGGGGGCGGGCGCGGGGGCCGCTGGACGAGGCGCTGGAGGCGGCGGGGCTGCGGCGGCATGTGGCGGCGGTGGTGCCGACGTTCGCGGCGGCGCTGCTGGTGGCGACGAGCCGGTACGTGGCGCTGGTGCCGCGCCGGCTGGCGGAGCAGTACGGGACGGCGCTCGGCCTGCGCTGGTTCCCGATCCCGGCGGACCTCCCGCCCGTGCACGTACGCCTGCTGTGGCACACACGCCTGGACACGGACCCGGCACACGGCTGGCTGCGCGAGACGATCCAACGGGCGCTGGCGTGAGAGGAGTTCACTATGCTGCCGGTGATCCACCGAACGCGGGAACGCAGGGCGATCAGGGTGCCGCCGCGCCTCCTCTTCCCCGCACGCGCGGGGGTCTTTCCAGTAGTCACCGCGAGGTGTCGTCCGGGGTGAAAGTGAAGTTCAACCATGCCGCGCGATAGTTGCGGTCATGTCGGCGAAGGGGCCTTTTGATGTGGGATCCGGCGGTGTACGCCGCAGTCGAGGGCAAGTTGGGAGCCGGGTTCGAGGACGAACCGGAAAAACTCCGAGGGCTCGATGTCCTGACCGTCAACCATGCCCGAAGTCTCGACGGCATATCGGCATGCCGCGATCTGCGCATCCTCGTGCTGTCCGGTTGTGAGCTGAAAGGACTCGACGAGCTGTCCTCCCTGACCTCGCTCGGCCTCCTTTCCGTGTCCGACTGCGCCGTGGACAGCATCGAGGCGATCGGCCACACCGGCGTACACACCGTGCACATCCAGCGATCGAGGGTGACCGACATCAGCACTCTTCTGCAGTGCTCGCAACTGATGGAGGTGAAGCTGGACGGGACGGATCTCTCCGACGACGCGTATGAGACGGTGATTCCCGGACTCCGGAAAAGCGGTTGCTACCTCACCTTCCCCGACGAAACCGAGCGGGAACTCACCTCACTTCTGCGCCAGTCGGGAATGCTCGTCAACTACTACAAGCGGGGAACGGACTACCGGCTGTGCCGCCCGGGTCTTTCTCTCAGTGAGCGGCCGGAGGTCAACCATCCCGTGATCTCTCCCGAAGAACTCCGGGAAATGCTTTCGACTGAACCCGCACAAGTCCCCACGCTTTTCGAGCGCTCCCTCTGACCAGCAGTGCGGCTGCCTGTGCCCCCGGCCCGGCCGCCCGGTGGGTCAGGTGGTGGGGAAGGCGTAGCCGGTGAAGTCGGTGAGGTGGGCGTAGCCGAGGCGTCGGTAGAGGGCGTTGCTCGTCGCGTTGGCCGGGTCGGCGAAGAGGACGACGTCCGTCGCGCCCGCCGCCAGTGCGGACCGGCTCACCTCCGCCGTCACCGCCGCCGCGTAGCCCCGGCCCCGCAGGCGGGCCGGGGTGTACACCGGGTCCACGCGGATCATCCCGCCGACCATCGCCGTCGTCCCCGCCATCGACACCGGCGTCCCGTCCGGCGTCTCCCAGAACGTGAACCGCTTGTCCGCGAACCGCGAGTCCGCCCACGTGGCGGCGGTGACGGCCGGGGTCTCCCCGACGGCGGACACGAACTCGTCGCACCAGCGCATCAGTTCCTTCCGGTCCTCCTCGCCCGGGACGCGCCCCCGCCCCGCCGGCCGCGGTTCCGGCGGGGTGAGGGTCCCGAGGCGGTAGAGGCGTCCGCGCCAGAAGTCCACGCGGGCCGCGCCCGTACGCCGTTCCCACGCGTCGGCGAACGCGCCCGCCGTGCCGTGGTCCGCGACGACGCCCGCGACGGGACCGCCGAGGTCGGCCAGCCGCGCGGCCAGCACTTCGGCCTCCGGCGGGGACAGCGGTGTGAGGGTCACGCGCCGCGACGAGGGCTGGTAGAAGACGGCCCGCACCTCCCCGTCCGTCTCCAGCCGCCCGAAGAGGGCCCGCTCGCCGCGCGCCCGCAGCCGTTCGACCGTCGTCAGCTGCGTGTGGTGGAGGGCGGGCCGGGACCGCAGGAAGTCCCCGGCGCGGGCAAGGAAGTCGTCGATGTCCTCGGTGAGGTGCCAGTCGTCGTGAGGCATGCGGCACCTTAGCCGAACGCCGTGGGCGCGTCAGTGGCAGTGCCCGCCCCGCCCGAGGGTGTCGGCGGGTGTCACGCCGGGCCGCGTCCACTGCGGCACGGGGCGGCCGGTCGGGCCCCAGGTGGGGTTGCCGTCCACGTCGGTGCGCCAGTACCAGCAGACGTCGCGCCCCTCCGGCCAGCCTTCGGGGTTGTCCTCCCACGCCTCGCGGCGGCCGTAGGGCGTCATGTCGAGGAGGGCGAAGGCCGGGCTGGTCGGCTCGTTGCCCCGACCGGTGGTGGAGTACGTGAGGAACGTACGGTCGCCGTCGCGCAGATAGACCGCGAGGTGCCCCATCTCGCCGCCGACCGGCTCCTCCACGCCGCGCACCGAGTACCAGGGCTGCGTGTAGCCCATGAACTCGGTGTACGGCGGGATCTCCTCCCACGGCCCCGTCGTCACGATGGCGAACGAGACGCCGCGCGCGTTCAGGTACACCGCGTCCCGCAGGTGCCAGGCCGTCCAGGTGCAGCCCTCGCACTGGCCCTGGGGCGGCGCGCCGTCGTACCACATGTGCTTGTAGACGACGAGTTCGTCACGGCCCTCGAACAGGTCCAGGAACGGAACCGGCCCGTCCGGACCGACGACCTCCACCGTCCCGTCGAACTCCACCATCGGCAGCCGGCGACGGGCGGCGGCGATGGCATCGCCCTCGTGGGTGTGGGCCTTCTCGCGGACCAGCAGCTCGTCACGGGCGGCCTGCCAGGTGGCCAGATCGACAACGGGCGGCCGACCGGGGGTCGGGGTGGTGGTCATGGGGTCCTCCGTGCTGTCTCGAACGCCGCCACACGACGACGCACGGAGTCAGACTCACGCCCCACCGAGAACTCATCGGTCTACCCACCACCCCCACCGACAGGGCAGCACCCGACCGCCACAGCACGGCGTACGGGAACACCCCCGCGTGTGCGGGGAGCAGGGTCAGGCCGAGGGACGTTTCCCCGGGGAAACGGGAACACCCCCGCGTGTGCGGGGAGCAGATCCACTGGGCCGCGTCCGTGATCGGCGCCCTGGGAACACCCCCGCGTGTGCGGGGAGCAGCGGTGCGCGCGGCTTTCAGTGCGCTGGCCTTCGGGAACACCCCCGCGTGTGCGGGGAGCAGACGGCGTGACCGAGCCGACGACGGCTGAGGCCGGGAACACCCCCGCGTGTGCGGGGAGCAGCTGCCGCTCCATCTCGGGTACGGCTACGCGGCGGGAACACCCCCGCGTGTGCGGGGAGCAGGGAAGCCGACCGGCAGTCCTTCGGCTTCTCTCGGGAACACCCCCGCGTGTGCGGGGAGCAGGCCGGGAGCGTCGCGACAGGCGACAACCCCGGGGGAACACCCCCGCGTGTGCGGGGAGCAGAGTGCTTGACCTGCGGGTTTATGGGTGGGGAGGGTGGATTTTACTCAGCTTTACCAAAGCCGCTGCTCCAAGTGCAGAGGAAGGTCGGTGCCGCTTCAGGGGTGGGTGGCTTTGAGGGTAGTCCTGTGGCTCACCCGATGAGGTGTGTGTGGCGGGCGGTGGTGAGGTTCGCGTGTTCGGCTTGGTGAGTGGCGTGTGGTGCTCGTCAGGGAGGCAGTGATGGCGCAGGACGGGCGTGTGGCCGTGGTCACCGGTGCGGCGCGTGGTGTGGGGGCCGCTGTGGCGCGTCGGCTCGCCGCGCGTGGGGTGCGTGTCGCGCTGCTGGGGCGCGAGATGGAGCGGTTGCGCCGCGTGGCGGCCACCCTGCCCACGGAGACGTACTGCTTCGAGGTGGACGTCACCGACGAGGCCACCCTGCTCAGCACCGCACGCGGCGTACGGGAGCGGCTCGGGCCCGCGTCGGTCGTCGTGGCGAACGCCGGGATCGCGACGGCGGGCGCGTTCGCCGTCACCCCGTCCGCCCTGTTCGGGCGGGTCATCGACGTCAACCTGATCGGCAGCACGAACACCGCCCGCGCGTTCCTGCCCCAGCTCATGGAGACGCGCGGCTACTACCTCCAGATCGCCTCCACCGCGTCCTTCGGGTCCGCGCCGCTGATGAGCGCGTACTGCGCCTCCAAGGCGGCGGTCGAGTTCTTCGCCCAGGCGCTGCGCACCGAGGTGCGCCCCACCGGAGTCGGTGTGGGCATCGCCTACCTGCACTGGACCGACACCGCCATGCTCGACACCCTCGACGAACACCCCGTGCTGCGCGCCCTGCGCTCCCACCAGCCCGCCATCGCCCGCCGCGTCCACAGCGCCGACCAGGTCGCGTCCTGGCTGGCGCGCGGCATCCGCCAGCGCGCCGTCAGCGTCTACGCGCCGCCCTGGCTGCGGTTCCTCCAGCCCCTGCGTCCGGTGTTCCCCTTTCTCGTCGCCCGCGTCGCGCGCGGCGCCCTCACCGGCCTGCTCGACGACGAACTGCGTCGCGGCGCGACCGTCCTGGGAGCGGGCGGCCGCGCCGACTGGGACGCCGGGCCGCCGGAACCTCCCCGGCCCTGACCCCCTGCTACGGTTCGCCCAGGGGGAGGGTGAACGATGGGATTCACGCTTGACGGGCCCGTGCTGGAGGGCTCGCGCGTACGCCTGGAGCCGCTGAGCCACCGCCACGCGGCGGACCTCGCCCTCGCCGCCGACGCGGACCGCGGTTCCTACGGCTTCACCTGGGTACCGCGCACCGGCGAGGTCGAGGGCTACATCGACGCCCAACTGGCCCGCGCCGCAAGCGGGAAGCTGGCGCCGTACGCCCAGGTGGACCGCGCCTCGGGCCGTGCGGTCGGGGCCACGGCCTACTGGGAGCCGCGGATGTGGCTGGACGAGGACCGCCTCAGCGCGATCGAGGTCGGCTTCACCTGGCTCGCCGCCTCCGCCCAGGGCACCGGGCTGAACACCGAGGCCAAGTACCTGCTCTTCCGGCACGCGTTCGAGAACTGGGGCGTCGCGCGCGTCGATCTGAAGACGGACGCGCGCAACACCCGTTCCCGCGCCGCGATCGAGAACGTGGGCGCGCGCTTCGAGGGCGTCCTGCGGAACTGGTCGCGCTCCTGGGCGCCCGGCGAGGACGGCCTGCTCCGCGACTCCGCCGTCTTCTCGATCACCGCCGACGAGTGGCCGGACCGCCGGGCGCGGCTGGAGGAACGCCTCGCCAGGCGGTGACCGCCCGGCTTACGGTGGGCGGGTGGATCCGTATCGGTTACCTGAGACGCACGTGTGGGCCGGCCAGGTGCTCGACTGGCAGCGCGCCGGGGTGCGGGACGCGGTGCGGTCGTGGCGGCTGAAGTGCTGGCGGGCGGCTGCGTATCTCGTCGGCGGCGTCGGCGCGTTGCTCCTGTTCAACAGGCCGTTCGTCTGGACGCCCGCCATGACCGCCGGCGCGTGCGTGACGGCGGGCGTCGGCCTGCTGTGGGTGGTCTGGGTCGGGTGGCTCACCGGGGCATCGAGCCAGGCCGCGATCGTCGGCGTGAACGTGCTCGCCTTCGCCGGTCACGTCGGCGTCGTGGTCTGGGGCTGGATCGCCTACGGGCCCGCCACCGCCGTGCCGTGGCTGTTCGCGGAGACGGGCGCCCTCGGCCTCGTCGGCGGCGCGGTGCTGTACGCGTACCTGCTGGCGGGCCCCCGTCGTTGAACCACGCGGGAACGCGTGGAACGGGGAACGCCGCGACGACCGACAGCTACGCCGACGTCAGCCGCCTGGACGGACGTCGGGTGTACGACGCGCTGGGCGGAGAAGCGCGCGGGGAGTTCGCGGAGGAGTTCGGTTTCGCGCTCGCGGGCGTGCGCCGGACGTACGAGGTGGAGCCGCTGGCCGAGGTGGTGCGCGCCTGGTGGGTGCGGGCCGGTGGTGACCGGGACGTGCCGGAGGCCGACCGCCGCCGGTCGCTGCTGGACGCCACGATCACCCGGCGTCCCCGACGCGAGCAGCCGGAACCCGTGCGATGGGTGGACCGTACGGGCCCGGCCGTCCACGCCGCGCTCCCGGCGGCGGACCGCGCGCGGTTCGCGCTGGACTTCGACGGCGCCCTCGACATCGCGGCGGAGACCCGTGACCACCGGCCCGCCCTCCTCGTCGTCCACGACTGGTGGGGCGCCGCCTTCCAGCACGCCAACCCTGAGCAGATGGCGGCGGTGGCCGAGACGGTGTGGCGCATCCGGGCCGGTGACGGGCTCAGGCGCTGAACGCGTCCGTCACCGCCGTGTGGTGGCGTGTCCACCACACCACCAGGGCTGCCGCCGCCGGGAATTGGGGGTCCGCGCGGTGGTCGTGGCGTTCGTAGTGCCAGCGCAGCATCCAGAAGTCGTTGAGCCGCTCCCACCACACGCGGTGCGCGGCGGCGGCCAGTTCGGTGGTGGAGGCGCCGGTCGCGGCGCGGTAGGCGCGGGCGTACGCGTGGACCTTCGGGAGGTCGAGTCCGCCGTCCGGGCGGACGAAGAAGATGGCGGCGGCCCGTACGACCTCCTCGGCGCGCGGCTGGACGTCGAGGCGGTCCCAGTCCACGATCGCCACCGGTTCGACCGGGCCCTCGGCGCGGTACAGCAGGTTCAGCGGGTGGAAGTCCCCGTGCACCCACCCCTCGGCCGGGACCTCGGCCGCCCCCGGGCGGCGGTGCGCGTGGGCGCGGAGCAGGACGCGGCGTTCCAGCAGCCGGTGTTCGGCCAGTTCGTCGAAGCCGGTACGGCGCGGGCGGGCGCGGAGCCGGGCGAGCAGGCCGTCGATGACCAGCTCGGTGTCCTCGGGTAACGCCGCGGTGGCGCGGGGCACGTTGAGATCAGGGGGCGCGTACGGCGGCGGCGTACGCCTTATGACCTGGTCGAGCGCCCCGTGCACGCGCCCCAGGAGCGCGCCCAGGCGGCGGCTCTGCGCGCGGTCGAGCTGCCCGCCGTCCCGGTGCCTGCCCTCGACCCACGGGTGCAGCGCGTAGCAGCGGTCGCGGTGCACGACGACGGTCTGCCCGTCCCGGTCGGCGACCGGCGGCGCCACCGGCAGGCCGAGGGCGGCGAGGGCCGCGGTGGCGCGGTGCTGCCGGACGAGGGGCGCGGTGTTCGCCGGGTCGCCGTCGAGGTGGTGCTTGAGGAAGTAGCGGCCCGTCGTCGTCGCCAGCCGGTAGCCGCGGTTGAGCAGCCCGGCCGTCAGCGGACGGCAGTCCAGCGCGGTCCCGGCCTCGTAGCGGCGCAGCAGCTCGGCGAGGGTGTGCTCGGGGAGCGGCGTCACGGGGTCAGGTGCCGCCCGCGCCGCTGCTGACGGTCTCGCCGGTGCCCGGATCGGTGTCCCCGCCCTCGGCACCGCCCGCGTCGCCCGGCGGTTCTTCCCCGGTGTCGGTCGGGGTGGGCGGCGCCGGGTCCGTCGGCTCGTCGGTCGGGGTCGGCGGCTCGGGGTCCGTCGGCTCGTCGGTCGGCGGGGTGGTGGTGGGCTCGCCGGACGGTTCCTCGGAGGGCTCCGTCTCCTCCCCGGTCGGGGTGTCGTCGTCCCAGCTCGGGTCGGACCAGTCGTCGGAGGGCTCGTAGCCGCCGTCCTGCTCCTGGTCGTCCTCGTCCTCGTCGTCCGAGGGCGTACGGTCCGTGGGCTGCTCGTCGTCCGTACGGGTCGCGCTCGGCGGGTTCGACTCGGACGGGGTGTCGCCCCCGTCGCCGCCGCCGCCGAACTGGCTGGCGATCAGCACCCCCGTGCCGATCGCGACGACCGCCAGTATCGCGACGATCAGCAGCCGCGCCCGGCTGCCGCGCCTCTCGCCGCCGCCCGTGTCAGGACCGTCCGGGCCGCCGAGCAGCAGCGGTACGCCGCCCGGCGGGGTCCCGGCGACGCCGGTGGCGCGCGTGGCCGCCGTGGGGGTGCCGAGCGGCGGGGTGGAGCCGCCGGTGACCGAGCCGGTGTTCCACAGCCCGGCCGTGTGGCCGCCGTGCTCCTCCAGCATGCGGCGGGCGTACACGACCATGCCGCGGAACTCCTCCGCGGTCTGGTAGCGGTCCTCCGGGTCCTTGGTGAGCGCGCGCATCACCAGGCCGTCCAGCTCCGGCGGGCAGGCCGGCGCGATCTCGGACGGCAGCCGCGGCGTGTCCTGGACGTGCTGGTAGACGACGGACAGCGGCGTCTCGCCGACGAACGGCGGCCGGTTCGCCAGCAGCTCGTACAGCAGGCAGCCGACCGCGTACAGGTCGGAGCGCGTGTCCACGGTCTTGCCGAGCGCCTGCTCGGGCGAGAGGTACTGCGGCGTGCCCATGACCATGCCGGTCTGCGTCATCGTCTGCGCCGCGCCGTGCAGCGCCCGCGCGATGCCGAAGTCCATCACCTTGACCGTGCCGGTGTCGGTGATGATGACGTTCGCCGGCTTGATGTCGCGGTGCACGATGCCGTGCTGGTGGCTGTAGGCGAGCGCCTCCAGCACCCCGGCGGCGATGGTCAGCGCCTGCTCGGGCGGCGGCGGGGTCGCGCCCATCAGCAGCTCGCGGATCGTCCGGCCGCTTACCAGCTCCATCACGATGTACGACGTGACGCGCCCGCCCGACGTCTCCTCGCCCGAGTCGTAGACGGCGACGACCGCGTGGTGGTTCAGCCCGGCGACCGACTGGGCCTCGCGCGTGAAGCGCGCCTTGGAGACGGGGTCCTCGGCGAGGTCGGAACGCAGCAGTTTCACGGCGACCGTACGGCCGAGGCGCACGTCCTCGGCGGCGAAGACCTCCGCCATCCCGCCGCGGCCGAGGCGGTGGGTCAGCCGGTACCTGCCGTCGCCGACATACCCGTGATTCCCCCACATCTCCGGCGCGTCGGGACCCGCGTCACCGGCCGCCCCGGGCTCGTCGTCGCCGGAGCCCGCAGCGCCTTGGTCCTGTGCCATCAGTCCTCGCCGTGTTCACTGGGTCGCCGGGCCATCAAACCCGTTCCGGGGCCGCGCTGACAAGTTGAGACTTGACGTCACCGAGCCCTCGGGCAGACTTGCTCCCGAAAACAGCTCCGAACCACGCGCGCCGACCGGCCCCACCGGTCACCGGCCACGCGTGCCGACTGGGGGGACAGTCGCATGAGTGACCACGCGACCGTGGGCGGTGGCCGGTACCAGCTGCGCGAGCTGCTGGGCCGCGGCGGCATGGCGGCGGTGTACCTCGCGTGGGACACGGTCCTGGAACGCCGGGTCGCCGTCAAGACCATGCGGAACGAGGTGAGCGGCGAGGAGGCGTTCCGCGAGCGCTTCCGCTTCGAGGCGCAGGCCGTCGCCAAGCTGAGCCACCCGAACATCGTGTCCGTCTTCGACACCGGCGAGGAGCGGACGCCGGACGGCGCGGTGCCGTACATCGTCATGGAGTACGTCGAGGGCGAGCCGCTGCGCGACGCGCTGGAGGCGGACGCGGCGAGGTACGGGGCGATGCCGGCCGACAAGGCGCTGCGGATCACGGCCGGGGTGCTGGCGGCGCTCGACGCGAGCCACGAGACGGGCCTCGTCCACCGCGACATCAAGCCGGGGAACGTGATGCTCACCCCCCGCGGCGTCGTGAAGGTGATGGACTTCGGCATCGCGCGCGCCACGCAGTCCGGCGTCAGGGCGATGACGCAGACGGGCATGGTCGTCGGCACGCCGCAGTACCTGTCGCCCGAGCAGGCGCTCGGCCGGGCGGTGGACGCGCGGTCCGACCTGTACGCGGTGGGCGTGATGCTGTTCGAGCTGATCACGGGCCGGGTGCCGTTCGACGCCGACTCGGGGCTCGCCGTGGCGTACGCGCACGTGACGGAGGCGCCGCCCGCCGCGTCGGAGCTGAACCGGGCCGTGACGCCCGAGCTGGACGCCCTGATAGCGCGCGCCCTGCGCAAGAACCCGGACGAGCGCTTCCGGTCGGCGGGCGAGATGCTGGCCGCGTGCCGCCGCGTCGCGGAGGGGCTGACGGGGGCGCCGCCGTCGATCGACCCGGAGGCGGCGCGGCGCCCGCAGAGCGGTTCGGGGGTGTCGCAGGCGGTCTTCCCCGGATTCGGCAGCCCGGAGTACGGCAGTCCGGAGTACGGCGGCCGCGAGTTCGGGGTGGCCGACTTCGGCCGGGTCGGGCCCGGCGGCTCCGAGCCGCGCACGCCGTCCCCCACCCATTCCGCGCGGCCGGGCCCGGCCACGCCCTCCCCGTACGCCCCGGCCCCCGGCGGCGGCTACGGCTACCCCGGCGGCCCGGTCGACACCCCGCCCGCCGCGTACGGCCCCGCCCAGCACGTGCCCCCCGCGTCCGCCCCCGCCCCGGAGCACGGCCGCGCGTCGGCGCCCTGGCAGCTGGTGGTGGCGTCGGTGGTGGCGATCGCGCTGGTCGCGTCGCTGGCGATCGTGGTCGTCGTGCTGAGCCGGGGGAGCGGCGACCCGGAGGCGGGCGGCGGCACGGGGACGCCGACCGGCGAGAGCGTGGGCGGCGGTGGCGAGCCGGCGAACGACGAGCCGCGCTACAAGACGGGCGACCCGGAACGGACCATCGAGCCGTCCCGCTGCGTCAGCGCGTCCGACTACTACGACCAGACGGAACACCCGGGCGCCGTCACCATGCCGGACTTCTACGACGTCCACATCGACTCCGTGAAGGAGTGCATGCGCGCCGCGGGCTGGAGCTACGACGACAACCTGCGCTACCGCGACGAGGTGCTCAAGGGCGACGGCATGGTGCTGGAGCAGTCGCCCGCGGTCGGGGAGCCCTACAACCCCGAGGAGGACGGCCCGATCGTCCTGACCGTCTCGACGGGCAGGGAACCCACCTCGTAACGGGCCGCCGCCGCGCGCCCGTTCAGTACGCGACGGGGAATGCGGCGAGGATGTGCCCGGCCAGCTCCGTGTCGCCCTCGATCTTCAGCTTGTCCGCGACCCGCCGCGGCCGCACCCGCCCGCTCGCCACCCGCGACCACGTCTCCCAGTCCGACGTGAACGTGACCACAGGACCCAGCGACGGGCTGCCGTCCACGCTGCCCTGCCCGTTCTCGTCCACGCGCACCGTGCGCAGGAACTCCACCGGCCCGCTGATGTCGAAGACCACCGCCGACTTCTTCGGCGCGCCCGCGTCCTCCGCGACCGTCTTCGGCAGCCGCTGGATCAGCACGTCACGCGCCACCAGCGCGGCAGGCGACGCCAGATCGCCCGGCTGCCCCAGCGCGCGCCGCAGGTCCTGCTCGTGCGTCCAGACGCTGAAGACGCGCTGCGCCATGAACGCCGTCAGCGGCAGCTTGCCGTGCAGGGGGTGGGTGACGAGGTCGTCGGGGCCGCGCCGCTCGTTCCGCATCTGCCGCATGCGGCGGATGATCGTGTACTCCAGCTCGCCGGTCATCTCGGGCCCGGTGTGGTGCCGCCGCACATCGACCTGGACCTCCAGGTAGCGCGTCGTCTCGTCCACCACGTGGTAGAGGTCGCGCGGCAGCGAGTGGATGGGCCGGGGGTCGCCGAGGGCCTCGCACTCGTCGCCGATCACATGCGAGACGACGTCGCGCACCGACCAGCCGGTGCGCTCCGTGGGCCTGTTCCACTCGCCTTCGACGAGGGAGGACACCAGCTCCGATATCGCCTCGATCGACTGTGTCCACGCAGCGATGTACGGCTGGAGGCTCGGGTGCTCGGTCACTTGACCCCTCGTGGCGGTTTCGGCGCTGGCTGGATTGGGTGTTCACACGGTACGCCGCGCTGCCGCGGCCGGTGAATGGCTTACCGGGTACGAATCCTAGGCGGCCCGTACGCCTGCGAGCCACCGGCCGGACGGGCCCGGCCGGTGGCGTCGCGCCCGTTCTCCCAGGGGTGTTACGGGGGCGTTTCCCCGGCGGTGCCAGGTCACTCGGCGGGGCGCAGGAAGGCCGCCATCGCGTTGGCCAGGAGGTACGGGTCGACGGCCGCGCACAGTTCGCGCGCCGAGTGCATCGACAGGATGGGCGCGCCGACGTCCACCGTCGCGATGCCGTGCCGCGCCGACGTGATGGGGCCGATCGTCGTGCCGCAGGGAATGTCGTTGCGCGAGACGAACGGCTGCCACGGGACGTCCGCCTGCTCGCACGCGGCGGTGAACACGGCGCGGCCCACGCCGTCCGTGGCGTACCGCTGGTTCACGTTGACCTTCAGCAGCGGGCCGCCCCCGGCGACCGGGCGGTGGTCCGGGTCGTGCCGCTCCCCGTAGTTGGGGTGCACGGCGTGACCGGTGTCGGAGGACAGGCAGAACGATCCGGCGACCGCGCGCGCCCGGTCCTCCGGGGTGCCGCCCCGCGCGTACACGTCGCGTTCCAGCGCGACGCGCAGCAGCGGGCCGCCCGCGCCGGTGTCGGACTCGCTGCCGTTCTCCTCGTGGTCGAACGCGGCGACGACCGGGATGTGGCGCGGCGTCCCGCCCCGGCGCGCGGTGTCGGCCAGCGCGGCGGTCGCGGCGTGCACCGACAGGAGGTTGTCGAGGCGCGGGGCGGCGAGGAGTTCGCGGTCCTTGCCGAGGTACGCGGGCGGCTCGACGCTGTGCGCCATCAGGTCCCAGCCGGCGATCTCGCCGGCCGAACCGAGCCCGGCCTCCTCGGCGAGGAAGTCGAGCAGCTCGTGCTCGCGCGGGGCGCCGAGTCCCCAGACGGGCATGGTGTGTTCCTGGCGGTTGAGCGTCAGCCCGTCGTTGACCGAGCGGTCGAGGTGGATCGCGAGCTGCGGCACGCGCAGCAGCGGCCGGTCCACGTGGACGAGCGCCGTCCCGCCGCCGCGCAGGGCGAGGCGGCCCGAGACGCCGAGGTCGCGGTCGAGCCAGCTGTTGAGCAGCGGCCCGCCGTACAGCTCGACGGCGAGCTGCTTCCAGCCGTGCCGGCCGGTCTCGGGGGTGGGCTTGAGGCGCAGGTTCGGCGAGTCGGTGTGGGCGCCGACGACGCGGAACGGGGTGGCGGGCCCGGCGCCCTCCGGCACGTACCAGGCGATCAGCGCACCGCCGCGCACCACGTACCGGCCGCCGGGCCCGCCGTCCCACGCGTCGGTCTCCGCGAGGCGCGTGAACCCGGCGTCCGCCAGGCGCGCGGCGGCGTTGGCCACGGCGTGGTAGGGGGACGGCGACTGCGCGAGGAAGGCCATCAGGTCGTCGGTGTGGCGGCGGTCGAAGGGTGCGGTCATGGCGACAGCATACGAATCCGGCCAGGGGCGGGTCGCTCTTTGGGCCCTCAAGTCCCGATATCGTGCGCGGAGTCGGCCGGTGTCCGCAGCGCCAACAGCGCCAGGTCGTCGTGCCCGTCGCTCGGCCGCAGGTCGGCGAGGGTGCGGCACAGGACGTCCAGCGGCCTGCCGATGTGCTCGGTCGCGTGGCCCGCGAACTCGGCGAGGCCGGATTCGATCGAACGCGTACGGTCCTCCACCAGCCCGTCCGTGAACAGCAGCAGCGTCGCGCCGGGCGGCAGCTCCACCGTGTGCTCGGGGCGCGGCACATCGGGGTCCACGCCGAGCGGCAGCCCAGGCTCGCCGTCCAGGTACGTGTGCGTGCCGTCCGCCGCGACCAGCAGCGGCGGCGGGTGCCCGGCCGACGTCCACGTGAGCCGCCAGCGCCCGCCGCCCGCCGGTGCGACGCGGGCCAGGCAGGCGGTGGTGATCGGCTGGTCGGTGATCGCGCCCAGCGTGCGGTCCAGTTCGGCGAGCACGGCGGCGGGCGACCCGTGCCGCACGTACAGCAGCGCCCGCAGCATGTGCCGGATCTGCGCCATCGCGGCGGCGGCCGCCAGGTCGTGCCCCACGACGTCGCCGATGACGACGCCGAGCGACCCGTCGGGCAGCCGCAGCGCGTCGTACCAGTCGCCGCCGACCTGCCCGGCGCGCAGGCCGCGTTCGGTGGAGGTGCGGTAGACCGCCGCCGCCTCGAAGGGCGCCAGGTCGGGGATGCGCGGCAGCAGCATGCGCTGGAAGTTCTCGGCGCTGTCCCGCACCTGCGCGAACAGCCGCGCGTTCTCCACCGCCACGCCCGCCGCCGACGCCAGCGCGACGACGACCGCCTCGTCCTCCTTGTCGAACGGCCGCCCGTCGTGCCGCTCGCTCAGGTAGAGGTTGCCGTACACCCGGCCGCGCACGCCGATCGCGACGCCCAGCATCGTCCGCATCGCCGGATGGCCCGGCGGGAAGCCGACCGAGTCGGGGTGGTCCTGGATGCAGCGGACACGTACCGGCTCGGGGCGTTCGATCAGCAGGCCGAGCAGCCCGCGGCCGCGCGGGAACGGCACGCCCGCCAGCCGTTCCGACTCCGCCGTGCTCAGCCCGACCGGGATGAACTCCGACAGGCCCTCGCCGCTCTCGTCCAGCACGCCGAGCGCCCCGTAGCGCGCCCCGACCAGCTCCATCGCCGTCGCGACGATGCGCCGCAGCACGGCGGGCAGGTCCAGCTCGCCGCTGATGCCGGTCATGGCGTCGAGGAGGGCGCGCATCCGCTCGTTGGCCTGGGAGAGGCGGCTGACGTGCTCGGCCGTCAGCGTCAGCTCGGGGCCCGTGCGCCCGTCGGGCGGCTGCGGCTGTTCCTCCACGGCTCCCACGCGTCCGTCCTCCGTTCGCCGCGCGCCCGTGCGGCGGCCAGGCGACCAGACCTACCAGACGGGCGCGCGCCCGGCCCGCTGCCGCGGCGGCCCGCCGTGTCGCGTGCCCGTGCGCGTGCCCGCGGAAGCCCTCGCGCGTTGGACCCTACGCCGGCCGGGCGACGCGCCGCGCGGCGGGCCAGGCCGTCTCGCGCGCGTACCAGCAGGAGGTGGGGAGCCATGCCGACGCGCGGCGCCCGTCCGGCGCTCGTCCTCGTATCCGTGGCCCTGGCGCAGTTCACGGCCACGCTCGACATGACCGTCGTGAACGTCGCGCTGCCCGCCATGGACGCGGGCCTCGGCCTCGGCCGCTCGCTGTCGTGGGTGGTGAACGGGTACGCGCTCGCGTTCGGCGGGCTGCTGCTGCTCGGGGGGCGGGCCGCCGACCTGTTCGGCCGCAGGCGGCTGCTGCTGGCGGGCACCGCGCTGTTCGCGCTCGCCTCGCTGGGCGGCGGACTGGCGCGCGAGCCCTGGCAGTTGATCGCGGCGCGCGCCGTCCAGGGGGCGGGGGCCGCGGCGTTCGTCCCGGCCGCGCTGGCGCTGCTGACCGTCACGTTCGCGGCGGGACCGGCGCGGCACCGCGCGCTCGGCGTCTACTCGGCCGTCTCGGCGGTGGGCGGCAGCGCGGGCGTCCTCGCCGGCGGGCTGCTCGCCGAGTACGCGGGCTGGCGGGCCGTCATGCTCGTCAACCTGCCGCTGGCGCTGACCGTCGTCGGCACCGCGCTGGCCGGGGCGCCCGCCGACCGCGGGCACCGGGCGCGGCTCGACGTGCCGGGCGCCGTCCTCGCCACGGCGGGGGCCGGGCTGCTGATCCTCGGCGTCGTGCGGACCGGCGGCACCGGCTGGACCGAACCGGGCACGCTCGCGACGCTGGGCGTGGCGGCCGTGGCGCTGGCGGCGTTCGCGGTGTGGGAGGGGCGGGCGGCGCAGCCGCTGGTGCGTCCCGGGCTGCTGGCGCGGCGGGCGGTGGCGGGCGCGAACCTCTTCATGCTGCTGCTGAGCGCCGGGCAGTTCGCGGCGTTCTACTTCGTCTCCCTCTACCTGCAGGACGTTCTGCGCCTCGGCCCGGCGGAGGCGGGGCTGGCGTTCCTGCCGATGTGCGCGGTGGTCTACGCGGGCATCCGCGCTTCGACGCGGCTGCTGCCGGCGGTGGGCGTACGGGCGCTGCTGGTGCCGAGCGGGCTGCTGTCGGCGGCGGGGTTCGGCTGGCTGGCGCTCCTCGGCGCGCCGGGGAGCTTCGCGGGGGACGTGCTCGGGCCGTCGCTGCTGCTGGGCGCCGGGCTCGGCATCGGCTTCGTCCCCCTGACCGCCGCCGCGACCGGCGGCCTGCCGCCCCACGAGGCGGGCACGGCGTCGGCGGTCCTCAGCAGCTCACGCCAACTCGGCGGCGCACTGGGCCTGGCCGCCCTCACCAGCATCCAGACCGCGCACACGACCACCCTCCTCGGCCAGGGCGACCCCCCGCTGTCCGCCGCGACATCCGGCTACGCACTGGGCCTGGCACTGGCAGGCGCACTGACCCTGCTGACCCTGCTCACCACCCCTCTCCTCCCCACCCGCACCAAGACCACCCGCACCCCCACCGCCGGACCCCGCGTCGAGGAACCGACGTGACCCTCGTGCGGCACGGTCTCGCGACGGTGTGCGGATCAGCGCGGTCCATGGAAGGCCTGGCATAGGGGGCAGGAGGTCCGGAAGTCCCGTGATCAGGGCGACGGTGGCGACGACAGCGGTCCGGCGGCACGGTCGGCTGTGAGGACGGCGGTCGGGGGCGGTCCGAACGGCTGGGGCCGCGGAGGGAGCGCAGGGCTCACCACGTCACGTCGTCCGCCGCCCGCAGTTCCTCCTCGGTCGGCGCGGAGACACCGTCGGGCAGCGGGGCCGGGAGGTCCCCGTAGTGGCGGCGGACCTCCTCGGCGGCGCTTCTCTCCGCGGCCTCACGCACCAGCAGGCGCAGTCCTGCACGGAGGGCCTCGGACGGCGAGGCGAGGTCCAGCGTCCGCATCACCTCGTGGAGCGCCTCCGCTTCGTCCGCCCGCAGCCGGACCCGCACCGGCTCCCCTCGCCGGTGGTCCCCGACCGACACGGCCGGTACGGCGACTGCCGCACCTCCGTCACCCGACGATCCCGGGGTGCCCTCCCCGCGCGGTCGAACGGGCGCGTCTCCTGCCGCATCGCGGCGGCGTGTGCCGGGCGGGCCCGTGTTCTCGACGATCTCGCCGAAGTCGAGTTCCCCGGACTTCACGGCGTCGACGAACTCCCGGCGCAGCGCCGCCTTCCGGCGCTCCTGCGCCCTGCGCCGGACCTTCTCCCAGCTGACCTCGCCCATACGCACCTCCCGTGTCCGGGACCGGCCACGCGCCCCCGGCGGCGTCCTCCGCCGAGGGCGAGTATCCGGCCCCGGAATCCCGGCGTGGTGCTTTTCGGCCGTTCCGTGTCACGCGCCCGCCGTGGTGCCGGGGGGTGTGCGCAATGCCGCGCGGGTGGCCAGGAGAGTCGTGGCCAGGGTCAGGGCGGTCGCGGCGGTGAGGACCGTGGCCAGGATCAGGGGGGAGCCGTGCGGGAAGGGCGTGCCGTTGATGCTGAGGCTTGCCGGGGCCAGGACGCACGCGGCCGTCAGGGCGCCCAGGGCGATGCCCGCCGCCGCCGTCAGGAGTGATTCGACGGCCATCATCCGCGTCACCTGGCGGCGGGTCGCGCCGACGAGGCGGTGCAGGGCCAGCTCGCGGCGGCGTTCGCCCGTGGCGAGGATCTGGGCGTTGACCAGGGAGATCGTCGCGTAGCCGACGACCATGGCGACGACCAGGAAGGCCATCGACGCCTGGGTCCTGTCCTGTTCGGCGCGCGCCGAGCCGAGTGCGTCGCGGTCGGCGACCCGCAGCCCCGGGTGGTCGGCGGCCAGGGCGGAGAGGGACGCGGCGAGGTCGCCGGTGTCCGTGCCGGGGGCGGCCGTGACGAGGATCTGCGGGACGAGCCCGGTGTCCGTGTGGGCGGCGAGCACGTCGGCGGGCAGCAGCGCCGTCTCGTAGCCGCGGCGGCTGTCCACCGTGGCGACCAGGACGGGCGTCACGCGCGTGCCGTCGCCGAGGCGCAGGGGCACGGTGTCGCCGATGCGGTGGCCCTCGGCGCGGGCCGTGGGCAGGGCGACGGTGTCGCCGCGCAGGTCGGCCAGGTCGCCCTTCACCGCGTGGAAGGCGGTGGTCTCCTCGACGGCCCCGGCCGTGACGCCGCGCAGTGCCACCTCGGTCGGCTGCGGACCGGTGTCCTCGCCGCCGTCCGACACGGTCATGGGCTCGTCGGGTTCGATCCAGCCGAGCGCGGAGACCTGCGCCGACGCCGCGCCGACGCCCGGCTGCTCCGCGACCGCCTCCACCGCGTCGAGCGGCAGCCCGCCCGCGCCCGCCGTGACCACCAGGTCGGCGCGCAGGCTCGCGTCGAACGCCTCCCGGGCGCCGTCGGCCTGCGTCGTGTGGAGGTAGACGAGCGACAGCGCGAGGCCGGTGGCGAGCATGACCGGCGTGACGGCCGCCGCCATCCGGGCCGCGCCCGCGCGGGCGTTCAGTGTCGCGAGCCGCCCGGCCAGGCCGCCCGCCGCGCGTACGGGCCGCCGCAGCGCGGCCACGACGGCGCGGGACAGCACGGGGGCCAGCAGCGCGAAGCCGGTCGTCCACAGCAGCGCCGCCGGGGTCGCCACGCTGTCGGCCTCGGGGCCCGGCATGCCCGCCGTGACGACGGCCAGCGCCGTGCCGCCGCCGAGGCAGGCGAGCGCGGTGAGCAGCCGCAGGACGCCGAAGCGTGCCTTGTCGGCGGTGACGCCCGCCAGGGCCTCCACGGGGCGCGTACGGCCCGCGGCGCGCGCGGCGGCGAAGGCGGCGCCGAGCGCCGTGAGCAGCGCGGCCCCGGCTCCGGCGATCAGCGGGACGGAACCGGAGCGGTACGCGATCGTGGCGGGCACCACCCCGTTGTCCGCGAAGGTGTCGAGCAGCCACGCGCCCACCCGGGGACCGGGCACGCACGCCAGGGCGGTGGCCAGTACGGCCAGGACGAACGTCTCGGCGACGACCATCCGCCGCACCTGGCGCGGCGTCGCGCCGACCGCCCGCAGCAGCGCCATGTCGCGGCGCCTGCGCCGCAGCGACAGGGAGACGGTGCCCGCGACCGCGAAGACCGTGACCAGCGCGGCGAGCCCGCCGAACGCCGCCGCGAGCGGGACGAGGTCCTCGCCCTCCGCGAGGACGGCCGGGTCCTCGGCGCGCCCGCGGTCGTCGCCGGTCAGGACGGTGGCGCCGCGGTCGGCGACGGCGGTGCGCAGCGCGTCGGCGACCTCGCCCGTGTCGGCGCCGGGGGCGGTGAACACGCCGAACGCGTCGGCCGTGCCCGGGTGCCCGGCGAGGCGCGCGGCCACCGCGTCGCCGACGTACAGCCCGTCCGCCGCGCCGGGGCCCTCGGCGATCCCCGAGACGGTGAACGTGTGCGCCGCGCCGCCCGCGACCAGCGTGACCCGGTCGCCGGGGGCGATCCCCGAACGGGCGGCGAGCGCGGCGCCGAGGACGACCGCGTCGTCCGTGGCGGGCTCGGTGCCCTCGGTCAGGCGCAGCGGCGCGAGGCGCGCGGCCGACCAGCCGTGGCCGGTCGCCTCGGCGCCCCCGTCCGCGCCGAGCGCGGCGGGGAAGGAGACGTCGGGCACGGCCGCGTCGACGCCCGGTACGGCCGCCAGCTCGTCGGCCAGCGCCGCGTCGAGGCGTGCCCGCTCGGGGAAGACGACGTCCTCGACCGTCCCCGCGTACCGCTGGTCGGCGGTGACGACGACGGGCGCGGCGGCCAGGCGCGCGGGCGGCGCGGCGAGCCGTATGCCCGTCTCCAGCAGGCCGCCCGAGCCGATCACGAGCGCGGCGCCCAGCAGCAGCGCGACGAACGACGCGGCGAAGCCGCCCTTGTGGAAGCGCAGGGTGCGCAGCGCGATGCCGATCACCGGGCCACCCCCGCACCGGCACGCGCGCCGAGGCCGGTCATCCGCTCGGCGACCCGTTCGGGCGTGGGCGCGTCGAGCGAGCCCGCGAGCCGCCCGTCGGCGAGGAAGACGACGCGGTCGGCGTGTGCGGCGGCCACCGGGTCGTGGGTGACCATGACGACGGTCTGCCCGTACTCGGTGACGGACTCGCGCAGCAGCGCCAGGACCTCGCCGGCCGTCGTGGTGTCCAGGGCGCCGGTCGGCTCGTCGCCGAAGAGGACCGCGGGCCTGGTGACGAGGGCCCGCGCGATCGCGACGCGCTGCTGCTGGCCGCCGGACAGCTCGCCGGGGCGGCTGCGCCGCCGGTCGCCGAGGCCGACGCGGTCGAGCACCTCGCGCACGGCCCGCCGGTCGGGGCGGCGGCCCGCGAGCCGCAGGGGCAGCGTGACATTGTCGGTGACGCTGAGGGCGGGCAACAGGTTGAACGCCTGGAAGACGAAGCCGATCCGCTCGCGCCGCAGCTCGGTCAGGGCGCGCTCGCGCAGGGGGCCGAGGTCCGTGCCGTCGAGGGTGACCGTGCCGGACGTCGGCCGGTCGAGCCCGGCGGCGCAGTGGAGGAACGTGCTCTTGCCGGAGCCGGACGGGCCCATGACGGCGGTGAAGCCGCCGCGCGGCAGGGACAGCGTCACGCCGTCGAGCGCGGCCACCGCGCGCTGCGCGTCGCCGTACACCTTCCGGACGTCGGTGAGGTGGACGGCGGCGTGTCCTTCAACCGTCTGACCTGGGGATTTCGTCATGCCCCCATGCTGTCTGCCGGGGCGGGGCGGCCGACAGCCCCGCACGGTTGAACCCGGGGTCCACCGGTCGGTGGACCCCGGGTCCTGTGGGGGGTGGGGACGGGGGTCAGGTCAGGACGTTCAGAAGGCCGCTTCGTCCAGGTCCATCAGGGACAGGTCCGTGTTCTCGGCCGTCTCGCGCGCCACCGCGACGCTCGGCAGGACCGTCGCCGCGAAGTGCCGGGCGGCCGCGACCTTGCCCGCGTAGAACGCCTTGTCCCGCGCGCCCGCGTCCGGCAGCCTGGCCGCCGCCACGGCCGCGCCGCGCAGCAGCAGGTAGGCCACCACGACGTCGCCCGCCGCCATCAGGAACGGCGTCGTGTTCAGCCCGACCTTGTAGAGCGCGCGGACGTCCTTCTCGGTGCCCGCCAGGTCCGTCAGCAGCACGCCCACCAGGCGCTCCAGCTCGCCGACCGCGCGCGCCAGCTGCTCGCGGGCGCCCGCCAGGCCGTCGCCGCCGGGTGCCTCGGCGAGGAACTTCTTGATCTCCTCGGCCAGCGACGTGAGGGCCACGCCCTGGTTGCGGACGATCTTGCGGAAGAAGAAGTCCTGCCCCTGGATCGCGGTCGTGCCCTCGTACAGGGTGTCGATCTTGGCGTCCCGGATGTACTGCTCGATCGGGTACTCCTGCAGGTAGCCGGAGCCGCCGAGGGTCTGGAGCGACTCGGCGAGCTGCTGGTAGGAGCGCTCCGAGCCGTAGCCCTTGAGGACGGGCAGCAGCAGGTCGTTCATCGCCTCGTCGGCGGAGGCGTCCTCGCCCGCCGCCTCCTTGACGAGGATCGCGTCCTGCACGCACGCGGTGTAGAGGACGAGGGCGCGCATGCCCTCGGCGTACGCCTTCTGCGTCATGAGGGAACGGCGCACGTCCGGGTGGTGCGTGATCGTGACGCGCGGGGCGGACTTGTCGGCGAACTGCGTGAGGTCCGGGCCCTGGACGCGCTCCTTGGCGTACTCCAGCGCGTTCAGGTAGCCGGTGGAGAGCGTGGCGATGGCCTTGGTGCCGACCATCATGCGGGCGAACTCGATGATCTTGAACATCTGCCGGATGCCCTCGTGCTTCTCGCCGAGCAGCCAGCCGCGCGCCGGGGTGCCGTGCGCGCCGAACGTCAGCTCGCACGTGTTGGAGACCTTGAGGCCCATCTTGTGCTCGACGTTCGTGGCGTAGACGCCGTTGCGCTCGCCCAGCTCGCCGGTGTCCCAGTCGAAGTCGTACTTCGGCACGATGAACAGCGACAGGCCCTTGGTGCCGGGGCCGTGGCCCTCGGGGCGCGCCAGGACGAAGTGGATGATGTTGTCCGACAGGTCGTGCTCGCCCGAGGTGATGAAGCGCTTCACGCCCTCGATGTGCCAGGAGCCGTCCTCCTGCCGCACCGCCTTCGCGCGGCCCGCGCCGACGTCGGAGCCCGCGTCGGGCTCGGTCAGCACCATCGTGGAGGCCCAGCGCCTGTCCACCATCAGCTGGGCGATCTTGTGCTGCTCCTCGGTGCCCTCGTCGTAGAGGACGCGGCCGAAGGTCGGGCCCGAGCCGTACATCCAGATCGCCGGGTTGGAGCCGAGGATGTTCTCGCCCGCCGCCCAGACGAGGGAGCGGGGGGCGGTGAGGCCGCCCAGCTCCTCGCCGATGCTCAGCCGCCACCACTCGGCGTCCATGTAGGCGCGGAAGCTCTTCTTGAACGACTCGGGCAGCGGCGCGGTGTGCGTCTCCGGGTCGAAGACGGGCGGGTTGCGGTCGCCGTCCACGTAGGAGGCCGCCAGCTCGTTCTCGGCGAGGCGGGCGATCTCGGCGAGCATGCTGCGTGCGGTGTCGGGATCGGTCTCCTGGAACGGCCCCGTGCCGTACACCTTGTCGCGGCCGAGGACCTCGAACAGGTTGAACTCGATGTCGCGGAGATTCGACTTGTAGTGACCCATGACGGCGACTCCGTAGGTGTCGGTGCGGTGCGCGTGCGGCGGCCGGGCTTTCGTACCGGCAGGTAACACCCATAGTGCTACCCGTCGGTAATAAGAAGCAAGCGGAAACCGGTCAACTGTGAGTCAGTACTCTTACCGGCATGTACGGCTACGACAACCAGTCGGCCTATCAGGGCCAGCAGCAGCCCTACGGAAACCAGCAGCCGCTCGCGGGGTACGGCGGCCAGCAGCACTATCCGGAACAGCAGCAGCAGCCCGCCGCCCCCACGGCCCCGCCGACCCTCGCGGAGGCGCTGCGGGCGTACACCTCGGGGACCCTGTCGAGCGAGGAGTTCCACGACGTCTTCCTCGGCGCGAAGATCTACTGCCCGCGCGGCGAGAACCCCGGCTTCCTCGCGCTGCATACGACGCAGCAGCCGGTGATCCCCCTCTTCAGCTCGCTGAAGGAGCTGCGCCGCTACGCGGGCAAGGAGTCGCGCTACTTCACGGTGACGGGCGGCGAGGTCCTCGACCTGCTGCCGACCGGGTACGGCTTCGCGCTCGACATGGAGGGCGAGCACCGGCTCGTGCTGGACGCGGAGTCGGTGGAGGAGATGGTCGACTACACGATGCGGCGCATGTACGGATGAGCGCGGGGCCGGGTGACCGGGCGGCCGGGGAATGCCGCGGGTCTCGACGGATGTTCACCGTTCAACTACTCTGAGGGCAGTCACCCAGGAGGACCCCATGCCCGCGATCACCGTGGAGAACCCGCTGACCCTGCCGCGCGTCACGGCTCCCGCCGACGCCGCCGCCCGCCCCGTCCGCGCCGTCGTCACCGCCCCCAGCGGCCTGGAGGGCGAGGGCTTCCCCGTCCGCCGCGCCTTCGCGGGCATCAACCACCGTCACCTCGACCCGTTCATCATGATGGACCAGATGGGTGAGGTGGACTACGCGGCGGGCGAGCCCCGGGGCACGCCCTGGCACCCGCACCGGGGCTTCGAGACGGTGACGTACCTGATCGACGGCACCTTCGTGCACCGCGACTCCGAGGGCGGCGGCGGGGTCATCAACGACGGCGACACCCAGTGGATGACCGCCGGGTCCGGGCTGCTGCACATCGAGACGCCGCCCGAGTCGCTCGTCATGTCCGGCGGCCTCTTCCACGGCATCCAGCTGTGGGTGAACCTGCCCGCCAGGAACAAGATGGCCACCCCCCGCTACCAGGACATCGGCGGCGGCAACGTGCGCCTCCTCACCTCGGACGACGGCGGCGCGCTGATCCGCCTCATCGCGGGCGACCTCGACGGGCACCAGGGCCCCGGCGTCACGTACACGCCCATCACCCTCGTCCACGCCACCGTCTCCCCGGGCGCCGAGCTGACGCTGCCGTGGCGCCGCGACTTCAACGCGCTGGCGTACGTCCTCGCCGGGCGCGGCAGCGCGGGCGCGGCGGGGCGGCCGGTCGAGCTGGGGCAGGCGGTCGTCTTCGGCGAGGGCGAGACGGTCACCGTGCGCGCGGCCGAGCGGCAGGACGGGAACACGCCGTCGCTTGAGGTCATGCTGCTCGGCGGGCAGCCGATCAGGGAGCCGATCGCGCACTACGGCCCGTTCGTCATGAACAGCCACGCCGAACTGGCCCAGGCGTTCGACGACTTCCAGTCCGGCCGCCTCGGCCGCATCCCGGCCGACCACCTCTGACCCGACCCCCGACGACACCGCGCCCACCGGGACGGACCACCGGTCCGCCCCACCGGGCGCGGCCCGTTCCCGGCTCGGTCCTCCTCCCACGGGCGCCGGTCGCGGCCGCATCGGACCGACCCACCGCCGCGCGCCCTTGCCGTGCGCCCCGGGCGCCGCCGTACCGTCGACAGCGGCCGGGTCCCGGTGAGCCCGGCAATCCGTGGAGGGGTACGCCATGACGCGTCAGCCGGCACTGCCGGGACAGCCGTACGAGCCGCCGGAGCCGAGCCCGGACAGCCCGCCCCCGCCCGGCACCGGGCAGCACCGCAAGGAGGAGCCGGAGGACGACGGCGATGCCGGGCAGGGCGAACACACGTGACCCATGACGGGCCGGTGCCTCCGGGTACGGCGCCCGAGTGGGCCGGTGCGTTCCGCGCGCTACCCCGGGCCCTGTTCCTGCCCGCCACCATCTGGCCGTTCGACGGCGTCGCCCGCCCGGCGGTCTCCCGCGCCGACGACCCGACGGGCTGGCTGGCCGCCGCCGGGTCCGACGCCGCCGTGGTCACCCAGTGGGACGACGGCCGCCACACGGGACCGGCGCCCGGCCGGACGCCGACCAGCTCCGCGTCCGCGCCCCCGCTCGTCGCCCGCATGCTCGCCGCGCTCGACGCCGCCCCGGGCGACCGCGTGCTGGAGATCGGTACCGGC
Organism: Streptomyces sp. NPDC049879; assembly: GCF_044461265.1. Taxonomy (NCBI): domain Bacteria; kingdom Bacillati; phylum Actinomycetota; class Actinomycetes; order Kitasatosporales; family Streptomycetaceae; genus Streptomyces; species Streptomyces sp. NPDC049879. The sequence goes on along the minus strand of NZ_JBITKT010000002.1, from coordinate 234,283 downwards.
ACCGGATGGAACGCCGCGCTGCTGTCCCACCGGCTCGGCGACGACGCCGTGACCACCGTCGAGGTCGATCCGCTCGTCGCGGCGCACGCGCGCGACGCCCTCCGCCGCGCCGGGCTCGTCCCGCGCCTGGTCACCGGCGACGGGGCGCGCGGCGTACCCGAGGGAGCGCCGTACGACCGGCTGATCGCGACCTGCGGGATGCGCCACGTCCCCGGGGCCTGGATCGAGCAGACGCGGCCCGGCGGCGTCCTCCTGCTGCCCTGGGGCACCCCGTACAGCCGCCGCGACGCCCTTCTGCGGATCACCGTGGACGAGGACGGGCGGGCCACGGGGCGGTTCCTCCAGCAGGTCGAGTTCATGAAGCTGCGGGCCGACCGCCACCCGTTGCCCGCCTATCCCGACGGCCTGCCGATGACCGACCGCGAGAGCGACGCGTGGCCCCCGGCCGACGACTGGCACCCGTTCGTCTTCGCGGCCGGGCTGCTGCTGGCGGACGCCGCCCACGCCGTCGAACGCCACCCCGACGGGCTCACGCAGTGGCTCTACGACCTGCGCGGCACCGGGTGGACGGCCGCCGTGCGGCGGGACGGTGCGGGTCCCGGCGTATGGGTGCGGCAGGCCGGGGGCCGTGCGCTGTGGGACGAGCTGACAGCCGCCTACGGCTGGTGGACCCGCCACGGACGGCCGGGCGTGGAGCGGTTCGGCGTCACCGTGGAGCGCGGCGGGGCTGTGGCGGTGTGGCTGGACGAGGCGGCGCAGGTCGTCGTGCCGGTCATGAGCCCGCGCTGAGGGGGCCCTCGCGCAGTTCGAACCATGTCGTCTTGCCCATGCCGCGCGGCTGGTAGCCCCACGCGTCGGCCAGGGAGTCCATCAGCTGCAGGCCCCGGCCGGTCGTCGCCAGTTCGCCGGGGTCGCGCAGGTGGGGGAGCTGGTCGCTGTCGTCGCTGACCTCGACGCGCAGCAGCCGTTCGCCCGGGGGGCCGCTCAGCTCGGCGACGAGCAGGGCGTCGCCGTCCGTGTGCGTCAGCACGTTCGTCACGATCTCCGAGAGCATCAGCACCGCGCCGAAGACGCGCTCCGGGTCGTCCCAGTCGCGCAGCATCTCGCCGACCTGGCGGCGGCCCTGGGCGATCCTGGCCGGCTCGTCCTGCCCGATCGTCAGCACGACCCGCCGCACGGTCTCGCCGGTGTCCGCGCGGCGTTCGCCGCCCGGTCTGCGCAGCAGCATCAGCGCGATGTCGTCCCGGTCGTCGTCCTGGCCCGCGCCCGGCTGCCCCGGGGGGCCCTGCACGGTGTCCACCAGCGTGTCCGCCAGGTCCTCCAGGTGCATGCCGCGCAGGCCCCGCACGGCGTTGGCCAGGCGCGCCCAGCCGGTGTCGAGGTCGTGGTGGCCCGTCTCCACGAGGCCGTCCGTGACGAGCAGCAGCGTCTCGCCCGGCTGGAGGACGAGGCGGGTCGTCGGGTAGTCGTCCTCCGGGCCGACGCCGAGGGGCAGGCCGCCCGCCGTGGGGCGGGTCACGAGCGTGCCGTCCTCGAAGATCATCGCGGGGTCGGGGTGCCCGGCGCGGACGATGTCGAGCGTCCCGGTCGGGGGATCGACCTGGACGTACAGGCAGGTGGCGAAGCGCGGGTCGTCGCGCGTGTGCTCCAGGGCGGCGAGGAAGCGCGCGGCCCGGTTCACCACGGCGTCCGGCCGGTGGCCCTCGGCGGCGTACGCGCGCACGGCGATCCGCAGCTGCGCCATGACGGCGGCGGCCCGTACGTCGTGGCCCTGCACGTCGCCGATCACGAGCGCGACGCGGCCGTCCGGCAGGGGGATGACGTCGTACCAGTCGCCGCCGACCTTCAGCCCGCCGCCGGTGGGGACGTACCGCGCCGCCATCAGCACGCCGGGCACGGCGGGCGTCGGGCCGGGGGCCATCGTGTTCTGGAGGTCGGCCGTCAGCTCGCGTTCGGTGTCCTGGAGGAACGTGCGCGACAGCGCCTGCGCGAGCAGCCGCGCCAGGGTGGAGAGCATGGCGCGGTTGTCGATCGTGAAGTCCACGTGCGAGGAGAACGCGACCAGCCAGACGCCGATGATCCGCCCGGCCACCACCAGCGGCAGGTAGGCCCACGAGGCGTAGCCGTACTTGCGGATCGCGGGCCAGAAGTCGGGGTAGCGCGTCGCGTAGTCCTCGGGCGTCCCGATGTACACGGCGTGGCCGGTGCGCATGGCCTCGGCGGCGGGGTACGGGCTGGACAGCGGGAGGGGGAAGCCGAGGTTGTCGACGCTGAGCGGCGTCCCGTGGTGCTCGGCCATCCAGATGCGGTCGCCCTCACGCGTGAAGACCGCGAAGCCGTCGGGCGAGAAGCCGGGCATCGCGAGGGACGCGGCCGTGCGCAGGGCCTCGGCGGTGCTGTGGGCCTCCGACAAGGCCTGGCCCGCGTCCAGGAGGAACGCCTCGCGGGCGCGCCGCCAGTCCCAGTCCTCGGCGGCCATCCGCCGCTCGCCGCCCTCGTCCTCGGGGCGCCGCACGGCCACCACCGTGCCGACCGGCCCCGCCACTCCGCCGCCCTCGTCGCCGGACCCGTCGTCCCCGGCCTCGTCCGGGCGCCGCCCGGGCATGCCCACCCGCAGGTGCAGCGTCCGCAGCACCTCGCCGTCCTCCGTCACGAGGCGGAACTCCGCCTCGGCGATGCGCGCCTCCGCCTCGGCCATGGCGAAGACCCGCTGGAGCCCGATGTAGTCCTGCACGGGCGTGCGGGAGCGGATCGCCGCCTCGGAGAGGGTGATGGACTGCGCGCCGAGTCCCGCCAGTTCCGCCGCGGTGGCGTCCAGGGTCAGCAGGCGGCGGTTGTCGTCCCAGCTCCAGGTGCCGACCTCGGCGGCCCTCAGCACATCCTCGGTGCGCATAATGCCTCACTTTATGCACATTCGTACCGAAGCGGCGAGCGAAGGTGGGCCGGTAGTCTGAGGGGCCGTCCCCCACCCCGTCTACGACTTTGGACGAACGATGCATCGGTACCGGTCCCACACCTGCGGCGAGCTGCGCTCGGCGGACATCGGCCAGGACGTCCGGCTGTCGGGCTGGCTGCACAATCGCCGGAACCTGGGGGGCATCCTCTTCGTCGACCTGCGCGACCACTACGGCGTCGTCCAGCTCGTGGTCCGCCCCGGCACGGCCGGGTACGACGCGGTGAGCGAGCGGCTCGGCTCCCTCTCCAAGGAGACCGTCCTGCGCGTGGACGGCACGGTCACCGGGCGCGGCGCCGAGAACGTCAACCCGGAGCTGGCCACCGGCGAGATCGAGATCGAGGTCTCCGACGTCGAGGTCCTGGGCGCCGCCGAGCAGATCCCGTTCACCATCAACGCGGACGACGGCGTCGGCGAGGAGCGGCGCCTGGAGTACCGCTTCCTCGACCTGCGCCGCGAGCGCATGCACCGCAACATCATGCTGCGCTCCGCCGTCATCGCCGCCATCCGGCAGAAGATGACCGCGCTGGGGTTCAACGAGCTGACGACGCCGATCCTCTCCGCCACCTCGCCCGAGGGCGCGCGGGACTTCCTCGTGCCGTCGCGCCTGCACCCGGGCACGTTCTACGCGCTGCCGCAGGCGCCGCAGCAGTTCAAGCAGCTGCTGATGATCGCGGGCTTCGACCGCTACTTCCAGATCGCGCCCTGCTTCCGTGACGAGGACGCGCGGGCGGACCGGTCGCCGGGCGAGTTCTACCAGCTCGACGTCGAGATGAGCTTCGTCGAGCAGGAGGACGTCTTCGGGGTCATCGAGAAGGTGATGACCGAGCTGTTCGTGGAGTTCGGCGGCGGGCGGCACGTCACCTCGCCGTTCCCGCGCATCCCGTTCCGCGAGGCCATGCTGAAGTACGGCTCGGACAAGCCCGACCTGCGGGCCAGGCTCGAACTGACCGATGTCTCCGGCATCTTCGCGGGCTCGGACTTCAAGGCGTTCGCGGGCAAGCACGTGCGGGCCCTCGCGGTGCCGGACACGGCGGCGCAGCCGCGCAAGTTCTTCGACCAGCTGGGTGAGTTCGCCGTGGGGCTCGGCGCCAAGGGCCTGGCGTGGGTGCGGGTCGGCGAGGACCGGACGCTGACCGGGCCGATCGCCAAGTTCCTCACCGAGGCGGACACCGCCGCGCTGCTCGACGCGCTGGACGCGGGCCCCGGCACGGCGGTCTTCTTCGGCGCGGGCGAGTTCGACGAGGTCTCGAAGGTCATGGGCGCCGTGCGCGTCGAGGCCGCCCGCCGCGCCGGGCACTTCGAGGAGAACGTCTTCCGCTTCTGCTGGATCGTGGACTTCCCCATGTTCGAGCGCAACGAGGACACCGGGCAGATCGAGTTCTCGCACAACCCGTTCTCCATGCCGCAGGGCGGCCTCGACGCGCTGGAGGGCAAGGACCCACTGGACGTCCTGGCCTGGCAGTACGACATCGTGTGCAACGGCGTCGAGCTGTCGTCCGGCGCGATCAGGAACCACGAGCCGGAGATCATGTACCGCGCGTTCGAGATCGCCGGCTACAGCCGCGAGGAGGTCGAGCGCGAGTTCGGCGGCATGCTCCGCGCGTTCCACTTCGGTGCCCCGCCGCACGGCGGCATCGCCCCGGGCGTGGACCGTATCGTGATGCTGCTCGCGGACGAGCCGAACATCCGCGAGACCATCGCGTTCCCCCTCAACGGCAACGCGCAGGACCTCCTCATGGGCGCCCCCAGCCCGGTGGACGAGACACGCCTGCGCGAGCTGCACCTGTCGCTGCGCCCCTCGGCCAAGGGACAGCAGAAGCAGTCCTGACCACCCACCCGGCGCCCCCGGCCCGCCCACGCGCGGCGGGCCGGGGGCGCCGCGGTGTGCCGTGCCCAGCCCCGTGCAGCTCAGCCCAGCCGCGACCGGCGGCCGGGCCCGGCCAGGCGTCGGCACCGCGTCGGCCGACGGGCCCGGCGCCCACCCCGGACGTGACGCGGGCTGCGCCATCCGCCAGCCCCGGCGGCTGCGGCAGGCACCGGCGGGATGCCCGGACGCCCCGTTCCGGCTCGTGCCCCCCGCCCCTTCACGCGTCCCGCGCCGGGCGTGGCCGCCCGTCCGGTCCCGGACGACCGGCCACGCGCGCGGGCCGGGCTACAGGCCGAACTCCGTCGGGTTCAGGCCCAGCGCGCCGCACGCCTCCCGGATCACCTGGGCCTCGGCCTGTGCGAAGTAGCCGTCGGCGCCCGCGACCACCATGCCCGTCTGGATCACCGCCCGCGCCTCGGCCGGCTTCTTCGCGACCTTGGCGATCTCCTGCATGGCCTCCGCCTTCCCGGTGACGAAGCTGCGCACCAGGTGGTCCACGTGCTTGTTGAACCGCTGGCGCAGCTGGTCGGCCGGGAAGTTCTGGAGCACGTCGTTGTTCAGGATCATCTGCTCCACGTTCTGCCGCTCGGCGGGATCGACCGACCCGTCCGCCGCCGCGACCAGCGCGCACATCGCCATGCTGGCGTCACGGTAGCCGCCGCTCTTCAGCTCGGTCTTCATCGAGCTGAGCTGGGACTTCAGCGCGCCGATGATCGCGGACTTGGTGCCGCCCTGGCCGCCGCCGTGCCCCCCGTGGCCGCTGCCGTGGCCCGCGCCCCGGTTCCCGCCCAGGCCCGGCAGACCGCCCGACCGGCCGCCCGTCGCACCCTTGATCTTGTCCCACATCGCCATCGTCCCGTTACCTCCCGTATCCGGTGTCCTCGCCCCGTCAACGGTCACGGACCGCAGTCAGTTCCGCCGCACTGTCACTCGATGGGGTGACCTTGTGGCCTTCTCCGGGGGATTCAGGTCACCGTCCGTGAACGAGGGCGTCGCCGGGCTGCCGAACGCGCGGCGATGCCGCAGGCTGGACGCATGGCACCGCTCGCACGCATCGTCGTCCAGCCGCCCGCCCCCGGTGGCCGCCGCGTCCGCGCGGGCGGCGAGGATCTCGGTCTGGCACGCTCCCCGGCCGAACTGATCGAGTTCCTCCGCAGGGCCGGGCTCGACCCCGACGACATACGGCTCGACGACCCCACCCTGATCGAATGGCGCGGCGGCGGACCCGAGAGCTGGCCCCTCACCGGCTGACCCCGCCCGCCCCCAGCACGCCCACCACGAGCGGCGCGTCCCGCCGCCGGACGACGACCCGGACCAGCGTCCCCCCGTCGCGGCACTCGACGACGATCCCGTCACGCCCGTACGCGCGCGCCTCGCCCGGCGGGTCGTCCCGCAGGAACGGCCGGACGCCCAGCACCGTCAGCGTCGGCGGAAGCGGCTCGCACGCGATGCGGCCCCCGGGATCGGCCATCGCCGCCGGGGCGCCCTCGCCCAGCCGCAGGAAGCCGTGTGTCCCCACGCCGTACGGGACATCGCCGTGCACGTCCGCCCGCAGCACCGTCCGTTCCACGGGCGTGACGGGCGTGATCCGGAGGGCGTCCGCCGCGCGCCGCAGCCTCCACCGGACGGCCAGGACGGTGACGACGGCGACCGCCGGCACAGCCGCCACCGTGACGACGAGCGCGGCCGCCGCGCTGTCGGCCGCCAGGGCGCCCAGGAACCCGGCGGCGCTCTCGGCCGCGCACCCCGCGACCACCATGCCCGTCTGCCAGGGGCGGGCGGGCATCGCGGCGCGGTAGCGGTGACGGTGCCACCAGGCGACCCACACCGTGCCGCAGCCGAGCGGAAGGCCGGGGAGCGCCAGGCCGAGCGGCAGCCGCCACGCGCCGACGGGCGACGCCTCGGTGCGCTGCGCGGCGTCGCCGGACCGCACGGCACGGGCGGCGCCGCGCCAGTACTCGACCGTCACCGCGTCACCCGGCCGCACCGACCCGTACACCGGGCTCGTCCCGTCCATCTCGACGCGCCGCGCGGTCTCCGCGCCGTCCTCCACGACGACGAGCGCGTACACGACGGCCCTGCCCCTGCGCCGCTCGTCCCGGGCCTCCACGGTCGCCGGGACGAGGGCCAGGCAGGCGCCGGTCCGTGTGCCGGGCGGGCAGGGGGACGCGCCGAGGTAGGCGCGCTCGGCCGACACCCTGCCCGGCACCAGGCTCAGCAGCCAGACGCACGCCAGGACCGAGAGCAGCCCGAGGACCGCGAGCGGGACCGCCCGTACCCGCCCGGGGCCGCGCGCCGGCCGTCCACCGGCCGTCACACCGGCCCCCTCGCGCCCCTCGGCCGCCTCGGGGCGGGGGTCTCGGCGCCGAGAGCGCCCAGCACGAGGGGCGCGTCGCGCAGCAGCGTTCCGAGCAGGACAGGGGCGTCACCGTCGCGGCACTCGATCGCCACACCTTTGCGCCCGCCGGAGGACCCCACCAGTCCGGGGGGATCACCGCGCAGGAACGCCCTGACGCGTACCGCGGTCAGCGTCGGCGGAAGCAGCAGTTCCCGCAGCGCGGGATCCGCGATGTGGCCCGCCGCCAGGCAGCCCGGCCCGTCGGCGATGCCTGGGGCGTCCCCTTCGACGTGCACCAACAGGACGCTGCCGGGCTTCGGCGCTTCGGGCCGGACGGCGGCCACGGCACTCTCCCGTCTCCGCTGTCGCCACCAGGAGACGGCGCAGGTGACGCCGAGCACCGGCGGTGTGGCCAGGGCCATGACCACATAGGCCTCGTCCAGGGTGTCGGCCACCCAGCTGCAGACGATGCCGACGCCTCCCAGGGGCAAGAGTGCGCTTGACGCCGCCATCACCTGCCACTGGTGCGCCGGCATGTCGGCCCGGTGGTGCCGGGCGGTCCACCACGCGAACCACAGCAGAACGCTCCCCAGCGGGATCGCCGCGAGCGCGCCGCCGAGCGCCATCGGCCACTCGTGGACGGGCAGCCCCGCGACGTCCTGGTAGGCGCTGCCGTTGTGCACGCTGCGGATCTCGCCCCGCCAGTAGAACAGCGTCAGCCTCTGGCCGCGTTCGGCCGCCTCCCAGACCGGCCCCGGACCCGACATCCGCAGGTCGGCCGGGGTGTCCGTCCGCAGGTCCACGACCGTCAGCCAGTGCCCGCCGTCCCGTTCCTCCCGCAGGATGACGTTGCCGACCGCCCCGCCGACGCACGTGTCGAGCCACAGGCTGGGGGCGCAGTCGTCCGCCGTGAGCCACTCCCGTTCGGAGGGAAGGTCGTCGGGCACCAGGGTCAGCAGCCACCCGGCGGTCAGGAAGGACAGCAGCCCGCCGATGGCCGACGACCACACGGTCCGCCGCCAGCGCCGCGTGTCCCCGTTCTTCCGCCCCTGCCGTCCGGCCATGCCGCTGCCCCCGCTTCCCCCCGGCGGTCCCCCCGGACCTCGTGTTTCACATTCTGTATGCCATTCCTCCACAAAGCCAGACCGTCGTCCGCCGCTGGACGCGATCCAGCGGGTGCCTGGCGGAATGTCGCGCCCCTTGTGTGGAGGGGAGCGGCGGAACGGGCGGTGACCGATGAGTTCTGTCCGTCCGCCGGGTCTGCACCTCCGACACGCGCCACCACGAGCGACGAGGGAACAGGCAGGACATCCGATGAGTGAACCCAGGGGCGGGCCCGCGATCGAGACCGCCGGGCTGGTCAAGACGTTCGGCGAGAAGCGCGCCGTGGACGGCATCGACCTCACCGTGCCCTCCGGCATGGTCTACGGCGTGCTCGGTCCGAACGGCGCGGGCAAGACCACGTTCGTCCGCATGCTCGCCACCCTCGCGCGCCCCGACGGGGGCGAGGCGCGCGTCTTCGGGCACGACGTGGTGCGGGAGGCGGACGCCGTGCGCTCGCGCGTCAGCCTCACCGGGCAGTACGCGTCCGTGGACGAGGACCTGACCGGCCGGGAGAACCTCGTCCTCCTCGCCCGGCTGCTCGGCCACCGCAAGCCGGAGGCCGCGAGCCGCGCCGACCGGCTGCTCGACGCGTTCGGCCTCGGCGAGGCGGCCGGGAAGCAGGCGAAGGCGTACTCGGGCGGCATGCGGCGGCGGCTCGACATCGCCGCGAGCATCCTGAACACGCCCGACCTCCTCTTCCTCGACGAGCCGACGACCGGCCTCGACCCGCGCAGCCGCAACCAGGTGTGGGACATCGTCCGCACCGTCGTCGGGCTCGGCACGACCGTGCTGCTCACCACGCAGTACCTGGACGAGGCCGACCGGCTCGCGGGCCGTATCGCCGTCATCGACCGGGGCCGGGTGATAGCCGAGGGGACGCCTGGCGAGCTGAAGTCGTCGGTCGGCGCGGGCTCCGTGCACGTCAGGCTGCGGGACGCGGCGCGGCGCGACGAGGCGCGCGACCTGCTGGCCGCCGTGCTGGACGCGCCGGTGCAGGAGGCGCAGGACGCGCTGGGACTGACCGCGCGTGTGATGGCGGACGGCGGCACCGGGCCCGCCGAGCTGGCGGCACGCGCCCTCGCCGAACTCGCGGCGCGCGGCATCACGGTGGACGACTTCGCCCTCGGCCAGCCCACCCTGGACGAGGTCTTCCTCGCCCTCACCGACGACGAGCAGCGGCAGGAGGCCGTCATATGAGCATCACGGAAAGCACGGCGGTCGCGAAGGACGCGGACGACGGCGAGCGGGACGCGTACACCCCCAGCCGCGACAGCCTGGCGGCGCTGCTCGCCACCGAGCGCCCGCCCCGGCCGAGCGCGCTGTCCGCGTCGCTCGCCTTCGGCTGGCGGGCGATGCTGAAGATCAAGCACGTGCCGGAGCAGCTGTTCGACGTCACGGTCTTCCCGATCATGATGACGCTGATGTTCACCTACCTCTTCGGCGGCGCCCTGGCGGGCTCGACCAGCGAGTACCTCCAGTACCTGCTGCCGGGCATCATGGTGATGAGCGTCGTGATGACGACGATGTACACCGGCGTCGCCGTCAAGACCGACATCGACAAGGGCGTCTTCGACCGCTTCAGGACGCTGCCCGTGTGGCGCCCGGCCGCCATGGTCGGCTACCTGCTGGGGGACGTCTTCCGCTACGCGACGGCGTCCGTCGTCATCCTGCTCGTCGGGCTCGCCCTCGGCTACCGGCCGGACGGCGGGGTCGTGGGCACGGCGGCGGCGATCGTCCTGCTGGTGGGCTTCTCGTTCGCGTTCTCGTGGGTGTGGACGATGTTCGGCCTGCTGCTGCGCTCGGAGAAGTCGGTGATGGGTGTGAGCATGATGGTGCTGATGCCGCTGACGTTCCTCAGCAACATCCTGGTCGAGCCGGAGACCATGCCCGGCTGGCTGGAGGCGTGCGTGGACGTCAGCCCGGTGACGCGGCTGGTCGCGGCGGTGCGCGGGCTGATGGACGGGCAGGCCGATGCCGGGCAGATCGGCTGGGTGCTCGTCGCGGGCGCGGCGCTGATCGCGGTCTTCGGGACCGTCACCATGCGGCTCTACAACCGGAAGTGAGCCGTCCCCTCCGGGGGGCGGTACGCGCACAGCAGGCCGGTCGTCACCGACTCGCCCAGGTGCGCGGCCAGTTCGGGGTGGTGCGGGGCGAGGCGCCGGAGGCTGTCGCGGATGCGTGCCGTGACGGTCTTCCGCGCCCGTTCCGCCTCGTCGCCGAGCAGCCTGGCCCGGCCGCCGAGACCGGCGGCGGCGCGCAGCTCGGCGAGGAGCGCGGCCCGTTCCTCCTCCAGCGCGGCGGTGCGGTCCCGGTCGCCCGCCGCGCGGTCGAGTTCCGCGTCCAGCGCGTCGAGGCGCCGCCGGTAACGGGCGCGGCCCTCGTCGTCCAGCACCGGGTCGGCGCCCAGCGGCGCGCGGTCGGCGGACGCGGGGTCGAGGAGCCGGAGGGCGGGGATGTCGGTGCCGGGGTTCGCGAGGAGTTCGCGCAGGTCGCGCAGCCCCTTCGCGTCGGGCACGCGGACGGTGCGGCCCGCGTACCGCAGCGTCCACACCTGCCCGTCGAAGCGGAACTCGGCCTCGGGCGCGGCCGGTCCTGGGGCCCGGTCACCGGCGAGCCGCGCCATGCCCAGCGCGGCCGCCTCCCCCGCCGCCTCGGCGCGCAGCGCGGCGGCCGCCTCCGCGTCGCCCGGCGCGCCGCGCGCCGCCAGGGCCGCCGCGAGCCCGGCCCGCGCCTCGGCCGCCGCCGGGCGGGCGCCCATGGCGTCGGCGGCGCGGGCGGCGTCCGTGAAGCCGGCGATCGCCGCGTCCCAGCGCTCCTCGGCCGCGTCGAGCCGCGCCGACCACAGCGTCACCGGGCCGCTGAGGTCGAAGCCGTAGAGCCCGACGGCCCAGGTGCCGAGCAGGGGGGCGAGCGCCGCACGGGCGCGGGCGCAGCGCACGGGATCGCGTGTCGCGGCGGCGGCCGCCGCCTGGAGGCGCAGCCGCAGCGCCTGGACGTGGCGTGAGTGGCTGTCGTGCGCCTCGGCCGCGTCGGACAGCCGTACGGCGGTGCGTACGTCGCCGCGGGCGGCGGCCGTGATGCCCTCCAGCAGGTCGGGGCAGGGGTGCGGCCAGTCGCGTCCGGCGGCGGCGTGCAGCGCGTCCAGTTCGTCGTACGCGCCGCGCGCCAGCAGCAGGGACCAGCGCAGGTGCTCCAAGTAGCCGCGCATGTAGTCGGACTCCTGGCCGCCCGCGCTGCCGACGAAGGAACCGCCTTCCAGCACGCGGCGGCGGAGCTTCTCGGCGTCGTCGAAACGGCCCTGGAAGATGGCGATGGCGCACTCGTCCACGTCCGCGCCCAGCACGAAGCGGGGCACGTTCCGCCGCCGCGCGAAGCGCGCGAAGTCGGCGAGCTGGGCGGCGTACGCCGGGTCGCCGGTCTCCAGCAGGGCGACCCAGCGCAGGGACATGCCGAAGTGTTCGAGGTCCAGATTGTCCGTGCGGCGGGCGACGGCGGTCATCTCCTCGGTGATCGCCACCCGTTCGGCCGCCGTGCCGGGGCCCCAGATGGTGTCGTGGCGGGCGCGCAGGCTGAAGCCGAGCGCCTCGTCGTTCCCGCCGCGCCTGGCCAGCACGGCGACGCGGACGCTCAGGTCGCGGGCGAGCCGCTGGAGCGTCGCGCGGTCCTCCGGCGGCACGGGCGGCTGGTCGCGGCCGAGGAGCCGGTGCGCCTCCACGAGCAGTTCGGCGCGCAGCGCGGCGCGCTCGGCGCCGCGGTGGCCGTGGCCGGTGGACCACTCGATCGACAGGGCGATGCGCGCCATGAGGTCGGGGTCGGCCAGCTCGCGGGCGACGGCGGCGAGTTCGCTCAGGATGCGCCAGGCCTCCACGCCGTCGCTGCCGTTCATGTCCAGCTCGACGGCCAGTTCGAGCCCGGTGAGCAGCCGGTCGCGCGGGCCGACGGCCGCGGCGGTGGCGTACGCGCGGCGCCGGTGGCCGACGGCCTCGTCGTACGCGAGACGGCCCGCGGCCTCCTCGGCCGCCGCCAGCAGCAGGCCGAGGGCGCGGGCGGGCGCGATCTCGGGTCCCGCGAGGTGCGCGTGGCGGGCGAGGTCGGCGGGCGGCATGTGGTCGGCCAGGTCGGGGATGTCGTGCACGGCGTGGACGACGGACGCGTGGGCGCGGCGGCGCACGGGCTCGTCCAGCGACTCGTACACGGTCTCGCGCACGAGGTCGTGCGCGAAGAGGAAGACCCCCTCCACCGCCCCGCCGGCCGCCGTCACCAGCTGCGCCGCCACCGCGGCCGCGAGCAGCCTGTCCACCTCGGCCACGGGCAGCCCGGCCGTCCCGGCGAGCACCTGCCGGTGGAAGCCGCGGCCGAGCACGGCGGCCGTCTCCAGCAGCGCCGCGACGTCCGGCGGCAGCAGCGCGAGGCGCCGCCGCACGGTGTCCCGCACCCCCGGCGGTACGGCGGTGACCGGGCCGCCGCTGTGCCACAGCCGGGCGGCCTGCTCGACGAAGAACGGGTTGCCGCCCGTGCGCCGGTGCACCTCGGCGGCGGCGTCGGGGTCGGGCGGACGCCCGGCGGTCCGTTCGATCAGCGCGGCCACCTCGCCCGGCGCGAGCCCGCCGAGGGGGACGGCGGTGGCGCGGGCGAGCAGCGGCAGCACCAGGTCGCGGGCGGGGTGCCCGGGGGCCTCCACCTCGGCGTCGCGGTAGATGCCGACGAGCAGCAGCGGTTCGAGGGCGGTGTGCCGTACGGCGAAGGCGAGGAGCCGGAGGGAGGCGGGGTCGGCCCAGTGCAGGTCGTCCAGGACGATCATGAGGGGGTGGGTGTGCGAGGCGTCGACCAGGGCAGTCGTCACCGCGTCGTACAGCTCGAAGGACTCGCCCGTCTGGCGTGACGCGTCCCCGCCGCCGCCCGCGCCGCCCGCGAGCAGCGCCGCGACCGCCGGTGGCCAGGGCGCGGCCCCGGTGCCGGCCCGGCGCAGCGCGCGGAGCACCTGGACCCACGGCCAGTAGCCCGGCGCGTTGTCGGAGTCCCAGCAGAAGCCGCCCAGCACGAGCATCCCGCGCGACCTGGCGTCGTCCGCCGCGCCCGCGACGAGCGCCGTCTTCCCGATGCCGGGCTCCCCCGTCACGAGCACCAGGCCGCCGCGGCCCGCGGCGGCCCGGCCGATCCGGTCGCGCAGCACCCCCGCGGCGTGGTCCCGGCCGATCAAATGATCGAACACGTGTTCCTTCCCTTGCGCCATCCGCTGTACGAGGATGGCACAATGCACGACTCTCCCTCCCCGACCTCACCCCGCGCGATCGCGGACGCCTACGTGGAAACCCTCGCCGACCTCGACCCCGTCGTCGGCACCCAGCTGGGCATCAGGCCCGGCGTGGCCGAGCTGCCCGACGTCTCCCCGGACGGCCTCGCCGCCCTGGCCGACGCGCAGCGCGTCACGCTGGCCCGCCTCGACGCGGTGGACGCCGACGGCCTCCCCGCCGTCGAGCGCCGTGCCGCCCGGCTGCTGCGCGAGCGCCTCACCGCGCGCCTCGCATTCGACGAGTCCGGCGAGAACCTCCGGAACGTCTCCAACCTCTTCTCCCCGGTCCAGCACTTCCGGTCCGTCTTCCTGCTGATGCCCACCGCCACCGAGGACGACTGGGCCGTCGTCGCCCGGCGGCTGCGCAACGTCCCCGGCGCCCTCGCCGGATACACCGCCTCCCTCGACGCGGGCCTCGCGCGCGGCCTCACCGCCGCGCCCCGGCAGGTCGAGACCGTCGCCGCCCAGCTGGACGACTGGCTCGCCGCCGACTGGTACCGCGACTTCACCACCGCGGGCCCCGACGCGCTGCGCGCCGACCTCGACGCGGGCGCCGCCGCCGCGACCGACGCGCTGGTGCGGCTGCGCGCGTACCTGCGGGACACGTACCTGCCGCGGACCGCCGGTACGCCGGACGCGGTGGGGCGTGAGCGCTACCTCACCGGCGCACGGCTGTGGACGGGCGCCGACCTCGACCTGGAGGACGCGTACGCGTTCGGCTGGGAGGAGTTCCACCGGCTGAGCGCGGAGATGCGCGCGGTGGCGCGCGAGATCCTCCCGGGCGCCGGGGTGCCCGAGGCGCTGGAGCACCTGGAGCGCCACGGCGAGGCCGTCGAGGGCGTGGAGGAGATCCGCCGCTGGCTCCAGGCACTGATGGACGAGGCCATCGACGCGCTCGACGGCACGCACGTCGACCTCGCCCCGCCGATCCGGCGCGTCGAGGCGATGATCGCCCCGCCCGGCAGCGCCGCCGCGCCGTACTACACGCGCCCGTCGCTCGACTTCTCCCGGCCGGGCCGCACCTGGCTGCCCACGCAGGGCGCGACGCGCTTCCCCGTCTGGCACCTGGTGTCCACCTGGTACCACGAGGGTGTGCCCGGCCACCACCTCCAGCTCGCGCAGTGGGTGCACGTCCAGGACCGGCTGTCGCGGTTCCAGGCGAGCGTCGGCGGCGTCAGCGCGGCCACCGAGGGGTGGGCGCTGTACGCGGAGCGGCTGATGGACGAGCTGGGCTTCCTCACCGACCCGGCGCGCCGCATGGGCTACCTGTCGGGGCAGATGCTGCGCGCGGTCCGCGTGATCATCGACATCGGCATGCACCTGGGGCTGCGCGTCCCGGCGGGGGAGGAGTACCACCCGGGCGAGGTGTGGACGCCTGAGCTGGCCGCCGGGTTCTTCGCGCGGCACACCGGGCACGACGCCGGGTACACCGCGTCCGAGCTGACCCGCTACCTCGGCATGCCGGGGCAGGCGATCAGCTACAAGCTGGGCGAGCGCGCGTGGGTCGCCGGGCGTGAGGCGGCGCGCAAGGGCGCGGGCGACGCGTTCGACCTCAAGTCGTGGCACATGGCGGCGCTGTCGCTGGGGTCGCTGGGCCTGGACGACCTGGCCGACGAGCTGGCGCGGCTGCGCTGAGGCACGGCCGCCCGCCTCCCTGTCCCGGAGGCGGGCGGCCGCACGGCTCAGACGTCCCGGACCGTGATCCCGTCGAGCAGCCGGCGGGTCGCCTCCGCGACGGCGGTGACGGCCTCGTCGAACGCCGCGGCGTTGCGCGCGGACGGCGCCCGGTAGCCGGACACCTTGCGCACGTACTGGAGGGCCGCCGCCCGGATGTCCTCATCGGTCACACCGGGCGTCGCGGGCGGACGGAGCGTCTTGATGCTGCGGCACATGACGACCAGTCTGCGCCCTTGTCGGCACCGGGCGGGAATGCGCGTGCTTCATTGTGACGAATTCACTACGGTCGCACGCATGGACGAATCCGCGTCGGCCGCGCACCGGGAACTGAACCGCAGGAACTGGGAGGGCCGGGTCCCCATCCACGCCGCCAGCGCGTTCTACGACCTGCCGGGCTTCCGCGCCGGTGGCTCGACGCTGCGACCGTTCGAGATCGAGGAGGTCGGCGACGTCACGGGGCTGCGGCTGCTGCACCTCCAGTGCCACATGGGGCAGGACACGCTGTCCTGGGCCAGGCGCGGCGCCGAGGTGACGGGGCTCGACTTCTCCGCGTCGGCCGTCGACACCGCCCGCGCCCTCGCGCGCGACACGGGGCTCGAAAGCCGCGCCCGCTTCGTCGCCGCGGATGTCTACGACGCCGCCGACGTGCTGGCGGGCGAGCGCTTCGACGTGGTCTACACCGGGATCGGCGCGCTGGTCTGGCTGCCCGACATCACGCGCTGGGCCGAACTCGTCGCCGGACTGCTGGCGGACGGCGGGCGGCTGTACCTCGCCGAGTTCCACCCGCTGATGGAGACGCTGGACGACGACGGGCGCACGGTCGCGCGCGACTACTTCGACCGGACGCCGCAGCGGTACGACTACCCGCACACGTACACGGACGGACCGCCGCTGCGCGAGACGGAGCACGTCGAGTGGCACCACCCGCTCGGCACCGTCGTCAGCGCCCTGGCGGCGGCCGGGCTGAGCGTCGAGTTCCTGCACGAGCACGGCTTCACGCTCTTCCAGGCGTACCCGGTGCTGGAGCGCGACGAGGCGGCGGGCGTCCACCGCTTCCCGGCCGGGCACCCCGGCGTGCCGCTGATGCCCGTGCAGATCTGATGGGCGCTGGCCGCGCGGCGAACGTCCGTTCCCGTTCCCCGCTGACGACGGGGCGATGGCGCGCGGACCTGCCCAGGCCGTACGGTCGCTGGGTACGGGTCGCCGCGCGACGCCGGAGCGCGGGGCCCCACGGGGAAGACACGGGGATCACACGGGACCGGCGCCGGTCCCGCGCCGGACCGGGCGCGGGGCCATGCGGAGCATGCGAGAAGGGGACCCACCGGTATGACCACCGAACTGACCGTCCTGAGCCGCCCCCTGGCTCTCAAGCAGTGTCCCGACTGCGGCGCGACCTGCCCAGACGAGCGGCGGCAGTGCCTGGCCTGCGGGCACAAGTTCTGAGGGACGCGGCAGACGCGGACGCCTGCCGCCCGACGCGGGCAGGCGCGGCCCCGCGATTGAACAGATTGTTCACCTCCATTCGTTGACTTCGCTGTGTTGTCTCCGGCATGGTGGGCGGTATGACCGAGCACGCCGCGCAGCCCGCCGACCCGTTCACCCCGCCCGACCCGGCCGCCGCCCGCGAACACCGGGCGTTCGCCGCGCTGTTCCGCATCGCGGAGCGGCACGCCGTGACGCCCGAGCAGCGCGCGCGGCAGACCCACCCGTACGTGCTGGCGCCGCACGAGGCGGTGCGCCTCGTCTCGTTCCTGCTCAGCGGCGCCGCGCTGCTCGACGACGGCGAACCGGAGGTGGACCGGGCCGACATCACCGCCGCCCTCAGCCTGGTGACGCGGGCCCGCGCCGAGATGGACGAGCTGGAGGCCGGTCTGCTGTCGATGGCGCGGGGACGCGGCCTGACCTGGCAGGAGATCGCCTTCGGCCTCGGCCTCGGCACCCCCCAGGCGGCCCGCCAGCGCTACACCCGCCTCTCCGGCCGCGTCCCCGACGACACGGACGCGGGCCCGGACGCCGTCACACCATGAGCGTCACGCCGGTCGCGCGGCCGACAAGCCTGTCCGCGAGGTGACCGTGTGGCGTGCGATCGGTCAGGAGCAGTCGAACCAGTGGCTGGTGGGGCGGGCGGGGCAGGTGCGGCACTCGAATATGTAGACGCCTCCGACGTCGCCCAGCATCATCCCAGCACCCGTGCTCGCCTCCTCGCTCGCCCTCTGCCGCCCGTCCACCTCCCTCCGGTCCTCCACCGGGAGCCACGTGCGGATCGATTCGCCGTCGTACTCCCGGCTCGCCACGGTGAGCAGATGGTCCATCCGCCGGCCGCAGTCCGGGCAGTCCGGCCAGACCGGGTCCTGCGTCCACCCCGGGTAGCCGCCCAGCTTGATGCCGGGCGCGTCGGCCAGGTGGTAGTGGAACAGGAAGCCGCTGGACCGCTCCATCGCCTCCATGCGGTCGCGCAGCACGTCCCGGAGGTTTTTCGGTATGTCCCAGCTCGGGTACTCCGTCACCCGTTCGGGATGGACGACGCACGGATGGGGCACGTGGTCCTCCAGCGCGTCGGCGGGTGGCGGAGGCGCTTCCCGCACCGCCGTGACGGCCGCCGAGTCCCGCCAGCGGACCAGTGGCAGCGGACAGCACCACTCACCGTGCTCGAAGGGACACCACAGGACCTGCAACAGGTCACAGCCCGGCGGGAACGGTATGCCCGGCGCGTCCTCCCGCCGGACCTGGACGACCGGCACGAACGGCGTCCCCGGCTCGTGGACTCCGCGTTCGGGCTCGCCGTCGCACACCGGCCACGGTTCCTCCACCGGCCACAGCAGCGGCCCGCCGACCGAACTCTCATGGCACGACGGGCTCCCCGGCCGTGGATGGAGCCGCACGGCCTCCCGGCGCAGTGAGCCCAGCTCGGGCAGGTACTCCTCCACGGCCACCGGCCGGGGCGGCGTGCGACGGACCATGACGCTCTCCCTCTCGATCACTCTCCGTGACGACGAGGGAGACTGTAGCCGGGGGGTCTGACAACGCGTCCCGGCACCCGCGCCGTCAGGACGGGAGCGCCGCCAGCAGGTCGGCGGCGGAGGTGGAGCCCGGCGGGCGGCCCTCGCGGGCCAGGACGTTCGTCGCGTGCCGCAGCGCCTCGTTCACCGGCGCCGGGACGCCGTGGTGGCGGCCGAGGAGGACGATCTCGCCGTTCAGGTAGTCCACTTCCACCGAGCCCGTGCCGCGCCGCAGGCTCTGCCATGTGGAGCCGCCGCCGCGCTCGGCGCCGGGCACCTCGCGGATGTCCACGCGGTCGCCGCGCTGCTCCGCCTGCTCCTCGTCGCTCGCGAACGGGATGCCCGCCGCCGCCAGGACGGCCTCGCCCTCCGCCCGTACCCGGCGCAGGAGTTCCTTCGCCTCCGGCTCGTCCGTGCCGCAGACGGCCTGCACGGCGTTGGCCAGGTTCGACAGCAGCTTGGCGTACTTCCAGCGCAGCACGTCGGGCACCACGGGGGCCAGGAACCTCGCCGACTCCAGGTCGGCGGCGATGGCGCGCGCGGTGTCGTCCGTCTCGCCGTCCTGCGGGTAGCGGCCGATGTGCAGCATGCCGGTCAGCGGGGCGCCACCCGCGGAGACGACGCCGGGTTCGAGGTACTGGGCGGGCAGCCACACGCAGACGCCGTACACGCGGCTGAAGCGGCGCAGGGCCATCTCCTCGTTGGCCACGCCGTTCTGCACGCACAGCAGCGGCAGGTGGGCGGCGGCCGGGGCCCAGGCGTCGAGGGCGGCGACGGTGTCCTGCGTCTTCACGCAGAGCAGCAGCACGTCGTCCGGCCGGAGTTCGACGTCGTCGGGGCCGGTCGCGACGGGGACCCGCAGCGTCAGGTCCTCGTCGGGCGTCCGCAGCCGCAGGCCCCGCTCGCGCAGGGCCGCGGCGTGCTGCCCGCGTGCCACGAGGACGACGTCGTGTCCGGCCTGGTGCAGCCGGCCGCCGATGGCTCCGCCGACCGCGCCGGCGCCGATGATGATGTAGCGCATGGACGCCATTCAAACACCAGACCGGCGCCGGTGGACGGGCGTCACCAGTAGACGATGACCTTGTCGCCCTCGTTCACCTCGTCGAAGAGCGCCGCGATGGCGCCCTCGTCGCGGACGTTGACGCAGCCGTGGGACGCGCCGTTGTAGCCGTTCGCCGCGAAGTCCTGCGAGTAGTGCACCGCCTGGCCGCCGTCGAAGAACATCGCGTACGGCATCGGGGAGTCGTACAGCGTCGAGTGGTGGTTCCGCGACTTCCAGTAGACCTCGAACTCGCCCTCGCGCGTGGGCGTCTGCTCGGCGCCGAAGCGCACGTCCACCGCCATCTGCACCTCGCCGTCGATCACCCACGACAGCGTGCTGCTGGTCTTCGAGATGCACAGCACGCGGCCGGTCAGGCAGCGCTCGTCCAGCGCGGCGGGCTCCACCTCGGGGATCTCCACCGGCGGGTACATGTCCTCCTCGCCCGGCGTCTCCGTCTCGGCGGTCAGCGCCGCCCAGGTGTCCTCGAAGACGGTGCCGGTCGCCTCAAGACCCGCGGCCTGCTGGTACGAACGGACAGCCGCCGCCGTGACGTCGCCGTAGTAGCCGGTCGGGTTCTCGTCGAAGTGGTCCAGCTGCTTGAGGCGCGCCTGGAGTTCGCGGACCTGCTCGGAGTTGTCCCCGTAACCGAGGATCTGCTGCGGCGGGTACAGATCCCGCTCGCCCGGCGCCTCCGTCTCACCGGTCAGCGCGGCCCACGTGCTCTCGAAGACGACGCCGGACACCTCCATGCCCGCCGCCCGCTGGTACTCGGAAACGGCGCCGAGCGTGACGTCGCCGTAGTAGCCGGTGGGCTGCGCGGCGAAGTGGCCCAGCTGCGCGAGGCGCGCCTGCAACTCCCTGACCTGGTCGGTCTCATCGCCGAAGTCCATGACGACGGGCTCGGCCGGGGTCTCCTCCTCGGTGGGCTCCTCCGAGGGGGTCTCGTCCCCGTCGCCCTCGTCCGCCTCCGCGGTGGGCGACTCGCCGGCCGGGGCGGAGGAGGCCGGGCCGTCCGCCTCCGTGCCGTCCGCGTCCGAGCCGCACCCGCTGAGCAGCAGGGCGACGAGGGCCGCTCCGGCGACCGCCGGGACGGCGGCGCGGCGGCGGAAGCGGCCGTACGAGAGCGCGGAGCGCATGGTGGGGTCCCCCCTGGGAATACCGGGCAAGATCGACAGTGGCGGTGAAGCGGTGCCTCACTCGTAAAGATGCGCGTACCGCCAAGATTGTTGCGCCCCAGGGCATAACGAAGCGGGCACGATTCGCCGACGTCAGCGCAGCAGCGCCCGCACCGACTCCACGGTGTCCGCGTCCGCCGCCCGCTTGTCCTCCCGGTAGCGCACCACGCGGGCGAACCGCAGCGTCACCCCCTCGGGGTACCGCGTCGAGCGCTGCACCCCGTCGAAGGCGATCTCCACGACGAGTTCGGGCCGTACGCGCACCACACCCCGCCGTTCCTCCACCGCCAGCTCGCCGAGCCGTTCCGTCTGCCAGGCGAGCAGCGCGTCCGTCAGGCCCTTGAACGTCTTGCCGAGCATCGCGAACGTGCCGTCCGCCCGCCGCGCGCCCAGGTGCAGGTTGGACAGCTTCCCCGTGCGCCGCCCGTGGCCCCACTCGGCGGCGAGGACGACGAGGTCCAGCGTGTGCACCGGCTTCACCTTCAGCCAGGCCGCGCCCCTGCGGCCCGCGCTGTACGGCGCGTCGAGCGCCTTGACGACGACGCCCTCGTGCCCCCGTTCCAGCGCGGCGGCGGCGAAGTCGGCGGCGGCGCGGCGTGCTTCCGGGTCGGCCGGGTCCGGTACCGGCAGCCGCCGTACGCGGCGTGGTTCCGGCGCGATGCGGGCCAGTTCGGCGATCCGCTCGGCGGTGGGGAGGGCGAGGAGGTCGCGGCCGTCCACGGCGAGCAGGTCGAAGAAGACGGGGGACAGCGGCAGCGTCCCGGCGAGCGAGCCGACGCGGCCCGCCGTCTCCTGGAACGGCCGGGGCCGCCCGTCGTCGTCCAGCGCGATCACCTCGCCGTCCAGCACGGCGTGCCCGGCGGCCAGTTCGCGCGCGGCGGCGCGCACCTCGGGGAGGCGGTCGGTGATCTCGTCCAGCGTGCGCGTCCAGATGCGCACGTCGTCGCCGTCCCGGTGGACCTGCACGCGGATGCCGTCCAGCTTCTCCTCGACGGCGCAGGGGCCGAGCCGGTCGAGGGCCTCGTCCAGGTCGCGCGCCGGGCGCGCCAGCATCGGCAGCACAGGGCGGCCGACCGTCAGCCGGAACGCGCCCAGCGCCCCAGGACCGTCCGCCAGCACCGCGCGCGCCACCGCGCCGAGTGAGCCGCCGAGCATCACGGCGCGGCGTACGTCGTCGGGCGGCGCGCCGACGGCGGCGGCCAGGCCCTCGGCGGCGAACGCGTCCAGCGCGCCCTGGCGCAGCTCGCCCGCCAGCAGACGGACGAGGAAGTCCTGCTCGTCGGCGGTGGCGGCGGCCAGGAGTTCGGCGAGCATGTCGTGCCGCCGCGCGCCCGAGCCCGTGCCGGAGGCGGCGGCGATGCGGGAGAGCGCGGCGTCGGTGTCGCGGACGGTCAGCGTGGCGGACGCGGCGGGCGGCGGGCGGTCGCGCAGGGCGGCCCAGCCGACGCCGACGCGCCGCTGCGGGAGGCGCCCGGCGAGCCAGGCGGTGACGACGGGGGCCTCGTCGGGCGCGGTGTCGCGGAACAGCGCGGCGAGCACGCCGACCTTCGCCGACCGCGAGGCGGTGGCGGCGACGTCACGCGAGGCCCGCGCGATCTCCTCGAACAGCACCCTTCCATGGTCACCGCAACGGGCCCGTCCCGCGCGCTGGAGGCCTCAACCGACCCGGCCGCCCCCAGCTCTCCGCCGCCACCGTGACGACGGCTCGGCCGTCCCGTTCTGCTGTCCGGGGCGGGCACTGCCGCTGCCCGGGCTGCTTATCCGCCGTCCAGGGGCGCTCGATGACTCCACCTGTTCACCCTGTGCCGCCCGAAATGCCGAGTCTGTCACGTAGCGTGGTGATCATGGCGAGTGATTCGGCAGGGCTGCTCGCCTGGGCAATCAGCTCGTCGAAGGCGGTGGTGAGTCGCGCGATCTGCATCGGTTTCTCAAGAAACATGTCGCCGACATGGCTGTCCACCCAGACGATCTCGGGCTCGGCGCTCCTGGCGAAGTTCATGAGCACGAACGAGCCGGGCATCCCCGGATGCACACCAGCGGTGAAGGGGATGACCTGTACCTGGATGTGCGGTTCCATGGACATCTTCGCGAGATGGTCGAGTTGGGCGCGCATGACGTCCGCTCCGCCCACCAGACGTCTGAGGGCCGCCTCGTCCATGGCGACGCGCAGGCTGACCGGCTCTTCCCTGGTGAGTATCGACTGGCGCTCCATGCGTGCCCGCACACGCAGTTCGACCTCACTCGATGGCGCGGTGCGGAGTGTGCCCCCGATCACGGCCCGTGCGTAGTCCTCGGTCTGGAGGAGTCCGGGGACGAAGAGAGACTCGTATTTCTTCAGCTCGGACGCTTCGGACTCGAACTGGATGAACGCGTTGTACTCGTCGGGCAGTTCCGCGTCGTACGGGCGAATCCACCCCTGCTCCTGTGCTCCCCTTGCCAGGGCGACGATCTTCTCCCGCTCGTCCCCGCGCACCGCGTACGCGTCGAGCAGAGCGATCAGCGTGCGCTTCTGAGGCCGGGCCTGGCGCGCCTCGATGCGCCGGAGGGTGACCTCGTTGACGCCGGTCGCGTCCGCGACGGCCTTGATCGACAGCCGCTTCCGCTCGCGGAACCGCACGAGTTCCGAGGCCAGGCGCCGGACGCGAATGGTCGCGATCTGTGATTTCGCCATTCTTTCCTTCCTCCGGTGGTGCTCAACTCTTGAGAACGCATTTCTTGCGTTTTTCAAAGGCGCGTCATTCTGGGATTCTGTTCGCTCACCGGCTGGTCCGACAGGTCTCGGAAGTGGGGGACACGCCACGCCCCGGGGGGATTCGGCCGCGCGATCCTGGAGGTTTCGCATGGAGGACCCGTCGCCCACGCGTCGCGAACAACTGCTGGCCGCCGAGCAGGCCGGCCGAGAACTGGCGGACGCGCTCGGAACGTTCGATATCACGTTGCCGTCGCTGGGCGTCGACCCGGTGTCGGCGTCCGGTACGAGCGTCGCGCCGTTGCTCGACCTGGGGCGTGTCCCCGTGGAGATGGCACGACGGCTGACCGCCGTACTCCGCGACGGCCGACCGGGGGCGAGGCGGGACTGAGGCGCAGAACACCCGTGCGGTCGGGGCATGCGTGCGGCCGGTTCTGACCGGGCGGGATCTCCAAGGCGGTGGGTGGCCTCGGCGAGCCGGGGGAGTTGCAGCGTCCGACGAAAGTGAACGGCCATGGAGTGCATGCATCTCGGCGACTTGCAGGCGACTGAAGAAGGCATCTGCTGCGCACCGTGCGGTGCGCTTCTGTATGCGAAATCGATTGTTGAAAAGGAGGCTCTCGCAATCGATGAACGAAAGGGAGATCCAGGTGCGGGCCCGCCGGTGGGTGAAGGCGAATCGGAGTGAGCAGGGCGACGCGAACCGGCTGCGCAGGCGGGCGCGTTCGGGCGGCGGCTGATGGGAGGTAGGCGACGCCGTGACGCACGGCCCTCTGTCCGGCACCAAGTCCGGTCGTGGTGCCGTGCGTTCCTCGACACCCTCGTTCCCACACATGGCAGGCATCGGGCGGACGAGCGGGCGCCCGCCGTTCCCGCCGCGCCCGGTGCGGTGGTCTCCGTACTCAAGCGGCGCACACTCGTGATCACCGCCCACCGGCCGCCCGCCTTCGCTGCCGCTCACCTGCCCGGCGGAACCGTTTCCCCCGTCCCGTGGTACGTCATCATCCACGAGTCCGGTCGATGCGTCGGGGCGATCATCGAGGAACGTCGCCTGCGCAAGCAGGCGGTGCCGGGCTGCGGAGACCGAAGCTGAACGGTCGCGGGTGTGCGGCCCAAGAGGGCTTGCGGTGCCCTGCGGAATCATATGGCGGAGGTACCATAACCTTATGGCCTTGAAGAAGACGACCGTCATGGTCGATGAGGAGGACCTCGCGCTGATCAAGGCGGCGGCGGCGCGGGAGGGGCGGCCGGAGTCGGAGTACTTCCGGGCAGCCTTCCATCTCGCGGCCCTCCGCACCCGGCGCTGGAACACGGAGTGGGACAT
The DNA here is from genome assembly GCF_044461265.1 of Streptomyces sp. NPDC049879. Classification (NCBI taxonomy): domain Bacteria; kingdom Bacillati; phylum Actinomycetota; class Actinomycetes; order Kitasatosporales; family Streptomycetaceae; genus Streptomyces; species Streptomyces sp. NPDC049879. The sequence continues at coordinate 209,819 of NZ_JBITKT010000002.1, read as the reverse complement.
TCCGCTCCTGGACTTCGGGGGGCCTGTCACCGCCGAGGAGATCGACCGGGCGGTCTCGGACGGCGCGGCGGACGCCGAGTGATCGTCGTCGGTGACACCTCCGGGCTGGTCGCCGCTCTCAATGCCTCGGACCCCGAGCACAGCGCCGCCCGCACCGCCATGCAGGAGGCGGCGCTCACCGTGGTGTCACCGCTGGTGATCCAGGAGATCGAGCACATCACCACACGCAACGTCAATCGCGGAGCCGCCTACGTGGTGAACGACTGGCTGCTGGCCCAGGAGCGCTCGGGGCGTGTAGCGATCCCGGAGTTGTCCGCCGAGACGCTGCGCAATGCCCGCCTGGTCCAGAACCGCTACGCGGCCCTGCGACTGGATCTGACCGACGCCGTGAATGTCGTGCTGGCCGAGGCGTTCGACACGGAGACCATCCTGACCCTCGACCGCAGGGACTTCAGAGCCGTCACCCCACTCACCGGCCACCACGCCTTCCGGCTCCTGCCCGACGACCTGTAGAGCCACCCACCCTCGCGTACCAAAGCATCCGGAGGCTATGTACGGCGGGTGGGTGACGGGGACAGACTGGGCTTGGGGGGTGGTCTGGGTGGGGATCGGGGATGAGGAGACCGCGCGGCGGGCGCTGGACAAGGCGGCGGTGCTGCTCGCGCAGGGGAAGGCCGGTCGCGCGCGGCGGTGGTTACGCCGGGCGGGGCAGGCTACGGCCGACCCGCAGGTGTCGTACCTGGTCGCGCACGCGTTCCACACGCTGATCGGCGACACCGCGCAGGCCGAGGTGTACTACCTGCCCGCCGCCGAGGCGGGGCACGTGGACGCGATGAACAACCTCGGTGTCCTCCTCAAGCAGCGCGGTGACATGGCTGGCGCGATCCGCTGGCTGCTGGGCGCGGCCGAGCGCGGCGACCTTGACGCCACCCACACGTACGCGCGGCTGCTGCACCAGGCCGACCGCACGGACGAGGCGCTGCCCTGGTACGAGAAGGCCGCGGCGGCCGGGCACGTGGACGGGATGATGAACGCGGGCACGCTGCGGCTGGCGCGCGGCGACACAGGGAAGGCGCTGGAGTGGTTCCGCTCGGCGCAGCGCGCCGGGCATCCGCTGGCGGGAGTGCTGGCCGAGTCGGCGGAGCAGCAGACTACGCAGCGGCAACAGCAGCCCGGCCCCAGCCCGGCGCGGAACACCCCGCCGCGCGCACCCGTCGAGGTGGATCCCGCCGCGCCGCTCAGGACCGCTTACCAGGCCCAGGACCGCTACTTCTCCACCGGCGACCCCACCTACCTCGCCCTGGGCATCGACCTGCTCGCCCAGCTGATGGACAGCGGACTGCCCCGCGTCCAGCACGCCGAGGCCCTGACCCTGCGCGGCGTACTGCTCCGCTCCCGCTACGAGCGCGACGGCCGTCCCGACGACCTCGCCGACGCGGTGAAGGCGGGCCGCGCCGCAGTCGCCGTCTCCAAGGCCGCCGACCCCCGCTACGCCTCCCACCTCTCCAGCCTGGGCAACACCCTCTACGACGACTTCACCCGTACCCGGCACGTGCCGGCCATCGACGAGGCGGTCTCCCTCCACCGCCGTGCCCTGGCGGCCCTGCCCGACGACCACCCCGAGCGCGTCCCCACCCAGTCCAACCTGGCCAACGCCCTGCTGGCACGTGCCACCGCCGATCCCGCCGCCCCGGACGAGGGACTGGTGACGGAGGCCGTCCTCGTGGGCCGCGAAGTCGTCCGCGCCACGCCCGACGGCCACCCACGGCTGGCCTCGTACCTGGTCAACCTCGCCGCAGGACTGCTGACACTGCTGCGCGCACGTCCCAGCCAAGTCGTCGCCGACGAGGCGGCCGACACGTACGACCGCGCGCTGCGCGCCCTCCCCTACAAGCACCCCTCCCGCGCGGGCATCGAGGCCAACCGGCGGCTCGCCCACCAGATCCGCACCGCCCTGACCGCCGCCGGACCCGCCACGCACGAGCCCGCCCCGCCGCCGCTCGGCACCGCGACCGCCGACCGGCTCCTCGCCCAGTACGAGACGACCGGCGCCGCCGCCGACCTCGACCGCGCGCTGGAGATCTACCGCACCGCCTACGCCTCCACCCTCGACCCCGCCGCCCGCCGCGAGACCGGCGTCAAACTCGCCACCGCCCTGTGGTCGCTGGCCGAACGGACCGGTGCCCGCGCCGATCTCGACAGCTCCCTCGACCTCTTCGCCGCCCTCCTGGCCGAAATACCCGACGGCGACCCCCTCGCCGGAACCGCCCGTACGTCCCTCGGCTCACTGCACCGGCTGCGCTGGGAGTCCGGCGGTGACCCCGCCGACCTGGACAGCGCCATCACCCACCAGCGCGCCGCCATCGCAGACGCCCCAGCCGGCCACCCCATGCGCGCGTTACGCCTGGACGCCCTCGCCTCCGCGCTGATGCTGCGCTTCGAGGCATACGGGGACACCGGCGCGCTCGAAGAGGCCCTCACCGCGCGCACCCAGGCGTTCGCACTGGCCGGCATCCTCTCCCCGCAGGGCCCCGGCATCGCGTCCAACCTGGCGCTCGGCCTGCGACTGCGGCCCGACGCCACGCGCGCCGACCTGGACGAAGCGGTCACGCACGCCCGCGCCGCCGTCACCGCCACCCCGCCGGGCCACCTGCTGCACACCCGCTTCGTGTCCAACCTGGCCGTCGTCCTCAGCGCACGGCACGCGCTCACCGGCGAGACCGCCGACGCCGAGGAGGCCGCACGCCACGCGGCCCAGGCTGTCGCCGCCACCCCGCTCGACCACCCCAACCGCGTCTCCCGCCTCGGCGCACTGGCCGGCGCACGCGCGCAGCTCCACGAAGCGGCGCCCACCCCCGGCGGCCTCGACGACCTGATACGCGCCGCCCGCCAGGCGGACGAGGCCACCCCGCCGGGCCACGTCGCCCACACCCACCTGCGGTCGCTACACGCCTGGGCGCTCGCCCGCAAGGCCGTCGCCACCGGCGACGGCGATCTCCTGGCCGACGCCGAGGAGACCCTGCGGCAGGCCGCCACCGACCCGGCGGGCCCGGTGGGCGCGCGGGTGTCGGCCGCCCGCCGCTGGGCCGCCGCCGCGCACCTCGGGCACGGGCCACGGGCGGCGCTCGGCCCGTTCGCCCTGGCCGTGGACCTCCTGGCGCGCACGGCGCCGCGCCGCATCGGGCGCACCGACCAGGAGCGGCACCTGGCGTCGTACGGCGGCCTCGCCTCGGACGCCGCCGCGTGCGCCGTCGCCTGCGGCGAGCCGGAGCGCGCCGTGGAACTGCTGGAGGCGGGACGCGGTGTCCTGCTCGCCCAGGCGTTCGACACACGGGGTGACCTGACCCTGCTGCGCGAGGCGCACCCCGAGGCGGCCGGGCGCCTCGACGGGCTCCGCGCCGTCCTCGACCCCGTGGGGCCGGGCACCCCCACCGCGGACGACCGGTACGCCGCCGCCACCGCCTGGGACGACCTGGTCGCCGACATCCGCAGCCGCCCCGGCTTCGCCCGCTTCCTGCTGCCGCCCGCCCCCGCCGACCTCCTCGCCGCACTCGGCGACCGCGCCACGGCCGTCGTCGTGAACATCAGCGGCCTGCGCAGCGACGCCCTGCTGCTCGCCCACGGCCGCGTGACGTCCCTCCCGCTGCCCGGCATGGACCTGCGCACCGTCACCACGCGCACCGGGGCGTTCCTGGCGGCCGTCGCGGGCGCCGCCGACCCCGCCGCGTCACGCGCCGAGCGCGTCGCGCACCAGCAGACCGTCCGCGACACCCTCGCCTGGCTCTGGCGCGACCTCGCCGAGCCGGTGCTCACCGCACTCGGCCACACCGCGCCCCCGCCCGACGCTGCGGGGGAGTGGCCGCGTATGTGCTGGATACCCACCGGACCGCTCACGGCGCTGCCCCTGCACGCCGCCGAAGCCGCCGAGTCACGGGAGCAGGCGGGGGCGGCCGTACTCGACCGCGTCGTCTCCAGCTACGCGCCCACGCTGCGCAGCCTCCTCCGCACCCCCGCCGCCCCAAGCGCCATGCCCCCGGACGCCGGCCCCCTCGTCGTCGCCCTGTCCAGGACGCCCGGTGCCCGCGACCTGCCGCACGTGGAAGACGAGGCCGCCCACCTCGCCTCACGCCCCGGCGCCCGCCTGCTCACCGGAACCGGCGCGACCCGTGCCGCCGTACTGACCGCCATTCCCCACCACGACTGGCTGCACCTCGCCTGCCACGCGCAGAGCCCCGACACCGTGCTCCTCCACGACCACGCGGCCCGGCCACTGACCGTGCCCGACATCTCCGCGCTACGCCTGCCGTCCGCCCGCCTCGCGTACCTCTCCGCCTGCTCCACCACCCGTGCACGCGCGGGCCTGGACGACGAGGCGGTGCACATCACCGGCGCGTTCCAACTCGCGGGCTACCCGCACGTCGTCGGGACGCTGTGGCCGGTCAGCGACCGCATCGCGCCCGAGACGGCCGCCGCGTTCTACGCCGCGTGGGCCGCGGGCGCCGACCCCGCCCGCGCGCTGCACGACGCCGTACGGGCGGTCCGCGCGCGGCTGCGGGCGACGCCGACGCTGTGGGCGGCCCACGTGCACGTCAGCGCAGCAGGTTGAGGCTCGACACGACCGTGAACAGCAGCACGAGCTTCTCGAACCTGGCCTGGTCGAGGCGCCGGACCACCGCCCGCCCCGCGACCGCGCCGAGCAGCACCGCCCCGACCAGCGCCGCGTTCAGCCCGAGCGACTCGCTGTCGATCAGCCCGAGCCCGGCGCTGAACGGGATCTTGAAGACGTTGACGATCAGGAAGAACCACGCGGCCGTGCCGAGGAACTCCAGCTTCCGGTAGCCCGCCGACAGCAGGTACAGCGACATGACCGCGCCGCCCGCGTTCGCCACCATCGTCGTGAAGCCGGAGAGCAGGCCGAACACGGCGGCGCGCACCCGACCGGTGCCGGTCCCCGGGCGCCGCCGCTGCCACAGGTGCACGAGGACGACGGCGAGCAGCGTGCCGCCGATCGTCCGCCGCATCACGGTGTCGTCCACCCAGGCCACGAAGACGGTGCCGAGCACGATGCCCGCGACGACGGACGGCAGGAGCCGCAGCAGCGCGGGCCAGTTCGCGTGCCGCCGGTAGACGGCCACCGCGAGCAGGTCGCCGCAGATCAGCAGCGGCAGCAGCGCGCCGCTCGACTCACGGGCGGGCAGGACGGCGGCGAACAGCGCCACCGAGATCGACCCGACTCCGCCGATGGACGTCTTCGCGACGCCGACGAGAAGCGCGCCGAGAGCGAGCAGCGTCCAGTCCGCACCGCTCAGCCCGCTGATCACGGACAGGACAATACGCCCGTTCGGGTGAGCGCCGGGAACTTGTCCGGCGACCGGAACGTGATACGGGCGTGATGCTCCGTGACGGGGCGGGGCGGGGAGCGAGCGACGTGGGGAAGGGGCCGGGGACCGTGACGGACACAGCGGCCGGACGGACGGCGGATGCGACGGGCGGCGCGGGCGGCGTGGGGGACGCGGGCGCGGCGCCGGGGCGCGGCGGGCGGTTACGTGCGCGGGCCCGGCGGCTGCGGCCCCGCGTGCCGCGCACGGTCCGCGGGAAGCGGCGGGCGCTCCGGCTCGCGGTGACCCTCCTCGCGCTCGCCATGCTGCCGAACGCCTGGGTGTACGCGGCCACCGACGACCGGGTCCGCACCACGGAGAGCGCGCCCGCCAAGCCGGTGGCCCTCGTCTTCGGCGCGGGGCTGCGCGCGGACGGCACGCCGACCCGCTGGCTCGCCGACCGCCTCGACACGGCCGCCGAGCTGTACGGCACCGGGCGCGCCCGCGTCCTCCTCGTCTCGGGCGACAACAGCACCGCGGCGTACAACGAGCCGGAGGCCATGCGGACCTATCTCGTCGAGCGGCACGGCATACCGGCCGAGCACGTCGTGGCCGATTACGCGGGCCTGAACACCTGGGCGTCCTGCTCGCGCGCCGCCGAGGTGTTCGGCGTGGAGGAGGCGCTGCTCGTCTCGCAGGACTTCCACATACGCAGGGCCCTCGCGCTCTGCGAGGCGGCGGGCATCGACGCCTGGGGCGTGGGGGTCGGGGACCACGCGAGCATCCTGTGGGTGGTCAGCGGTCTGCGGGAGACGGCGGGCGCGGCGACGGCGGCGTGGACGGCGGCGTTCACACCGGAGCCGGAGATCGCCGGTCCGCGGGAGACCGCCGTCCAGGACGCGCTGCGGGCCGGGCCGTAAGGCGGTCAGGGCCGGTCAGGGGGTGCGACGAGCCGTTCCACCGCCGCCGTGACGAGCTGCTCGCGCTCCGCCTCGCTGAACACGTCGGGGAGAGTGAGCTGCTCGACGATCAGCCAGTTGAGGGCCAGGACGAGCAGCAGTACGCCGGTGGCGTCGCCCGGCAGGCCCGACTGCGCGTGGTACGCCACGTTGGCGTCGAGGTCGGCGCGGACGCGTGCGCTGAGCACCGCGCGCAGCGCCGGGCGCCTGGTGGCTTCGAGGCGCAGTTCGAGCAGCGCCAGATAGCCGGTCCTGAAGGCGCTGATCCGGCCGACGAGTTCGCGCATCAGCACGGCGTAGGTCTCCAGCCCGGGCGTCAGCGCCTGCTGTGCGGCGATCGTCTCCTCGTCGGGGATGAGGCGCTCGTAGACCCGGGCGCCGACCTGCGTGAAGAGGTCGTCGCGGCTGGCGAAGTAGTTGGAGGCGGTGCCGGTCGGCACGGCCGCCCGGGTGTCCACCGCCCGGAAGGTCAGGCCGCGCGCGCCCTCGGCCGCGAGCACCTCGATGGCGGCGTCCACGAGCGCCGCCCGCCGTTCGTCGTTCCTGCGCACCATCGATGCCACTCCGGATGTAGTACTAAGTGTGAACCGCTCCGTGTACGCTACTACGCGCGCGGCCCGCCGGGCGGTGCAGGGAAGTGTTCACCTGTCGTACTCCCGTCCGGTGAGCGGGAGTTACGGGCAGCGCGTACAAGTGACGGCCTATGTCCACCACAGCGGCCGAGACCGCACCCGACGCCCCACCCGCGCCGTCGCCACGGCCCGCCCGGGAGCACCGGTACGACGTCGACCTGCTCCGTCTCGTCGCGTCCTGCTCGGTGATCCTCAGCCATGTGGCCGCCGCGTTCATCAAGGCCGTCGACGGGCAGGAGGGGAACGGCGCCGCCGCGTACTGGGTCGGCATGGCGGGCGACTCCGCCGGATCGTTCGCCGTCCCCGTCTTCTTCGCCATCGCCGGATGGGCCGTCCTCATCGGCGCCCCGCCCCGCGACAGCCGCCGCCTGTGGCAGCGCATCACGCGCAACATCACGCCGCTGTTCCTGTGGACCGCCGCCTACCTCGCCTGGGCCTGGCTGCGCGGCACGAACGACGACCCGGCGGCCGACCTCGCCATGCGCGGACTCTTCGGCTCGATCCAGCCCGCGTACCACCTGTGGTTCATGTACGTGTACATCCCCATCGTGGCACTGCTGGCCTTCGTCGCACTGCTCAAGGCGGGCGCCCGCCCCTGGGCCACCGGCGCCGCGCTGCTCGCCGTCGCCTGCCTTCCCAGCCTGCTCACCACCCTCGGGGAGGTGACCGGCCACGACGCGCCGTCCACAGGCTGGGGATTCACCACGTACTCCGTCGTGTACGCGGCGGGCGGCGCGCTGATCCTGTCCATGCCGCAGCGGCTGCCCGCCCGCTACCGGCGCCCGCTGCTCCTCGTGATCCCCGCCGCCATCGCGGGCATCCTCTGGTACAACACGCAGATCCACTACGTGATCCCCAACGCCCACCTCTTCGTCGCCGCCCTCACCCTGGCCGTCGTGCTGCTCATCTGCCGCATACGCATACCGGAACGCTGGCAGCCGCGTCTCAGCCGCACGGCGAACGCCGCAATGGGCGCGTACATGGTGCATGTCTTCTTCGTCGAGGAACTGGTACGCCCCCTGATCCCCGCCGACGCCAGCGCACCCGTCGCCGTGGGCCTGTTCCTGTGCCTGCTCCCCGTGACGATCGCCCTGTCCTACGCGGCCAGCCTGCTGTGGGGCCGCCTCGGGCTGCGCCGCATCCTGGGCTAGCGCTGCGGCCGGCGAGGTTCGACGGGTCGCGGCCGGGCGGGCCCCGTGAGTGGTCGCCGGAAGAGCCGTTGGCGGGCGTCGGCCTTCATCAGTACCGGGACGAGGCCGTAGACGGCCGTGGGGACGACGATCGCGGTGAGGACCAGGGTCTCCAGCGGCAGCGGCAGGCCGCCGAGGACCGAGCCGAGCAGGCCGAGCGCGACAGTGATGGTCGGGTAGACGGCCAGCCACGTGATCAGCGCACGGCGGTGGACGGACGGGGCGGCGGTAGCGGTGTTCGCGGACATGCGCGTGTCCTGTTCGGAGGGGCCGGATTCCTGATATCCAACCATTGGGTTGGGAGTCTGGCACGTGGTCGCGCCGATGTCCAACCGTACGGTTGGGAATGGGGTAGTCTCGGGGCATGGCCTGGGACACAGCACGCACCCGACAGCTCCTGCTCGACGCCGCGGTCGGCGAATTCGCCGAACACGGCCCCGAGGGAGCCCGCGTCGCCCGTGTGGCCACCCGGGCAGGTGTCAACAAGGAGCGGATCTACCAGTACTTCGGCAACAAGGAGAAGCTGTTCGGCGCGGTACTGGAATCCGAGCTGGCGAAGATCGCGGCCGCCGTGCCGCTGACCGCTGACCAGGGCGCCGACCTCGGCGACTACGCGGGTCGGCTCTTCGACTACCACCGCCGGCACCCGCACTTCGTGCGCCTGCTGGCCTGGGAGGGCCTGCAGAGCCGGGGCCCCGTGGCCGCCGAGGCCGAGCGCACCGGGCACTACATCGAGAAGGCGGCCGCCCTGGCCGAAGCCCAGGAGGCCGGCGCCCTGGCCCGGGACATCCCGCCGGGCCAGCTGGTGCACGCGGTCATCTCGCTGGTCGCATCCTGGTTCACCATGCCCCAGCTCGCCCGCATGCTGGTCCCCGCCGCCAACGAGGACGAGGACGCCCAGCGGGAAGCCCTCGTCACCCTGGTGCGCCGCCTCGCCGCCTGAGCCGGACCGCGCCGACCGCCGCGCGGCGGTCTCCGGGCCGGAGGTCCGCACCGGGGGCCGCAGGGCTCGCACGACCCGGGCGTCGTCCTCACCGTGCCGGCCGCGCCGTCCGGGACCGGACGCGACCGCACCCTCGGAGTCCACGACTCCGGCCTCGGGGAACACATGTACACAGGTCGACGCCAGGCCGGTGACCGAAGCACCCAGGTCCCGTTGGCGAAGAGGCCAACCTGCGCACGCCCCCTGTGACGACGGACCCTGGTGCCATCGCATGGCGGCGCCCGCTGCGTGTCCGTCCCGGCGAACCCCGCAGGCGCCCCCGTCAGCCCTTCCCCACCGTCCTGGCCCGTACCTTCCGCACCAGCCGCAGCGCCGCCCGGCGCCCCGGCATCTGACCGGCGACACCCGACGCGAAGCCCCCCGGCAGCGCCAGTGCCGTCAGCTTGCTGCGCCTGACGTACCGCGCCGCCAGACCGCCCTGGTGCTCCGCGAGCCACTGCTCCGCCTCGCCCCGCAGCGGCGCGTGCATCCGGGGCTGCATGGTGTACCCCAGCACGCGCACCAGCGCCCCGAGCGCCGCGCCCGCGTCCTCCGGCGTCCCCGGCAGCGTCTCCAGGCCGCCCGTCAGCGCCTCGATGTCCGGCACGTACGCGTCCACGAGCGTCACCGGCACCCGATTGCTGTTCTGGAACGGCCGCAGCCGCCCGAGCACCAGGTCCGTGCCCACCCGCGCGATGGGAATCCCGTAGTACACCGACGCCGTCAGCATCGCCGTCGAGAAGCAGCCCACGACCAGGTCGGGCCCGACACGGTCGAAGACCGTCTCCGCCAGCATCGGCGTGTCCAGCACCGTCAGCCGTACGCCCGCGTCCGCCGCCGCCTTCTCCAGCACCTTCGAGTACTGCGCGGGCGCCGTCGGATGCGGCTTGAAGACGACGTGCGCGCACCCCGCCCGCGCCGCCCCGCGCAGCATCCGCTCGTGCAACTCCTCCTCCTGCGCCGCCGAGAGGATGTTCAGCGCCGCCAGATACTGCCCGAGGATCACTGCGGTCCGTTCACCCCGTACGCGCGGCGCCACGGCCGGTTCTCCGTACGCGCCGCTGATCTCGTCCAGCACCGCCCGGAACGCCGCGTCCGGCACGATCTCCGCGGACGCCCCGAACTCCGACAGCAGCAGTGGCGTCAGCCCCGGCAGCAGGTCGAGGTGCAGCAGCCGCTGCACGCGGCAGGCCGTGGGCCAGGGAAGCCGCTCGCGCGTCGGCCCGTAGCTCATCAGCCCGTCCGCGTACACGTGCACGTCCGCGTCGGCGAAGATCTCGGCCAGCGCCGCCGCCGGTTTCGCGTGCACCGACTCGACGACCAGGTCGAGCGGCCCGTCGCCCAGGTCCCACGCCGCGCGCAGCAGCCGCTGCCACGCGGCGGTGTCCGTCTCGGGGGGCGCCCACAGGGACGGGTGGTTGGGGAAGACCGCCTCGTTCCAGTCGACCACGGTGTCGAAACGCGCCGCGATCGCGCCCCAGCCGGTCATCTCGTCCAGCGTGGCCGCCGCCTCGGGGACGGCCGCGTTGTTCGTCACGAGCAGGACGCGCCGCCCCGGCTCGAACATGCCCGCGTCCAGGGCCGCCGCGAGCGTCGCGGCGCCGTACAGCGTCGAGACCTCGAAGATCTGGGTACGCCCGGTCCGCCCTGTCCCCGTCCTCATGCCACCGCCGCCTTCCGCGTCGTCCGCCCGGCGAGCCGCCGCAGGACGCGCCCGCGCTCGTCGCCCATCGCCGTCAGCACCGGGTCGAGCAGGTCGGGCGGCATCCGCCGCAGCGCCTCCCCGGCCTCGCGCCGCAGCCGCTTGGCGGCCTCCGGCTCGTACCCCGACGCGTTCGCCGCATGGAAGGCGATCATCGCGCAGTACGTCCGTACGATCTTCGGCAGGAAGCGGTCGGCGGCCGGGTGCGCCGCGACCTCCGCCATGATCAGGTCGTGCGCCGGGAGGAAGTCGAGCTGCCGCTCGTCGCGGATCTGCGTCAGCGACCCGCCGACCCCCCGCCGGTAGAACACGCCGAGCAGCCCCACCGCCGCGAAACTCCGCGCCCGCAGGTGCAGCTGCCAGCCGAACACCCGGTCCTCCGCCGTCCGCAGCTCCGGCGCGAAGCGCAGCCCGTCGTCGAAGACCCGCCGCCGGTAGATCCCCGCCCAGACGAAGGGGTAGTCCACCATCGTCTTCGCGTTGGCCGGGAGCACGCCGTCCAGCGGGTCGAGCGGCACGTCGCGGCGCGGCGCCGGCGCCCGCACGACGACGCGCTCGCGGCCCGTGGCCTGCACGTGGTCGGTGCGCACGAAGTCCACGTCGAGCCGCTCGGCCGCCGCCAGCAGCCGCGCCAGATAGCCGGGCGCGTACCAGTCGTCGCCGTCGAGGAAGGCGAGGTACGCGCCCTCCGCCGTGTCGATGCCGGTGTTGCGCGCCCGCGAGATGCCGCCGTTGGCCGCGTGCCGGACGACCCGGCTGCGCGGCGGGAGCGCGTCCGCGCGGCCGAGGATGTCGGCGGTGGCGTCGGTGGAGTGGTCGTCGACGAAGATGAACTCGATGTCATCCGTCGCGTTGCGGACGAGGCTCCGCAGCGTGGTGGGCAGGAAGGCCTGCACGTTGTGGCAGGTCACGACGACGGAGAGCTTCGGCACCACGCGACGGTAGACGCCGCCGCGCCACGCCGGGGCAATCCGGGGTGACCGCGAGGTGAACCATGCGTGCACACTCGGGTGTGAACCCACCGGGAACGGGCACCCGCAGTGCCCTGACCGACGGACCTCGACCGACCGACGACGCGGGGAGCAGACGGGGATGGGCGACACGGAGGACGGCGCCGGGAACGCCGCGTACGGCCGGGAGAAGTTCAACCGTTCCCGCAGCCACTTCACCGACCGCGTCACCGCCGACGGCCGCGACGGCTGGCCCGTCGAGGCGGGCCGCTACCGGCTCGTCGTCAGCCGCGCCTGCCCCTGGGCCAGCCGCGCCCTCGTCTCCCGGCGCCTCCTCGGCCTGGAGGACGCCCTCTCGCTCGCCGTCGCCGACCCGATCCAGGACGACCGCAGCTGGCGCTTCACCCTCGACCCCGACGGCCGCGACCCCGTGCTCGGCATCCACCACCTCAGCGAGGCGTACGACGCGCGCGAGACGGACTACCCCGGCGGCGTCAGCGTCCCCGCGCTCGTGGACATCCCGTCCGGCCGCCTGGTCACCAACGACTACCAGCGCCTCACGCTCGACCTCGCCACCGAGTGGACGGACCTCCACCGCCCCGGCGCCCCCGACCTCTACCCGGAGCCGCTGCGCGCCGAGATCGACGAGCTGATGGAGGGCGTCTACCAGGACCTCAACAACGGCGTCTACCGCGCGGGCTTCGCGACGGAGCAGGACGAGTACGAGGCCGCGTACGCCGACGTGTTCCGCCGCCTCGACCTGCTGTCCGTACGCCTCGCCGACCGCCGCTACCTCGTCGGCGACACGATCACCGAGGCCGACATCCGCCTGTTCACCACCCTCGTGCGCTTCGACGCGGTCTACCACGGTCACTTCAAGTGCAACCGCAACAAGCTCACCGAGGACCCGGTGCTGTGGGCGTACACGCGCGACCTCTACCAGACGCCCGGCTTCGGCGACACGGTGGACTTCGACCACATCAAGCGGCACTACTACCAGGTCCACACGGGCATCAACCCCAGCGCCATCGTCCCCGCCGGGCCCGACCTGTCGGGCTGGCTCACGCCGCACCACCGCGAGGACCTCGGCGGACGCCCCTTCGGCGACGGCACCCCGCCGGGCCCGCCGCCCGCGTGACTCGGGGACCGGGACGGAGATGCGGAAAGAACCTGTCCTGATCCCGGCGTAGCGTCGGCGGAAAGCACGCCACGAGGAGGCCACGCCGCCATGACAGCATCCGAGGACCCCACCGCCGAGTTCGCCTCGGCCGCCGAGTTCGACGCCTGGCTGGAGGAGAACCACGAGTCCGCGCAGGGCGTGTGGGTCAAGTTCCGCAAGAAGTCCCCGGGCGCCGCACCGTCGTTCACGTACGCGCAGGCCGTCGAGACGGCCCTGTGCCACGGCTGGATCGACGGCCTCACGCGCTCCGTCGACGCCCTGCACTGGGTCCAGCGCTTCACGCCCCGCCGCCCCCGCAGCAGATGGTCGAAGGTGAACCGGGAGAAGGCCACGGCCCTGCTCGCGGCGGGCCGCGTACGCCCCTGGGGCCTCGCCGAGATCGAGCGCGCCAAGGCGGACGGCCGCTGGGACGCCGCGTACCAGGGCATGAAGGACGTCACCGTCCCCGACGACCTGGCCGCGGCCCTCGCCGCGAACCCGGCCGCCGCCGAGTTCTTCGCCGGCCTCGACAAGAAGAACCGCTACGCGGTCCTGCACCGCGTCGAGGAGGCGAAGAAGCCGGAGACCCGCGCCCGCCGCATCACGACCTACGTCGAGATGCTGGCGGACGGCGGGAAGATCTACCCCTGACCCGACCGGCTCACGTGCAGCTCCCGCGCCCGTTCTCCCTGGATAGCAACCGGACTTGTGACACCGGGACGCGAAGCGGCTTGCCGGTGTCCACATTCCAGATGACCGCGCGGCCCTCCGCGACCCCGAAGAAGATGTATGGTCGGTCGGCGTCCAGTTGGCCCCCCTCCTCGTTCAGCTCCCCGGTGGGCACGAGCGGAACGGCGCACGTCCACTCCGGCCGGACACCGAAGTACGGCGGCGGAGCGCTGCCCTCGGCCGCGGCGCGCTCCAGCCGTTCCGCCGCCTCCGCCGGTGAGTCGATCGTCCAGACTCCGGCTCGCACGAGTGCGACGACGACCGCGAGAGCGAGCAGGGCAGCGGTGGAAATTCTGTCGGCCTGTGCCAGGTGGAAGTACCGCAGCAGCCCCCATCCGGCTGCGACGAAGAGCACCGCGCCCATCATCGGCCACAGCAGCCGTATCGCAGCGGCCAGCTGCCATGCCCCGTTGACCGACGTCTCTGCTGGGGTGAGCGACAACTCGTCTGCGTACGCGTCGTGCAGCAGCCGCCCGGTGATGGGCAGTGCCGCCACCACGACGGTCGTGACGATCGGCAGGACACTGGCGGCCAGCAGCTGCCAGTTCCAGCGGCGCACCAGCACGAGCAGTCCTGCGACGTAGTAGGCGAGTGCGACGCACGCCAGCGTCTGCGCGCGTGGCATGGCCTCCAAGTGCCCTGGAACGCCCAGGGCAGTGACGACCGCCGCGCCCGTGCCGACGGCCCACAGGAACAGCGTCCCCGACCGTGGCCGGACCAGCGGCAGCGTGACGGCCGCCCAGCAGGAGACGACGGCGCACGCGGCTGCGGCCGACCCCAGCACGGCTCTGCCCGCGGGGGTCGCGTCCCGTGCCAGGACGAGCAGGGCCACGACCACCAGCAGCGGGCCGATGAAGAGGGCCACGAAGCGCTTCACCGCGTCTTCGCGAAGCGGCGGTACGCCCGCCTTGCCCCGGCCGTCCAGGGGCCTGACGTCCACGTTCGTACGTGGCGCACCGGGCATCAGGTCGCGTGCCAGGGTACGTGCGGTGGCGCGGCTGCCATCGACGCGAGGCCGCAGATCGTACAGTCCCAGGCGCACCGCGCAGGCGTACAGGGACCGCCGTACCTTTCCCGCTGTCGCCCAGGCGTGCCCCGCTGTGTGGACCCGCCAGGACGGCAGGATCACCTGGTGGTTGTCCTCACGTTCCGCCCAGTGCTGATCGAGGACAAAACCACCGGTGCGCGCGGCGTCACGCAGCGTCCACTGCGCCTCCACTTCCGCCCGCCACGGCGAGCCGTGCACCGGCACTGTCACCTCGTGCGGCCATACGTCCGAGGCGTCCGGGCGGCCGAGCGCCCTGCGGACGACGCGCTTGCGCCGTGTGTCGAGTTCGCGGTGTTCCCAGCCCAGTTTCGCGTACCGGTCGGTGGCCCGCCGCCAGGCGGCAGGCCCACCCTTCACGACCGCCAACACCGGGACGCGGCAGTCCGGCTCCCGCACGGCCATGAAGGCCGTCAGTGGGCGACGTACTTGGTGAGGATCGCCTGGACCTCGTAGATGTCGACGCCCTTGGTGAACTTCTTCGTGATCGGCGTCGGGTTGCTGGAGATCCAGAGCTTCAGCTCCGCGTCCAGGTCGAACGTCCCGGCGGTCTCCACCGCGAAGTGGGAGATGCTGCGGTACGGGTACGAGTGGTACTCCACCTTCCGGCCCGTCACGCCCTGCTTGTCCACGAGGATCAGCCGCCGGTCCGTGAACAGCAGCGTGTCCCGGATCAGCACGAACGCCGCGTGCACCTGCTCGTCCTGGCCCAGCAGCCGGGCGTACTCCTCCCGCGCCGCGACCGGGTCGACCGTGTGCGCGTTCCCGAACAGTGCCATTCCTGCCCCCACCTCTCAAGTCGTACGTCTGTGCTCTTTATACCGCGCGCCGAGGCCCGTGGTCTGCCATGATGCCGGGCATGGGACGAAGGGGGGAGGGCGCGTGAAGCTCGCGGAGGCACTGGCCGAACGGGCCGCCGCCATGCGGCAGGTGGAGCAGTTGCGTTCCCGCGTCAAGGGCAGCGCGCGGTACCAGGAGGGCGACGAGCCGCCGGAGGACGCGGCGGCGCTCCTCGCCGAGGCCGGCGAGGTCCTGACGCGTCTGGAGACGCTGATACGCCGCGTCAACCTGACCAACGCCACGGTCGCGGTCGAGGGCGTCGGCACCCTCACCGACGCGCTCGCCCGCCGCGACGTCCTGCGGCTGCGGCACTCCGTCCTCACCGACGCCGCCGACGCCGCCGCCGGACGCGACCACCACGGCCCCGGGCGCCAGTTGCGCTCCGAACTCCGCATGCTCGCCGCCCTCCCCGTCGCCGGACTGCGCGCCGAGGCGGACGCGGTGGCCAAGGAGATACGCCACCTGGACCTGCGCATCCAGCAGGCCAACTGGGAGGCCGACCTGCTGGACTGACCCACGGGCGGGGCGAGGACGCGGAGCAGGTAGGCGTCCGGGAGGCGGTGCACAGCCGCGACCGGCGGAATCCGGTCACTCCTGGTAGACGTGAAGGGCCATGTCGGGGTTCGACTCCCCATCGACAGCGCATGCCCCGCACACGGCACAGGAGAACAGTGCACACAGCACACGTCATCACCATGTGCAGCTTCCGGACACCGAGGGCGGGCAAGGGGTTTCACGCGTCCCCCGCCGCGCGGGTCAGCGCGTCGAGCAGCGCGAGGCCGTCCGGCGCCGCCAGCGCGCGCGGCGCGGCCTCCGGCGGCAGCGCCCGGTACGCGCGCGGCGCCATTCCGTACGCCGCCCGGAAGCGGCGCGAGAAGTGGTACGCGTCGGCGAAGCCGCTGCGGACGGCGATCGCCCGCAGCGGCAGGTTGCTGCGCCACAGCAGCGGTTCGGCCCGCGCCAGCCGCAGCCGTTCGAGCGCGGCGGCCGGTCCGAGCCCGATGTGCGCGCGGAAGACGCGGCACAGCGTGCTGACCGAGACGCCCGCCGCGTCGGCCAGCCGCTCCAGCGGGACGGGCCGCGCGATCCCGTCCGCCCACGCGTCGCGCACCGCCCGCGCCGTCGCGACGACCGGCGCGGGCAGCGCGGCCGTACGGTCCCCCGCCGGTTCTGGACCCGCCACGAACGTCCCCAGCAGCAGCCGCAGCGTCTCCCGCGCGTGCTCCCGCCAGCCGGGCGGGCAGGCGCCGCCGAGCCACAGCAGGTAGCGGCACAGCGCGCCCAGCGGCGCGGGCCCCGCGCCCATCGGCCGCACGAGCGGCCACCCCGCGTCGTCCAACGGGCCCGCGACCGGCCGGAAGTGGACGTACGCGTGCCGCGTCGTCCCGTCCGGGTCCCAGTGGAACGTGTCCCGCATGCCGGGCCGCACGAGCAGCAGCGTCCCCGGCGCGAGCGGCACGGCGGCGTCCCCGCCCGCCGTCCAGGTGGCGCGCCCGCGCAGCACCCACACGAACTCGTAACTGCGCGCGTCACGCGGCCCGAACGACGAGCCGGGCGGGTAGTCGGCGACGGTCGGGCCGAGTCCCGGCAGCAGTTCGACGGCCCACGGGTAACCGGTCATGGTGCCTCACCTGTCGCAGCCGCCGTCCCGGTCGGGGCGGACGCGCGGGCGGCGGACGTCCTCGGTGCCCTTCCAGGCGTACGGGTCGCGTCCGGCGACGAGGACGATATCGCGGAAGTCGGCGCGCGCCATTCCCACGCCCGCCGGCGGCGGCTCCCAGGGCAGCGGCGACTCGGCGCTCATGTAGTGGCCGACGAGGGCGCGGCGGCAGCCGTGGGCGCCGGTGTTGGCCAGCGACTTGTGCAGCAGGTAGCCGTTGAAGAGCAGCGCGGACCCGGCCTTCAGCTCCACCGGCACCGCGTCGTCCTCGCTCCACGGGAAGCCGTACGACTCGACGGTGCAGTCGTAGCGCGGGTCGTCGTGCTCGCGGTCGGGGTAGAGGACGCCGGGCCGGTGCGAGCCGGGGACGACCCAGAGGCAGCCGTTCTCCGTCGTCGCGTCGTCCAGGGCGATCCAGGCGGCGGTGAGGGAGCGGTCGCGGGTGGGGATGAAGCCCTCGTCCTGGTGCCAGGCCTGTCCGGGGCGGCCCTCGGACTTGATGAAGAGCATCGACTGCATGGCCTTGACGTTGGGTCCGACGACGCGCGTGAGCGGTTCGACGATGCCGGGATGGCGGATGGTGTCACGCATCAGCGGCGACATCTTGTGCGGGTAGTGCACGCACAGGAAGCGCCGCAGCAGGTCGTCGTCGCTCGTGCCGGGCGGGACGGGCGCGGTGTCGGCGCCGTCGATCGGGCCGCGTTCGCCACGGCAGATCGCGACGGTCTCGGCGAGCAGGGCGTCGGTCTCCGCGCTGTCGAGCACGCCGTCGAGGACGACGAATCCGTCGCGTGCGTAGCGGTCTTCGAGGGAGCCGGGCGCCGGGGCGTGGGTCATGGGATCTCTCCAACGGAACGGGGTGGCTGGCGCTTCCGATCGTCGGCCGCCCGGTGGCCGCGCGGCCATGGCTCGTCCGGGCGCGGGGATGGCGAATCAGGTCATCGCGTGACAACCCTTGACGTTGTTCGAAACACGCGAGTAGCGTCAACGCCGTTCAGCTAATACGTATTAGAGAGGAGGCGCGGTGGCCGACACCCCGCAACGAGCCGCACGGTCCCCACGCCGTCGCCGCCCGACGCAGGTGGACATCGCCCGGAGCGCCGGGGTGTCCCAGGCGACGGTGTCCCTGGTCATCAGCGGTGGCGCGGCCAGCGACCAGATACCGGAGCCGACGCGCCGCGCCGTCCTCGCGGCGGCTGAGGAGCTGGGCTACTCGGCGAACGTCGCGGCCCGCAGCCTCAAAGGCGGCCGCAACCGCCTGCTCGGGTTGTATACGTTCGAGCCGGTCTTCCCGACCGACCAGCGCGATTTCTACTACCCGTTCCTCCTCGGCGTCGAGGAGGAGACCGCCGCCCAGGGCTACGACCTGCTGCTGTTCAGCTCGGTCACCTCGGCCCCCGACCGGTCCATCTACGCGGGCGGCGCCAACCGCCTGAAGATCGCCGACGGCTGCGTCCTCCTCGGCCGCCGCGTCCGCCGCGCCGAACTGGCCGCCCTGATCCGCGAGGACTTCCCCTTCGTGTTCATCGGCCGCCGCGAGGTGGACGACGGCGAGGTGCCGTACGTCGCCGCCGACTACGTGGCGGCCACCAGCGCCCTCGTCGCCGAACTCACCGCGCTCGGCCACCGCCGCATCCTCCACCTCCGCGCCCCCGACGACTCCGAGCCCACCCGCGACCGCGAGGCCGGCTACCGGCGCGGCATCGCCGAGGCCGGACTCCCCGCCGACCACGTCCTCATCGAGACGCTGGACGACCCCGCCGACCTGTCCGCCGACCGCCTCAGGTCCCTGGCGGAACGCCACCGCGCGACGGCCCTCCTCGTCGAACCCACCGAGGACACCCGCCTCGTCGAGGCCCTGGAGGAGGCCGCCCGCACCGGCGCCTCCTCCTCCCCGGACAAACTCCGCTTCCCCGAAGACCTGTCGCTCGCCCTCCTCGGCGACCCCCCGTCGTGGACACCCGAACTGCGCGACTGGACCCGTTACTCCCTGCCCCGCGCCCGCATGGCCCGCGAGGCCGTCGGCCTGCTGATCGACCTGCTGGACAACCCCACGTCCGCTCCGCGCCAACTGTCCGTTCCCTGCGCGTTCGTCCCCGGGGATTCCATAGGCCCGGTGCCCGACACCGCACGGGAGCTCCCGTGATCCGCATGATCGCCAAACGGCTGCTGATCGGCCTGTTCGTGATGTGGGGCGCCGCGTCGCTGATCTTCCTGATCGTCCGCGCCGCGCCCGGCGACCCCGCCTCGGTCCTCCTCGGCCCCGACGCCGACCGCGAGCAGATCGAGCAGCTGCACGCGACCCTCGGCCTCGACAAGCCGATGTACGAGCAGTACGCGTCGTACCTCGGCGACGTCCTCCGCCTCGACTTCGGCGAGTCCCACCGCCTCGGCCGCCCCGCCATGGACGCCGTGCTCGACCGCCTCCCCGCCACCCTCGAACTGACCCTCACCGCCACCACCGTCGCCGTCCTCGCCGGCCTCCTCCTCGGCCTCGTCGCGGGCGCGCGCCCCGGCGGCAGGACCGACCGCGTGGTGTCGGCCGTGACGATCGCGCTCCAGTCGTTCCCCACCTTCTGGGTCGGCATCATGGGCGTCCTCCTCTTCGCCCTCACGCTGCGCGTCCTGCCCAGCTCGGGCGTCGGCACCCCGCAGCACATGGTGCTGCCCGCCGCGACGATGGCGCTCCCGTTCATCGCGATCGTCGCCCGCCTCGCCCGCAGCAGCGTCACCGAGACGATGCGCGAGCCCTACGTCGTCACGGCCCGCGCCAAGGGCCTGACAGAGCCGCAGATCCTCCTCGGCCACGCCCTGCGCAACTCGCTGGTCCCCGTCGTCACCATCGTCGGCCTCCAGATGGGCGCACTGCTCGGCGGCGCGGTGATCGTGGAGAACGTCTTCGCCTGGCCGGGCCTCGGCTCCCTCGTCGTGGACGCCGTGGCCAACCGCGACTACGCCGTCGTCCAGGGCGTCACCCTGCTGATCGCCGGCGCCGTCACCGTGCTCAACCTCGTGGCCGACCTGCTGTGCGCCCAGCTCGACCCGCGCATACGGATGGAGACCGCGGCATGACCGCACCCCCCGACGCGACCGGGACGACGGCGGGGACGGCCACGGCCGTCGTCTCCGGGCCCGACGCCACCACCGCCCGCCGCCCCGGCCGCCGCGCGACGACGCTGATCCCCCTCGGGATCGTCACGCTGTACGTGCTGGTCGCGCTGCTCGGCCCGCTGTTCCTCTCCTACGACCCGGTCCACACCCCGCTGGAGGACCGGCTGCTCTCCCCGGGCTCCACCACCGCCGAGGGCACGACCGCCTGGCTCGGCACGGACGGCCTCGGCCGCGACGTGCTGGCGCAGATCGTGTACGGCGCCCGCACGTCCGTCCTCATCGGCGCGGCGACGGTCGGTCTGTCCTGCCTGGTGGGCGTGGTGCTCGGCGCGATCGCCGGGTACGCGCGCGGCTGGACGGACGCCGTGCTCGCGCGCGTCTTCGACGTCCTGCTCGCGTTCCCCGCGATCCTGCTGGCGATCGTCATCGCGGGCGCCTTCGAACGGTCCCTGTTCCTCGTCGTCGTCGCGCTGTCCGCGACGGGCTGGATCTCGTTCGCCCGCGTCACGCGCGGCGTCGCCCTGTCGATCCGCGAACGCCCGTGGGTGGACGCCGCCCGCGTGATGGGCGTCCCGGCGCGCGAGATCCTGCGGCGGCACGTCCTCCCGTTCACCGCCGGGCCGATCGTCGCGATGGCGACGCTGGAGTTCGCCCTCGTCGTGCTCGCCGAGGCCGGGCTCAGCTTCCTCGGCATCGGCCTGCCCACCGACACGCCCTCCTGGGGCCAGACCATCGCGGGCGGCAAGGAGTACCTGGAGACCGCCTGGTGGATCTCCACGCTCCCCGGCGTCGCGCTGTCCCTCCTGATCATCAGCGTCGGCATCCTCGGCGACCAGCTCACCGCCAGGCACCGGAACGGCCGCCGGTCCGCCTGACCCCTCCCCTTCTGCACCACCCGACAGGAGAACCACCCATGAACGACAGCAGCGAACGGAGAACCGCGCGGTTCACCCGGCTGGCCGCCGCCCTGGCGGGCGCCGCCGTCCTCGCCGCCTGCTCCACCACGACCGGCGGCGGCGACTCCGGGGGCGCGGGCGGCGGCGGCACGGACGAGCTGACCGCGGCGGGCACGTACCCGGTCGAGAGCCTCGACCCGCACGGCGCCCAAGGGGCGTCCACCGGCACGCAGTTCGCGGGGCAGGCGATCTTCAGCCGCCTGGTGAAGCCCGAGGCCGACGGCACGCTGACGGGTGACCTCGCCGAGTCCTGGGAGCCGAACGAGGACGTCACCGCCTGGACGTTCACGCTGCGCGAGGGCGTCACCTTCAGCGACGGGTCGCCGCTGACGGCCGAGGACGTCGTCGCGTCCTTCGACCGCATGATGGAGCTGAACGGGCCCAACGCGGGCAACTTCCCGGGCGCCACCATGACCGCCTCGTCCGACACCGAGGTCGTCCTGACCACCCCCGAGCCGGACGCGTCGGTCCCCGGCAAGCTCGTCCTCTTCTACGTGCTCCCGTCGGGGGTCGCCGCCGACGACACCGCCTTCTTCAACGACCCGGTCGGTTCCGGCCCGTTCACCGTGGACAGCTTCACGCCGGGCGAGTCCCTCGCGCTCGTCCCCAACGAGGAGTACTGGGGCGACGCGCCGCAGCTCCAGCGCGTCACCGTCCGCAACATCCCCGAACTCTCCGCCCGCCTGACCGCGTTGCGCACCGGCGAGGTGGACGTGGTGTGGGGCATCCCCGACGACCAGCTGGCCGTCCTGGAGGACGAGGACGACCTGACCGTCGAGACCGTCCCGAGCACCGCCGAGTTCACCATGTGGTTCAACTCCTCGGTGCCCGCCCTTGAGGACGCCGCCGTGCGCCGCGCGCTGTGGCAGGCCGTGGACTTCGACACGATCATCGGGCAGCTCTACCCCGAGACGGGCGAACCGGCCGTCGCGCCCGTCACCCCCGTCGTCCTCGGGCACGCGCCGCAGGAGCCCGTCGCGTACGACCCGGACGCGGCGCGCGCCGCGCTGGAGGACGCCGGGTTCGACTTCTCGCAGACGCTGCGACTCCAGTTCGCCAACGCGGAGTTCCGCCCGTTCCTCCAGGCCGTCGCCTCCGACCTGGAGGAGGTCGGGGTGCACGCCGAGCCGCTGGAGAAGGAGCAGGCCGTCTTCACCGAGGACCTGCTCGCCCTCAACTGGGACATCAACTTCCAGCAGCTCGCCACCCCGACGTTCGACGCCGCGAGCAACCTCGGCCGCCTCTACACCTGCGCGGCCGGGCGCAACGGCTACTGCAACCCGGAGCTGGACGACCTCCTCGCCCGCGCGGGCGGCAGCGCCGACGAGGCGGAGCGCACCGAACTCTACGACCAGGCAAGCGAGATCATCTGGGACGACGCGGTCGGCATGTACCCCATGACCGTCAGCATCGCCTACGCCTGGAACGCGTCGCTCGACGGCTTCACGCCCGACCCCAGCGGCCTCCCCGACTTCTCCACCGTCAGCGGCGGCGGCTCGTGACCCGCGCGGCCGTCGCACCGGAGACCACCGTGGCCCCGAACGACCTGACCGTCACCGACCTGGCCGTCTCCCTGCCCCACCCCGGCGGCGGCACGGTCCGCGTCCTCGACGGCGTCTCGTTCACCATCCCGGCCGCGACCACGGTCGGCCTGATCGGCGAGTCCGGCAGCGGCAAGACCATGACGGCGAACGCGCTCATGGGCCTGCTCCCGCCCGGCGCCACCACGGCCGGCGAGGTCAGGTGGCGCGGCACCGACCTGCTCACCGCCGACGCCGCCCACCTGCGGCGGGTGCGCGGCCGCGAGATCGCCATGGTCTTCCAGGACCCCCTGGCCGCCCTCAACCCGACGCAGCGCATCGGCCGCCAGGTCGGCGAGATCCCGCGCCGCGACGGCCTGCCGCGCGCCGAGGTGCGCCGCCGCGTCGTGGACCTGCTGGAACGCGCCGGGGTGCCCGAGCCGGAACGCCGCATGCGCGCGTACCCGCACGAGTTCTCCGGCGGCCTGCGGCAGCGCGCCGTGATCGCCATGGCCCTGTCGGGGAGCCCGTCGCTGCTGCTGGCCGACGAGCCGACGACCGCGCTGGACGTCACCGTGCAGGCCCGCATCCTGGCGCTGCTGCGGGATGTGCAGCGGTCCGAGGGCCTGTCGATGCTGCTGGTCAGCCACGACCTGCGGGTGGTGTCGCACGTGGCGGAGCGCGTCGTCGTGATGTACGCGGGGCGCGTCGCCGAGCAGGGGCGCGCGGGGGACGTGCTGCGCCGCCCGGCGCACCCGTACACGCGGGCGCTCGTCGCCAGCGTGCCCGCCGTCCGTACGCGCACGGCGCTCGCCGATCCGCTGCCGGGCGCCCCGGCGGGCCCGGCGTCGCGCCCGTCCGGCTGCCCGTTCCACCCGCGCTGCCCGATGGCGCGCGAGCGCTGCCGTACGGAGGTCCCCGCCGTGCGCGCGGTGGCCGAAGGCCGCTCCAGCGCCTGCCACTTCGCCGAGGAGGTGCTCGGAGAATGAACGCCCCGCCCCCCGACACCCTGCTCGACGTGCGGGACCTGCGCGTCACGTACGGCAGGCGCCGCGGCGGCTTCCGCGCCGTGGACGGCGTGAGCCTGTCGGTCGCGCCGGAGGAGACCCTCGGCCTCGTCGGCGAGTCCGGCTCGGGCAAGACGACGGTGGCGCGCTGCGTCGCCGGGCTGATCAGGCCGGACGCGGGGACCGTCGCCTTCGAGGGGCGGCCGCTCGGCCCGGCCGGGCGGCGCCCCGCCGAACTCCAGCGCGCCGTGCAGATGGTCTTCCAGGACCCCCGCTCGTCGCTCAACCCGCGCATGACGGTCGCCGCCGTCATCGGCGAGGCGTGGCGCACCCACCCGTCCACCGCGCCGGACGGCGACCGCACCGAGGCGCTGCACCGGCTGCTGGACGACGTCGGGCTCGATCCGTCCACGGCACAGCGCCGCGCGGGCGACCTGTCCGGCGGCCAGTGCCAGCGCGTCAGCATCGCGCGCGCCCTGGCCGTGTCGCCCCGGCTGCTGGTGTGCGACGAGGCGGTGTCGGCGCTCGACGTGTCCGTGCAGGCGCAGATCCTGCGGCTGCTGGACGACCTGCGGCGTGAACGGAAGCTGGCGCTCCTCTTCATCTCCCACGACCTCGGCGTGGTCCACCAGATCGCCGACCGTGTCGCGGTGATGCGCCGCGGCGAACTGGTCGAACAGGGCGCCGCCGCCGACGTGATGGGCGCGCCGCGGCACGAATACACCCGCGCCCTCCTCGACGCCGCACTCGACCTCGACGACGGCACCCCCCGCGACAAGGACACCCCCGCATGAGCCACGACGACCATCCCCACGCCCCCGCCCCGGTCGGCTGGAACACTTGGGACGTCCGCTTCCACACCGGCATGTCCCACCTGCCGTCCGGGCTGCGCGTCCGCTTCGGCGTGATGGGCCCGGACGGGCCGCTCACGGACGGATTCACCTGGCGCGACGGCCTGGTGCGCCTCGGGCCGCACGCCCTGGACGGCTCGTACGCCGAGGCGCTGGTCCGCGCCGGGGACGACACGCTGCGGCTCCAACTCGCCGGTGGCGCCGGGGACATCCTGCACGCCCGTCTCGCCTGCACCGGTGAGGCCGTGATCGTGCTCGACGGCGCTGCCCCGGACGGCTGGCACGTCGAACTCCCGCCCGCCGCCGAGCCGTTCGACGTCCCCGACGCCCTCGCCTGGCGCGTACCGCCCGGCTCCGCAGAACTCCGCGTCGCCCCCGAGGGCACCCCCGGCGGCGCCGCCGACACCACGGCGGTCCTCGCCGACCGCCTCGCCGCCACCGAGGCCCAACTGCCGCACACCGAAGGCTGGCTGGACGACTCCGCCGACGCGCTGACCCGCGCCCTGCTGTGGAACGTCGTCCACGTCCCCGACCTCGGCCGCGCCGTCACGCCCACCTCGCGCGACTTCGTCTCCACCGAACGCCGCGGCTTCTACGGGAGTTGGGCCCTCCACGCGTGGGACACGTTCTTCACCGGCCTGGCCGCGTCCACCGTGGACCGCGACTACGCGCGTGGCGTCTTCACCCAGATCCTCCCGCACGCCACCGCCACCGGCATGATCCCCAACCGGGTCTCCGACGACCGGGGCCGCACCGACGACCGCTCCCAGCCGCCCGTCGGCGCGCTCACCGTCCTCAAGGCGTACCTCGCCGGGGGCCTGTCCGACGCGACGCGCGACCGCCGCCTCGTCGCCGACACGTTCCCCGCGCTCCTCGCCTGGCACGACTGGTGGCCCGCCGCCCGCCGCGGCCCCCACGGCCTGCTCGCCTGGGGCTCCGACCCGATCCCAGACGACCCCGAGTCCGCCACGCTCGACCGCGCCAAACGCGAATCGGGCCTGGACGACTCGCCGATGTACGACGAGGCCGCCTACGACCCGGCGACCCACTGCATGGACCTCGCCGACGCGGGCCTGAACGCCCTGCACATCGCCGACGCCGACGCCCTCGCCCAACTCGCCGGCGTCCTCGGCGAACACGACACCGCCGCCCGCCTCCGCGCCGAGGCCGCCGACTCCCGCACGCGCGCCGACTCCCTCCTCTGGTCCGCCGACCAGGGCGGCCACCGCAACCTCACCGCCGCCGGGAAGCACGACCCGCACGTCTCGCCCACCCTCCTCTACCCCCTGCTCGCCGCCATGCCCGACGCCGAACGCGCCGCCGCCGTCGCCGACTCGCTCCTGCGCCCCGGCGTCCTCGGCGGCGAACGCCCCCTCCCCAGCACCGCCCGCGACGACCCCGCCTTCGCCGCGACGTACTGGCGCGGACGCATCTGGGCCCCCATGGCGTACCTCGCCGTCGAGGGCCTGCGCCGCAACGGCCTGACGGACCACAGCCGTTCCGTCGTCCGCGCCCTGCTGCGCCTCTTCCTCACCGAATGGCACGACCACAGCCACGTCCGCGAGAACTACCCCGCCCACTCCGGCGAGGACCTCACCGGCCTGCCCGCCCGCTCGGACGGCCTGATGGCCTGGGGCGGCCTGCTCGCGCTCCTCGCCTTCGGCGAACTGGCCGACGCCCGCGAGGACGGCTGGCGCTTCGCCCACCCCGGCGAGCCCGCCGCCCTCACCGGCCTGCCCCTGGGCGACGGCCGCCTCGCCGTCCTGGCCGACGCCGACGCCCTCACCGTCACCCTCGACGGGCTGCCCCTGCTGCGCGCCGACCCCGGCGTCACCGTCACCGGCTACGCGCGCACCGCCGACCGCGTCACGGGCACCGCGCACGGCCACGGCACCCTCGCCGTCACGCCCCCCGGCGGCGGCCCGCCGCTGCGGCTGGCCGTGGACGGCGCGCCCGTCCCGTTCACCGCCTGAGACCCCCACGTCGCACATCAGAGAGGACCCGTACGTGAGCACCACAACGGCGCCGGCCGCCGACATCCTGATCGTCGGAGGAGGGCTCGGCGGCGTCGCCGCAGCGCTCGCCGCGCTGCGCAGGGGCAGGACCGTGCTGCTCACCGAGGAGACCGACTGGCTCGGCGGCCAGCTGACGACGCAGGGCGTGCCGCCCGACGAGCACGCGTGGATCGAGCAGTTCGGCGCCACCCGCAGCTACCGCGAGCTGCGCGAGGCGATCCGCGACCACTACCGGACGTTCTACCCGCTCACCGACGAGGCCCGCCGCCGCCGCGACCTCAACCCGGGCGAGGGCCGCGTCTCCCGCCTGTGCCACGAGCCGCGCGTCGCCGCCGCCGTGGTGCACGCGCTCGTCGCGCCGTGGATCGCGGCCGGGCGGCTGCGCGTGCTGTACGGGCACCGGCCGGTCGCCGCCGAGACGGACGGCGACCGCGTGCGGGCCGTGGAGGTCGAGGGGCCGGGGGGCGAACGGACAACGCTGGCCGCCCCGTTCGTGCTGGACGCGACCGAGCTGGGCGACCTGCTGCCGCTCACCGGAGCCGAGCACGTCACGGGCTTCGAGTCGCGCCACGACACCGGCGAGCCCAGCGCGCCCGACGAGGCGCAGCCGGACAACATGCAGGCGTTCTCCTGGGTGTTCGCGGTGGACCACACCGAGGGCGAGGACCACACCATCGACCGCCCCGCCGGCTACGCCGACTGGGCCCGCTACCAGCCGCCGCTGTGGCCGAACCCGCTGCTCAGCCTCAGCGCCCCCGACCCGCGCACGCTCCAGACCCTCCGCCGCGACTTCCTGCCCAACGCCGACAGCGGGCCGGTCGTCGCCGACCAGAGCAAGGACCCGGGCGACAGGGAACTGTGGGCGTTCCGCCGCGTGTTGTCCCGCTCGGTGCTCCGGCCAGGCTTCGCCCGCAGCGACGTGACGATCGTCAACTGGCCGATGATCGACTACCTTCCGGGGCCGCTGATCGGCGTGGACGACGCCGAGCGCGACCGGCACCTCGCCGGGGCGCGGGAGTTGAGCCTCAGCATGCTGTACTGGCTCCAGACCGAGGCGCCCCGCCCCGACGGCGGAACGGGCTGGCCGGGGCTGCGGCTGCGCGGCGACGTGCTCGGCACGGCGGACGGGCTGGCCAAGGCGCCCTACATCCGCGAGTCGCGGCGCATCGTGGCGCGGCGGCGCGTCGTGGAGCAGGACCTGTCACTGGCGGTGCGCGGCGCGGCGGGCGCGGTCGAGTACCCCGACAGCGTGGGCGTCGGCATGTACCGCATCGACCTGCACCCGTCCACGGGCGGTGACACGTACATCGACGTCGCCAGCTGCCCGTTCCGCATACCGCTCGGCGCGCTGCTGCCCGTACGGCTGCGCAACCTGCTCCCCGCGGGCAAGAACATCGGCACCACCCACATCACCAACGGCTGCTACCGCCTGCACCCCGTCGAGTGGAACGTCGGCGAGGCGGCGGGCGCGCTCGCCGCGCACTGCCTCGAACACGGCCTGGAACCAGGCCAGGTGCACGAGACGCCCGCGCTGCTCGCCGACTTCCAGGCCGAACTGGTCAAGGAAGGCGTCGAGCTGGACTGGCCGCGAATCGAGGGCTACTGATGAGCACCCCTGACGGCCGCCGTCTGCTGGGCGGCGTGATGATCCCCCTCGTCACCCCGATGGCACGCCCCGGCGTCCCCTCGGCGGAGGCGGCGCACGACCTGCTCGGCGCGCTGGCCGCCGCCGGGGCGCGGTCCCTGATGCTGCTCGGCAGCAACGGCGAGGGCCCGCTGCTGCCGCCCACCCCGGCGCTCACCGCGTACGTCACCGGCGTCGCCGCGCGCTGGCGCGAACTGACCGGCGACGGGCCGGTCCTGGTCAACGTGACGGCCCCCGGCACCGCCGACGCCCTCGCCCGCGCGGACGCCGTACTCCCCGCACGGCCCGACGCCCTCGTCCTCAGCCCGCCGATCTACTTCCACCACCGCCCGGACGAAATCCTCGCCCACTACACGGCACTTGAGGCCACCGGCGTCCCCGTCGTCGCCTACAACGCCCCCCGCTACAGCAACCCGCTCACCCCGGCCCTCATCGACGACCTCACCCGACTTCCGCACGTCATCGGCGCGAAGGACAGCTCGGGCGACCCCGCACTCCTCGCCCACCTCATCGCCGCCGCCCGCCGCCGCCCCGGCTTCGGCGTCAGCCAGGGCGCCGAACACCAGGCGCTCGACGCCCTGCGCGCGGGCGCGGACGGCATCGTGCCCGGCATCGCCAACGTGGCGCCCGCCCCCGCCGCCGCCCTGTTCGCCGCCCACCAGGAGGGGCGCGCCGACGACGCCGAACGCGCCCAGCGCACCCTCACCGCTCTCCTCGCGCTCCACGGCGTACGCCCCGGCGTGCCCGCCGTGAAGACGGTCCTCACCGCGCGCGGCCTGTGCACCCCGCACGTCGCCGCGCCGTTCACCCCGTGCACCCCCGACGAACGCGACCGGCTCCTCGCGCTGCTCACCCCGTACGAGGAGCACCTGATCACGCCCTGACCCCGCCCTCCGCCAGACCAGCAGGGGAGAACCATGCCCGCCCGCCTCAGCCGCAGATCGTTCGCCCTCGGCCTCGCCGGCGCCTCCGTGGGCGCCGCCCTCGGCCCGCACGCCACGGCCCGCGCCGCGTCCCGCCCCGCCGCCGCCTTCTTCGACCAGACGACCCTGTGGGACTCCGCGACCGACCCGCTGGAGAACTACCACGTCCACGCCCTGACCGTCCTGCCCGACGACACCATCCTCGCGATCACCGAGGGCCGTTACGAGGTGTGCGACGCCGGGCCGCGCGACATCCTCCTGCGCCGCAGCACGGACGGCGGCGACACGTGGGGCCCGACGCAGACCGTCGTCGCCTCCCACGACGGCGAGTCCTGGGGCAACCCCGCCCTCGTCACCGACCGCGAGACCGGCACCGTCTTCTGCTTCTACATGCTCTCCGTCCGCCTCCCCGAGAACACCACCTGCTCGGGCGACATCGGCGACCTCTGGATGATCTCCAGCGACGACGCGGGCGCCACGTGGAGCCAACCCACGGCGATGTCCGGCATGTTCGAGCACTTCCCCTACGACTGGGCGCTGCACGGCCCCGGCCCCGGCCACGGCATCCAGCTCGACAACGGGCGGCTCCTCCTCAACTGCGCGCACCGCCGCGTGATCGTCGGCAACACCGTCGCCGAGCGGTTCTACGGCGTGTCCACGATCTACAGCGACGACCACGGCGCCACCTGGCAGGCGGCGGGCGAGGTGCCCGTCTCGGTGGACTACCCGATCAACGAGGCCCGCCTCTACCAGCGCACGGACGGCACGGTCGTCGTCAACGGGCGCTCGGCGGCGGGCGGGAACCGGCAGCGGATCGTCTCGGTGAGCGCCGACCGCGGCCTGACGTGGGCGCCGCCCGCGCTGGACGGCGCGACGGGGACGTTCAACGCGGTGGACGCGTCGCTCGCCCGCTACACCGGCGGCCCCGGCAGCCAGGACCCGAGCCGCATCCTGTTCAGCCGCCCGGACTCGCCGGTGCGCGCCAACATGACGGTCTCCGTCAGCTACGACGAGGGCCACTCGTACGCGTACAGCCGCGTGATCAACTCCGCGCGCTCCTACTACTCGGAGCTGGCCCGCCTCTCCGACGGCACGATCCTGCTGCTGTACGGGTGCGAGGGCGACATCGCGAGTTTCCCGCAGAAGATCAACCTGGCCCGTTTCTCCCTGGACTGGCTCACGCAGGGACGCGACACGTTGGCCCAAGGCCCCGGCTGGACCGAGCAGTTGGTCCCGCTCGCGACGGGCGGCACGGCGACAGGCGGGACGTTCACCACCGTCGCCGACCCCCTCGCGCGGGGCGGGGCACGGGCGGTCCTCACCGCGTCGGCCCCCGGCGCGCGGCTGCGGCACACCGTCACGCCCGACGCGGCGGGCGCGCACCAGCTGTGGCTGCGCTACCACCGCAGCGCGGCCGGGGCGCTGGTCACCGTCACGGTGGACGGCGCGCGGCCCCGTACGGCGGTGCTCGACACGACGCGGGAGAACGCGGACGGGTACGACGTCGCGTACCTCGGGACCGTCACCCTCACGGCGGCGGCGCACACCGTCGATCTCACGGTCACCGGCGCGGGGCGCGGCGGCGGCCTGGTGCTGGCGGCGGACGCGCTGAGCCTCGTGCGCGCGCCGCACGCGCCGGACGTGCGGGACGAAGTGGTGGTGGACAACGACGCGTTGGGCTTCCAGACGGTCAGCGGCACCTGGTCGCCCGCCACCGGAACGCCGGGCTTCTGGGGCGGCAACTACCGCACGGCGCCCGCCGGTACGGGAACGAGCACCGTCCGCTGGCGCCCGGCGGTCCCGGGCGACGGCAGCTACCGGATCGAGGTCTCGTACACACCGCACACCAACCGCGCCTCGAACGCCCCCTACACGGTCACCCACGCCACCGGCACGACGACCGTCCGCGTGGACCAGCGCGCCGCCGGGACCACCGACCCGCGCGGCGGCACCTGGGCCTCCCTCGGCACGTTCACGCTCACGGCGGGCCTGGCCACGGCGATCGAGCTGACGAACGACGCGAACGGCTACGTCACCGCCGACGCGATCCGCCTCCTGCGCCAGCCCTGACACGCCAGGGCCCGCCGGAACCCCCGGCGGGCCCTGGCGGCCGCGCCCGCCGACGGTTCCGGCGGGCGATCTCAGCGGGTCCCGGCGGGCTCGGCGGGTGAAGTGGCCGGGAGGTGCCTCAGGTTGATGACGGCGTCCGGGAACGCTTTGGCCAGGCAGTCTTCGAGACTGGTGTGGGTGCGGCCCCAGGTGTGCCGCTCGTCGCAGGTGGGGAGTTCCGCCAGGAGGCGGTCGAACGCGCCGGAGTGGTAGGCGATGGCGTGGTTGCGGGTGGCCGGTGCGGGGGTGGGTTGCTGGTGGGGCAGCGGCGAGTGGTGCTCGACCCCCGCGATGAGGCAGGCGGCCCACGGGCGGTCGCGCAGGTGTTGCCGCGCGGAGGCGAGCCGGTGGACGGTGTCGGTGGGCAGGATGGTGTCGTGGTCGATGACCAGGACGGTGTCGAGACCCCGTTGGCGTGCTTGTTCGATGGCCAGGCGGTGGGTCTGCGCGCGGGCCGCGTGGGGTGTGTCGGTGTGGCGGGGGGCCCGCAGGGCGCGGACGCGTTCGGCGATGCCGAGCTGCTCGATGCGTTCGGTCATTCCGGGCAGGCCGTCGGCCAGGTCGCCGGGGAGGGTGAGGACGAGGTCGTCGAAGAGGGCGAAGGGGTTGGCCTTCTCCGCTTGGTAGTCCTTGACCCAGGCGTCGATGAGTGCGGGGTCGGTCCTCTGTCGGAAGTACTCGAGGGCGGTCTCGGTGTCGGTGCCGGTCTCCTCCCATCCGATGAGGTAGTTGCGGACGCGGTCCTTGGCCGGTGCGGGGTAGGGCATGCCGCCGGGGCGGTCGAAGCGGTGGGTCCAGCGCAGGAAGGGCAGGCACAGGGTGCGGCGCCCGGCGGCACGGAACTTCTTGTGCAGGTAGCCCTCCTCGCCTCCGTGGCCGCGCATCCGGGGGTTGAAGCCTGGCCAGGCGTCCTTGCGGCAGCCGAACAGCCCCAGACCGTGCATGGTGATCTCGAAGGGCGGGCTGTCGGGGTCCAGGCCGCGCGGGTCGTGTCCCCACACGCCGAACAGACCCCTCCACACCGGCATCATGTGGGTGGAGCAGGCGGTCAGGTCGTCATAGAGCAGCGGTCCCTGCAGCAGGTCGGGGCACGCCGGGTTGGCGTCGATGTACTCCAGCAGCCGCTGCAGTGAGCCGGGGGCCAGCAGGACGTGGCAGTCGATGCACAGGACCCAGTCGGTCTGCGCCTCACGGAAGATCAGGTCGCGTACGGCGGTCCCGGACACGTAGTCGATCGGCAGGTACCGCAGATGGGGGATCTTGTCCTGGAGCCGCGCCGTGACCTGCCCGGCCGGGCTGTGGGGGTTGTTGTCCAGGATCAGGATGTCCACCCGGTCGGCGACCTCCGGATGGAACAGGCGCAGCGCGAGAGCGGTGAAGTACGCGCCGTCGTAGTCGTCGTAGACGGCCATACCCACCGTCAGGGTGGCCCGGCGGCCGGTGGCGGACTCGAGTGCAGCGGACATGGGCGGAGCGGGCTGTCCTTCCGGTGAACGGAGGTGTGCCCCGGCCGGTGGGCCGGGGCACACGAAGGGGTCGGTGCGTCGGATCAGGCGAGCCAGCCCTCGAAGGAGAAGTGGCTGTCCGCCAGTTGGCCGGACGGACAGGAGACCCACTGGAACTGGTGCCACGCCGAGGCGGGGAAGAACGCCAGGGTGTCGTGGTCGGGTCTGATGTCGCGGAACGATTCGCCGCACGCGGGATGGCCGCCGACCACCGTGGTGTCGAAGACGCGCAGGACACCGCCGGTGAATTCCCGGGGCCGGCGGTGCAGGGTGTAGACGAAGCTGATCGCCTGGCCGTTGTCCGCGCCCTTCCGGCCGTCGCAGGCGCGGATGACGGGGCCGCTCTCACGGCGCTCGGCCTTCTGGTGGTTGCGGGTGACGAACCGGTACCCCATCCGGCCCGAGGGCGCGGAGACGCCGAGCATGTCCTGCACCACCGCCGACAGGCCCCTGACCGCCTCGGCCAGCGCGGGCGCCCGCAGTACCCGTTCGGGGGACTCCCACCGCTCGGGCACGGGTGCGTCCGCGCCGCGTTCGGCCGCCATGTGCTCGCGCTGGGCGAGGCAGGCGCCCTCCAGCAGCCGGTCGGCCGCAGCCGCGCCCAGGAAGTCGTCGAACCGGCACACCGCGGTGGCCAGCGTCACCAGCGGGCTGCCCGTACGCGACACAGCGGCAGGCTCAGCCGCCGGACGCGCCACTGTCTCCCTCATCACCGGTCAGCCGAAGGTAGGGTCGGGGCCCTCGGTGGTGGTGGTAGTGGTGGTGGGGCCCTCGGTGGGCAGGATGAGGCTGAGAATGGGCAGCAGCGTCTGGTTGTTGACGTAGGTGTTGCCGTTGCCGATGCGGGTGCCCTTGTCGGTGATGATGGTCGTGGGGCCGCAGTCGCACGGGCGGTTCCCGTGCCCCATCGCACTGCCGGTCACCTCGCCGGACGGCCGCCCCTCGTAGGAGGCCGCGGGAGCTTCGGATGCCCGCGCCTGGGCGGCGAAGCCTGCGGCCGTGCCGGTTGCGATCGACGTCGCGGCCATCAGCGCCGCCAACCGGTCCCGCATCGTTCTTTCCATACGATCACGTCCCTCTCGCAAGGATGAGCAACAACGAGACGAAGAGTTTCACCTGGAGGGAAAGCGACATTCGACGCCATACATGGGCGAAGTCATGTCTACCCGGAAGGAGCACGCAAAGCCCCGGCCCACGTCTGCACGCCGTTGCCGGGTGAGGACCACCACCTGGTCCCGACCGCCCGCGCGCCCTTCATCCGCATGTCCCCCCGGAGACCGTCGTGGGCGGCGCGGGGGACCGGATCGTGCACCGCGCTGACTGTGCCGCCAGAGCGGGATGTCATCACCGAGTCGGCGTGAGTTCCTGTCGAAGGCTCTGATCTACGGCAGGAGGCACATCCCGCCGGCCGCTGGTGACAGGGGGAATGAGTCTTCCGGTCGCATCGCGCTGTCGGCACGAGAATGCCGGGCCGTCATCGACGGCGAAAGGGCAGGGAGGAGCCTCGCGGCCGTATTCCGGCGCGGGGCCCTCCCGACGGCGCTGGTCGCTCGACCACGGCGAACGGTTCCGTTGCTGCTCGCAGTCGGCGGCACGTGGCCATCCGTGTCCCCGCTCACCCCGCCGCCGTCCTGAGCCGGCCGATGTGCCAGTCCAGCGCCGCCTCCAGGTGCGTCGTGCGGCCGGTGGACAGCATGATCGACACCCCGCCCTGGATGCCCGCCAGCAGCGCGGCGGCCGCCTCGTCCACGTCCAGCGACGCCGGGACCTGCCCGCCGTCCCGCAGCGCGCGGATGCCCGTCGCCAGGTGCTCCTGCCACCGCTCCATCAGCTGCACGACGATGGCCCGCGCGCCCGGCGTCGAGCGCCCGACCTGCGCGAACAGCGAGCCGAGCGGGCAGGTGTCGCCCTGCGCGCGGTACCGCTCCACGACCGCGTCGCGCCACCGGTGCCAGGCGTCCCAGGAGTCGAGGCGGCCGAGGTGCGGCTGCTGGTCGGCCAGCACGCGGTCGGCCTCGTGCGCGGCGACGGCGAGCAGCAGGTCGTCCTTGCCGCCGGGGAAGTAGTGGAAGAGCTGGCTCTTGCTCGTGCCGGTCCGCGCGCGGATGTCGTCCAGGGTGGTGACGGCCGGGCCGTGCGCGCGCAGGACCTCGGCGGCGCCCGCGACGATGCGGGCGCGGGTGGCCTCGCCCTTGGGGGTCAGGACGCGTTCCATCGGGTGTGCCTCCTCGGCGACTGGACCGTACGGTCCACTCTACCGCCCCCTTCTGGACTTGCCGGTCCATTTTCTGCGGCGCATCGTGGGACGCGCCCCCGGCACCGCGCCCCGGGCCCACGAAGGGACAGGAACGATGGATCTCAAGCTCCACGGCAAGCGCGCGCTCGTCACCGGGTCGAGCGGCGGACTGGGCGAGGAGACCGCCAGGCTGCTGGCGGCCGAGGGCGCGTCCGTCGTCGTCCACGGCCGCGACGCCGCCCGTACCGCCGCCGTCGCCGAGGCGGT
The DNA here is from genome assembly GCF_044461265.1 of Streptomyces sp. NPDC049879. Taxonomy (NCBI): domain Bacteria; kingdom Bacillati; phylum Actinomycetota; class Actinomycetes; order Kitasatosporales; family Streptomycetaceae; genus Streptomyces; species Streptomyces sp. NPDC049879. The sequence continues at coordinate 174,508 of NZ_JBITKT010000002.1, read as the reverse complement.
CCGCGCGGCGGGCGGCAGCGCGACGACGGCCGTGGGCGACCTCGGCACGGACGAGGGCGCCGACGCCGTGGCCGCCGCCGCCCTGGCCGGCGGCCCGGTGGACATCCTGGTCAACAACGCGGGCCGCTACGACATGTCCGTCGACTGGACGACCACCACCCCGGCCGACTGGGCCGACATCTACAACACCAACGTCATCTCCAGCGTCCGCATGATCCAGCGCCTCGTCCCCGCCATGCGCACACGCGGCTGGGGGCGCGTGATCCAGGTCGGCAGCGTCACGGGCGAGCTGCCGCAGACCACCCAGCCGCACTACGCCGCCTCCAACGCGGCCCGCGCCAACCTCGCCAGGTCCCTCGCGCGCGAGCTGCGCCACACGGGCGTGACGTCGAACGTCGTCGTGGCGGGCGGCATCCTCGTCCCCGGCGCCGTGGAGCGGCTGACCGCCATGGGGCGCGAGCGCGGCTGGGGCGACACGTGGGAGGAGATCGCGGCGAACCGCGACACGGCGTTCGCGGCGAACGACGTCGGCCGCATCGGCGAACCGCGCGAGTACGCCGACGTGATCGCCTTCCTGGCGAGCCCGCTGTCCGCGTACATCACCGGTTCCGCGCTCCGCGTGGACGGCGGCTGGTGACGCCGGAAGCTCACTGAAAACTTTTCGGTACGCGCGCCGCCCGCCGACCGGTCAACGCCCCGCCGCCCGCCGCGCCGCCGCCCACCCGGGCGCTCCACCAGCCCATACGCTCAACCGCCGCCCCCGCCACCCTCCCGTTCCTTCCGGAATGCTTGCGGAAACCGTTGACAACCCCCGGCGCCGTTTCCACACTGTGGCATGTCCAGGTCACCCCGACGGGGTGACCGGGCCCCGGCAGGCCGCCGCGGCGTGGGACGACGCCGACGCGCGGCCGCCACCACGCCGCCGGTGCCCCGCACCGGCCTCCCCGAGGAGGAACCCTTGCACCAGGACGACTCCCCCCTCGTCCGCCCGACGAGCCGCAGGAACTTCATCGGCGGCGCGGGCGCACTCGCCCTCGGCGCCTCGGCCCTCGTGGTCCCCGGCACCGCGCACGCGGACACGACCATCACGACCAACCAGACCGGCACGCACGAGGGTTACTACTACTCCTTCTGGACCGACGGCGGCGGCTCCGTCTCGATGACCCTCAAGTCCGGCGGCAACTACTCCACCCAGTGGAGCAACGTCGGCAACTTCGTCTGCGGCAAGGGCTGGAGCAACGGCAGCCGCCGCACCGTCAACTGGTCGGGCAACTACAGCCCCAACGGCAACAGTTACCTGTGCCTCTACGGCTGGACGTCCAACCCGCTCGTCGAGTACTACATCGTCGACAGCTACGGCACCTACCGCCCCACCGGCGAGTTCCGCGGCACCGTCTCCAGCAACGGCGCGACGTACGACATGTACCGCACCATGCGCTACAACGCCCCGTCCGTGGAAGGCACCAAGACGTTCCCGCAGTACTGGAGCGTCAACCAGTCGAAGCGCTCCAGCGGCAGCATCACCACCGGCACGCACTTCGACGCCTGGTCACGCGCGGGCATGAACCTCGGCAACTTCAGCTACTACATGATCCTCGCCACCGAGGGCTACCAGAGCAGCGGCTACGCCAACATCTGGGTCAGCTGACAACGCCCCGGGGCAAGGCCCTGCCGACGGGCCTTGCCCCACCGGGGCACCGGACCACAGGGTCACAGGGGACTGCGCGGTCCGTTGACGGAGGAGCCGAAGTCATCCGGCACGCCCCCCGCCGCGAGCCCGGCCTGCGCCGACGACACGGCCACGGACCCGTTCAGTACCGGACCGGAGGCCGCACCGCGCGCGAACCACACGCCGCCCTCCGCGTTCTCGCCCGGCACCCCGACGAGCACGTCCGGCCGCCGGTCCGCGTCGAGGTCCGCCAGGTGGACCGCCCGCCCGAAGTCGTCGGCCCGCTCCGCGCCGCCCGCGATCTCCGGCAGATCCTGGTGGTACGCCGCCGCCCCCGCGCCCCCGAGCCCCGCCGCCGACCCGCGCAGCAGCACGACCGCGCCGGCGCCCGCGTCGGGGCCGACCTTCTCGCCCGGCACGCCCACGAGCACGTCCGCGAAGCCGTCACCGTTCACGTCGTCCGCGCTCAGGGCGTTCCCGAACAGGTCGCCGTCCTCGCCGCCCCCCGGCACCCCGGCGCTGTCCTGGTGCAGCACGGCCGGGGTCTGCGCCGGATCGACGCCCTCGGGGCCGCCGTACCAGACGTTGATCTCTCCGCCCTCGTGCGCCGCGCCGTCCGCATCGCCGGACACCGACGCGTCGAACGGCAGGCCGAGCACCAAGTCGCCGTACCCGTCGCCGTCCACGTCGGCCACTACCCCGACCATGCCCGCGGCGCCCGGCAGTTCCGTCGCCGCGCCGGAGCCGTCCTCGATCCAGACGTCGCCGTTGGCGCTCCCGTCGGTCGGGCCCGGCAGCCAGACGCGCTCCGCCACCCCGTCACCGTCGAGGTCCCCGGCGGTGACGCCCCACGTGGACCCCAGCGGCCCGACGAAGCGCCGCGACGCGTACGCGCCCGTCCGCGTGAACGGGCCGGTGAACGCGATCGCCCCGTCGTTGCTCGCCGCCGCGAGGTCCGGGTAGCCGTCGCCCGTCACGTCCGCGGCCTTCAGGACGTCGCCGAACGCGGTCCACTCCCGCAGCCCGGTCGGCGGGGCGACGGACGCGCCGCCCGACAGCCCGTTCGGCCCGCCCCACACGACGGTGACGCTGCCCTGGCCCTCCATCGTGCCGACGGTCTCCCACGACGCGCCGACGATCAGGTCCGCGTACCCGTCGCGGTCGAGGTCGGCCGTGTCCACCGCCGTGCCGAAGCCGTCAGCCTGCTCGGCGCTGCCGGGCACCCCGGCCGTGTTCTGCGTGATCACGACGCGGCGCGCCGTGCTGACCCCGCCGCGCCCGCCGTAGAGCACGACCACCGCACCGGCGGCTTCCTGCCCGCCGACGCGGGCGCCGGGCGCGCCGACGGCGGTGTCGCGGTAGCCGTCGCCGTTGAAGTCGTCCTGTACTGCGGCGGTGTTGGCGCCCAGGTACGGCCGCGGCGCCGCCGTGGCCGCCGGGGCGGGCAGGGTGACGACGAGGACGGTCGCGACGGCGGCGACGACGGCGGGCGTGAGTGTTCTGCGCATGGGACGGCGATCTCCTGGGGTGTTACCGGTCAGCGACCGGCGGCCGAAAGGGAACCGAAGTGCGGCGTGCCGGAGGTGGACAGCCCCACCCCGGCGACGGTGAACCCGGTGACGCCCGACGTACCGGCGCGCGGCAGGAACCACAGGGCGCCGTCGCCGCCGTCCTCGCCGGGACCGCCGACGGTCAGGTCGGCGCGGCCGTCACCGGTGATGTCGCGCAGCAGCACCGAGCCGCCGAAGCCGTCGCCCGTCTCCGAACCCCCGGGCACACCGGCCGTGTTCTGCGTCAGCCCGCGCACCGTCGTCAGGTCCAGGCCGTCCGCGCTGCCCCTGATCACCGTGACGGCACCGGCCGACGCGTCCTCGCCGGGGGCGCCGATCACCAGGTCCGCGAAGCCGTCGCGGTCGGTGTCGCCGATCGAGACGGCGGCGCCGAACCGGTCGCCCGCCTCTGAACCACCGGGCACGCCCCCCGTGTTCTGCGTGATCTCGACGGTGCGCCCGGCGGGCCCGCCGCCCCCGCCGCCGAACGTGACGGTGACCTTGCCGCCGAGCGCGCCCGCCGGATCCTGGCCCGGCTCGAACGGGTTGCCGGTCACCAGGTCGGGCAGCCCGTCCCCGTCCAGGTCGCCGACCGCCGCGACGAGCCCCCCGGCGCGTTCGGCGGCGCTCTCCCCGCCCGTGACCACGGCCGTCCCGACCTCGCTGCCCTCGCCGTCGGCCTGCCAGTCGTCCGTGGCGTGCCCGCGCCCCGAGACGACCAGCGCCTCGCCGGGAGTCCCGACGAGCTGCGTGACGCCGTACTGCGGGTTGAACCCGAGGGCGAAACCGCCGAGATCCGCGTTCCCCGCGGTCGCGGACACGTAGTAGATCCAGTTGTTGTTGGAACCGACCGCGATCACGGGCCGCCCGCCGTCGCTCAGCCCCTCGAACTTCCCGACGGCCAGCGTGCGTCCCCAGGCGTCGTGGTCGTACGGCCACGGGTCCGCCACGACGGACGCGCTCCCCAGCCCGCCGGACGCGCCCCGCACGACCGTCACCGACCCGGCCCCCGCGTCGCCCGTGACCGACTCGCCGGGCGCCCCGATCACGAGGTCGTTGTAGCCGTTGCCGTCGAGGTCGTGCACGACGACCGACGCGCCGAACCGGTCCCCGGCCTCGGCCGACCCCGGCACACCCGCCGAGTTCTGGGTGAGCACGACACGCCTGCCGGGCCCGTTCGCGCCACCGAAGACGACGACGACCGCACCGGCACCCGCCCGCCCGTTCACCACCGCGTCGGGCGCGGAGACGACGAGGTCCTGGTACCCGTCACCGTTGATGTCCCCCGCGACACGCGACGCACCCTGCGCGACGACGGGCACACCCCCCAACACCCCCGCCACGACAGCGCCGACGACACCACACCTGACCCACCCGACCGGCCGCATACCCCACCCTCAGGAACCCCAGACGACACGACAACAGAACATAGACACACACCCCACCCCCAGGGTTGTACGCCAGTTGTCCTCAAGTTGCTTACAGGGCAATCAAGTTGTGTCACTCACGCCCGGCGGACACCTCGCGGGCGCACTCCTCCGCAACACGCCCGCCCACCCCGCGCCGGGCAGCTCGCAGCCGAGCCAGGGTGCCCCGGGGCCGGTGGGGCGAGGGGCGTGGTGCCTACAGTGAGCGCATGCGCCCCGCCGTTCCCGCCCGTGCGCGCGCGGTCCGGGAGACCCGTACCCTCCCGTCCGTCGCGCCGGGGGCCGTGGAAGTCCCGTTCGTCGTCGCCTGCTACGACGAGGTCGTCGCCCGCGACACCACGTGGAACGAGCACTCCCACCCCTTCCACGAACTGCTGTGGAACCAGCGCGGCGCCTCCACCGCCGTCGTCGGCAACCGCGTGTGGACCGTCGCGCCCGCCCTCGGCCTGTGGATGCCCGCCGGCACTCCCCACTCCGGCTCGGCGGCGGCCGGGACCTGGCTGCGCACCAGCTTCTTCGGCACCGGCGGCACGGCCCCGCTCCCCGGCGTCCCCGTCGGCGTCGAGATCACCCCCCTCCTGCGGCTCCTCCTCGACCGCCTCGCCGAGCCCGGCCTCCCCGCCGCCTCGCGCTCGGTCACCGAGGCGATGCTGCTCGACGTGCTCACCCCCTCGCCGCACGAACTCCTGGTCAACGTCCCGGTGTCCGCCCTCCTGCGCCCCATCGCCGACGCCGTGCGCGCCGACCCCCGCGACCGGCGGACGCTCGCCGACTGGGCCGCCGAGCTGGGCGTGAGCGCCCGCACCGTCACCCGCGCGTTCAACGCCGAGACGGGCACCAGCTTCGCCCGCTGGGTCACGGCGGTACGGGCGCAGCACGCCGTCGCGCTGCTGACGCGGGGGTGGGAGGTCGAGGAGGTGGCGGCGGAGGCCGGTTACGGGTCGGCGAGCGCGTTCGGCGCGGCGTTCCGGCGGACGACGGGGCTGACGCCCGGGGTGTTCCGGGCGCGCTGAGCCCGCCCGTATGTCCCGATCGCTACATCTGGTGTCCCGAAAGGCCGATTGCGACACGCCGCCCGTTTCTCGTACATTGCTTCGAGCAAGGTAAGCCTTACCTAACTTCCTTGCGGCTCGACCACCCGAAGTGGAGTACGAAGACCATGCGTTCACACCGCCTCGCCCTGCTCACCGCCGCGGCGGCCCTGCTGGGCCTCACCGCCTGCGGCGGCGGCTCGTCCGACGACGCCCCGGACGACGGCGCCGCGAGCCAGGGGAGCGGGGAGAGCGGGAACGGCGGCGACGCGGGCGCGTTCCCCCTCACCATCGAGCACGCCCTCGGCGAGACCACCATCCCCGAACGCCCCGAGCGCGTCGCCACCGTCAACTGGGCCAACCACGAGGTGCCGCTCGCCCTCGGCGTCGTCCCCGTCGGCATGGCCGCCGCCAACTTCGGCGACGACGACGGCGACGGCGTCCTCCCCTGGGTCGCCGAACGCCTGGCGGAACTGGACGCCGAGACCCCGGTCCTCTTCGACGAGACCGACGGCATCGACTTCGAGGCCGTCGCCGACACGCAGCCCGACGTGATCCTCGCCGCCTACTCCGGCCTCACGCAGCAGGACTACGACACCCTGAGCGAGATCGCCCCCGTCGTCGCCTACCCGGACGCGGCCTGGGCCACCCCGTGGCGCGACATCATCCGCCTCAACAGCGAGGCCATCGGACTCGGCGCCGAGGGCGAGGAGTTGATCACCGGCATCGAGGGCGACATCGAGGCCGTCGTCGCCGACCACCCGCAACTCCAGGGCAAGTCCGCGATGTTCCTGACCCACGTCGACCCCAACGACGTCAGCCAGGTCGGCTTCTACACCACCCACGACACCCGCGTCCTCTTCTTCGAGGACCTCGGCCTCACCATCCCGGACAGCATCGCCGAAGCCTCCGAGGGCACCGACCAGTTCGCCCTCACCCAGAGCGCCGAGCAGATCGACCTCTTCGACGACGTCGACATCATCACCGGCTACGGCGACGACACCGGCGAACTCCTCGACATCCTGGAGACCGACCCGCTCCTGTCCCGCATCCCCGCCGTCGAACGCGGCTCCGTCTACCTCCTCCCCGGCAGCAGCCCCCTCGCCACCGCCGCCAACCCCACACCCCTGTCCATCTCCTGGGTGCTGGAGGACTACGTCGCAGCCCTCGCCGAGGCCGCGGACCAGGTCGGGTGACCGCCACCGCCACCCGACGCACACCGGACGCCGCCCCCGCGCGGCGTCCGGCGCGCGTCCGGCTCCTGTGGCTGCTCGCCGCCGTCCTGGCGCTCGCCGCGATCATGCTGGCGTCCGTCGCGTTCGGCTCGCGCACCGTCCCCTGGTCCGACATCACCGCCGCGCTCGGCGGCGCCGAGGACACCCTCGGCCAGGCCGCCGTCACCAAGCGCGTCCCGCGCACGCTGCTCGCCGTCGTCGTCGGCGCGGCGCTCGGCCTGTCCGGCGCCGTCATGCAGGGCGTCACCCGCAACCCGCTGGCCGACCCCGGCATCCTCGGCGTCAACATGGGCGCGTCCCTGGCCGTCGTCACCGCCGTCGCGTACTTCGGCCTCACCTCGCCCACCGGGTACGTGTGGGTCGCGATGGCGGGGGCGGCCGTCTCGGCGGTGTTCGTGTACGCGGTCGGCTCACTCGGCCGCGGCGGCGCCACCCCGCTCAAGCTCGCGCTGGCGGGCGCCGCGACCTCCGCCGCGTTCGCCTCCCTCGTCAGCGCCGTCGTGCTGCCGCGCAACGACATCGCCGACAGCTTCAGGCTCTGGCAGATCGGCGGCGTCGGCGGCGCCTCGTACGAACGCATCGGCCACGTCGCGCCGTTCCTCGCCGCCGGGCTCGCCGTCTGCCTCCTCTCCGCCCGCGCCCTCAACTCCCTGGCGCTGGGCGACGAACTGGCCGCCGGGCTCGGCGAACGCGTCGCCGTCGCCCGCGCCACCGCGGCCGCCGGCGCCATCGTGCTGTGCGGCGCCTCGACCGCCGTCGCGGGCCCGATCGGGTTCGTCGGCCTGGTCGTCCCGCACGCCTGCCGCCTGCTGACCGGCGTGGACCACCGCTGGCTGCTGCCGTTCTCCGCCCTCACCGGCGCCGCGCTGCTCACCGCCGCCGACGTCGTCGGACGCGTCGTCGCGCGGCCCGCCGAGATCGACGTCGGCATCGTCACCGCGCTCGTGGGCGCCCCGTTCTTCATCCACATCGTCCGCCGTCAGAAGGTGCGTGCCCTGTGACCGCCGTCCCGACCACCGCGTACGCGGTCAGGCGCGGCCGGACCCGGCGCGCCGCGCGCCGCAGGACCGTCGTCCTCGTCCTCGCCGCGCTCGTCGCCGCCGCGTTCGCCGCCAGCCTCGTCTTCGGGCAGACGTACTACCCGCCGCGCGACGTGCTGCGCGTCATCCTCGGCGAGCAGGTGCCGGGCGCGTCGTTCACCGTCGGGCGGCTGCGCCTGCCGCGTACGGTCCTCGCCGCCGTCGCCGGGTGCAGCTTCGGCCTGGCGGGCGTCACCTTCCAGACGATGCTGCGCAACCCGCTCGCCAGCCCGGATGTCATCGGCATCAGCTCGGGCGCGAGCGCGGCGGCGGCGTTCGCGATCGTCACCCTCTCGCTCGGCGAGACGCAGGTGTCCGTGTTCGCGATCACGGCGGCCCTCGGCGTCGCGCTGCTGATCTACCTCCTCGCCTTCCGCGACGGCGTGGCCGGGACGCGCCTCGTGCTGATCGGCATCGGCGTCGCCGCGATGCTCGACAGCGCCACCGCGTACGTCCTCTCCCGCGCCGCCGAATGGGACCTCCAGGAGGCGATGCGCTGGCTCACCGGCAGCCTCAACGGCGCCGCCTGGGAGCAGACCGTGCCCGCCCTCGCCGCCCTGGCCGTCCTTGCGCCCGTCCTGCTGTCCCGGTCGCGCGACCTCGCCGCGATGCAGCTCGGCGACGACACCGCCGCCGCGCTCGGCGTCCGCGTCGAACGGACCCGCGTCACCCTGATCGTCGCCGCCGTCGGCCTGATCGCCTTCGCCACCGCCGCGACCGGGCCCATCGCGTTCGTCGCCTTCCTGTCGGGGCCCATCGCCGCCCGGCTGGCCGGCCCCGGCACGTCCCTGCTGGTCCCGGCGGGGCTCGTCGGCGCGCTCCTCGTCCTCGTCGCCGATTTCACGGGCCAGTACGCGTTCGACGTCCGCTACCCCGTGGGCGTCGTCACCGGCGTCCTCGGCGCCCCGTACCTCATCCACCTCATCATCCGCGCCCACCGGGCGGGAGGCTCGCTGTGACCACGTCCCACGCACTCGCCGCCGAGGACCTCACCCTCGGCTACGGCGACCGCACCGTCGTCAGCTCCCTCGACCTGACCGTGCCGCCGGGCGCGATCACCGTCGTCGTCGGGGCCAACGCGTGCGGCAAGTCGACGCTGCTGCGCTCCATGTCGCGCCTGCTGGCGCCGCGCGCGGGCCGCGTCGTCCTCGACGGCAAGGCGGTGCACCGCCTGCCCGCCAAGGAACTCGCCCGCACGCTCGGCCTGTTGCCCCAGTCACCGATCGCCCCCGAGGGCATCACCGTCCTCGACCTCGTCAGCCGCGGCCGCCACCCGCACCAGGGCCTCTTCTCCCGCTGGAACGCCGCCGACGACGCCGCCGTGGCCGCCGCCCTTGACGCCACCCGCACCGCCGACCTCGCCGACCGCGCCGTCGACGAACTCTCCGGCGGCCAGCGCCAGCGCGTCTGGATCGCCATGGCCCTGGCCCAGCAGACCGACCTGCTGCTCCTCGACGAACCCACGACATTCCTCGACGCCAGCCACCAGATCGACGTCCTCGACCTCCTGACCGACCTCAACCACGACCGGGGCACGACGATCGTGATGGTCCTGCACGACCTCAACCTCGCCGCCCGCTACGCGGACCACCTGATCGCCCTCGCCGACGGCCACCTCCACACCACCGGCACACCCGCCGAAGTCCTCACCGAATCAACGGTCCGCGCGGTCTTCGGCCTGGAAAGCCGCATCATCGAAGACCCGATCTCGACCCGCCCCCTGATGCTCCCGATAGGCCGCCACCACACCGGGGGCCGCTGCACGCCCACTCCATGACCACCCGGCAACCCCAGCCCGGCCGCCCCCGCGCGGTGTGCACCTGCTGCCCTCCCCCCCCTCCCCCCCCGCAATCCCCGCATTTCCTCGGGAAACTCACGAGTCGTCCGAGTTCCCTCTGGCAGGCATGACTTCCGTCAGGCGTTCGAGTGCGGCATCGGGTGTCCTCGCCACGAGCGCGACGTCATCCAGCCCGGAGTACATGGCTCCGTCGGGCGCCATGCCGAGGTAGACGCCGCCCCTGTCCGTGGACCCCACGGGGTAGAGGCTAGCGCCTGCCTGCTCGCTGAGGACTTCGAAGATCTCGTCCTCCCATTCGGCCGCCAGAGGATCGAGGTGGAAGGGAGTGCGGCCGAGCGCTCGCATGGCGGGAGCGCGCTCCACCAGCAGCCCACCGAACTCCCGCAGGAAGGCACGCGCCGCATCATGGATCTCGAATCCGCCGTGCTCCCTCAGGACATCCTCCCAGCGCGCGGTATCCACCTGCCGCCCTGGAAACCAACCAGCAGCCCGGAGCGTATGCTCCGTGCTCACCGGCCACCGTGAGTCCGGAGTTACTGCCACGCGGACACGTCCTTCGTATGGGACAACTTCTCACCGGTACCCGACGGCGGGCTTGTCCACTGTCTGGTCGCCGCTTTCTGCGAAGAACTCGACGTGATCGCGGCCCCGGTAGACGGAACCGTCCTGGGCCATACCGAAAAACAGGTTCCTATGGTCCATCTCTCCGATGGGGTACAGGGCCTTGCCGCTCTCCTCACTCATGTACTCGTAGATGTCGGCCTCCCATTTCGCTTCCAGCGGATCGAACGAGAAGGGGCCGAGCGCCATAGTGACACCTTTCCCTGACAGGTCGAAGGCGAGGCCGCCGAACTCGGCCAGGAAGACACGCGCCCGTTCGTGCATCTCGAACTCGTCGCTCTCTTCGAGGGACCTTTCCCACTCTTCCGTCGGCACCCGGCGCTGCGGGGTCCAGCCCGCCTCTCTCAAGACACGCTCCGCGGTCGGCGACCAACGCCTCGCGCTGTGGTCATCCATGTCAGGAAGATCCTGTGACTCCGAACTGTTCATGCACGTCAAGCACGCTTCACGTGCCGGAACGTAAACCGGCTGGTTTCCGTCCGCCGAATGTCACCTTCGCCGAGATGGTGGACATCGGCCGGGCCATCAGCCACCAGATCGTGATGGTCTCGCACGACCTCAACCTCGTCGCCCGCCGCGCGGACCACCTGATCGTCCCCGCCGCCCGACGCCTCCTCGCCGCCGGCGTGACCGGGAGGGTGCAGCCTCCCACCCGGACCAGTCCCAACCCGGGGAACGCGGCCCGCCTTCGTCGACCGCCGCTCGCTGGCGCCCAGACGCTTGAATCAGGCGTCACCGGATTCCTTCCACGAGCTTTTCCAGCGCCCGGTCTCCGTTCTCGGCGTATTCCGAGACGCTGTCCATGCCCAGGAACACCCTGCCGTCGGCTGCCATGCCGATGTACAGATTGCGGCGTCCCATCATGCCGAGGGGGTAGAGGTTGGTTCCCGCTTCCTCGCTCAGCACGTCGAAGATCTCGTCTTCCCCTTCAGCCAGAGTCGGATCGATTTGGAAATCAGCCTTCAACGCGCTGATGCCCGGCCCACGTGCCTCTACTTCCAAGCCTCCGAATTCGGCCAAGAAATCACGCGCCGCCGGATGCATGGCAAAACCGCCGCTTCGGGAAAGCAGCTCCTCGTACGACTCAACGCCCACAGCGCGTCCCGGTGACCACCCGGCTCCACGCAGAACACGTTCCGTCTCTTGCGACCACCGCGCATTCCCGGGTGCTGTCATTCCTACGTCACTCCTGTGATGCCGAACTGGTCAAGTACATGGGCACACGACGGACAGATCACCTTTGGATCGCCGTGTACGTCGTTGCCTACGGCGCGGACTTGGACGGCAGCCATCGTCCCACCTCGGGGATCGACCCCTGCGTTGAGCGCGTTCGTAAGGGCCTCGGCCTCGCCGCATCGCCCATGCTGGTTGCCTGGCAGACGGATATTCTGCGGGACCCTGTCGTACGCCGCCTGTACGTCCGGGTGCAGGTTGTGGTCGCCGCCGCCCTTGATGCTCGCTCCGTTGAAGACGTGCTGGTTGCCGGCCGCGTCCGTCACGGCCAGCCCGGCGGAGCTGGTCGGCCGCGTGTGCTTGTTGGCGCCGGGGCGTGCCTGTTCCAGGTTGGCCCGCTCACGCGCCGCCGCGAGCGCGCGCTCGCAGTCCGGGGCGAGACCGAACGGGTCCACGGCGGTGTGCGGGTTCGTGACGTACGCGCGCGGGTTGGGGCCCGGGGCCAGTCCCAGGGGGTCGAGGGTGACGTACTGGCCGGTGTCGGGGTCGTAGTGGCGCTGATAGTTGTAGTGCAGGCCTGACTCGGGGTCGGCGTACTGCCCGGGGAAGCGGAGGGGGCAGTACGCCCGCTGGTCGTCGGCGCGGTCCAGTGGGGCGCCCCAGACCGTGGCCCGTTGATGCCACGCGACCTCGCCCGTCTCGTCGAAGAGTTCGGTCGGCGTGCCGACGAGATCGGCGACGATGCCGTAGAAGCGTTCGTCGATCCACTCCTGCGGCCGGTCCCGGAGCGCGCTGCTCTCGATCTGGGTGACGGGCGTGAACCGGTCCTGCTCCCAGTCCCAGACGGTCCGCCGGAGACCGCCCCCGGCGGTGCTCTCGGTCTGTTCGGCGGGGACGAAGCGGTCCCAGTGGAACAGTGTCTCCGCCTCGACCGTGACGCTGTCGGCGGCCATGCGCCGCTTGGCGACGCGGCGGCCGAACGGGTCGTAGAGGTAGGTCCAGCGGGTGCCTTCCGGGGTGGTCAGCGCGATGAGCCGGTCCTGGCTGTCCCATGTGTAGTGCCAGACGTCGGCCTTGCGGGACAGCCGTTTGCGGCGGCGGACCACGACGCGGCCCTGGGCGTCGTGCTGGTAGCCGATGTCGGAACGGCGGCGCCGCGGACGGCCCTCGTCCCGGAGCAAGTCGGTCTCGGCGAGGTCACCGGCGGCGTCATAGGCGTACCGCTCCGTCCAGCCTTCCGCCCGCACCCCCGTGACGCGGCCCCGGCCGTCGAGGTCGATGGAGCGGTCCCCGGCGAGGCGGTCGGTGATCGCGGTGACCGCGCCGTCTGGGCGGTACGTGTACGCGCGCTGTTGCAGGGACCGGGCGGCCGGGCCGTGGCCGGTCCGCAGGGTCTGCGCGGCGAGCAGTCCCGCGTCGTTCCAGGTCTGGCTGAGCCCGGCTTCCCCGACACGACGCTCGACCTCGCGGCCGTCGCCGTCGTAGGCGAACGTCACGCGGCGCCCGGCGGTCTCGACGGCGGTGGGCTGGTCGCGGTCGTCGTACTCCCACCGGCTCTCGTGGCCCGAGGGGGTGACGCGCCTGATCCGGCGGCCGCGCGCGTCGTACTCGGAGCGTACGGTGGCGCCGTTGCACGTCTCGGCCAGGATGCGACCCAACGTGTCGCGCTCGTAGGACAGTTCCACGCCCGGGGCACGGGCCTCCCGCACCTCGCCCATCAGGTCGTAGGCGAAGGTGGTCACCCCCTCGGGGGCGCGCTGCTCGACGACCTTTCCGCGGTGATCGCGGACGAAGTGGACCGTCTGTCCGATGGAGTTGGTGCGCTCCAAGAGCTGGCCGACGGCGTCGTGGCGGTACCTGTGCGTCCGCCCGCCGAAGTCGGTCTCACGGGTCAGCCGGCCGACGGGATCGTACTCGTAGGTCCACTCGGCACCGGCGCCGTTGGTGACCGAGGTGACACGCAACTCGCCGTCGTACGCGAAGTCGAGCCGGGTGCCGTCCGGGTCGATCCTGCTGCTGAGCAGGTCGAGCCCGTAGTAGGTGAAACGGGTCGACGCACCGCTGGGGCCGATGTGCTCCAGCAGGTTGCCCTCGCCGTCGTAGCGGCGGCGCTCGGCGCTGCCGTCCGGGTGGACGCGTCCGGCCGGCAGACCCTCCGTCGTCCAGCGTGAACGGGTGACCCGTCCGTCCGGGGCCGTGGTCACCACGACCCTGCCGAACGCGTCCCGCTCCAGCCGCGTGACCGCGCCCTCCGCGTCGGTGGCGGACACGGGCATCCCCGTCGCGTCGTTCTCCAGGCGCGCGCTGCGGCCGTCGGCGTCGGTGATGGTGACGACGGACCCGGTGCGGTCGTAGGTGTAGTCGATCCGCCCTCCGGCGGGGTCGGTCTCGGAGGTGAGGTTGCCCCGCTCGTCGTACGTCATCCGCCAGACCCCGCCGTCCGGCTGCGTGACGGCGACCGGCTTGCCCAGGCTGTCGTTCTCCTGGATGTGGCGGGTGCCGTCCGGCTCCACGAGTGCCGAGAGGTGGCCGTCGGCGTCGTACTCGTACCGCGTGGTCCGGCCCAAGGGGTCGGTCAGCGAACGCAGGCGGTCGAAACGGTCGTGCACCCGGGTCGTCCGGTGACCCAACGCGTCGGTCTGCTCGACCAGTTGGTAGCAGTCGTTGAACTGGTAGACGGTGGTGTGGCCCAGAGCATCGGTGAACGTGGTGCGGTGGTCAGCGGTGTCGTAGGCGATGCGGCTGTTGAGCAGCCCGTCCATGCCCTCGGTGGCGACGCAGCGCCCACTGTCGTCGTACACGTACCGGTACCAGACCGCGTTCCGGTCCAGCCATCCGGTGATGCGCCGCCGCTCGTCGTAACTGAATCGGGTCGCCTTCTCCGACGAGTTGACGACGTGGGTGAGGTCGCCTTGTGCGCCGTACTCGAAGCGCCGCAGCAGCGGTCGCCCGTCGCCGTTGAGGAGGCGCAGCGCCGTGACGCGCCCGCCACGGGTGGTGACACCGATGTGATAGCCGCCCTCGTGGATGACGTCGGTGGGCGCGCCCTCGTCGTCGTACTCCACCCGGATGCGGTTGCCGTTGCGGTCGGTGATCGCGACGAGGGGGAGTTCACCGCCCGGTCGTCCGGCGGTGGGGGCGAAGCGGAGGAACTCACCCGTCCTCGTCCGCTCGATGACCAGCCCGGACCCGGGCCCGTTCTCCCATCGCAGGGGCCAGCGCGGCCCCTCGACGGGCAGGACGGGCACCCCGGCCTCGGGGCGCGGATAGTCCAGGATCATGCCGTCGTCGGTGACGAGACGCAGACCGGCCGGATCGAGCAGCAGACGTTGGTCCAGGGTCGACGTCCAGGAGGGGCCGAACCATCCACCGGACCGGAAGCGGGACCGGTGGTGGCGCCGGAGGACGAGCGGCAGCGCGCCGGGCAGTTCGACGTCCGTCTCGGACATGACCATCTCGCCGGTGGCCATGTCGATGGGGTCGGTGCGGCAGACGAGGTCGTCGGCGCCACGGCCGGAACGGCGCAGGCTGCGCCCCAGCCCGAGCGCGCCCTGCCGGAGGCCGCGCAGGCCGGTGCGGGCGGCGGAGAGGCCGCCTCTCAGTCCTCGGGCGAGGCCGCCGAGGGTGGTGAGGCCCTTCATGCCCGGGATGCAGTCGAGCGCGGCGAAGGCCACGTCGAGGAGTCCTGCTTCTCCTCTGGCGTATTTGACCAAGGTGTCGGTGAGGACGACCAGGGCTGCGGCGAGGACGACCCAGGCCAGCGGGCCGCCGATGATCATCACGACGACGCCGAGGACCGCGACGATGACCTTGCATACGTCGACGATGGTGTCCCAGTTTTCGGTGACCCAGTGGACGGCCTTCTGCCACCATTTGCGGTTCTGGATACCGGCATCGGACGCTTCGTCGATGTCACGCGCCGCTTGGCGTGCGGCTTCCTCGCGCATCTCTTTGGCCTGCCGCGCCAGCTCCCGCGCCGCATCAAGACTGTCCTGCGCGGTATCGACGCGGGCTTGCGCGGACTCCCGGGCCTGGTCCGCCGCCTGGCGGTCACGCGTGGCCGCACGCACCTCCGCCTCGTCCGGCGCGGGCGCGCCCGCCCGTTCCCCTTCGCGCTGGAGGCGCTCGGCCTCGTCCCCGGCCCGGCCGACCCAGTCCTGCGCGTCCCCCAACGCGCCCTGTGCCGAGGTCAGATCAGCCTGAGCGGCGATCGCACGGTCGAGAGCCCGGTCGGCCTGCCCTTGCGCCGTCTGCAACTTCGGCCAGTACGTCCCCAACGCCTGGGCGCACAGGTCGTAGGAGTCCCGCAGCTTCTCCAGGTTCCCGGGAACACCATCGAACTCGTTGCGGAACGCCTCCGCCGACAGGCCCGCCCAGTCCTGCACCGCACGATCCGACGCCAACCCGCGGATCTTCCCCAACGCCTCCGCCACATCGTCCGCGAACGTCTGCAACTCGTCAGCGAGCTCACGGACCTCCTCCGGATCACCTGGCGTCGGATCCGACTCCATCCCCACCGGAGACCAATCAGAAGGCCGTCCCACGATCTTCCCCCCAAGTCCGCGTCCCCAAAGGCTCAGCACACTACTTAGAGCAATCACGCATGGCAATGTGTTACACCGGTGCGCGCGGCAAGCCTCTGGTGTTCGCCGCCCATCGCGGGCACGATGACGCGATGCGTCCCTTCCGCTTCCTGGCCTCGATCGGCGAGCTGCACGACGGACCCGGGCTGGCCGCGTTCGCCCGCCGTGCCGAGTCGATCGGCTACAGCGCCCTGATGGCGCCCGACCACCTCCTCGCCCAGTACGCGCCGGTGCCCCTCCTCACCGCCGCCGCGGCGGCGACCGAGAAGCTGCGCGTCGGCACCTTCGTCTTCAACACCAACCTCCGCCACCCCGCCGTCCTGGCGCAGGAACTCGCCACGCTCGACCGGCTCTCCGGCGGGCGCCTGGACATCGGCATCGGCGCGGGCTGGAACAAGCCCGAGCACGACGCCATCGGCATCCCCTTCGAACCCGTCGGCACACGCGTCGCCAAACTCACCGAGGCCATCCAGGTCCTCAAGGGCTGCTTCGCCGACGAGAAGTTGTCCCTCGAAGGCGAGCACTACACGATCACCGCGTTCGACGCCCAGCCGAAGCCCGTCCAGCGCCCCCACCCGCCGTTCTTCATCGGCGGCGGCGGGAAACGCCTCCTGACCCTCGCGGCCAGGGAGGCCCAGATCGTCGGCCTGGCCCCCCGCCTCGGGAAGGACGCGAACGGGCTGCCGGCCCTCGACGCCCCCAGCATCACCCTCGCCGCCACCGAGGAGAAGATCCGCTGGGTCCGCGAGGCGGCCGGCGACCGCTTCGCCGAGCTGGAGCTGAACACCTACCCGACCGGCGGCCCCATGGTCGTCACCGGCAACGCCAAGGCCGAAGCCCGCCGCCGTGCCGACGACCTGCGCCGCCGCACCGGGGCCACCCTCACCACCGACGACGTCCTCGAATCCCCGCACGTCTTCATCGGCACCGTCCCCCAACTGGCCGAGAAACTCACCTTCCTCCGCGCCCACCTGGGCATCACGTCCTTCCTGCTCCCCGACACGGAAGCAGCGGCCCCCCTCATCGAGGCCCTGGCGGACAACTGACCGGACGCGACAACGGCGGGCGCACACCGGTCGTCCCCCGGTGTGCGCCCGCCGCTTCGCCGTCGGCCCCCGTTACGGCGGGCCGGGCGCGGTGTCAGGCGCCGACGTCGCCGGTGCGGAAGTCCGCGATGTCCAGCACCTGGTCGGCCGGCGGCTCCTCGAACTCGACCGGCTCGCCGTACTGGCTCAGCTCGATCTCGACATCCGTACCGCCCTGCGCGGTGCGGACCAGCAGCGGGTACGGCTCGCCCTCGTTGGCGATGAGCATCGTCACCTCGTTGCCCTCGTCGTCGGGACCGGTGAGGGTGATCACGGGCGTGCCGTTGTAGTCGGTCTCGGGGCCGACCTCGTCGGGCCCGCCCGAGCCCTCGTCGGAGCCGAGCTCGGACTGCATCGCCGACAGCGAGCAGGCCCCGGCCATCTGCGAGAACTCCGTGTCGCTCAGGTGGCCGTACAGGTACTTGCCCTCCAGCAGGCTGAGCGTCGCCTCGTCCGCGACCGCGAGCTGCGACTGCCAGAACGCGGCGTCCGGCTTCATCCAGACCTCGTCGTTCTCGCGGACGAGCAGCTCGACCGAGCCCCCGCCCCCCTGGGTGACGGACCCCTCGCAGGACCCGTCCTGGTCCATGTGGAGGTCGAGGCCCATGCCGATGACCTCGGGGTCCGTCAGCGTCCGCATCCGCACCGACGTGGCCGAACCCAGCGCCTCCTGCGCACGGTCGGACACCTCCTGCGGGGACAGGTCCGCGAGGGATTCGCCGTCCCCTTCCCCGCCCCCGCCGGTGCTCTCCTGGCCGTCCGCCCCTTCGGAGCCGGAGTCGGAGTCGCTGTCACCGCCACAGGCGGTCAGTGCCAGCACTCCCGCAGCCGCCACCGCGACCAACTGAGCCCGACGCGTCCTTGACTTCATGGGTACCCCCTCATTCCCTGCTCATCTGCTGCGACTCGATCATCACTTGTATGGCACGGCTTCCCCAAGCGGGACCGGCCATCCGTCACGAAACCAGTACACCGGCACGCCCGAAGGCCACGAAGAGATCAACTCCCGGTCGCAGCACGGAAGTCACGCGGCCACCACGGGGACCGGTCGCACGCCCCTATTCACACACCTGCGCGCGGCGCACCCCATGCCCGCGAGCGCCCCCCGGAGACACCGCACGCTCTACCGGTCCCCACAGGCGGCGGAAAGGATGAGCACACCGCACATCAACAAGGTCATCCCGCACACCCGCGCCTCGGGCAGGCGGCGGACACGCGGGGGAAGGAGCCCACGGTGTTGCTTCTCATCTCCCCGGACAGCGTCGAGGAGGCACTCGACTGCGCGAAGGCGGCCGAACACCTCGACATCGTCGACGTCAAGAAGCCCGACGAGGGTTCCCTCGGCGCCAACTTCCCCTGGGTCATCCGGGAAATCCGCGACGCGATCCCCGCCGGCAAGCCCGTCTCCGCCACCGTGGGGGACGTCCCGTACAAGCCCGGCACGGTGGCCCAGGCCGCCCTCGGCGCGGTCGTCTCCGGCGCCACGTACATCAAGGTCGGCCTGTACGGATGCACGACCCCCGCCCAGGGCATCGACGTCATGCGCGCCGTCGTCCGCGCGGTGAAGGACCACCGCCCCGAAGCGCTCGTCGTCGCCTCCGGCTACGCCGACGCCCACCGGATCGGCTGCGTCAACCCGCTCGCCCTGCCCGACATCGCCGCCCGCTCCGGCGCCGACGCGGCCATGCTCGACACGGCGATCAAGGACGGGACGCGGCTGTTCGACCACGTCCCGCCGGACGCCTGCGCCGAGTTCGTACGCCTGGCCCACGCGTCCGGTCTGCTCGCCGCCCTCGCGGGCAGCGTCAAACAGGCCGACCTCGGCCCGCTGACGCGCATGGGCACGGACATCGTCGGCGTGCGCGGAGCGGTCTGCGAGGGCGGCGACCGCGATGCAGGAAGGATTCAGCCGCACCTGGTGGCGGCCTTCCGGGCGGAGATGCACCGGCAGGCCCGGGACCACGCGGCCAACGTCCCCGCCTGACCCGGCCACCGGCATGCCGACCCCCGAACGCGCCCCCGCCGCGCGTTTCCCCGTCGCCGACCCGGCCACAGGCGAGGCCTTCGACGAGGCCCCCGACCAGCACCCGGACGAGCTGGACGCCGTGGTCGGCCGGGCCCACCGGGCCTGGCACGGCTGGCGCGCCGACCCCGCCGCCCGCACCACCGCGTTGCGCCTGGCGGCCGACACCGTCGAGTCGGCCGCCGACCGGCTCGCCCGGCTGCTCACCCGCGAACAGGGCAAGCCCCTCGCCGAGTCGCACGCGGAGACCGCCCGCACGGCGGCCCGCCTGCGCTACTTCGCGGACCTCACCGCCCCCGAGACCCGGCGGATCACCGACGGCAGGCCCGTCCACAGCGAGATCCGGTGGCGGTCCATCGGACCGGTCGCCGCGATCGTCCCGTGGAACTTCCCCCTCCAGCTCGCGGCGGCGAAGTTCGCGCCCGCGCTCGCGGCGGGCAACCCCGTCGTCCTCAAACCGTCCCCGTTCACCCCCCTCGCCACCCGCCTGCTCTGCTCCCTCCTCGCCGACGCCCTCCCCGAGGACGTCCTGACCGTCGTCACCGGCCGCGAGCCCCTCGGCGCCCGTCTCGCCGCCCACCCGGGGATCCGCCACGTGACGTTCACCGGCTCGGTGCCCACCGGGCGGGCCGTCGCCGGGGCGGCGGCGGCCTCGCTCGCCCGCGTCACCCTCGAACTCGGCGGCAACGACGCCGCCATCCTGCTGGACGACACCGACATCGACCGCATCGCGGACCGGCTGTTCTGGGCCGCGTTCCGCAACTGCGGGCAGGTCTGCATGGCGGTCAAACGCGTCTACGCCCCCGCCCGGCTCCACGCCGAGGTCGTCGAGGCACTCGCCCAGCGCGCGAAAGCCGTCCCCGTCGGGCCAGGACTCGACCCCGCGACCCGCCTCGGCCCGGTCAACAACGCCCCGCAGCTGGCCCGCGTCGAGCGCATCACCGCGCAGGCCCTCGCGGACGGGGCGCGGGCGGCCGCCGGCGGCCACCGGCTGGACGGGCCCGGCTGGTTCTTCGCCCCCACGGTCCTCACCGACGTCCCGCCCGGCAGCCGCGTGGTGACCGAGGAGCAGTTCGGCCCGGTCCTGCCCGTGCTGCCGTACCGCGGTCTCGACGAGGCCGTCCACGCGGCCAACGGCACCGGCTTCGGCCTCGGCGGCTCCGTGTGGGGCACCGACCCCGACCGCGCCCAGGCGGTCGCCGAACGGCTCGAATGCGGCACCGCCTGGATCAACCACCACGCCGAACTGTCCCTCGCCCAGCCCTTCGCGGGCGACAAGGACAGCGGCGTCGGCGTCGCGGGCGGACCGTGGGGCCTGTACGGGAACCTGCGGCCGTTCGTCGTCCACCGCCCCGAGGAGCCGTGCGGATGAGGTTCCAGGCGGCCGTACTGCGGTCGTACGAGGGCCCGTTCGCGGTCGAGCACGTGACCCTGCCGCCGGAGCCCGCCGCCGGGGAGATCCTGGTCGAGATCGCGGGCTGCGGGATGTGCAGGACCGATCTCGCGGTCCGCCGCTCGGCGGGCCGCAGCCCGCTGCCCGCCGTGCTCGGGCACGAGGGCGCCGGGGTCGTGGTGCGGACGGGCGGCGGCCCGGACACCGCGATCGGCGTCGGCGACCACGTCGTCCTCAGCTTCGACTCCTGCGGACACTGCCGCAACTGCCTCCGCGCCGCACCCGCCTACTGCGACTCCTTCGCCGCCCTCAACCTCTTCGGCGGACGCCGCGAGGACCCGCCGCGGCTCACCGACGCCGCCGGGAGAACGCTGGCCCCCCGCTGGTTCGGCCAGTCCTCGTTCGCCGAGTACGCGCTCGTCCCGGCCCGCAACGCCGTCCGGGTGGACCCCGAACTGCCCCTCGAACTGCTCGGACCGCTCGGCTGCGGCTTCCTCACCGGCGCGGGGGCCGTGCTGAACACCTTCGCCCTCGGCCCGGGCGACACCCTCCTCGTCCTCGGCGCGGGAGCGGTGGGCCTGGCCGCGGTGATGGCGGCGACCGCCGCCGGTGCCCTGACCCTTGCCGTCGACCGGCACCCCCAACGGCTCGACCTGGCCGCCCGGTTCGGCGCCATCCCCCTGCCCTCCACCACGCCGGGACTGCCAGAACGCATCCGCCGGCTGACCGACGGCGGCGCGGCGTACGCGCTCGACACCACCGCCTCGCCCGCGCTCATCAACGACGCGCTCCTGGCCCTGCGCCCCCTCGGCGTCCTCGGCCTGGTGGCACGGCTCCACACCCCGCTCCCGCTCGACCCGGGCACGCTCGACCGGGGCCGCAGCATCCGCCACCTCTGCGAAGGGGATGCCGTACCCGGCCTGTTGATCCCCCTGCTGACCGGACTGTGGCAGACCGGACGCTTCCCCTTCGACCAACTGATCCGCACCTACCCGCTGGCCGACGTCAACGAGGCCGAACGCGACTGCGACGCGGGCCGCGTGGTCAAACCCGTCCTGCTCCCGAACAGAGGAAGCCCATGACCTCACCACACCCCGAGCTGGAGGGCGTCGGCCTGACCGCCCTCCTGGTCGCCGCGGCACGGGCGATCGAGACCCACCGCCACGACGGCCTGGCCCAGGACGTCTACGCGGAACACTTCGTACGCGCCGTCCCGGCGTGCGCGGACTGGCCGGTGCGCATCGAGCAGGTCCCGGACGGCGACGCCGACCCGCTGTGGGGGCGGTTCGCCGGCTACTTCGCGCTGCGCACCAGGGTCCTGGACGACTTCCTCCTCGGCTCGGTCCGCACGGGCGCCCGCCAAGTCGTCCTGCTGGGCGCGGGCTTGGACACCCGGGCCTTCCGCCTTGACTGGCCCTCCGACTGCGTGGTCTTCGAGATCGACAGGCCAGGCGTCCTCGCGTTCAAACACGACGTCCTCACGGCCCTGTCGGCCACCCCGCAGGCCAAACGCATCACCGTACCGGCCGACCTGTGCGACGACTGGCCCACCGCACTGACTACCGCCGGCTTCGACCCGGCCACCCCGAGCGTGTGGCTGGCAGAAGGAGTCCTCTTCTACCTGCCACCCGCCGCCGAGACACGCATCATCGACACGGTGGACCACCTGACCACGGCAGGCAGCGCACTGGCCTACGAAGCCAAACTGGAAAAAGACCTCCTGCAGTACCGCGACAGCACGATCTACACGTCAACACGCCAGCGGCTCGGCATCGACCTGCTCACCCTCTTCACACAGGAACCCCGCCCCGACTCGACCGGATCCCTGAAATCCAGAGGCTGGTCCACACAGGTCCGCATCCCCTTCGACTTCACACACCACCACAACCGCGGCCCACTCCCCGAACCGAACGACGCACTGGAGGGCAACCGCTGGATCTTCGCCCACAAACCCTGATTCCGCAGGGGTGACGGGGGTCAGGCCGTCGTGTCCGTCCGCGGGTTCGCGGCGGCGCGGGCGGCCTCCAGGCGGGCGACGGGGATGCGGAAGGGGGAGCAGGAGACGTAGTCGAGGCCGACCTCGTGGAAGAAGTGGACGGACTCGGGGTCGCCGCCGTGCTCGCCGCAGACGCCGAGCTTGAGGTCGGGGCGGACGGCGCGGCCGGCGCGGACGGCGTCGGCGACGAGCCTGCCGACGCCGTCGCGGTCGATCGTCTCGAAGGGCGAGACGCCGAAGATGCCCTTCTCCAGGTAGGCGGTGAAGAAGCTCGCCTCGACGTCGTCGCGGGAGAAGCCCCACACGGTCTGGGTGAGGTCGTTGGTGCCGAAGGAGAAGAACTGCGCGGCCTCGGCGATCTGCCCGGCGGTGAGCGCGGCGCGCGGCAGCTCGATCATCGTGCCGAGCGAGATGCCGAGGGCGGTGCCGGTCGTGGACTCGACCTCGGCGATGACCTTCTCGGCCTCCTCGCGGACGAGTTCCAGCTCCTGGACGGTGCCGACGAGCGGGATCATGATCTCGCCGCGCGGGTCGCCACCGGCCTCGCGGCGGTGCGCGGCGGCCTCCGCGATGGCCCGTACCTGCATCGTGAACAGGCCGGGGACGACGAGCCCGAGGCGGACGCCGCGCAGGCCGAGCATCGGGTTCTGCTCGTGGAGGCGGTGGACGGCCTGGAGGAGGCGGAGGTCGTTCTCGTTGGCGTCCTTGCGGGATTCCGCCAGCGCGACGCGTACCGACAACTCGGTGATGTCGGGGAGGAACTCGTGCAGGGGCGGGTCGAGGAGGCGGACGGTGACGGGGAGTCCGTCCATCGCCTCGAACAGCTCGACGAAGTCCTGCTTCTGGAGCGGCAGGAGCTGCTTGAGGGATCCCTCGCGCTCCTTGTCGGTGTCGGCGAGGATCAGCGACTCGACGAGCTTGCGGCGTTCGCCGAGGAACATGTGCTCGGTGCGGCACAGGCCGATGCCCTGCGCGCCGAAGCGGCGGGCGCGCAGCGCGTCGGTGGCGTTGTCGGCGTTGGCGCGCACGCGCAGGCGGCGGGTGCGGTCGGCGTAGGCCATGACGCGGTGGACGGCGGCCACGAGTTCGTCCGCCTCCTCGGCCCCGGCGTGCATCCGGCCCTCGAAGTACTCGACGACGGGCGAGGGCACGACGGGCACCTCACCGAGGTGCACACGGCCGGTGGAGCCGTCGATGGAGACGAGTTCGCCCTCCTCGACGACGGTGCCGTCCGCCGTGGTGAACCGGCGGCGCTTGGTGTCCACCTCCAGTTCCTCGGCGCCGCAGACACAGGTCTTGCCCATGCCCCGGGCGACGACGGCGGCGTGCGAGGTCTTGCCGCCGCGTGAGGTGAGGATGCCCTCGGCGGCGAGCATCCCGTCGAGGTCGTCGGGGTTGGTCTCGCGGCGGATGAGGATGACCTTCTCGCCGGAGCGCGACCACTTGACGGCGGTGTACGAGTCGAAGACGGCCTTGCCGACGGCGGCACCCGGCGAGGCGGCGATGCCGCGCGCGACGCATTCGGCGGTGGCCTTCTCGTCGAAGCGCGGGAACATGAGCTGCGCGAGCTGGGCACCGCTGACGCGCTGCAGCGCCTCGGCCTCCGTGATGAGGCCCTGGTCCACGAGCTGGGTGGCGATACGGAACGCGGCGGCGGCGGTGCGCTTGCCGACCCGCGTCTGGAGCATCCAGAGCTTGCCGCGCTCGATGGTGAACTCGATGTCGCACAGGTCCCGGTAGTGGTTCTCCAGGGTCGCCATGATGCCCAGGAGCGCGTCGTAGGAGGTCTTGTCGAGGGTCTCCAGGTCGGCGAGGGGGACGGTGTTGCGGATGCCCGCGACGACGTCCTCGCCCTGCGCGTTCTGGAGGTAGTCGCCGTAGTCGCCGTAGACGCCCTGGTGGCCGCTGGCCGGGTCGCGGGTGAAGGCGACGCCGGTGCCGGAGTCGGGGCCGAGGTTGCCGAACACCATGGAGCAGACGTTGACGGCGGTGCCGAGGTCGTGCGGGATGCGCTCCTGGCGGCGGTAGAGCTTGGCGCGGTCGGTGTTCCACGAGTCGAAGACGGCGTGGATCGCGAGGTCCATCTGGTCGCGCGGGTCCTGGGGGAAGGGCCGCCCGGCCTCGCGGACGACGAGCTTCTTGTAGCGCGTGACGAGCTTTCTGAGGTCGCTGGCGTCGAGGTCCACGTCGCTCGCCGCGTTCCTCGCCTTCTTCGCCGCCTCCAGTTCCTCTTCGAAGAGCGCGCCGTCCACGCCGAGGACGGTCTTGCCGAACATCTGGATGAGGCGGCGGTACGAGTCCCAGGCGAAGCGCTCGTCACCGGCCTGCGCGGCGAGCCCGGCGACGGAGGCGTCCGAGAGGCCTATGTTGAGGACGGTGTCCATCATGCCGGGCATGGAGAACTTGGCGCCGGAGCGGACGGAGACGAGGAGCGGGTCGTCGGCCTGGCCGAGCTTTCTGCCCATCGCGGCCTCCAGCGCGGCGAGATGCGCGCTCACCTCGGCGCGCAGGGCCGCCGGTTCCGCGCCGCTCTCCAGGTACGTCCGGCACGCCTCGGTGGTGATGGTGAAGCCGGGCGGGACCGGCAGCCCGAGGTTCGTCATCTCGGCGAGGTTCGCCCCCTTGCCGCCGAGGAGGTCCTTCAGGTGGCGGTTGCCCTCGGTGAAGTCGTAGACGTACTTCGGCATCCCGGCTCGTCCGCCGGCCTCGGGGTGCTGCTGCTGTGTGGTCGACACGGGACCGGCTCCCTCACGCTCGCTGCCCTGACGGCGAGGAACATACCCAGATCCAAGGCGGCACGGCACCATGACCTACAGATCCACCGGGCGCAATACGCCGCTAGCCAGGGGATCGAAAGCGACGGCAGGGCGAGGACGGAGGAGATCCGCCCTTCAAGGCTTTGAAGCGGAACGCAAAGCTCCGCCACATTCCGCTCACATGAGCGAAGCTCTACCTCATCTGTGTTCACTTCCTTGAGATACCCGCGACTGGCACTCGGTGCCACACTTCGAAAGGTGAAAACCCCCAACACCCGCTCATCTGAGATCCCCACCTCTCATATGTGGCGCAAATCACGCGCCTCCTCAGCCTTTCTGCTCACGATGTGAGACGCGGGGCACGGGGCCGAGAGACACAGGCCGGGGAACGGCACGAGAACGACACCGAGTGCCAGGAGGCACCCGGACGGGGCCAGCGCTCACACAGCGTGTCCGACGCGCCTGAAGTCCTCGAACACGAAGGTGCGCTGAGGCAGTTGCACGAGGACGCAATAACTCCGCGCGCTCCACCACCCTCAAGGAGGCCAACCCCAGAGGCGAGGCCCCAACCACGGGATCGGGCACAGGAGAGCCAAGAGTTCCGAACAACCGAAGAGGCCCAGGTCGTTGACCTGGGCCTTCGTGCTGGAGCGGGCGACGAGAATCGAACTCGCGCTCTGAGCTTGGGAATCACCGAGCCATACAGGCCATCTACACCCGCTGACCAGGGCATACGCTGCCACCTTTGACTGCCCGGCCTACTTCGTGGTGCCCGTGGTTGCCCGTGGATCTCCGCTCGATCGGGCACGGAACGGGCACGGCCCGGCGGACTGGTTGGCTGTCGATCAGCTGTTGATTGGGCTGTTCGCGTGCCTGGAGCCTTGCCGGTGATGTCCGCCTGCGGGTGAGGGGTCCAGCCCTGGTTCGAGACGACACGCCGGACGTGATCGGCGCCTGTGCCTCGGAGGTCTTCACTGACCGGGTCTTCGTCATAGGCCAGTCCACTAGCGTCCGGCAGCACGCCATGCCGCGCTCCCGCACCAGCGCGGACGAACGGAACCCGGCCCAGCGTCGTGCACGGACGGAGCACTCCCCTGCGATTGTCGAAATCTTGGCGAGCAGGCCAGCCTAGATGAGAGACTTGCTGCGAAGTTGCTGGAGAATCACGAAGTGGGACGCGGTCGTATGGGTGGCGAGATTTCCGAGATCGAACAATCCGGTAGGGGAATTTTTGACTGCGATGAGGCGTATCGAAGTCCGCAGCCAGCGGATTATGAACGAATTTTCCGCACTGGTATGGTTGTGCTCGATACTAACGTTCTGCTCAATTTGTACCGGTCGAACAGTCGAACTCGTGAAGATACCCTTGCGGTATTAACCAACCTGCGTGAGCGTCTTTGGATCCCTCATCAGGTGCTCGCCGAATTTTGGCGCAGCCGCGAAAAGGCGTCTATTCGCCATCATCATAAAAGTAAGGCGAGGGAGGCTTCGGGTGCGCTTGACAAAATTAGTCGGTCGGCGAAAGATGCTCTTGATCGATGGCTTACTGCGGTCCATTTGAAAGATGATGCGGAAGTTGTCGAGCACATCGACACAGCCTTAAAGTCGCTATCTCAGATTGTGATAGATGTCAAGGCGTTGATCCAAAGTCAAGCCGCTAAGGACGCCCTCTCGGGCGCTACCGGGACTAACGAAGATCCTGTGCTAGGGGCGCTGGAGGGCTTGCTGCAAGGGCGCGTAGGCGACCCGTTGGGGTCGAGCGCTTATGCGAAAGCAGTCCAGGAAGCGCAAGAACGTGCTGACGAAGAAATACCACCCGGGTACGAGGACTTTAAAAATAAGCCCCCAGAGCAAGCGGCTGGTGACTACCTGCTTTGGAGGCAGATTCTACTAGAGGCGGAATCTCGAAAATGTGACGTTCTGTTGGTTACGGGTGATATTAAACCGGATTGGTGGATTCCTCAAGAGAGTGACCTTCCGGCCCGCCCGCGCCAAGAACTGGTTGTTGAGATGAAAAAGGATGCGGGCGTTCGGCTGTTTATGCTGTCTCCGGGAGAGATGCTTTCTTGGGCCGATCAACTGTTCGACTTGCAAGTTGATGAAAACTCAGTGAACGACCTGAAGCAACTGCAGAGTGCAAAGGATGCAACGGAAACCGTCGAGATCGGGTGGACGGCTGAATCGCTCGCCCTGTTCCTTGAGCAACTGTTGCTGCGATACCCGCCGCAGGCGAAGGCCATCATCGCTGCTGCGGCGAATGGTGGGTTCGTCGATCGTGCTTCTGTATACGAGCTCGCAGGGTACCCATCCAATCGGCAGCTTAAAGGATTTACCCGACCCATCGCTACGATCGCCAAAGAGCTGGAAGCGCAGAATGATTTGGCGGGTACCGAGCCATTCCTCTTGCGTACTGTTTACGGCTCGGAAACGGAGCCTTCATGGGCCACGGGGTTTCGAATTCCCAAGGAAGTAATTCCTTTGCTTCGTGAAGCTTACGAAGATACTGAGTTGTGGCCTTCTGGTCAGCGGCCTGAAGAGTTGATGCTAGCGATCTCGCTGGCTGAATCTATGGTGCGAGGAATGGAGCCCCAGAGTCGCACGCCAAAGGCTCTCAAGAAGGTCGCCGATAGGGTCATAGTGACGCTTGCGGCTGTTGGAAAACCAGTTCCAGTAGACCGTTTTATTCGCGAACTTGAAATGCGGGTGGAAGCTTGGATGCCGGCTGACGAAGTGAGTGAGGCGTGACGCATCGGGATCGCGCCAGGAAAATGCGCTCTACCCGAGGTGCACCTTATTTCCTCGGAGGTGATGAGTGATCCTGAGCCGTTGAGTGTGATGCATGGGAAGGCGTCAAGTTCGTTCGGTTTGAAAAACCGTAGCTCTGTGGACTCGTCTGAAATCGCGAGCTGGCCGCCGATGATGCGGGCGGTGAAACAAACGTTGAATTGGCGGCGGACCTCGCCGTCCGTATAGGCGATGATGTGGCGAGGGTCGGTGTAGGTGCCGACGAGACCGGTGATTTCGACGTCTAGGCTGGTTTCTTCCTTGACCTCGCGTACGGCCGTGCCGGGGAGCGATTCGGTCAGCTCCATGCCGCCGCCGGGGAGTGCCCAGAGGTCGTTGTCGCGTCGGCGTTGAAGAAGGACGCGGCCCTGGTCGTCGGTGACGACTGCGGATGCTGCGACGACCATGCTGTTCGGCTTGGGGGCGTTGGGGTCGTCGTAGTACTCGGTGCGTGCCATGGTCAGACTTCCTCGATCGGATCCGCGGTGGCCCATACCGCGTTGAAGCTCTCGGCGTACGTGTCGAACATCCCGCCGTCGCCGTTACGACGGAGGTGCCAGACAGGGGCACCGTACGCGTTCACTCCCCAGACGTGCGCGTTGACGAGCATGTGGTCGTCCGCGCGGTAGATGGAGTTGTAGAGCGTGGTGCCGTGCTTACGCACCTCGATCCCCCGGACGCCGACGAGCGGGCGGTAATGCATGAGGGCCAACCGGCAGCGGGACTCGATGCCGTGGCCGAAGCGCTCTTCCTGGCCGCGTTGCTGGACGTTCGGGCTGTCGGCGTCGCCGATGGCGATACGGATGGTGCAGCCCTCGGCGGCCCGTTCCTTGAGGGCTTCGTTCAAGCGCGGGTACGCCTCGTGGAGGAACACGGCCGCGTACACCAGCACGTCAATCCGTTCGCGGGCTTGGACCAGCATGTCCACGAACGCGGACGTGGGGACGTCGGCACGCTGGTCGTGGAGGGCGACGAGTTCGGGGCTGATAGCGCGGGTCGGCCGGGCCTGGCGCAGTGAGGGTCACAGTGCGTGCACGTCTTCTCCTAGGGTCTCCGCTGCCAGCACGGCCGTGCTGCGGCGTGGCGTACGCCCGAGGTTCACCCGTTCGATGGACTTGGGGTCCACCTCGACCTTCTTCGCCAGGTAGGCATACGTCCAGCCTCCGGCTGCCATGACAGCTCGTAGCCGCTCGTTCGGCGCCACAGTCTCTCCCCATTCCTCAGGACGGCACCAGGGACGTTCTACCCGACGCGGGACGTCCCGAAGTGGGGTTTGTCGGAGGTTCCTTCGTCCCACCGCGAGGCGATGATCACGCAGCGAAAAGAACCCTGCGGCCGTGGTTGGACGGCCCGGGGCGTGGCCAACTTCGCCGGAATCCGTGCCGCATCAGGGGCGCGGGCAAGGAGTCCGCGGCTGAGCGGCCGGTCGCGACTGTGGCACAGGTGGACGCATTGGCCGACGCGATGGTGCCGCGTTGGCGCCTGATGGTCTACCTCGCTGCATACGGTCCGCTGCGGCCCGAGGAACAGGCGGCGATGCGTCGGCCGGATGTCGACCTGGACGTGGTGGGTGTATGGATGCGGCGGGCCGCTCCGGAACTGACCACCGGGCGGCGGGTCGTCGGCGACACCAAGTCGGACGCGGGGAAGCGTCTCGTCGTGCTGTCGGCCTTCATGGAGCAAGTGCTTAGAAGGCACCTGGCCTGGTACGCGGAGAAGGCACCGGACGGATTGCTGTTCCTGGGCGAGAAAGGCAAGCCATTCCGGCGGTCAACCTTTGGGCGAAAATGGCGCAGGGCCCGGGCCAGGGTCGGCATGCCTGAGGACTTCCGGTTCTACGGCCTGCGGCACACCGGGCATACCCTCTCGACCCAGAGCGGCGCCACGCTGAAGGACACCAGGTCCGGGCGGGCCAGTCCTCAGAGAAGGCGGCCATGATCTACCAGCACTCGAACCGTGAGCGTCAGCAGGAAGTCGCCCGAGGCATCGACGCCCGGGTGCGGGTCCAGCGGAAGGCTGTCCCGGATAAGGGGCACGTCGACGGATTGGGTACGTAACGGTCGCCCCTGTAGGCCCGTCCGCGATAACGCAACGGCCCAGGTCGGGGATCAGGAACCTGACCTGGGCCTGTCTTCTGGAGTCGGCGGCGGGAATGGAAGCTTGAGGACGCGTCGTCCCCTTCTTTTCGAGACGGCTCTGCTCGAGTGCATACCATCTCGTGGTGACGTAGGGGCAGTGGCGATACTGGGTGAATCATGCTCTGAGGAGTTCGTATCAACAGGCACGGGCGAAGAACGGCTTGCCGTGCTAGTGATCCTGCGCGGCGGCGTCTTCCAGCATCTCGGCCACTTCTCCTACGTAGAGCAGTGCCTGTTCGACTTCCTCATCACTCAGCTCGAACTCCCTGATCCGGTCCTCAGTCCAGTAGGCAAACATGGACTCGTCTAGTAGGCGGTGGGCGAACGAATTTCTCCTGCTTCGGAGCCATTCAACCCTTTCGTGTAGTCGATTAGAGTCGATCCGATTCTTCCACCTTACCTCAAGAGTGCGCAGTTTTTGGTTGAAGCCCTTGTGGTGTAGCTTTTTGATTTCCGAGGAAGTGAGCAGTTGATGCACCAGGGCTTCCAAGTCGGCCACTGCGGCAGCGATAATCGCGCCGGAGGTGATGCCGCGGGTATCGCTATCTAGCATGTAGATCGACTCTGTGAGAGCAAGGTTCACTTCCCCTTCTAGTCCCGAAGGTTCGTTGTGTGGTTCCTCTTTTTCCTGTTCTAGTCGCAAGATCTCGTCGTCGATACTGCGGGATACGCTGCTTCTCAACCAGGCGAGAGCTGCGAGGCGTGATTGGAAAAGGACGAACTCGATTTGCCCGTGGCGGCAGGGGAAGTACCTCTCTGCGAAATGGTGAGGAAAGATGTCATCGAGATCTTCTATGTCTTCCATGTGGCCTAGGTCGTCCCCGCTATAGATATCTTGGGCGTGCTTCAATCGTCCGCCGGCAGGCAGCTAGTATCCCGCCGTTCTGAGTCCGCCGTGAGCGATTTACGGAAGTGGGGCATCTGCGCATGTACTGGTCAAGACGGTTGCGTTACTGAGATCCCTGCGTGTGAGTGCGCCGCTGGGCTCGCTGTTTGGGGACCTGGGAGCGGGGGGTGCCTGTGAGGACGGCCCAAGAGACGGTGGGCTTCGGCGCTTCTGGCGCGGATCTGGTATGCGGTGGCTGGCCGACCCGGTCAACGAACAAGGCCCAGGTCGCTGACCTGGGCCTTAAGCATGAGAGCGGGCGACGAGAATCGAACTCGCGCTCTGAGCTTGGGAAGCTCATGTTCTACCATTAAACTACGCCCGCGTTGGGTGCTGCTGTGCAGCGTCCGGGATCACTTTACCCCATCGAGGCGTGGTCGGGACAGCGCGGAGTGGCGGCGTGGGAGTGGCCTGTGGGTCCCCTAGGGTGGCGGTCGTCGTCGAGATGGGGAGAGGGAAGCGTTGCAGATCGCTGTCACCGTTGTGCGCTGTGCCGAGGGGCACGAGTTCAGTACCACTCGGTTTCCCATGCAGCAGTTGGGGAGTGAACGGATCGGGCCGGGGCGGTTGTTGAGGTGTCCCCGGTGTGCGCGGTTGCGGAGTGCCGTGCCGGTCAGATCGATGTCCGGTGGAAGTTCAGGTACGAACGTGACGGCGTAGGGCCGCGCTGGCCCTGGTAGCGGGAGCCGACCCCGGCCGAGCCGTAAGGGCGTTCGGCCGGGGAGGTCAGCCGGAAGAGGCAGAGCTGGCCGATCTTCATCCCGGGCCAGAGTTTGATGGGGAGCGTCGCCACGTTCGACAGCTCCAGCGTGACGTGGCCCGAGAAGCCCGGGTCGATGAAGCCGGCCGTCGAGTGCGTGAGCAGGCCGAGGCGGCCCAGGGAGCTCTTGCCTTCGAGCCGGGACGCGAGGTCCTCCGGGAGGGTGATGACCTCGTACGTGGAGGCCAGCACGAACTCGCCCGGGTGCAGGATGAACGGCTCGTCGGCCGGGGGCTCGATGGTGCGTGTCAGCTCCGGCTGCTCCACCGAGGGGTCGATGTGGGGGTACCGGTGGTTCTCGAACACCCGGAAGTAGCGGTCGAGGCGGACGTCGATGCTGCTCGGCTGGATCATCGACTCGTCGAAGGGGTCGATGCCCATGCGGCCGAGGTCGATTTCGGTCCGGATGTCCTTGTCTGACAGAAGCACGGACCCGAGGCTACCCGAGGTACCGCGGCCGGTCAGATGGTGCCCAGCTTGATGAGCATCAGCAGGGCGAGCAGCTGCACCACGGAGGCGCCGAGCGCCCGGGGGCGGCTGATCTCGTGGGACGCGCTGACCATCAGCGTGAAGAGCGCCCCGGCGCCGAGCCATGTGGCCCAGCCGACGATCTGCACGAGGGGCGCGCCGCCGCCGAGGAAGAGGGCCAGGGCGAGGCGCGGTATGTCGGTGATGCACATGATCAGCATCGCCAGGCCCGCCGTGGGCGCCCAGATGCCGTTGCCGCCGAACTGGCGCGCCAGGTTGTGCGTGACCGTGCTGAGGACGAGGGCGCCGAGGACCATCGCCACGCCCGTCCCGATGAGGTAGGGCGCGACGGTGGAGGCGGTGCTGTCGAGGACGGTGTCCCTGGCGTCCTCCAGGCCGAGGACGGCGAGCATGCCGTACAGGAACGTGACGATCAGTGCCGGGGCCCACATCTGGTAGTCCCGCATCCGCATGAACGTGTCCTGCGGGCGCGTGACGATGCCGGTCAGCAGCTGCCGCCACGGGAGCGGCGGCAGCGCGGGCGGCTGCGGCGCGGGCTCGGGGTCCGGGCCGGGCGGCGGATAGGCGTACCCCTGGTCCGGCGTGTTCGGGTACGGCTGCTGTCCGTACGGCGAGTACTGGTCGTCGGGCTGTCCTGTGTATCCGGCCACGCCTATGAACGTACCGCCTCCGGAGCGGTGTGGTCGCCGGGGAGTGCCTCCGTCCGGACGGATTCCAGCAGGAGTTGTGCCACATCGACCACGCGCAGGGATTCCTTGGCGGCCTCGGCGTTCTTCTTGCCGTTCACGGAGTCGCTGAGCATGACGAGGCAGAAGGGGCAGGCGGTGGAGATGATGTCCGGGTCGAGGGAGAGGGCCTCGTCCACGCGCTCGTCGTTGATCCGCTTGCCGATGCGCTCCTCCATCCACATGCGCGCGCCGCCGGCGCCGCAGCAGAAGCCGCGCTCCTTGTGCCGGTGCATCTCCTCGTTCCGCAGGCCGGGGACCTTGCCGATGATCTCGCGGGGCGGGGTGTAGACCTTGTTGTGGCGGCCGAGGTAGCAGGGGTCGTGGTAGGTGATCAGGCCCTCGACGGGGGTGACGGGCACGAGCTTGCCCTCGTCCACCAGGTGCTGGAGCAGCTGGGTGTGGTGGACGACCTCGTACGCGCCGCCGAGCTGGGGGTACTCGTTGGCGATCGTGTTGAAGCAGTGGGGGCAGGTGGTGACGATGCGGGTGGCGCCCGCCGCGTCGAGTGCGGCGACGTTCTGCTCGCCGAGCTGCTGGAACAGGAACTCGTTGCCCAGGCGGCGGGCGGAGTCGCCGGTGCACGCCTCGTCGCCGCCCATGATCGCGAACTTCACGCCCGCGATGTGCAGCAGCTCGGCGAACGCCTTGGTGGTCTTCTTGGCGCGGTCCTCCAGGGCGCCCGCGCAGCCGACCCAGTAGAGGTACTCGACGTCGGCGAGGGACTCGACGTCCTGGCCGACGACCGGCACCTCGAAGCCGACCTCCTTGGTCCACTCCAGGCGCTTCTTCTTGGCGAGGCCCCAGGGGTTCCCCTTGCGCTCCAGGTTCTTCAGCATGGTGCCGGCCTCGCTGGGGAAGGCCGACTCGATCATGACCTGGTAGCGCCGCATGTCCACGATGTGGTCGACGTGCTCGATGTCCACGGGGCACTGCTCGACGCAGGCGCCGCAGGTCGTGCAGGACCACAGGACGTCGGGGTCGATGACGCCCTGCTCCTCGGCGGTGCCGACCAGCGGCCGGTCCGGGGCGGGGAGGGTGCCGGTGGCGGGGGTGTCGGGGGTGGCGGCGCTCGCGCCGGCCAGCAGGTAGGGGGCCGTGGCGTGCGCCTGGTCGCGCAGCGACATGACGAGCAGCTTGGGGGAGAGGGGCTTCCCGGTGTTCCACGCGGGGCACTGCGACTGGCAGCGTCCGCACTCGGTGCAGGTGGAGAAGTCGAGCAGGCCCTTCCAGGAGAAGTGCTCGATCTTCGAGGCACCGAACCGGGTCTCCTCGCCGCCCTCCTCCTCGAAGACCGTCTCGAAGTCGATCGGCTTGCCGCCCGACGTCATCGGCAGCAGGGCGCCGAGGGCCGGGGCGCCGGACGCGTTCCGCTTGAACCAGATGTTCGGGAAGGCGAGGAAGCGGTGCCAGGCGACGCTCATGTCGACGCGGAGGCCGACCGTGATGGCCCAGACCATGGTCGTCGCGAGCTTGATCATCGCGACCAGGTAGACCAGCGTCTGGAGCGTGCCGGTGGAGAGGCCGTCGAACGCGGCGACCAGCGGGTAGCTGACGAAGTAGGCCGCCTCGTACCCGTCGACGTGGTGCAGGGCGCCTTCCAGGCCGCGCAGCAGCAGGATGCAGACGCCGATGGTGAGGATGACGTACTCCACGAAGTACGCCTGCCAGGCCGTGGACCCGGTGAAGCGCGACTTGCGCCCCGGCCGGGAGGGGAGGCTGAGGAGCCGGATCACGATCAGCGTGAGGATGCCGAGCGTCGTGCCCGCGGCGATGAACTCGACGTACACCTCGTAGGGCAGGAAGCCGCCCAGCACCGGCAGCGTCCAGTCCGCCGCGAACAGCTGGCCGAACGCCTGGACGATGGTGAGGCCGAGGGTCAGGAAGCCGATGGCGACGAACCAGTGCGCCACGCCGACGACGCCCCACTTGTTCATCCGGGTGTGCCCGAGGAACTCCCTGGCCAGCGTCAGCGTGCGCCGCCCCGGCTGGTCCGTCCTGGTGCCCGCGGGAACGGGGGCGCCC
Organism: Streptomyces sp. NPDC049879; assembly: GCF_044461265.1. Lineage (NCBI taxonomy): Bacteria > Bacillati > Actinomycetota > Actinomycetes > Kitasatosporales > Streptomycetaceae > Streptomyces > Streptomyces sp. NPDC049879. The sequence continues at coordinate 139,282 of NZ_JBITKT010000002.1, read as the reverse complement.
TGGCGGATCACACCCACCAGCCGCACGACGGCCCGGCTGATCAGGGCGACGGCGACCGCGGTGAGCACCAGCGAGACGATGATCGCGGCGAGTTGCATGAGACGGCTCCTCGGGACGGAAGCATGACCCGGCGGGTTGGCGGGGGAGTAGGAGTGGGCGACGAGTTGTACTAGGTAGTAACTTATCCCATCGGTCGTCCCCTACGCTGCCCACTTTGGTCTAGGTCCTTTCGGGCGAAGGTATCGGCAGATCATTCCCAAAGTCACAGGCCTCAAGGCCCGGACGCGCACGATGGGCACATGGCGTTCCATATGACGCGCGGGCAGAAGGTCCTCTGGTGGTCGCTGCTCGCCTTCGGCGTACTGCTCGCGGCCGGCGCGGGCGTCGCGCTGTGGGCCTACCAGCGGCTCGACAGCAACATCCGCACCGACCACGCCGCCGCCGAGGCGCTGGACGAGGACGCGGCCGAGCGCCCCAGGCCCACGTCCGGCGAGGCCAGGAACATCATGGTCATCGGCGACGACTGGGGCTCAGGCACCGGGAACGCCCGCTCGGACACCGTGCTGCTCCTCCACCTGTCGGGCGACGGCCGCCGCGCCGAGCTGGTCGGGGTGCCGCGCGACATCGTCGTGGACATCCCGGGCTGCCGCGGCGAGGACGGCGGCACGACGCGGGCGCAGCGCGCGCAGTTCAACTGGGCGTACCAGTTCGGCGGCGCGGCCTGCACGATCCGCACGTTCGAGCGGATGACGGACATCCGGGTCGACCACCACCTCGTGATCGGCTTCGACGGCTTCGCCCGCCTCGTGGACGCGCTCGGCGGCGTCGAGGTGGAGCTGGCGGAGGCCGAACGCGACCCGAACGTGGGCCACGACCTGCCCGCGGGCCGCCACCTCCTCGACGGCGAGCAGGCCCTCGCGTACGTCCGCGCCCGCGTCTACGTCGGCGACGGCAGCGACCTCAACCGGATGGCGCGGCAGCAGGAGTTCCTCGGCCTCGTCTACGACCGGCTGACCGAGCAGGGCACGCTGGCCAACCCGACGCGGCTCTACCCCGTCCTGTCGGCCGTCACCTCGGCGATCACCGCGGACCCGGGGCTCGACTCGCTGAACGAGCTGCGCGGCCTGGTGACGGACGTGCGCGCCGTGCCGGACGGCGGCCTCACGTTCCACACCGTCCCGACGGTCCCGCACCCCACCCGGGCGAACCGGCTCGCCCTCGATCAGCCCGCCGCCGACGACCTCTTCGCCGCGCTGCGCGAGGACGCGCCCCTGGGCTGAGCACGGGCGCGCGGCAGGCGGCGCGCGCCCGCCGTACGCGCCCGACCCACGCGCCCGACCTGCGCGTACGCCGCTCCCGCCGAGATGCGGGTCCCCGGGGCCCGTGCTGGCATGGGGACATGATCGTGACGATTGTCGGTGCGGGCTCCATGGCCCGTGGCATAGCCGCCCGCGCCCTCGCGGGCGGCCACACCGTCCGGCTCGTGGACCACTCGCACGAGAAGGCCGCCGCCCTGGCGGGCGAACTGCGCCAGGACGCCCCGGGCGGGGACGTGCGGCCCGCCGACTCCGACGCGGTGGAGGGCGCCGACCTCGTGGTCCTGGCCCTGCCGTACCCGGCCGGGCGCGACGTGGTCGCCGAGTACGGCGGCGCGCTGGCCGGATCGGTCGCCGTGGACATCTGCAACCCGGTGGACTTCGCCACCTTCGACTCCCTGGCCGTGCCGCCGGGGACCTCGGCCGCCGAGGAGATCGCCGCGGTGGCGGCGCCAGGCGTGCCGGTCGTGAAGGCGTTCAACACCACTTTCGCGAGCACGCTGCGGACGGGCCGGGTCGCCGGCCAGCCGCTCGACGTGCTGATCGCGGGCGACGACGAGGACGCCAAGCGGTCCGTCGCGGAGCTGGCCGCCTCGGGCGGCCTGCGACCGCTGGACGTCGGTCCGCTGCGGCGTGCACGCGAGCTGGAGGCCTTCCAGTTCCTGCACATGGCGGCGCAGGAGCGCCTCGGCCTGAACTGGTCGAGCGCCGTCAAGATCCTGCCCTGACGGCCGGGTCGGGAGGGCTTCGCTATGTGGTCGTGGTCGCGCCGGGCGCTCGTCTGGGCAGCCGTCATACCGCTCGCCCTGCTGGTGACGTGGGACGCCCCGCGTCTGGCGGGCGACGCGGAACCGTCGCGCCCGCGCGCCGCCGAGCGGATACTGCCGCCCGTGCAGCAGCAGGCGCCCGCGCCCGCGGTCGTCACGCGGGACAGCTGGGGGGCGGACGAGGACCTGCGCACGGAGGCGGTGACGTACACGGGCGCCGCCCGCGCGGTCTTCATCCACCACACGAACCATCCGGACGACTACGACTGCGCGGACGCGCCCGAGATGCTGAAGTCCATGCAGGCCGACCACGTCACCCGGATGGGGTGGGACGACGTCGGCTACAACTTCGTGGTGGACAAGTGCGGCACCATCTACGAGGGCCGCGGCGGGGGTTACCAGCGCTATGTGATGGGCGCGCACACCACCGGCTTCAACGGGGACAGCGTGGGCATCGCGGCGCTCGGCGACTTCCTCGCCGGGGAGTCCGTGCCGGACGCGCTGATCACAGGGATCGCCCAGGTGGCCGCGTGGAAGCTGCGCCCCGGTGCCGACCCGCGCGGGCACGTGCGCATGGTGTCGACGAACGACGCGAGCCGCGTGCCGGAGGGCGAGGAGGCCGACCTGGCGGTGATCTCGGGGCACCGCGACATCGTGGAGACCCACTGCCCGGGCGACGCGCTGAACGCGGAGCTGCCCCGTATCCGGGAAGAGACGGCCCGGCTGCGGGTCGCGTCCGCCAGGAAACAGTGAACGTCCACGGCCTCTCCCGCCCGGGGCGCGGCGGCGGCCCCGGCGCCGAGAACCCCACCGGGCTGCTGCGCCTGCCGCTGCCCCGGTGGCTGCGCTTCCTGCCGCTGGTCCTGCTGATCGCCGGCGGAGTCACGCAGGCGATGGTGCCGGGCTGGGTGCAGCTGGGGTTCTTCTTCGCCGCGCTCCCGCCCCTGAGCGGCCTGGTGTACTCGCCGCGCCAGACGGCCCTGCTGGGGGCCGGCGTGCTGGTGCTGCTGACCCTGCCGATCACCCGGCCTCCGCACATCAGTGACGGTGACGACGCCGCGGTGGCGGGGATCGTGCTGTTCAGCGTCCTCGTGTCGTGGGTCAGGTCGCGCTACACGCGGGACCTGATCCTGGTGCGCGACGTCGCGGAGGCGGCCCAGCGCGCGGTGCTGCCGCCGCTGCCCGAGCAGGTGGGTCCCGTCACGTGCCGCGGCCTGTACCGGGCGGCCCAGATCGGGACGCTGGTGGGCGGGGACTTCTTCGACGTGCGGGAGGGGCCGTACGGGGTGCGCGCGGTCGTGGGGGACGTGCGCGGCCACGGGCTCGCGGCGGTGGGCACGGTGGCGGCACTCCTGGGGGCCTTCCGCGAGGCGGTGCTCGACGAGAGCGAGCTGCGCGGCGTGGCGGCACGGCTGGACCGGCGGCTGCGCGTGGACGCGGCGAGCGGGATGTGGCGCAGGGAGAACGCGTCGGAGGAGGAGGCGCGGGACGGGGAGGACGAGGTGCGGGAGGAGGCCAGGGCGGAGGCGGCGGGGGCGGAGCTGTTCGCGACGGCGTTGCTGATCGAGTACGCGCCGGAGGGCGGCGAGGTGCGGGTCGTGCAGTGCGGGCATCCGCCGCCGCTGCTCCTGCGGGACGGGGGCGTACGGGAGGTGAGCGCCGAGTCGTCGCCGCCGCTGGGACTCGGCTCCGAGGTTGCCGGGCCCCCGGCGGTGGCATCCGTATCCTTGCGTGCGGGCGACGTGCTGCTCGGCTACACCGACGGCGTCACCGAGGCGCGGGACGGCACGGGGACCTTCTACCCGCTGGCGGAGCGGCTGCCCGTGCTGATGGGCGGGACGACGCCGGTGCCCGCCGGGGTGATCGACCTGGTGTGGCGCGATCTGACGGACTTCGCCGACACCCTGGAGGACGACGTCGCCATGCTGGCGCTCTGCTTCCGCCCCCCGGAGGACGCGGAGGACGGCCCAGGGGACGGCCCGCGCCCGACCTGAGCATCCCGGTGCGACAAGAGTTGAGCCGACAGGGCTCAGGTCATTTGACTGATGGTTCCGGCTGAGGCAGTCTTGAGTCAGATCCGCTCAAGCTAACAGCTGGAGGAAACCGAAATGGCACGTGCGGTCGGCATCGACCTGGGCACGACGAACTCCGTCGTCAGTGTGCTTGAAGGCGGTGAGCCCACCGTCATCACCAACGCCGAGGGCGCCAGGACCACGCCGTCCGTCGTCGCCTTCGCGAAGAACGGCGAGGTGCTCGTCGGCGAGGTCGCCAAGCGCCAGGCGGTCACGAACGTGGACCGGACCATCCGCTCGGTGAAGCGCCACATGGGCACCGACTGGAAGATCGGGCTCGACGGCAAGGACTTCAACCCGCAGCAGATCAGCGCCTTCATCCTCCAGAAGCTGAAGCGCGACGCCGAGGCGTACCTGGGCGAGAAGGTCACCGACGCGGTGATCACCGTCCCCGCGTACTTCAACGACCACGAGCGCCAGGCCACCAAGGAGGCCGGTGAGATCGCCGGTCTGAACGTCCTGCGCATCGTCAACGAGCCGACGGCCGCCGCCCTCGCCTACGGGCTGGAGAAGGACGACCAGACGATCCTCGTCTTCGACCTCGGCGGCGGCACGTTCGACGTCTCGCTGCTGGAGATCGGCGACGGCGTCGTCGAGGTGAAGGCCACCAACGGCGACAACCACCTCGGCGGCGACGACTGGGACCAGCGCATCGTGGACCACCTGGTCCGCCAGTTCGCGAACGCCCACGGCGTGGACCTGTCCAAGGACAAGATGGCGCTCCAGCGCCTGCGCGAGTCCGCCGAGAAGGCGAAGATCGAGCTGTCCTCGTCCACCGAGACGGGCATCAACCTGCCCTACATCACGGCGTCGGCCGAGGGCCCGCTGCACATGGACGAGAAGCTCACCCGGGCGCAGTTCCAGCAGCTGACGGCCGACCTGCTGGAGCGCTGCAAGGTCCCGTTCCACAACGTCATCAAGGACGCGGGCATCCAGCTGTCCGAGATCGACCACGTGGTCCTGGTCGGCGGCTCGACCCGCATGCCCGCCGTGGCGGAGCTGGTGCGCGAGCTGACCGGCGGCAAGGACGCCAACAAGGGCGTGAACCCGGACGAGGTCGTCGCCATCGGCGCCAGCCTGCAGGCCGGTGTCCTGAAGGGCGAGGTCAAGGACGTCCTGCTGCTCGACGTCACCCCGCTGTCCCTCGGCATCGAGACCAAGGGCGGCATCATGACGAAGCTGATCGAGCGCAACACCACGATCCCGACCAAGCGTTCGGAGATCTTCACCACGGCCGAGGACAACCAGCCGTCGGTCCAGATCCAGGTCTACCAGGGCGAGCGCGAGATCGCGGCCTACAACAAGAAGCTCGGCATGTTCGAGCTGACCGGCCTGCCCCCGGCGCCGCGCGGCGTGCCGCAGATCGAGGTCACCTTCGACATCGACGCGAACGGCATCATGCACGTGTCGGCGAAGGACCTCGGCACCGGCAAGGAGCAGCGGATGACCGTCACCGGCGGCTCGGCGCTGCCGAAGGACGACATCGAGCGCATGATGCGCGACGCCGAGCAGTACGCGGACGAGGACGCCCGCCGCCGCGAGGCCGCCGAGACGCGCAACCAGGCCGAGCAGCTCGTCTACACGACCGAGAACTTCATCAAGGAGAACGCGGAGAAGGTCCCGGCCGACGTCAAGGACGAGGTCGAGGCGGCCGTGGCCGACCTGAAGGAGAAGCTCAAGGGCGAGGACACCGCGGCCATCCGCGAGGCGTCCGAGAAGGTCGCGGCGACCAGCCAGAAGCTCGGCCAGGCTCTCTACGCCGACGCGCAGGCGGCCCAGGCCGCGGGCGGCACCGGCACCGAGAGCGCGCCGGGCGGCGCGGCCGGCGGCCAGGCCGACGACGACGTCGTGGACGCGGAGATCGTGGACGACGACAAGCCGAAGGGTGGTGCCGGAGCGTGACGCAGGACCCCCAGGGTTTCGACAAGGAGCCCGATGAGGTCCAGGACGCCGAGGCGGGCGCCGAGGGGCGTCCCGCCGAGGCGGACGGGGGCGACGCGGCCCCGGCCGGGGCGGCGGACGCCGCCCAGGAGCCCGGTGCCCGGGACCCCGACGACCTGAAGGACCTCAAGGACCTGGGCGACCTCGGCGGACTCGGCGCGCTCGGCGACAAGGACGCCAAGGACCTGCCGGGCCTCGGTCTCCAGGAGGCGGCGCTCACCGCCCAGCTCGACCAGACGCGGACGGCGCTCGCCGAGCGGACGCAGGACCTGCAGCGGCTCCAGGCGGAGTTCCAGAACTACCGCCGCCGTGTGGAGCGCGACCGGGTCGCCGTGAAGGAGGTGGCGATCGCCAACCTCCTGAACGAGCTGCTGCCGGTGCTCGACGACATCGGCCGCGCCCGTGACCACGGCGAGCTGGTCGGCGGCTTCAAGCAGGTCGCCGAGTCGCTGGAGGTGGTGGCCGCGAAGATGGGCCTCGCGCAGTTCGGCAAGGAGGGCGAGCCCTTCGACCCGATGATCCACGAGGCGCTGATGCACAGCTACTCGCCGGACGTCAGCGAGACGACCTGCGTGCAGATCCTCCAGCCTGGGTATCGCATCGGCGAACGGACCATCAGGCCCGCCCGCGTGGGCGTGGCCGAGCCGCAGCCGGGCAAGCCCGCGGACGCGCAGGACGACGGCACGCAGGAGAAGGACGGTGGCGGTGCCCCCGACGAGGGCTGACGCCACCGGTCCCGGACGGGCAGGGAAGGAGGGACGCCGGGGATGAGCACCAAGGACTTCATCGAGAAGGACTACTACAAGGTCCTCGGCGTCCCCCGGGACGCCACCGAGGCCGAGATCAAGAAGGCCTACCGCAAGCTCGCCCGGGAGAACCACCCGGACGCCAACCGGGGGGACACCGCCTCCGAGGAGCGGTTCAAGGACGTCTCCGAGGCGTACGACGTGCTCGGCGACGCCAAGCGCCGCAAGGAGTACGACGAGGCCCGCGCCCTGTTCGGCGCGGGCGGCTTCCGTCCCGGCGCCCCCGGCGGGGGCCCCGGCGGGCAGTTCAACTTCGACCTGAGCGACCTGTTCGGGGGCGCCCAGGGCGCCCCCGGCGGGGGCACCACGGGCGGGGCCGGCGGCTTCGGCGGGGGCATCGGGGACGTCTTCGGCGGCCTCTTCAACCGGGGCACCGGCACCCGTACGGCGCCCCGGCGCGGCCAGGACATCGAGTCCGAGGTGACGCTCAGCTTCACCGAGGCCGTGTCCGGCGCGACGGTGCCGCTGCGGATGTCGTCCAGCGCCGCCTGCAAGGCGTGCCAGGGCACCGGCGACCGCAACGGGACGCCGCGCGTGTGCCCCACGTGCGTCGGCACCGGCCAGGTCAGCCGGGGCGGCGGGGGCGGCTTCTCGCTCACCGACCCGTGCGTGGACTGCAAGGGCCGCGGCCTGATCGCGCAGGACCCCTGCACCGTCTGCCGCGGCAGCGGCCGGGCGACCAGCCAGCGGACCATGCAGGTCCGCATCCCGGCGGGCGTGGACGACGGGCAGCGCATCCGGCTGCGCGGCAAGGGCGCCCCCGGCGAGCACGGCGGCCCCGGCGGCGACCTCTATGTGACCGTCCACGTCGACGAGCACCCCGTCTTCGGACGGCGTGGCGACAATCTGACGATCACCGTGCCGGTGACCTTCCCGGAGGCCGCGCTCGGTGGTGAGATCAAGGTGCCGACGCTCGGCGGGCCGCCCGTCACGCTGAAGCTGCCGCCCGGCACGCCGCCGGGCCGCACGATGCGTGCGCGCGGCAAGGGCGCGGTGCGCAAGGACGGCACCCGGGGCGACCTGCTGGTCACCGTCGAGGTCGCCGTACCGCGCGAGCTGGGCGACGACGCGCGCAAGGCACTGGACGAGTACCGCACCGCGATGGCGGGGGAGGACCCTCGGGCAGGGCTGTTCGAGGCCGCGAAGGGAGAGTGACGAGATGGACGGCCGGCACGGACAGAGCGGCAATCCCTACGAACTGACCGAAGACACCCCGGTGTACGTCATCTCCGTCGCCGCACAGCTCTCCGGGCTCCACCCGCAGACGCTGCGGCAGTACGACCGGCTCGGCCTGGTCTCGCCCGACCGCGCCGCCGGGCGCGGCAGGCGCTACTCGGCCCGGGACATCCAGCTGCTCCGCCAGGTGCAGCGGCTGTCCCAGGACGAGGGCATCAACCTGGCCGGGATCAAGCGCATCATCGAGCTGGAGACGCAGGTGGCCGCCCTCCAGGCGAAGGTGGCCGAACTCCAGCAGGCCGTGGAGGGCGCGGCTCTCGCCATGCGGCAGGCGGAGGCGCAGGTGCACGCCTCGTACCGGCGCGACCTGGTGCCGTACCAGGACGTGCGGCAGTCCGCCGCCATCGTCGTCTGGCGTCCCGACCGGGGCCGCTGAGACGTCCGCCCGTCCCGCGCGCCGCCGCGCCGTATCGTTACGGCACGGCGGCGCGTCCGCGTCCGCGGGGCAGGGAGGGCGAGGGGTATGGGAACGACACCGGGCGTGCCGCGCGCGCGAGTGGAGAGCCAGGGCGCGGCTGTGCACGAGGCGGTCACCTACGCGGAACGGCGCGGGTACCGGCCGCTGCTGCTCGATCTGCACGTACCGGCGGGGGCCGGGCCCGTACCGGTGGTCGTCTGGATACACGGCGGTGCCTTCTGGGAGGGCGACCGCCGCTACATGCCGCCGACCGTCGCGCCGGGCGCCGTCTTCGACGCGCTGACCGCCGCCGGTCTTGCGGTCGCGACCGTGGACTACCGCCTGTCGGGCGAGGCGTCGTTCCCCGCGCAGCTGGACGACGTGCGGGCCGCTGTGACGTTCCTGACCGAGAACGCGGACCGCTACGGCCTCGACCCGCGCAGGATCGGCGTCTGGGGCGAGTCGGCGGGCGGCACGCTGGCCGGGCTCACCGCCCTGACCCACCCCGGCATCGGCGCGGCCGCCCTCTGGTACGCGGTGAACGACCTGGCCACCCCCGCCCTCGCCGACCCCGCGAGACCGGAGGCCGTGCTCTTCGGCGACCTCCCGCCGGACGAACTGCGGGCGCGGACCACCGAGTGGAGCCTGGAGAACAAGGTGACCCCCGCCGCCCCGCCGTTCCTCCTCGTGCACGGCACCGCCGACGTGCCGGTCCCCGTGTCGCACAGCGAGCGGCTGCACGCGCGGCTTGAGGCCGCCGGGGTGCGGTCGGAGTACCTGCCGGTGCAAGACGCGGGGCACATCTTCGAGGGCTACGACCGGATACCCGAGCTGATCGGGACGACGGCCGCCTACCTGGCACGGGAGTTGGCGGCGCCCGCGGTACGGGCCTGACGCGCCCGCCGTGGCCGGTGGCGGCCCGATCGGGGTCCGTCTTCGGGACGGCTTCCCTGCTCGTGCCCCTGAGGCGCGCTCGCCGCGTTGCCGGATCGCCCGGGTGAGCCCGGTGGGGGCGCGATCCGGCGCCTCGCGACGGTACGTACCCGGGCGGGCCCGCCGGTCACCTGGCTGGAAGCCGGTCCCGGGGGAGGGCGGAGTGCCGGTGCTCCGGTGGCCGTCTCCGAAGCGGCCGTCCCGCTCGCGCCTTCCCCGGGTACGCACGCCCGCCGCGTCGCCGGATCGCCCGCGCGCCCGGCAGGGGTGTGATCCGCTGCCTCGGAGTCGCATGCGCCGGGGGCGGCGCGTCTGTCCGGGGGACGGATCGGCCGCCGTCCCGGGACCAGAACGGTCGCCGCGCCCGTGGACCGGAGCGCGGCCACCGACCACGGCCCATGTGCCGCGCCGTGTGCACCGACGACCCCGGGGCCGTGCTCCGGAGGACGGACGCATGCGTGCCGCTGACCAGCGGTCGGCGGGCATCTCTCTCGTCGCGGGCTCATTCCGGCGGGTGCACGGCAACGGGCCGCGCGCGACGAGCCCGTGGCGAGATCCGGCATCGCGACGGTGGTCGCGGACTAGTCGTGCCGTCGGCCGTCCCGGAGGCCCGCGCGTCCATGTACTCGCCTGCCCGGTTGCTCGGGGCGTGGGGCGCGAGGTCGTCTGGCCGTCGGGTCTTGTCGGCCGGGGCCAGTGGGTCGTGTGGGATGAGCCGGTGGCGAAGTGCAGGCACGGCGACGGTGGTTGCGGGCCGGTCGTGTCGTCGGTGCCGACCGTCGGCGTCTGCGCGATGCCGAGCCATGTGGGCGTGCCGGAGGCCCGCGCGTCCGTGTACTCGCCCGCCGCGCCGCTCGCCCGGCTACTCGGGTGCGGGCCGGAGGTCGCCTGTCCGCCGGGCCATGTTGGTGCGGGCCAGTGGGTTGTGTGGGATGAGTCGGTGGCGAAGTGCAGGCACGGCGAGGGTGGTTGTGGACCGGTCGTGTCGTCGGTGCCGACCGTGGATGTGCGCGCGGCGCCGAGCTGTGTGGGCGTGCCGGAGGCCCGCGCGTCCATATACCCGCCCGCCCGGTTGCTCGGAGCCGTGGGCGCGGGGTCGTCTGGCCGTCGGGTCTTGTCGTGCGGGGCCAGTGGGTCGTGTGCGACGAGTCGGTGGTGAAGTCCGGCGTCGCCGGGGTGATCGCGGAAGCCGGGGCGTGGGGCGTCAGGGGAGAGGGGTCCAGTGGGCCAGGACGTCGTCCCAGTCCTCGATGTCCTCCGGGTCGCCGCGCCAGTGGCCGAGCGTGCGCACGGAGGTGGCCGTGTCGCGTACCCAGACCGTCGCGTCCGGTGTCCAGCCCGCCAGCACGGTGAAGCCGTCCCCGACCGGCAGCGCCAGGCCGAACGCGGCGAGGCAGGCGCCCACGGTGACGTGCACGCCGTCGTAGTGCGCCGCGAGCGCCTCCCAGTCGGGCAGGTACCAGGGCCCGTCGCGGTCGGTCCACGCGCGCCATTCGCCGTCGTGCGTGCCCGTCACGTCGCGCGGGAAGCGGGCGACGAGTTCCCGCCAGTCGTCCGGCCCGCGGATCTCGGCGACGCGCGCCGCCGGGTCGATCTCCAGCCGCTCCACCCGCACGTCGGCCCCCGGCGGCGGGAAGCCGCCGTCCTCGAAGCGGACGAACTCGACGCTCGGCAGGCCGGGACGCCCGCCGGTCGTCGCCGTGCCACGGGCGAAGCCGGGCGCCGACCACCAGCAGGCGCCGACGTTCCGCCGTCCCGGCGGCGGGCGGCGGGACAACCCGGCGGCGTGCCGCGCGCGTTCCTCCGCCATGGCGCGGCGCACGGCCGCCTCGACGCCGCCCTGCGGCGCGGACCCGGGCCCGGGGCCCTCCACGACGAGCCGCCGCTGGTCGGCGCGCGCCAGCGGCGACCACCACCCGGCGGCGGCGGGCGAGGCGGCCAGCGCGGCGGCGAGCGGGCGCAACTCCTCGGCGGCGCGCCCGCTCAGCTCCCACAGCTCCGGGTCGCCGCCGCGGAAGCCGAACAGGAACGCGACGTCGGCCAGCGCCAACAGGGCGCGCCGCTCGTCCAGTTCGCGCAGCCGCTGCCAAGCGCCGCGCGTGACGCGCTCGCGCAGCACACCCCGCACCTCCTCGTCCGGCACGTCGCGCGGCCGCCGCCCCTCCGGCGGCACGACCCGCCGGAACGTGCCGTCCAGCACGTCGTACGCCAGCCGCCCGGACCCCGGTACGTCGCCCAGCCCCAGCGCCCGGAACAGCGTCTCGGCGGCGGAGCCGTCCCCGGCCCAGTCCTCGTCCGGCACGTCGAGGAACGTGAGGAGCAGCTGCCGTCCCAACGGCCCGCCGAGGAGCAGCCGTTCGCGGGCGGCGGGATCGGACGGACCGGGCGGATCAGGCGGCGCGGGCGGAGCGGCGTTCTTGTGGGACGCGTTCATGGTGGCTCATCGTACGAACGGAAGTGCGGTACCGCGATAGGCTCGACACGCCATCGAAGGCCGCGTTCCCGGGGGGAGACCGGCGTGACCGAACCCCGCACGACCATCCGGGACGTCGCCCGCCGCGCGGGGGTCTCGCGGGCCGCCGTGTCCCTGGCGTTCAACGGCAAACCGGGCGTCTCCGAGGCGACCCGCGCCCGCATCCTCGACGTCGCCCGCGCCATGGGCTGGGAGCCCAACCTGTCGGCCAGGGCGCTCAATCGCCGCGACACCGGCACCATCGGCCTCGCCATCTGCCGCCCGGCGCGCCAACTGGGCCTGGAGCCCTTCTACATGGAGTTCATCTCCGGCATCGAGAGCGTCCTGGGCGAGCGGTCGGGCGCGCTGCTGCTGCGGCTCGTGCGCGATGTGGAGGAGGAGGCGGAGCTCCAGCGGCACTGGTGGCGTTCCGGACAGGTGGCGGGCTCGGTGCTGGTGGACCTGCGGCGCGACGATCCGCGCGTCCCGGCGCTCGGCGCGCTCGGGCTGCCCGCCGTGGCGGTCGCGCACCCGTCGCTGACCGGCCCGTTCACCGCGCTGTGGACGGACGACGGGGCCGCCGTCACCGAGGCGGTGCGCTACCTCGCCGCGCTCGGGCACCGGGCGATCGCCCGCGTCGGCGGCAGCGCCGAGCTGGGCCACAGCGCCATCCGGCACGACGCGTTCGCCCGCGCGACGGCGGAACTCGGGCTCGACGGCGGGCGGCAGACCGACACCGACTTCTCCGGCGCGGACGGCGCCCGCGCCACCCGTTCGCTCCTGGCGGGTCCCGCGCGGCCGACCGCGATCATGTACGACAACGACCTGATGGCCGTCGCGGGCCTCTCGGTCGCGGGGGAGATGGGCCTGCGCGTGCCCGAGGACGTGTCGCTGCTCGCCTGGGACGACTCGCAGCTGTGCCGCCTGACGCGGCCGACGCTGTCGGCGATGAGCCATGACGTGCACGCGTTCGGCGCCGAGGTCGCGCGGACGCTCTTCGAGGTGCTGGCGACGGGGCGCGCGGCGTCCCGGCAGGCGCCGACGCCCGTCCTGACGCCGCGCGCGTCCACCGCACCGCCCGGCTGAGGCGGGTACCGCACCGGCGGACGGCCGCCGCGGCGCGCCCGGCCCGTTCAGTCAAGGTTCAGTAAAGTGCTGACCGAAGTCCCGTGATTGCAGGGCGAATTCAGCTTGACCGGTCTATGGACGCGGCCCCGCGCCGTCACTACGTTGTCCGCACACCGGCGGCTCCCGGCCCTCGCGCCGGGGGCCCGCCGGCCGCACACCGCTCTCCCTCGTACCGCGATGAAGCCGAAGAGAAGGGGCTCCCGTGCGTGGAATCCGTGGCGGGCTGTTGGCCTGCCTCACCGCCCTGCTGGCCGTGGCGTTCACGGTCGTGCCACCGCCGTCCGACGCCGAGGCGTTCCCCGCCCGCACGCGGCAGGACGTGCTCACCTACCTCCGCTCGATCACCGGGACGTCCGTCGTCTCGGGGCAGCACAACAAGGAACCGGCGTCGCAGCCGGGCCAGTACACGCAGCAGGTCCGCGACATCACCGGCCAGTACCCGGGCCTGTGGGGCGGCGACCTGATGTTCAACCCGCAGGACGTCGCCAACAGGCAGCGGATCGTGGACCAGGCGAAGACGGAGTGGGCCAACGGCTCGCTCGTCTCGCTCACCTGGCACGTCTGCCCGCCGACCACCGGCAGCGGCTGCGCGTTCGAGGGCGGGGTCAAGTCCCGCATCAGCGCCGACCAGTTCCGCCAGGTCGTCACCGACGGCACGGCGCTCAACGGCGCGTGGAAGCGGCGGCTCGACGAGGCCGTGCCCTACCTGCGGCAGCTGCGCGACGCCGGGGTGCCCGTCCTCTTCAGGCCGCTGCACGAGATGAACGAGTCGTGGAACTGGTGGGGCGCCTACCCCGGCCAGGACGGCGGCGCGCGCCTCTTCCGCATCACCCGCGACTACCTGACCGCCCAGGGCCTCGACAACCTCATCTGGGTCTGGAACGTCCAGGACAACCCGGCGGGCAACTGGGCCTCCTACTACCCGGGCGACGCGTACGTGGACGTCGTCTCGCTCGACGTCTGGTACAAGGCGCACCCCAGCCAGTCCGACTACCAGCAGATCCAGAGCATCGCGAACGGCAAGCCCATCGCCCTCGGCGAGATGGGCAAGATGCCGACCGCCGCGCTGCTCGACAGCCAGCCGCGCTGGGCGTGGTTCATGATCTGGTCCGAGCAGTTGCGCGGCAACAACTCCAACGCCGAGATACAGGCGGCGTACTTCCACCCGCGCGTCCTCAACCAGGGCGAGGTCGGCCCGATCAACTCCGGTGGCGGCGGCACGGATCCGGGCACGGGCACGGGTACGGGCGCCATCCGCGGCCTGGGGGGCAAGTGCGTGGACGCGCGGGCCTCCGGGACGGCCAACGGCACGCCCGTACAGCTCTACACGTGCGCCACCGGCGTCGCGCAGACGTGGACGGTCGGCGCCGACGGCACGCTGCGCAACCCCAACGCGGGCCGCTGCCTCGACGCGGTCGGCGCGGGCACGGCGAACGGCACGCTCGTCCAGCTCTGGGACTGCAACGGGTCGGGCGCGCAGCAGTGGCAGTACACGGCGTCGTCCGGCGCGCTGCGCAACCCGCAGTCGGGCCGCTGCCTCGACGTGACGGGCAACAGCTCGGCGGACAGTACGCGGCTCCAGCTGTGGGACTGCACCGGCGCGGCCAACCAGCGCTGGACGCTGCCGGTCTGACGCCCGGGGGACGCGCCCGCCCGCCCGGCCGCCGGGCGGGCGCGTTCCGCTGTTTCCTCCGTGCGGAAACACTCGGGGCCCGCCTTGGCTAGCATCCGGACGAGATGCCCCCGATTCGCGGACGGAACAACATGAGACACCTGAAGAGGGTGGCCGCGGCCGCCGGTGCCGCGGCCATCCTGCTCGCCGCCGCCCCCGCCGCGTCGGCCGACCCGTACGTGCACTGCCAGGAGGTCGGGCCCTCCGCGGCACCCGCGGGCGCCGCCTGTTTCAGCAGCTACGGCGACAAGATCACCGTCCTCGACACCCTGGCGGACGGCTACCGCGTGGTGGGCGACTGGCAGACGGACTACGGGCGTTCTGGCGAGTGCCACAACGCCAACGGCGCCAACAACACGTCGGTCACGTGCAACTACGACATGCGCGAGAACCGGACGATCAGGTGGCGCGCCTGCCTGCGCAAGGGCGCGAACGGCGCGGACCACAAGTGCGGCGCGTGGACGGGCTGGAGGCCCATCGCCTGACCGGGCCGCCGTTTCCCGATCGGGCAACAGCCCTGTCCTTCCCCGGCGGTCGCCCGTGTCGCTAGCATCCGCCCATCCCGTTCCCGATTCGCGGATGGAAAACATGAAGAACCTGATACGCGCGGCCTCCGTCGCGGGCACTGCCGCCCTCCTCGCCGCGGGCCTGTCGGTCGGCTCGGCCGAGGCGGCCCCGCGCTGCGTGAGCGTCGTGGACGGCAGGTACTACGCCGCCAGCGCCTGTTTCGAGGCCTACGGCGACAAGATCACCGTGCACGACCTCTGGGCCGACGGCTACCGCGCGATCGGCGAGTGGCAGACGGACTACGGCCGGGCGGGCGAGTGCCACAACGCGAACGGCGCCGACTCCGCCCCGGTGACCTGCAACTACAACATGCGGGAGGACAGCAGGATCCGCTTCCGCGCCTGCACGCGCGACGGCCTCCAGGGCATCGACCACGCCTGCTCCTACTGGACCGAGTGGATGAACATCGGCTGACACGCCCCAGGGCGTGTCTTCAAAGCGAGCAGGGCGACCCCTTTGAAGACACGCCCTAGGTTCGTGCCTCCTCCGCCGCCCGGTCCTCCGCCGCCCGGTCCAGCGCGGCGCCGAGCGGCGGGAGCACGAGGCAGGCGACGGCCGTCGCGTACAGCCACCCGGCCACGATGTCCGTCGGCCAGTGCACCCCCAGCCACACGCGGCTGAACCCGACCGCCACCGCCCACACCGCCGGGACGCCGTACGCCACCGCGCGCGGCAGCCGGGACCGCCGCGCCAGCACCGCCGCGACGCCGAACGCGACCATGGCGGACGTCGCGGCGTGCCCCGACGGCATCGCCGGGTTGTTGACGTGGATCAGCCAGTCCGCGACCGGCGGGCGGGGCCGGGCGAGCGTCGTGACGAGCAGCAGGCGCACGGACTGCGCCGCCAGCAGCGCCCCGGCGCCCGCGAGCGCGCCGAGCCACCGCACGCGCGGCATGAACAGCGCCCCGGCGAGCGCGGCGACGACGAGAGGCGGCACGCCGCTGCCGGTGCTGGTCACCAGGCGCCAGAACTCGTTCCAGCCGCCGGTGCGCCGCTCCACCGCCGCGTCGTGCAGCGCGTCGTCCACGGCGAAGGGCGCCCCGTCGCGCACCGCGACCGTGATCATCAGTGCCGCCAGCAGGGCGGCGGCCACAGTGGCGACGGACACGGTGACACGGCGTGATCGGGTCATGCTCGGCAAGCCTAGGGCAGCCACCGCCCCCGGGGAAGGCGGCGGAGAAGGTAAAGGAACGGTCAGGTCCGCAGGTAGGAGGCACCGTTCACGTCGAGCACCGCGCCCGACGACCACACCGCCTCGGGCGACGCCAGCCACCGCACCGCCGCCGCGACCTCCTCCGGCGCCGCGACCCGCCCGAACGGGCTCTGCGCCCGGATCGCCTCGCCCTCCGCGCCGCCCAGCCGGTCCGCGACCCGTTCGGTGTCCACGAAACCGGGCGCCACGGACGCGACGGCGATCCCGTGCGGCGCCAGCGCGACGGCCAGGGACTGCCCGAGCGCGTGCAGCCCGGCCTTGCTCGCCCCGTACGCCGGGTGGTCGGGCTCGCCGCGGAAGGCGCCGCGCGAGCCGACGTTGACGATCCGCCCGGCCGTGCCGCGCGCGATCATGTGGCGCGCGGCGCAGTAGGAGGCGTGCGCGGCGCCCGTCAGGTTGACGTCCAGGGTCGTGCGCCAGGCGGCGACCCAGTCGTCCCAGCCGGTGGTGGCCGGCGGGTGGGCGCGCATCTCGGCGGCGTTGTTGACCAGCACGTCGATGCCGCCGAGCGCCTCGGCCGCGTCGGCGACGAGGCGGCGCACGGCCTCGGGGTCGGTCAGGTCGGCGCCGAGCGCGGTGTGGCCCTCGCCCGGCAGGGAGCGCACGGTCTCCTCGGCGTCGGCACGGCGCGTCCCGTAGTGCACGGCCACGCGGTCGCCGTCCGCCGCGAAGGCCGCCGCGACGGCCCGGCCGATGCCGCGCGAGGCGCCCGTCACGAGCACGCCCCTCATTTGGCAAACACCTGCGCCTCGTCCGAGAAGGCCTTGAACTCCAGCGCGTTGCCCGCCGGGTCGAGGAAGAACATCGTCCACTGCTCGGCCGGTTCCCCGGCGAAGCGCAGGACCGGCTCGATCACGAACTGCGTGCCCGCCGCGCGCAGCCGCTCCGCGAACGCGTGGAAGTCGTCCACCGCGAGCAGCAGCCCGAAGTGCGGGACGGGCACGCGGTGTTCGCCGACCGTGCCGTGCCCGGCGGGCCCGCGCGGCGGGCCCGGCACGACGTGCGTCACCACCTGGTGGCCGCGCAGGTCCCAGTCCACCCAGCCGTCCGTGGAGCGGCCCTCGGGCAGGCCCAGCACGCCGCCGTAGAACTCCCGCGCCCGCGCGAGGTCGTCCACGGGGATCGCCAGATGGAAGCCGGGCCTGCTGGTCATGGGCGTGCTGCCTTTCGTCGTACGGTCCCCCCGGGCGTTCATATCACCGCCCGGGGGGACGCCGCGTCAGCGGCCCAGCGTCGACGACCAGCGCAGCTCGACATCGGCGGCCCGCACGTACGCGACGCGGTGCCCGAGCTGGATCTGGAAGTAGTCCTCCCCGCGCACCACCTGGTGCCCGGCCGGGTCGTACGTCACGGCCCGGTAGTACTCGCTCGGCGTCCGCAGCCCGACCGCGTACGCCTGGTCCGCCGGGACGCGGTACGACAGCGGGCTCACCGCCTGCACCGGCACGCCCGGCGGGTACGCGGCGGCCTCGGGGTACGCGCGGCCGTACACCGGGATCGTCTCCGCGCCGTCCTTGCCGGTGACGACCCAGCCCTGCGCGTCGTACGAGGTGCGGTCGCGCGCCGGGTCGTGGAACCACGCCTTCGCGCCCAGGTACCAGATGGCCGTCCAGTCGCCCCGCCGCTCGGCCACGGCGAAGCGCTGGCCCGCCGTCGCCCGCGCGCCGATGTCGTTCACGCCGGTGGACGACGCGCCGCCGCCCGGGTGCGTGCCGGGGTCGGCGACGAGGGGCGCGTCGGCGCTCGGCGCGGTGTGCAGGCGCACGGCGGCCGAGCCGTGGGGGGCGCACGCGCTGCCCGCGCCCGCGCAGCCGGTGAACTCCGGCGTGTGCTCGTCGTACTCGGGGGCGATCGTGACGAGGCCGCCGCGCGGGCCCGCCGTGGGGTGGAAGGGCGCGCCGAGCAGCGCGAAGTAGTGCGACCAGTCCCAGTACGGGCCGGGGTCGGTGTGCATGCCGGGGATGCCGCTGGTCGTGGTGCCCTGGACGTTGTCGTGGCCGAGGATGTGCTGCCGGTCGAGCGGGATGTCGTACGTGCGGGCCAGGTAGCGGACCAGGCGGGCGGACGTGCGGTACATCGCCTCCGTGTACCAGGCGTCCGGCGCGGTCAGGAAGCCCTCGTGCTCCAGGCCGATCGACTTGGCGTTCACGAACCAGTTGCCCGCGTGCCAGCCGACGTCCTTGGTCGCGAGGTGCTGCGCGATGTGGCCGTCCGAGGAGCGGAGGCTGTAGTGCCAGGAGACGTACGTGGGGTCCTGGACGAGGTCGAGCGTCGTCTCCCAGGTGGCCTCGGTGTCGTGGATGACGATGTACTCGATCTCCTGCGAGTCCTCGCGGTCGGCGAGGTCGTGGTTGCCGTAGTCGCCGCCGCCCAGGTCCTCGTAGGGGGCGGGCAGCCACTCGCAGGAGACGGTGCGGGGGCACTCGATGTTCGGGTCGCGCGGCGCGTGCGGCAGGCCGAGGGCGTCGGCGGTCGCGGTGTCGGGGGTGACGTCCCGGGGGGTGAGGACGACGCGCTGGCCGCTGTCGGTGACGCGTTCCTCGCCCGCCGCGATGACGGCGTACACGTCGTCGGCGAAGACCTCGGCCGCGTCCTGGGTGTCCGCGCCCGCGTACGCGGCGACCGCGCCGTACCAGTCGGCCGGGTCGTCGCTCGCCGGGGCGCCGAGGTCGCGCTGGGCGGCGGCGAGGAGGGCGGCGCCGCCCTCGACGTTGGCGGCGGCGCTGGTGCGCAGCTCGTCGGGGGCGAGGCCGGTCAGTTCGGCGGCGCGCGCCAGGGTGCCGGGCGTGGCGGTGGCGGTGGTGGCGTGGGCGTCGGCGGCCGGGGCCAGCGGCCTGGACGTGTCGCCGCGCGGGTCCTCCGTGCCGTCGCCGTGGTGCGCGTCCTGCTCGGCGAGCGCGGTGCGCACGTCGGTAAGGTGCATCGGCCCGTAACCCCCGGAGACGCTGGCCGCGCCCGCGTGCGCGTCCCAGCGCGACTGGAGGTAGGAGACGCCGAGCAGCACGCTCTCCGGCACGTCGTGGCGCTGCGCGGCGGCGCGGAACGCGTCCTGGAGCGCGCCGTCGTCCGACGCGGCGCCCGCCGGTGGTCCGGTGGTCAGCAGGGGGATGGCCAGGGCCGCGGCGGTCGCGGCGCCGAGCAGGCGGTGGGGGCGGACGGGTCCTCGCAAGGCGGCCTCCGTGCGGTCGGGACGGTGAGGCGGTCGGGGAAGGCATGTGCATGCTCATGGCGGACGGACGGGACGTCAATGGACCCGTGATACACGGGCGTTGCGCGTCACGGGTGGTACGCCACGGTTTCGCGGGGCCGTGTCCGCCGCCTGCGCCCCGGCAGTGGTGTGGACCAGTGGCCCGACGGGGGGACACGCCGTGCCTTTGCCTGATCTTTACCCGCGTCACCCCGTTGACCCGCCGTCAACGCGCGTCGCCCCGTCATTCGTTCAGCGGACCGTCGCTGGACACGGACGCACGGTGATCACAGGGTGTCCCTATGAACCGCCTGCGCCAGGGTGCCGCGCTGAAGCGTGCGCTCCCGCTGATAGCCGCCACGGCCGCCCTCGGGCTGACCGCGCCGCCCGCGCTCGCTGAGGCCGCGCCCTGGGAGGACGGCCCGGTGGGGACGGTCGGCAAGCTCGTCTGGGACGCGGGGGGAGGGCAGCTCGGCATGTGCTCAGGGTCGGTCGTGGACGCCCCCAACGGCAGCGTCGTCGCGACCGCCGCCCACTGCGTCCGCACGCGCGAGAACCCCGAACCGCCCGCCGAGGTCTGGTTCGTGCCCGGCTACGACCACGGCAGGGACACGTACCAGCAGGACGGCTGGCGCGTCACCGGCTTCCACACCCCCGAGGGCTGGGACATCTCCCGCGACACGACGGAGATCCTCCACCACGACTACGCCTTCCTCACGCTCGCCGAGAAGGACGGCGTCACCGTGCAGGCCGCCCACGGCGCGAACCGGCCCGTCTTCGAGCCCGTCCCCGAGGACCGCGACGTCGCCGTCCTCGGCTACCCGGCCGTCGCCCCGTACGACGGCGAGTCCCTGCACTGGTGCGCGGGCCCCACGGACGTGCTGGACGCCGCCGAGGCGGACGAGGCGAACGTCGGCGGGCTGATGCTCGACGGCTGCGACCTCACCGCCGGGTCGAGCGGCGGCCCCTGGCTCCAGGACTGGGACGCGGAGAGCGGCAGCGGCGCGCTGGTCGCCGTCATGTCGGTCGGCAGCGGCGAGGGCCAGGTCGTCGGCCGCCCCTTCCCCGCCGAGGCCGCCGACCTCCTCGCGACGGCGGGCGCCGCCCCCTGACCTACCCCGGGACACGCGCGGCGAGGAACGGAAGCACGTCCCCGGACCGCTCCCACGCCGCGCGGTGGCCGGCGTCCGGCACGGAGAAGAACGCCGCGTAGTCGGCGCGCAGGTCCGCGGGATCGGCGTACGCGCCCTGGCGCAGCAGCGCGAACGCGTCGGTGTCGGCGGGCAGTCCGAGCTGCCGCAGCGTGGCCGCCAGCGCGGAGGCGAAGCCGTCCGCCGGGTCCCAGGCGCCCGCGACGACGGCCGTGCACCGCTCGGGCGCGTGCAGGGTCAGGCCGAGGGCGGTCAGCGCGCCCATCGAGTAGCCCCACACGGCCGCCCGGTCAGCGCCGAGGACGGCGGTGACGTGCCCGACGCGCCGCGTACCCGGTGGCGTCCCAGTGCGCGCCGGTCTGGAACATGCCGGGGTGCGGGGCCGGCACCGGGCCCTCACCCTTGTCCCGACGGAACACCGGGGTAGCTGCGCGAGGTGCTCGCCCTCATCGGCGACAAGTGGCGCGCCCGCACCGCCTCACCGAGCTGGAACGGGCCCGTCGAGGGCGTCAGCCGCCGGATGCCGACGCTCAGCCTGCGCGACCTGGAGTGCAACGGCCTCGTCACCCGCACCGTCCACCCCGACGCGCCGCCCCGCGTCGAGTACGCCGACATCCCGCTGATCGACAGCATCCGTTGGCCGCCGCGCGTCACGCGTACGACAGCCGCTCCCCGGCGGGGGCGGGCAGCGCCGGGTAGTCGGTGTAGCCGGTCGGGCCGCCGACGTACATCAGGTACGCGTCCCGCACCTGGTTGACGGGCGCGCCGGTGCGCAGCCGTTCGACCAGGTCGGGGTTGGCGAGGAACGGGCGGCCGAGCGCGATCAGGTCGGCCCCGGCGGCGAGGAGCCGTTCCCCCGCGGCCCGGCCGCCGTCGGCGGGGAGGCGGTCGAGGGGGAGCACGGGGTTGGCGATCAGCGTGCCCCGCCAGCCCGCCCTGATGGCGCGGAAGACGGGCCGGTCCGGGTCGGCGTGGACGACGTGCAGGTACGCCAGGCCGCTGCCCGCCAGCGCGTCCACGAGCGCGGGGTAGAGCGCGTCGGTGTCGTCCTCGGCGATGCCGTTGGCCGTCACCGCCGGGGAGATGCGCAGGCCGGTGCGCTCCGGGCCGATCGCGGCGGCGACGGCCCCGGCCACCTCCACGGTGAGGCGGATACGGCCCGCGATGCCGCCGCCGTACGCGTCGGTGCGGTGGTTGGTGTTGCCCGCGAGGAACTGGTGGAGGAGGTAGCCGTTCGCGCTGTGCACCTCGACCCCGGCGAAGCCCGCGTCCACGGCGCGGCGCGCGGCGGTGGCGAAGTCGGCGACGGTGGCGCGGATGTCGTCGTGCGTCATCTCGCGCGGGACGACGGGCGCCTGCCGCCCGGTGGGCGTGTGGATCGTCTCGGGCAGCGGTACGGGCGAGGGCGCGAGCGGGGTGAGGCCGCCGCTGTTGTCGGGGTGGCCGACGCGTCCGCCGTGCTGGATCTGGAGGAACATCCGCCCGCCCGCCGCGCCCACGGCGTCCGTCACCCGCCGCCAGCCCGCGGCGTGCGCGTCGGTGTGGATCGCTGCGGTGTCCGGGTACGTGCGGCCGGCCGCGTTGGGCGTGGCCGCTTCGGCGATGATCAGACCGGCGGTGGCGCGCTGGGCGTAGTACTCGGCCATCAGGTCGGTCGGGGTGCCGTCGGCGGCGGCGCGGTTGCGGGTCATGGGGGCCATGACCAGCCGGTTGGGGAGGGCGAGGGGGCCGAGGGCGGTGGGCTCGAAGAGGCTGGTGTGCGTCATGGCGGAAGCGTAGATTCTGACACTGATGTCAGAATCAAGTCGCCGGACGGAACGGAACGGGGTGGACGCGGGATGCGCATCGGTGAGCTGGCCAGGCGCACGGGCGTGAGCGAGCGGTCGCTGCGGTACTACGAGAAGCAGGGCCTGCTGGCGGCCGAGCGCACGCCCGGCGGCCACCGCGAGTATCCCGAACGGGCCGTGGATCGCGTCATCCGCATCCAGGAGCTGTTCGCGGCCGGGCTGTGCAGCGCGAAGATCGCCCAGCTGCTGCCCTGCATGCGCGACACGGACGGCGGCCCGTCCGAGCGCGCGGACCCGCGGCTCGTCGCCGACCTCACGGTGGAACGCGCCCGCATCGACCGCATGATCGGCGACCTGCTCCGCTCCCGCGACGTGCTGGACGACGTGATCGCGACGGCCGCGGGCGCCTGAACCGGGCCGTTGTCACAGGGGGGTGGCAGGATGGCCGTGGCACAGCGGTGCACGCGAACGGAGCAGCCGGGGGGCGTCGGTGCGTGAGGTCGTCTACTTGTCCGAGGGCAAGCTGAACGCGTTCCTGCCGAAACCGCGCCGCGCGCTCCCCGCCGTCACCGTGCAGGCGGGCCTGCCCTTCGCCGAGATCTCGGTGGAGAGGCCCCCGCCGGATGGCGCCCGGGAACTGCGCCGCCACCTGCGGCGGGTGGAGAAGACGCTGGCGCGGCGCGCGCTCTGGTACACCGAGCCAGGTCTCGCCGCCGGGCGCTGGGTCAGGTTCAAGGCGCCCCTCACCTGGATGACGCTCCGGGGCGAACACCGGGATTTGGTCCTCTTCGTGGACCCCGCCCCGGACCCCGCGCACCCCCGTGGGGCGGGGGCTCCCCGTCGGCTGCTGCTGCACGGTTCCGCCCGGCACCTGCTCGGCCGTCCGCCGGTCCAGGTGGACGGCCCGGAGCAGACCGGCCTCGCCGATGGCGGCGGCAGTGCGGGCACGGTGTTCGTGACGAACGCCGGTCGCGTCGTCGGCGCGCTGGCCCACGTGGACGACGGGCCGGGAGCGGACGGGGAGGAGCGGCCCGAGCCGGCCGTGCCCCTGCCGCGCGGCGGTGTCCGTGACCTGCTCGCGGCCCTGGACGCCGGGAGTGCCGAGGTGAGCACCGCCGCCATGGTGACCGGATACGCCCGCGTCAGCGCGCTGCTGCCCGGGACCGACGCCGAGGCGGGCTGCCTGGTGGCGAGTCCGCTGATCGTGGAGTACGCCGACAGCTGACCCGTACCCCTACCGGTTTACGGCTCGCGCGGTGCCTTCACGCCGTGGGTCGCGGTGTACTCGGCGGCCAGCCAGGGCCCGAGGTCCTCGGTGAACGCGCGCAGGACCGCCGGGTCGGCCGACGGCGTACGGGCCAGCGCGGCGGCCTGCCGCATCTGGGCGGCGCGGGCCGGGTGGCGGGCGGCGAAGAGGTCGGCGGACAGCGCCAGGTCGCTCGTCCAGCCGCCCCAGCGGGGCATCACGAGCGTGAACCCCGTCCGTACGAGCCGCCGCGCCCCGCCCCGGCACAGGCGCCGCCGCTCGTCGTCCGTCACGGCCTCGGCGGCGCGGGCGCGCCAGCGGGGGAGGGCGAGCGCGAGGTCGCCGTTCGTCTCGCGGGCGAGCAGGGTGGTCGGGCGGTAGGCGGGCAGGTCGCGCGCCAGGTCGGGGCCGAGGAGCGGCGTGCACAGGCAGGCGACGAAGAAGCCGAGGTCGTGCCGTTCCCGCTCGCTCAGCACGACGGCCGCGCCGACCGTCACGATGCCCACGCCGTCCACCTGCGGGAACGCGCGGTCGAGCGCCGCCTCCACGGCGCGGGCCGCGGCGTGGTCGGCGTCGGAGGGGTGCTCGCGCAGGGCGGCCAGCAGGTCGAGGTCGGACACGCCGGGGACGGCGGTGCCGCGCGGGACGCTCCCGTAGAGGTACGCACTGTGCAGGCGCCCGCCGAACGCCGCGGCCAGCCGTTCGCGCGCCGCCGCCACGACCGGCGCGAACGCGGCGGGCACCCGCTCCGCCGAGCCCTCCCGCGCGATCGTCCCGTCCGCCCGCAGCCCCGACCCGTCCATCCCCCCACCCTGCCCCCGGCTCCGCCCGGCCGCCCACCGGTTTTCCGTCGGCCGGGAAGGTGGCCGCCAGCTTGTTGAGTGGAATAGACTCAACTTATCGCACGTTGGATCTGGCAGACCCAACGCCTACGGATCTTCTGCATGGAGGAGTACCGCCCCGTGAACGCCGAGCTGACCAACAGGAGCCGGGACGCGATCAGCGCGGCCAACGACCGCGCGCTCACCGACGGCCACCCCGACATCACCCCGGCCCATCTGCTGCTCGCCCTGCTCTCCGGCCGGGACAACGAGAACATCCAGGACCTCCTGGCCGGCGTCGAGGCCGACCAGGCGGCGCTGCGCTCCGGCGCCGAACGGCTCCTCGGCGCCCTGCCCAGCGTGCAGGGCGCCTCCGTCGCCAAGCCGCAGCCGAACCGCGAGCTGCTCGCCGTCCTGTCCGACGCCGCCCAGCGCGCGCAGGAGCTGGGCGACGCGTACATCTCCACCGAGCACCTGCTGATGGGCCTGTCGGCCAAGGGCGGGCAGGTCGCCGAGCTGATGAAGGGGCAGGGCGCGACGGGGAAGAAGCTGCTCGACGCGTTCCAGGCCGGGCGCGGCGGGCAGCGCGTGACGAGCCCCGACCCGGAGGGCACGTACAAGGCGCTGGAGAAGTTCGGCACCGACTTCACGCAGGCCGCCCGCGAGGGCAAGCTCGACCCGGTCATCGGCCGCGACCACGAGATCCGCCGCGTCGTCCAGGTCCTCTCCCGCCGCACCAAGAACAACCCCGTCCTGATCGGCGAGCCCGGCGTCGGCAAGACCGCCGTCGTGGAGGGCCTGGCGCAGCGCATCGTGAAGGGCGACGTGCCCGAGTCGCTGAAGAACAAGCGCCTCGTCTCGCTCGACCTCGGCGCGATGCTGGCGGGCGCGAAGTACCGGGGCGAGTTCGAGGAGCGGCTGAAGTCCGTCCTGGCCGAGATCAAGGACAGCGACGGGCACGTCATCACGTTCATCGACGAGCTGCACACCGTCGTCGGCGCCGGGGCGGGCGGCGACTCCGCCATGGACGCGGGCAACATGCTCAAGCCCATGCTGGCGCGCGGCGAGCTGCGGCTCGTCGGCGCGACGACGCTCGACGAGTACCGCGAGCGCATCGAGAAGGACGCCGCGCTGGAGCGCCGCTTCCAGCAGGTCCTGGTCGCCGAGCCGACCGTCGAGGACAGCATCGCCATCCTCCGCGGCCTGAAGGGGCGCTACGAGGCGCACCACAAGGTGCAGATCGCCGACTCCGCGCTCGTCGCCGCCGCGACCCTCTCCGACCGCTACATCACCTCCCGCTTCCTGCCCGACAAGGCCATCGACCTCGTCGACGAGGCCGCGTCCCGCCTGCGCATGGAGATCGACTCCTCGCCCGTCGAGATCGACGAGCTGCAGCGCGCCGTCGACCGGCTGCGCATGGAGGAGCTGGCGCTCGCCAGCGAGTCCGACGCGTCCTCCCGCGAGCGCCTGGAGCGGCTGCGCCGCGAGCTGGCCGACCGCGAGGAGGACCTGCGCGGCCTCACCGCCCGCTGGGAGAAGGAGAAGGAGGGCCTCAACCGCGTCGGCGAGCTGAAGGAGCGCCTCGACGAGACGCGCGGCCTGGCCGAGCGCGCCCAGCGCGACGGCGACTTCGAGGCCGCCTCCAAGCTGCTCTACGGCGAGATCCCCGCCCTGGAACGCGAGCTGGCCGCCGCCTCCGAGGCCGAGGCGGAGGCCGCGACCGCCACCATGGTCAAGGAGGAGGTCGCCTCCGACGACATCGCCGACGTCGTCTCGTCCTGGACCGGCATCCCCGCCGGACGGCTCCTCGCGGGCGAGACCGAGAAGCTGCTGCGCATGGAGGACGAGCTCGGCCGCCGCCTGATCGGCCAGCCCGAGGCCGTACGCGCCGTGTCGGACGCGGTGCGCCGCAGCCGCGCCGGGGTCGCCGACCCCGACCGGCCCACCGGCTCGTTCCTCTTCCTCGGCCCGACCGGCGTCGGCAAGACCGAGCTGGCCAAGGCGCTCGCCGACTTCCTCTTCGACGACGAGCGGGCCATCGTCCGCATCGACATGAGCGAGTACGGCGAGAAGCACTCCGTCGCCCGGCTCGTCGGCGCGCCCCCCGGCTACGTGGGGTACGAGGAGGGCGGCCAGCTCACGGAGGCCGTGCGGCGGCGCCCGTACTCCGTCGTCCTGCTGGACGAGGTAGAGAAGGCGCACCACGAGGTCTTCGACGTCCTCCTCCAGGTCCTGGACGACGGGCGGCTCACGGACGGCCAGGGCCGGACGGTGGACTTCCGCAACACGCTGCTGATCCTCACCTCCAACCTCGGGTCGCAGCACCTGATCGACCCGCTGGCCAAGCCCGACCAGCGGCGCGAGGAGGTCCTGGCGGCGGTGCGCGCGGCGTTCCGCCCCGAGTTCCTGAACCGGCTGGACGAGCTGGTGATCTTCGACGCGCTGACCGGCGACGAGCTGAGCCGCATCGCCCGCCTCCAGGTGGACGCCCTCCAGCGCCGCCTCACCGACCGCCGCCTCACCCTCGACGTCACCGAACCGGCCCTGCGCTGGCTCGCCGACGAGGGCCTCGACCCCGCGTACGGCGCCCGGCCGCTGCGCCGCCTCGTGCAGACCGCCATCGGCGACCCGCTGGCCCGCATGATCCTGGCCGGTGAGGCGCGCGACGGCGACACCGTACGGGTGGACGCGGGCCCGGACGGCGGCCTGGTCCTGCTTGCGGCGGACGGGGAGGCGTGAGGGAGTATGGAAAACGCCCCCGCCGCCGTACGAAGGGACATCATCCGTGTCTGTCGATCCGTCCGCGATCCCGAATTTCGGTGGCCAACCGGAACGGAAGCCGGGTGACCAGCCCGCGGCGCGCAAGCCGACCGCCCCGATCATGCCGAACGCCGAGCTGGTCAAGCAGCTCCTCGAACGCATGAAGCTGAAGTACGTCGTGGACAAGCAGGGCGACGTCGTCGCGCCCTGGAAGGACTTCAGGACGTACTTCATGTTCCGGGGCGAGAAGGCGCAGCGGATCCTGTCCGTCCGCACCTTCTACGACCGCAGGCACAGCATCGACGACAAGCCGCTGCTGCTGGAGACCGTGGACGAGTGGAACCACACCACGCTGTGGCCCAAGGTCTCCACGCACACCAACGACGACGGCACCGTCCGGCTGATCGGCGAGATCCCGATGCTGATCGGCGCAGGTGTCGGCTTCGACCACTTCATCGCCAGCGTGGCGAGCTGGGTGCGGGCCGGGATCGAGTTCGACAAGTGGCTCGTGGAGCGGCTCGGCCTGGAGAAGGACATCGAGTCGGACGGCGGCGACGGCCCCGCCGCGGAAGGGGACGCGCCGTGATCGTCGCGTTCTCGGTCACCCCGATCGGCACGGGCGAGGACGTGGGCGAGGCGGTCGCGGAGGCGGTCCGCGTCGTCCGCGCCTCGGGCCTGCCGAACCGCACCGACGCCATGTTCACGTCGCTCGAAGGCGAGTGGGACGAGGTGATGGACGTGGTGAAGCGCGCCGTGCAGGCCGTGGAGGCACGCGCGGGCCGGGTGAGCCTGGTCCTGAAGGCCGACATCCGCCAGGGCGTCACGGACGGCCTGACGAGCAAGGTCACCCGCGTGGAATCCCTCCTCTCCTGAGCTGACCCCCACCCCCACCCACCCGGCCCGCACCCCCACCGGGGGCGCGGGCCGTCGCCGGATCGGCGGGGGCGCTCACACGCCGCCGGGCCGGTCGTTCGCGCCCTGGAACGCGGCGAGCCACGCCCTGAAATCCGCCGCACCGTGCAGGGCAGCCCCGGCCCCGGTCCTCAGGTCGGCTCCGCCGAGCCGGTCGAGGGCGTCCCAGACCACCGCGTCCTCCAGCTCGGGCGCGTCACTCTCCATGACGGCCACGGCCCAGTCCGCCGCCTCACCCGCCGTACGGGGTTCGGCGAGCAACCGCCGCAGCCTGCACTCGATTTCCTCGCGCAGATCTCCCACGCAGGCGATCATCCGCTATCCGCGCGCGCTACCGCCGGCCAGCTCGCCGAGGGCGAGGAGCCGGGTGTCCCAGAGGAAGCCGCCGAACACCTCCGGGACCCGGCCGTCCTCCAGGACGAGAACGATGCCCAGGTCGCTGCAGGTGCCTTGGGGCGTGACACCCGTCTCCCGCGCCCGGGCAGCGGCCTGCTCAGGAGTCGGAGACTGCCGTCCTCCACCACGGGGCCAGAGCGTTGACCGTTATCCGCACGCCCGAGGTCGAGGTGAACGTGGCCTGTTCCCGGGCGGCGTCCCAGGCGATGTCCATGAACGGGTTCGAGTTCTCGAAGTACATCACCCATTCCAGGTCTCCGGCCTCGCGTGTGCACGCGAGAAAGCCCTCGGAACCATAGCCGCCGTCGCCGCAGCACAGGACGCGTCCCTCGGACTCCAGGGCGAGCCGGCGGGTGGTGTCGATCTCGGTCACCCATTCGGGGTCGGCGCTGAGGTGGGCCCGCAGGTCGAAGGGTTCGAGGATCTCGACCCCCGTCGGCGTCTCGGGCGCCAGCCGGGCCGCGTACGAGACTCCGGTGGCGAGGTACAGCCCATCCTTGATGGGGACGGTCCCTTCCCTCCACAGCGAGACGATGGTGGTCATCTGCGGCCTCCTGGGCCTTGCATGCTCGGGGCTCCTGACAGTCCTGTGCTGCGTACCACGCCGCCCGCACGTCTGTTGCGCGGGTAATGGATCCGAGAGCCATTGCGTGGGCCCCGTGGCATCGATGTCCGGGTATGCCGCACGCAGCACATTCCAGCGGGTCAGGGCCACTCACCATGCGTATCCCCTTCCAGCAGCCGAGCGGCAGGTCCATTTCCTCCTGGGAAAGCGGCCGCACTCGGAGGTTGCGCTACCGCTGGAGAGGTCCTTCCACGGCCAGTTCGCCAAGGGTGAGGAGCCAGGTGTCGTAGAGGAAGTCGCTGAACGTCTCCAGGACCCGGCCGTCCTCCAGGACGAGGGCGATGTCCAGGCCGTTGAAGGCACCTTGGGGCCTGACGCCTGTCACCCGTGCCCCGGCGAGCGATGTGACGCCGCCCGCCGTTCGGTCGGAGACCTCCGCGTCCCGCGACGTTAGGATGCGCGCCCCCTGGACCAGACGCCAGGCCCCGGACACACGCAGCCGCCACCCGGGCCCGGACACGTGGAGGATCTCCTGCTCCTGCCCGGCGCTGTCCACCATCAGTGGCAGACAGGCGGAGATCTCCTCGAAGACATCGGTCATGACAGCTCCACATGGGTGCGCTCACGGATGTGCTGACGGGCCTGCGCTCCCCGCATCCCTCGGGGGGCTTGCGGCTGGCGCCCGGTGAACGGACTGATCGGCTGCCCGTTGGCGCTCTCGAAACTGGCGCGCAGCGGCGCGCTGCCCGAAGGCTCCATGATGCGGACAGTCTCCCCGCCGGGCAGTGTATATCCCTGACCGGCAGAACGGGTCGGGAAAGTACCGAAGCCCGGTTCGCCGGAGCTTACCGCGTCCCGCAGGCCCTGCTCGAATCTCGCCCGGTCGGTCGCGATGACCGTGCCGTGCTGGTCCGCCACGAAGGTCGGCCGTGCGGGGTGGGCCGCCAGGCCCAACGGATCGGACCACGTCCGAGGATTGGGCACGTAGCCGTAGTGATTCGGTCCCGGCAGCAGGCCGAGGGGATCGGGGGATGTGTACTGCGCGGTGCCTGGGTCGTAGTGACGATGGACGTTGTAGTGCCAGCCTGTCTCGTCGTCGGCGTACTGGCCGGGGAATCGCAGAGGGGTCGCGACCCCCGCCTCTGGACGGGGGCGGACACCCCAGAGGGCGGACTGCCCCTGCCAGGCCGATTGCCCGTACTCGTCGAAGAGTTCCGTGGGAGTGCCGACGATGTCCGTGACCATCGCGAAGAAGCGGGTGTCCACATCCTGCTGGGTGGGTCCTTCGACCTGCGTGAGCGGATGAAGCCCCTCGTGATCCCAGGTGATCGCGTGAGGGCCGGCCCCCGTGAGGGAACTCTGCTCCACCAAGGTGTGTCCCGACCAGGTGAAGGTCGTCTCCTCGACCAGTTCCGCGCCCTCGTACCGCAGCTTGGCCGTCCGGCGGCCCAACGGGTCGTACCGATACCGCCAGCGCGTACCGTCCGGGGTCATGGTCTCGACAAGGCGGTCCTCGGCGTCCCAGCTGTAGCGCCACACCTCCGGTTTCTTCGAGAGCCGGACGGTCCGCCGTGTGACGACGCGCCCGGCCGCGTCGTGTTCGTAGGCGGTACGTCCGGCGTTGGTGATGCGGGAGCCGCTGTACCGGCGGGAGCCCATGCGGCTGTCGTCGCCAGGCCATGAGGCAGCGGTCTGATTGCCGAGAAAGTCATACGTATAGCGCTCGCGCACACCGTCCGGTGTGACGACGGCGCGAGCCCGCCCCATGACGTCGAGATCGAAGGACGTGGCACCTTCCCGTGAATGCGCTGTGGCGGTGAGGGAGTGGTCGGCACGGTAGGTGTAGTCCCATGTGCTCCGGGCGCCACCGGCGTGGTGCAGGGATTGTCCGACCAGCCTGCCGCTCATGTCCCAGCTCCGGGAGAGCTGGAAAGCTGTGCCGAGCCGACGTCCGGTCTCGCGGCCCAGGATGTCGCGTTCGAAGTGGAGGGTGCGTCCCGCCGTCACCAGGCTGGCCAGTGCGCCCGCTTCGTCGTACTCCCGCAGGCTGACACGGCCGACGGGAGTGGTTCTTGTGAGGACACGCCCCAGTGCGTCGTAGGTGTGGGACAGCACGCGGCCACCAACCGTCTCCGCAAGGGGGCGTCCCAGCGCGTCACGCTCGATCCGGATGCTGATCCCCGCCCCTTCGGCCGCGAGAAGACGTCCGAGCGGGTCGCGGCGGAAGGTGGTCGCCGCTTCCGCGCTCCGCTTGGCGACGACATGTCCGGCCGCATCGCGCGTGTACGTGACGCTCTGCCCGAGTTCGTTGGCGCGTTCGGCCAGCCTTCCCGCGGCGTCGAAGCGGTAGGTCACCCGCCGGCCGTCGTAGTCCGTCTCCTGGACAAGGCGGCTGGCGGCGTCGTACGCGTACTGCCAGCTTCGCCCGTTCGGCAGAGCCACTGCGACAAGTCTCAGCTCGCTGTCACGAATGAATGTGTGATGCACCCCGTCCGGCATCGTCTGCCCGATGAGTTGGTCGAAGACGCCGTACGTGTAGTGCGTGCGGGGCGCGCCGTCCTCCCCATAGCTCAGGCAATTGCCTTCGGCGTCCCACTCCCACCGGAGCGCGACCCCGGTAGGGCCCGTTTCGGTGAGCGGGTGGCCTTCCGTCGAGTACGTCCAGCTCGTGGTTGCTTCCAGCGCGTCGGTGAGTTCGGTGATCCTGCCGAAGCCGTCCCGGACGGCCGTGGTGTGCTCGCCGGCCGGCCCGGTGACGGTGAGTGGAAGACCGGCCGCGTCGCAGGTGAATCGCTGGACCCTTCCGAGCGCGTCGGTGATCTCTGTGACCGCTCCGTGGTCGTCACAACTGAAATGGGTGCGGTTGCCTGCGGGATCGATCAGCGCCGTGCGATTGCCGGCGGCGTCGTACATCTGCCGCCAAAGCGCCCCGTCCCCCTCGCGAAGGGCCACCGTCCGTCCGGCTCCGTCGTACTCCGCCATCGTTCTCGAACCGTCCGGCTGGACGATCAGGACCTCGTTGCCGTGGTCGTCGTACTCGTGGCGCGTGGTGTTGCCGAGGGGGTCGGTGGTGGTGAGGGTGTGGTCGTAGCGGTCCCAGGTGTGGGTGGTGGTGTTGCCCAGGGGGTCGGTCTGTGCGGTGAGTTGGTAGCTCTCGTTGAACTGGTAGGTGGTGTCGTGGCCGAGTGAGTCGGTGACGGTGGTGCGGTTGTCGTCCGGGGCGTAGGTGTAGCGGTATTCGAGTGCGCGGTCGGTGCCGGTGGTGAAGACGCAGCGGCCCTCGGTGTCGTACTCGTAGGAGTACCAGTAGCCGTTGCGGTCTTCCCAGCGGGTCATGCGGTGGTCGTCGTCGTAGGCGAACTTCAGGGGCAGGCCCGACGAGTTGACGATCTCGGTGAGGTCTCCGGCGCCGTTGTGGCCGTAGCGCACGAGGGTCGGCTGCTCGGGGTGGTTGAGCAGGCGGAGTTCTGTGACATGGCCTTGGCTGGTCGTGACGCCGATGTGGTAGCCGCCGGAGTGGTGGATGTCGGTGGGGTCGCCGGAGTCGTCGTAGGCGAGGTGGATGCGGTTGTCGTTGCGGTCGGTGATCGCGATGAGGGGCAGTTCGGTGCCGGGGCGGCCGGGGATCGGGGCGAAGTGGAGGGTGTGGCCGGTCTCGCGCTGGTGGACAGTCAGGGGCGCTTGGGGTTGACCGTCCCAGGCGAGGGTCCAGCGGGGGCCTTCGACGGGGAGGACGGGCTCGCCGGGGAGGGGGCGGGGGTAGAGCAGGGTCATCCCGTCGGCGGTGAGGAGGCGTGCGCCGTGTGCGTCGAGGAGGAGGCGCTGGTCGAGTGTGGAGGCCCAGGAGGTGCCGAAGCGGCGGCCGTGGCGGTAGGTGGAGATGTGGTGCCGCTCGATGACCAGGGGGAGCACGCCGGGGAGTTCGATGTCGGTGGCGGACATCAGCAGTTCGCCGGTGGCGACGTCCACGGGGTCGCCGCAGGCGTTGCGGCCGTTCATCGGGACGCCCTCGGCGCGCGTGCGGCGTCCGAGGCGCAGCGCGCCCTGGCGGATGCCACGGAGCCCGGTGGACGCGAGTCCGCGCATGCCGCGGGCGAGGCCGCCGAGGGTGGTGAGGCCTTTCATGCCGGGGATGCAGTCGAGTGCGGCGAAGGCGACGTCGAGGAGTCCGGCTTCGCCGCGTGCGTATTTGATGAGGGTGTCGGTGAGGACGACGAGGGCTGCGGCGAGGACGACCCAGGCCAGGGGGCCGCCGATGATCATCACGACGACGCCGAGGACGGCGACGATCACCTTGCATACGTCGACTATCGCGTCCCAGTTTTCCGTGACCCAGTGGACGGCCTTCTGCCACCATTTACGGTTCTGGATACCGGCGTCGGACGCTTCGCCGATGTCGCGTGCGGCCTGGCGGGCAGCCTCCTCCCGCGTTTCCTTGGCCTGGCGGGCGAGTTCGCGAGCCGCGTCGAGGGATTGCTGGGCGGTGTCCACACGGGCCTGGGCTGCGTCGTGGGCCTCGTCGGCCGCTTGGCGGTCGCGGGTGGCGGCGCGGACCTCGTTCTCGTCCGGTGGCGGGGCGCCCGCCCGTTCGCCTTCGCGCTGGAGGCGCTCGGCCTCGTCCCCGGCGCGGCCCACCCAGTCCTGTGCGCTGCCCAATGAGCCCTGTGCGGCGGCGAGATCGGCGTGGGCGGCGATGGCGCGGTCCAGCGCGCGGTCCGCCTGGCCTTGCGCGTTCTGGAGCTTCGGCCAGTACGTCTGCAATGCCTGGGCGCACAGGTCGTAGGAGTCCCGCAGCTTCTCCAAGTTGCCCGGCACGCCGTCGAACTCGCTACGGAACGCCTCCGCCGACAGGCCAGCCCAGTCCCGCACCGCGCGGTCGGAGGCGAGCCCCCGGACCTTGCCCAGCGCCTCGGCGACATCGTCGGAGAACGTCTGTAACTCGTCCGCGAGTTGTCGGACTTCCTCTGGATCACCCGGTGTCGGATCGGAATCCATGTCCACGGGCGACCAGTCGGCGGGGCGGGCCATGTTCTCTCCTGCCGGGTTGGAGGGAAGCGCGCGTTCTCAGGAGAAGGACGCCGCCGGACACGGCGCAGTTCTTTCCTGCCGGGACTTGTGTGAACCCAGTGCGACGGTGTGAGTACGGCCCGCGTCCCCGGGTGGGACGCGGGCCGGTGGGGGTCACCGGGCCACGGCGCAGCTCGCCATGGCGAAGAGCGGCGCCCCGATGACCAGGGCGCAGCCCACGGTCGCGAGCAGGCGGGAGAGGAACATGGCACTCCTTGCACGTCGGTCCTGCCGTCGCTGAGTCAACGGCACTGCTGCCTGGGAGAGTTACGGCAGCCCGATCCATTACGGCCCGACGTCGCCCCGCCGGACCAGCGCCCACAGGTCCGCCACGGCGGCATCCGCCTCGGCGCGCGCGGCCTCGCGCTCCGCCGCCGCCACCCGGTCGTCGGCGGCACGCGCCAGCGCGGGGAACAGCCGGTCGCTGACCGCCCGCAGCTCCGCCGTGCCCAGCTCGGCGATCCGCGCGACGAGCACGTCGGGGACGAGGCGCGGCCAGTAGTGCGCCTCGCCCCAGCTGGTCCACGGCTGGGCCCCGAGCGGCACGATCCGCGCGGCGACACGGCAGGGCTCGCAGGCGTGGTACGTCCATCCCGCCCCCGACCCGGCGGCAACGGCGGCCACGGCGACGAGCGCCCCATCGACGGCCCCGCAGTACATGCAACGGGGAAGCAGGCTCATGCCCTGCCCTCCTGACCGGCGATCCGAGAGAGATTCGGGAGGCGTGCGTGCGTTCGGGCAGTAGCGAAATCGGGGGGAGATGTGGCGATTACGAACACTGTGCGGCGAGGCGGTGAAGATGGACGCAGAGTGCTGGTGGCGCGGTGACGGCCGCATGGCAGGAAGAGCTGTCGCAGGGCTCGGAGAAGGCGGTCCATGGGGGCGTCACATCCCCTTCAGCATTCTCAAGTGCGCCGTGATGGCTTCGTTCAACTCAATCCAGCGCGCGGTGAGTTCGGCCGATTCGGTCGACGGCTGCGTCTCGTCGGGCGCCTCGCTCGGCGACTGCGTCCTGTCAGGGCTGTCGGGGGGTGTTTCTTCGGGGGATGGCGTGCTCATGGCTTACTCCACAATGTCCCGGAGCTGCCTCCGGGAAGGATTTGCGACCGGACCAAGCGTGATGAGAAAGGCACGCTCGGCGACGTACGATCACCCTGACGGCGCAGCTAAAGGCGGTGCAACAGTCCGGACTGCAATTCCACCCCTGTTGACCCCAATTAGTTGACCGCCGTTGCAGATCGGTGTTTTCGGGGCTTTCGTTTGTAGGGCGCCGGGTATTCCATGGCCGATGGAGGGGTGATCGTTTGATCGCGGAACACATGACGGGATCGACCGTTCCGCGCAGGCAGTTGGGACGGTATCTGCGGGACCTGCGGATGCAGGCCAGCATCACGGTGCGGGCGGCGGCCCGGGAGCTGGAGTGGTCGGAGCAGAAGGTCTGGCGCATCGAAACCGGCCAGGTGGCGATGCGGACCCTGGACGTTCGGGCGATGTGCGAGATCTATGGCGCATCGCAGGACATGACCGAGGCCCTTCAGGGCCTCGCCCGCGAGACAAAGGCACGCGGCTGGTGGCACACGTATGGTGACTCAAGGCCGGAAGGCTTCGACCTCTACGTTGGATTGGAGGAAGCGGCGACCGAACTGTCCTGGTATGAAGACCGCCTAGTTCCGGGACTTCTTCAAACCTCGGACTACACCGCCGAGATCATCCGTAGCCACAGGCCCTGCATGTCTGAGGCGGAGGTAGACCGGCGGGTACAGCTACGTATGGATCGGCAGGCCATCTTGAGGCGCCCGGTGGCGGCTCCCAAGTTGCGGGTGGTTCTGGGCGAGTCCGTACTACGTCAGCTCGTCGGTACGCCTCGCCTGATGGCCGGGCAGCTCGCACACCTGGCGTATGTCTCGGCGAATGCGAACCTCGAACTCCGTGTTGTACCTTTCCGGGTAAGTCACCCAGGCACCCTCACGGGCACATTCACCGTTCTTCGGTTTCCTGAAGGACGGATGCCCGAGCCACCGACGGTCTATGTCGAAGGCTTCACGGGTGGGTTGTATCTGGACAAGACGTACGAAATCGAGCAGTATGACGCCGTGTTTCGGGGCATTTGGGATGCGGCATTGGACGATCAGGAATCTCGGTCCCTGATTGGTGAGTTGGCGAGGAACTATGAGCAGCAATGACGGCGCGCGGTGGCGGAAGTCCACCTACAGCAACGGTGACGTACAGTGCGTCGAGGTGGCTAACGGTGGTGAGGCCGTGGGCGTACGTGACACGAAGGACACCGGACGCGGCCCTGAGCTGTGGATGCGCCCCAGCAGTTGGGCGGCGTTCGTCGGCTCGGTGAGCCGGGGGACCTTCGAAGGCTGATTGCGCTGAGCAAGGCGCCCCCGGACCTGCACCCGGGGGCGCTGTTCGGTTTCCCCCTTTATGACCGCCGATCGGTGGGGGAGATCCCGGCGTGTGGTCAGGCCAGCTTGCGGCGTTCGCGGCGGTTGGGGTGGCGGATGGTGACGCCGCCCATGCCGCCGGAGCCGGTGAGGCGGATCAGGGGGGTTCCGGGGAGCCGGTCGGGCGTGGTCTCGTCCTTGAAGCCGCCGAAGCCCGGGTCCGTGCCGCCGGTCTCCACGGCCCAGCCGTCGGGGATGACGATCGTGACGCCGGACGTCTCCCCGTACGCCTCCACCGTGACTTCCTTGAGGCGGCACTCGCTCCGCGTGAAGTCGAGCTTCACGCCGCCCAGGCCGCCGTGGGCGATCACGTGCCCGGGGACCTCCCAGCGCGCGGGGCCGCGTGACGCCCCGGACATGCCGCCCTTCAGGACCAGCGGCGGGCGGCTCCCCGGGGACTCCGGCTGCGGCAGGTCGGCGGTCAGGACGGCGAGTTCGGCGAGCGTCCTGGACTGGAGCGCCTTCTCCACGCGTTCGCCCAGCTCTTCGAGGTCGATGCGCCCCTCGGCCGCCGCGTCGCGCAGCTGCTCCACCACCGCTTCCCGGTCGTCGTGCGAGGCACGGAGCGGTGCGGGGGAATCGGGACGCGGAGAGGGTTCCGGGGGCTCGACGGTCATGCCGCAAGGATAAGCAGCCACCGCTCAGGGGCGGACCGGGGTGGCCGGGGTGTGGAGCCAGGGGGTGTGGGTTCCGTCCGGGGTGATGGTCAGGCCGAAGTGGGTGAGAGGCGGTTCGCCTGCGCTGGTCCACCAGGCGTACGCGTCGAGCAGTTCGTCCCACAGGCGGCGGGTGCCTGCCTGGCGGATCTCCACCGGGCCGACGCTGCGGCGGACGGCGGCCGTCCAACTGGCGTCGGTGAGGCTGTAGAGCCACTGCGTGTGCCCGTCGTCGTGGGCCTGGACCGCGTGGGTCACGTCCGGCAGGCGCAGTCCGGCGAGGAAGCGGAACGGGTGCCACAGCTCGTGCGGCGGCCACACGCCGCCCGTGCTGTCCGTGAACGGCAGGCCCTCCGGATAGCGCGGGACGGCGCG
This sequence comes from Streptomyces sp. NPDC049879, assembly GCF_044461265.1. Classification (NCBI taxonomy): domain Bacteria; kingdom Bacillati; phylum Actinomycetota; class Actinomycetes; order Kitasatosporales; family Streptomycetaceae; genus Streptomyces; species Streptomyces sp. NPDC049879. The sequence continues at coordinate 101,409 of NZ_JBITKT010000002.1, read as the reverse complement.
GCGCTGGGCCCGCAGCTTCATGAACGCCACCAGGTCCACGAACGGCCCGCTCGCGCCGCCGTCCGGTCCCACCGTCAGGCGCGCCAGCCCCTCCCACCTGCTGTACGGCGTGCCCCAGGGGGTGAGGATCAGCCCGCCGGGCCTGACCTGGCGTGTCCAGGCGGGGGGTACGCGGCTCAGCCCGGCCGTGGCGATGATCCGGTCGAACGGGGCGGCGTCGGGGGCGCCTTCCGCGCCGTCGCCGACGACGAGGTCCGGGTGGAGTCCGGCGCGGGCGAGTGCCTTCGCGGCGTCGGCGGCCACCCGCGGATCGATCTCGACCGTCGTGACGTTCCGCTCGCCCAGGCGGTGGGCGAGCAGGGCGGCGTTCCAGCCCGTTCCCGTGCCGATCTCCAACACCCGGATGCCGGGCGTCACTTCGAGGGCTTCCAGCATCGCCGCCACCAGCGACGGGCGGGACGCGGAGCTGGTCGCGTCGCGCCCGGGGCCAGGGCCGGTGTGCCGGCCGTCGTCCCACTGGGTGACGACCGGCACGTCCGCCTCCGCCGCGCGCCGCCAGGCCCGCGGGTCCGCCGCGCGATCGGCCACCGTGAAGGTGTCCGCCGCCAGGTCGTGCGGCCAGAACACGTCCGGCAGGAAGCGGGAGCGCGGCAGTTCGGCGAACGCCCGCTCCCAGCCCGGCGGCACGGGGAACGGAAGCGGCATCTACGCGCCGTCCTCGTCCTGTTCGGCCTCTCGGCGACTGCCCCCGCCGGCCGGTGTGCTGCCGTCGCTGGTCGGCTCGGCGTCCGGACTCCACGGCTGTCCCGGCAGACGGTCGTCCTCCGAACCCTCGCCACCCCCGGCGTGTTTGCCCGCCATACGAAACCCCCTCCTTCGTCGTATTCGCCCACAATGTACGTGTAGTGCGCAGGCGCACGGGAGGGGCGCAGGGAGCACGGCCCGCGCTCGCCCGGCGGGTGGGGGTGTCTCCGGGCCTCCTGTCGGGGTGAACCCCGAGGTCGGCCTCGTGGTGATGCGGGGGATGTGTCAGGGCGAAGCCCGATGGAGTGGGTGTGGTGCCGCTGGTGGGATGGCTGTCGGCCGCCTGGCTCTCTTCTACGGGCGGGCCGTTCGTACGGAGAGAGGTTCGTCATGCGCATATCCAGAAGGCGGGGCAAGGCCGCCCTGGTCGGGCTCGCTGCTCTCGTCGTCGCCGCGTCCACCGGGCTGACGGCGGCGGCGAGTCCGCGACAGGCCGATCCGCTCCAGGACCAGGTGGACGCGGTCCACGCCACCGGGGTGGTCGGGGTGTCCGCCGAGGTGTGGGGGCCCGGCACGCGCGACAGCGCCCGCGCCGGGACGTCCGTGGCGGGCACCGGGCTGCCGATGCCGCGCGACGGCCGGTTCAGGATCGGCAGCGCCACCAAGACGTTCACCGCCACCGTCGTGCTCCAACTCGTCGGCGAGGGGCGGCTGTCGCTGGACGACACCGTCGAACGGTGGCTGCCCGGGGTCGTCCAGGGCAACGGCAACGACGGCCGCGCCGTCACCGTGCGCGATCTCCTCCAGCACACCAGCGGCATCCACGAGGTCGTGCCGGACATCCCTGCGCTCACCGGCGCGGACGGGTACCGGGCCGAGCGGTTCCGCAGCTACACGCCGGAGGAGGTGGTGGGGCTGGCGATGCGGTACCCGCCGCCCGACGACTTCACCCCCGGCGAGGACTGGTCGTACTCCAACACCAACTACACCCTCGCCGCGATGATCGTCGAGAAGGTCACCGGCCACAGCTGGGAACGCGAAGTGGGCGACCGCATCATCCGCCCGCTGGGCCTGCGCGACACGAGCACACCCGGCACGTTCCCGTTCATCCTCGGCCCGCACGCCCGGAGTTACACCGGCTTCGGTATGGACACCGGCACCGATACGGATGTCACGGTGCTCAACGCGAGCATGGCCGTCGGCGCCGGGGCGCTCATCAGCACCGCGCACGATCTGAACCGCTTCTACACCGCGCTGTTCAGCGGCGACCTGCTCGCCCCCGCGCAGCTCGCCGCCATGACGGACACCGTGGACGCGCCCGGACTCGGCGCGCGCTACGGCCTCGGCATCGGCGAGATCCCGCTGTCCTGCGGCGGCAGTTACTACGGCCACCCCGGCGAACTGCTCGGCTACCGCACCTGGGCCGGAGCCACCCCGGACGGCAGCCGCAGCGCCGTCGTCTACGTCACCAGCGACGGCGGCGAGGCCACCCAGGAGGCGATGAGCGCCCTCGTGGACCAGGCGCTCTGCGGCACCTCGGGCGACGGGTGAGGGCGGTTCCCGCGCGATGACAGGTGTGGTGACGACTCCGGTGGACACTTGTCGGTAGACACGGCGACCCCGGAAGGAGCGCGAGGCGTGGCAACGGAAGCCCCCGGACAGCGCGTTCTCGACCTCCTGGACAAGGCGATCGGCGTCCAGGCCCCCCTGGCGCGCGGCAACATAGCCCGCGCCCGCCGGCGGAACCCCGACGCGACACCGGCCGAGGTGATCCGCGACCTGGAGCGCACGTACGTCCGCGCCCTCACCGGGGCGGGCGCCGCGGTCGGCGGGACGGCGGCCGTGCCCGGCATCGGCACCGGCGTCGCCCTGTCGCTGTCGGCGGGCGAGTCCCTCACGACCCTCGGGGTGAGCAGCCTCTTCGTGCTGTCCCTCGCCGAGATCCACGGCGTCCCCGTCGACGAACTCGAACGCCGCCGGACGATCGTGATGGGCATCATGCTCGGCGAGACCGGCTCCGCCACCGTCGCCAAGGCGGCGGGGCGCACCGGGCGGGACTGGGGACGCCAGGTCGTCGGCCGCCTGCCCGCGCAGGCGCTGCGCCGGATCAACAAGGCGCTGGCCAAGCGTTTCATCGCGCGGTACGGGACGCGGCAGGCGGCCGTCGTCCTCGGCCGCGCGGCGCCGTTCGGCATCGGCGCGGTGATCGGCGGGAGCGCCAACGCGGCCATCGCCACCGCGACCGTACGGGCCGGCCGCCGCGCCTTCGGCCCGCCCCCGGAGGCCTGGCCGGAGCCGGGGGACCCGCTGGGCTGAGCCGGGCCTACTCCGGTGGCGCCGGGGTGGCGGTCAGGGTGCGGAGTTCGTGGAGTACGGATTCGGCGATCTCCGTGAAGGGGCGGCGTTCGTCCTCGGCGATCCACTGGGTGAAGGCCAGGCCGAAGACCGTGATGCCCGACTGCGCCGCCAGGGATGCCGTGAGGTCGCCGATGCCGCGTGCGCGCAGGGCGTCGGCGAGTGTGGCGGCGAGGTTGGCGAGTTTGAGCAGTTCGCGTTCCCGCAGCGCCGGGTTCTGATCGATCACGGACTGCCGCGTACGCGCGTGGGGGCGGCGTTCCTCCGGGAAGAACGCGGCGGCCGAGCGCAGCGCGCGGGCGACGGCCTCGACCGGTGCCGCGCCGTCCGGCGCCGCCGCCACGCCGGAGAGGAACGCGTCGGCGAGCAGCCGCTGCCCGTGGAAGAGCGCCTCGCGCTTGTCGCTGAAGTGGCGGAAGAACGTGCGCTCGGTCAGGCCGACGGCCCCGGCGATGTCCGTGACGGTGGTCTGCTCGAATCCGCGCGTGGCGAACAGTTCGAGCGCGGCCTCTTGCAGCCGCTCCGCGGTTCCCGGTTCCCAGCGCGCCATACCGCCGAGTGTAGTGATGGCAGTGACTGACGTGGAGAGGTACGGTGATGTCGGTGACTGACGTCAGTCACCGACATCACCACGCGAAGGAGTCACCCCGATGCATGTCTTCGTCACAGGCGCCTCCGGCTGGATCGGCTCCCCCGTCGTCGGCGAGCTGCTCGCCGCCGGTCACGAGGTCACCGGCCTGGCCAGGTCCGACGCGTCCGCCGCCGCGCTGGAGCGGGCCGGTGCCGCGGTCCGCCGCGGCGATCTCGACGACCTCGACGGCATCCGCGCCGGTGCGGAGACCGCCGAGGCCGTCATCCACCTCGCCAACAAGCACGACTGGTCCGACCCCGCCGCGTCGAACGCCGCCGAGCGCGCCGCCGTGCAGACCATCGCGGACGCACTGGCCGGGAGCGGCCGCCCGTTCCTCCTCGCCTCCGGCGTCGCCGGGCTCGGCCGGGGCGGGCGCCCGGCCACCGAGGCCGACGCGTCCCCGGCGCACGGCCCTGACTCGCCGCGCGGCGGCAGCGAGAACCTCGCTCTGGAGTACGTCGACCGCGGCGTGCACACCGTGAGCCTGCGCTTCTCGCCCACCGTCCACGGCACGGGCGACCACGGATTCATCGCCTCCATCGCCGCCGTCGCCCGCGAGAAGGGCGTCTCCGGCTACCCCGGCGACGGGGCCAACCGCTGGGCCGCCGTCCACCGCGACGACGCCGCCCGCATGGTCGCGCTCGGCCTGGAGAAGGCCCCGGCGGGCAGCCGCCTGCACGCCGTGGCCGAGGAGGGCGTCACGACCCGCGCGATCGCCGAGGCCATCGGCCGCGCGTTCGACCTGCCCGTGGCGTCGATCGCGCCCGACGACGTGGAGGGCCACTTCGGGTGGATCGGCGCGTTCTTCGGCCAGGACCTGTCGGCGAGCAGTGCCGCCACCCGGGAGCTGCTCGACTGGACGCCCACCGGGCCGACGCTGGTCGAGGACATCGACGCGGGCGCGTACGCGGCGGGCTGAGCCGTCACGTGTCCCGGCGCAGGGACCCGGCGGCGGCGCGGTACGTGTCGGCCGCCGCCCTGAAGTAGGCGGCGGCGCCCTCGCGCTGGGCCGCGTCGAGGCCGCCGAGCGCGCGGCCGATGGGCTCCCTGACCGTCGCCAGGATCTCCGCGAGGCGGTCGGGCACGGCGCCCGTGCTCTCGACCAGGACCCGGCGCCGGTCCGCCGGGTCGGGAACGCGGCGGGCGGCGCCCGAGGCCGTCAGCCGGTCCACGAGCCGGGTGGTGGCGCCGGTGGACAGGCCGAGGCGCTGGGCCAGTTCGCCGCTGGTGAGGGGGCCGTCGAGGGCGAGGACGTTCCACGCCTGGTAGTCGGTGGCGCCGACGCCCACCGCGTCGGCGGCCGCCATGTGGAAGAGAACGATCGACGCGACATAGCGGCGGTAGTCCGCCGACGGGTCGGTGGGCGGGGGCATGGCCGGCTCCTTGACTGTTGTCTGCGTCGATGCAACTGTTGCGTCCGTGCAGACAATAGTAGCGCGAAGGGCAGGGTGTGTCATGGACGTCGGTGCGCACGAGGACACGGTCGAGGACGCGCTCGACCGCATCGCCGCCGCCTGGGACGGCGGCGACGCGGCGGCGTACGCGCGGGAGTTCACCGAGGACGCCAGCTATGTGGTCTACCTGGGGCGGGCGTACCGCGGGCGCGCGGAGATCGAACGGGCGCACGTGCCCGTCTTCGGGAAGTGGCAGAAGGGCAGCCGGATGGGCTACCGCGTCCTCGACGTCCGGCCGGTCGGCCCCGGCGCCGCCGTCGTCCTGACCGAGGGCGGCGTCGGGAAGCCGGGCCGCGTACGGCTCGACAAGGTGCAGACGTACGCCATGGTCAGGGGCGCGGACGGGCGGTGGCGCTGCGCCGCGTTCCAGAACACCAGGCGGAACCGGCTCCTGCTGCGCCTGACCGCCCTCTTCGAGCGGGGCGCCTGACGGTCAGGCCAGGCCGTCCCAGCCCCAGCGCGGCGTGGGGCCCGGCTCGCCGAGGTCGGTGCCGACCGGGTCGGCCGAGACGTCGCGGGCGATCCTCGTGCCCCAGTCGAAGTACTCCAGGACGCGGCGGCGCAGCACCGCGTCGTCCGGCAGCTCCTTCGCGACGGCCCCGGCCATCAGCTCCATCCAGCGGACGCGCTGCTCCTCGGTGATCGACAGGCCGAGGTGCGAGCGCAGCAGCGACTGGTGGCCGCCGAGGTCCGCGGTGAAGTCCGCCGGGCCGCCGAAGACCTCGGCCAGCCAGACGGCGACGTGCTCGACGTGCGCACGGGTGAAGTCCGCGAAGACGGGCGCGAGCAGCGGATCGGCGAGCACGCCCTCGTAGAACGTGTCGCTCAGGCGGCGCAGGACGTCCGTGCCGCCCACGGCCTCGTACAGCGTGGCGGGGCGGGCGGCGGTGCCGGGGGAGGAGACCACGGCGGTCCGCTCGTAGTGCTTCATCTCCTCGATGTCCCCGATCCAGCCGCGGATCGCCGCGAGGAACGGCGGGAAGTGCGGGCCGCCGCGGAAGCCCTGCTCGTGGTCGGGGACCGAGGTCCACTCGATGCGCAGGATGTAGCGGTCCGGCTCCTCGACGCCGTGGGACAGCTCGTACGCGAGGCACTGCGGCGCGGCGTCGAGCTGCGCGGCGGCGGTGGCGTAGGACGCCTCGAACGCGGCCCTGCGCTCGGGGTCGGCTATGCGGTAGCGGATGTACTCGACGGTCACGGCGACCTCCCGGGGGCTCGTTCCGCCGCCATGATCAGTCTTTTCGAACGGGAAGACGAGACGGTTTCGCTCCCGGCCCAATCGGAACGGCCGCCGCCCCGCCGGGACGGTGGGGACCGTTCCGGCGGGGGCGCGGTGCTGGGCGTGTCACCAGATGAGGGCGAGGTCGGGCGACGACTGCCAGTAGGTGACCTGCGCGGAGGAGTCCATGTACAGCTCGCCGTCGGGGAGCGCGACCTCCGTCAGGTCGCCCGTGCCCTGGTCGTCGGGGCCGGAGAACTGGACGCCGAGGCTGGTCGCGATGCGGGTGTCCGGCGCCTCGCCCGTCGGGTCGGAGGTGAGGATCGCGGCGTACGCGGACTCGCCGGGCGCCAGGCCGACGACGGCCTGCGGCACGCTGTCCTCGATGCGGGGCGTGGGGGCCTGGGCGTCGTCGAAGCGGAGGTAGGGCGCGTACCAGGCGAAGCACGTCTCGGTGCCGGTGTTGGTCGCGGTGAGCAGGACGTGGTTGATGGGGCGCTCGACCGGGGTGACGGTCAGCTGGGTGTTCGCGTCGGTGCAGGGGACGGTGTCCTCGGCGGACTCGCCGGCGCCGCCTTCGAGCGTGCCGTCGCCCGGGGTGTGCGTGCCGGGGTACTCCTCCGCGCCGTCGCCCTCGCCCGCGCCGTCACCCGGGGCCTCGCCCCCGGCCTCGCCCGTGCCCCCGTCCTCGGCGCCGTCCGCCGTCGCCTCGTCGTCACTCTCCGGGTCCGCCGGCATCTGCACGCTGGGCGACTGCGGCGCGGTCTCGCCGATGCTGCCCGTCTCCTCGTCGTCCTGGCAGGCGGTGAGCGTCAGCGCGAGGGTGGCGCCGAGGGCGGCGGCGATGGCGCGGAGACGGGTACGGCGGCGGGGGGCGCTGGTGGTCATGATGTCTGCTCTCTCGTCGGTCGGACCGGACCTGGTTGGCCGGACGACCGCAGCTTGTCCCCGTTTCCGTCCCACCGGCCAGCGCATGCCGCCGGTTCGGGTCGCTGGGACAGTCCCACGCCGCTGACCTGCGCGAACGGCCCCGCCTCGAATGGCGGGACGGGACGCGGCGAACGCCGGAACGCCCCCGGGGCGCCGTCAGCCGAGGAGCGCCGCCACCGTCCGGCGCAGCTCCTCGGGGGCGGGCGGCGGGGTGGTGCGGTCGGCGTGGAGGAGGTGGGCCGTGCCGGTCAGGGTGGGGGCCAGGACGTCCACGGCCGCGCCGGGGGCGAGGCGGCCGCGGTCGCGTTCGTCGGCGAGGTACGCGGCGAGTGCGGTCGTCGCCTCGGTGAGCACGGGGATGCCGACGGGGGTGGTGGCGCGCAGGAGGGCGCGCAGGTCGTCGCGGAAGGTGATCAGGGCGACGAGCGCGACCGTCACCGGGGTGAAGAAGCCGGTGAGGGCGTCCGTGACGTTGTCGGCGACGGTGCCCGTCCCGGCGCGGGCGCGCAGGTCGGCGGCGGCGGCCTCGGCGGGGGCGGCGGCGCGCTCCTGGACGAGGGCGGCGAGGAACGCGTCGAAGTCGGCGAAGTGCCGGTGCAGCACGCCCTTGGCGCAGCCCGCCTCGGTGGTGACGGCGCGGCTGGTCAGGGCGTGCGGGCCGGCGCGGAGCAGGAGGCGCTCCGCGGCGTCGAAGAGCTGGCGTCGCGCGTCGCGCAGGGCCACTCCGGTCGGCATCGCGGGGTCCTTCCGGTTGACGAGTGGGCGAGCGCCCATTCATAGTGGGCGCATGCCCACCCTACCGTCGGAACCCTCCCGCCGCTCCCATGAACTGCGCGCCGTCGCCGAGTCGTTCGGCACGGACGCCGACCGCTACGACCGCGCCCGCCCCCGTTACCCCCAGGCCCTCGTCGAACGGATCGCCGCCGCAGGGCCCGCGGTGCTCGACGTCGGAACGGGCACCGGCATCGCCGCCCGCCAGTTCCGCGCCGCCGGCTGCCGCGTCCTCGGCGTCGAACCCGACCCGCGCATGGCCGAGGTCGCCCGGCGCCTCGGGGAGGAGGTGGAGGTGGCGGCGTTCGAGGACTGGGACCCGCGCGGCCGCGTCTTCGACGCCGTGGTGGCCGGGCAGGCGTGGCACTGGATCGACCCGGCCGCCGGGGCGGCCCGCGCCGCGCGCGCCCTGCGCCCCGGCGGGCTGCTCGCGCCGTTCTGGAACGTCTTCACCTTTCCCGCCGCGCTCGGCGACGCCGTGGCGGACGTCTGCCGCCGCGCGCTGCCCGGCGCGCCGTTCGACGCGGGGGCCATGGGCCGGGGCGACCTCGGCGCGTACGGCGCGCTGACGGACGCGGCGGCCGAGGGTGTGCGGGCGAGCGGCGCGTTCGGCGAGCCCGAGCTGTGGCGCCACGACTGGGAGTGGACGTACACCCGCGACGCCTGGCTCGACCAGCTGCCGACGCAGGGCGCGTTCACCCGGCTCCCGCCGGACGCGCTGGCGGTGGTGCTCGACGGCGTCGGGGCGGCGATCGACGCGGCGGGCGGCTCGTTCACGATGCGGTACGCGACCGTCGCCCTCGTCGCGGCGCGCGGCGCTTGACCTCAAGCGAGCTTGAACTCCTACGGTCTGTCCCATGACCGACCAGCACACCGCCGAGACCGACGCCGAGACCGCAGCCCAGCCCGTCGCCTACTGGACCGGACTCGCCCACGAGGCCACCATCGCGTTCATCCGCGCCGAACAGGCCGCACTCGGCTTCACCCAGCCCCAGTACTGGCTGCTCCGCAACCTCTCGCCGCACGACATCTCGCCCGACGGCCACGGCATGACCCTCGCCGAACTGCACGACGCCATGCGCACGTACCTCCGCCGCGAGGACGACCTCGCCGCCGAGGCGGAGGTCCTCCTCGGCCGCGGCTGGCTCACCCGCGACGGCGACGGGCGGCTGTGGATCACCGACGAGGGCGAGGCGGCGCGCGCCCGCCTCAAGGAGCACACCCCGCGGATACGCGACCTCATCCACGCGGGCATCGACGACGCCGACTACGCCACCACCGTCCGCGTCCTCCAGCGCATGATCCGCAACACCGGCGGCACCCCGGCCACCTGACCGCACACAAGCGGAAACGCCCCCCGCCCCGGCTCGTGACCGGGTGCGGGAGGCGTTCCCCTGGAGCCCGTGGAAGACTCCGCGCGCCGTTCGTCAGACGGCCGCGACCGTGACCGGCGCCGCCTCCTCCGCGAAGTGGCAGGCGACCGGGTGACCCTGGCCCCGGTCCTTCAGGACCGGTTCCTCCGTGGCGCAGATGTCCTGCGCCTTCCAGCAGCGCGTCCGGAAACGGCAGCCGCTCGGCGGGTCGAGCGGGCTGGGCACGTCGCCGGTGAGGACCGTGCGGCGCCGCTTGCGCTCCTTCTTCGGATCCGCCAGCGGGGCCGCCGACAGCAGCGCCTGCGTGTACGGGTGCGACGGGCGCTCGTACACGTCCTCGCGCGTCCCCGTCTCCACGACCTTGCCGAGGTACATCACCGCGACGCGGTCCGAGATGTGCCGCACCACGGACAGGTCGTGCGCGATGAACACGTACGCCACGCCCAGGCGGTCCTGGAGGTCCTCCAGCAGGTTCACCACACCCGCCTGCACCGACACGTCGAGCGCCGACACCGGCTCGTCCAGCACCAGCAGCTTCGGGTTCAGCGCGAGCGCGCGGGCGATGCCGATGCGCTGGCGCTGGCCGCCGGAGAACTCGTGCGGGTAGCGGTTGCCGTGCTCGGGGCTCAGGCCGACGAGCGACAGCAGCTCGGCCACGCGCTCCTTGCCGCCGTCCCGGTACAGGCCCTGCACCTTCAGCGGCTCGGCGATGATGTCGTTCACCGGCAGCCGGGGGTTCAGCGAGGCGTACGGGTCCTGGAAGACCATGCCCGCCTTGCGCTGCACCGGGCGCAGCTGGCTCGCCGACAGACCGGTGATCTCCTGGCCGTCGAACGTGACCGAGCCCGACGTCGGCTTGATCAGCTGGAGCAGGGCGCGGCCCGTCGTGGACTTGCCGCAGCCCGACTCGCCGACGACGCCGAGCGTCTCGCCCTCGTTCACCGACAGGGACACGCCGCTGACCGCCTGGACCTGCCCCACGACACGGCGGATCAGACCGCCGCCGCGCACGGGGAAGTTCACCACCAGATCGGTGACGTTCAGCAGTTCCTTCGTCTTCGTCAGGGTGGTCATCGGCCCTCCTCGGGAGAGCGGAAGAACGCCGTCGCGTCCTCCGCGGCGGCCAGTCGGTCGCTGTGGTGGCAGGCGGCCAGGTGGCCGTCCTCCGTCTCGGTCAGCTCGGGCTCGCTCTCGCGGCACACGTCGGTGGCCAGCGGGCAGCGGGGCGAGAACGGGCAGCCCCTGGGCAGGCTGATCAGCGACGGCGGCGTGCCCTTGATGGGACGCAGCCGCCCGTCGCGCTCGCCCTCCAGGGACGGGATGGAGCCCAGCAGGCCCGCGGTGTACGGCATGCGCGGCTCGTAGAACACCTGGTCCGTCGAGCCGACCTCGACCGGCTTGCCCGCGTACATCACGAGCGTCCGGTGCGCCATGCCCGCGATCACGCCGAGGTCGTGCGTGATCATCAGGATCGCCGCGTTGACCTCGTCCTTGACCTCCAGGAGCTTCTCCAGGATCTGCGCCTGGACGGTCACGTCGAGGGCCGTCGTCGGCTCGTCGGCGATGATCACGTCCGGGTCGTTGATGATCGCCATCGCGATCATCACGCGCTGCCGCATACCGCCGGAGAACTCGTGCGGATACGCCTTCAGCCGCTTGTCGGCCTGCGGGATGCCGACCAGGTCGAGCATCTCCTTGGCCCGCGCCAGCGCCTGCTTGCGCGGCACGAGGTGGTGCGCCAGCACGGCCTCGGCCAGCTGGTCGCCGACGGAGCGCACCGGGTTCAGCGACGTCATCGGGTCCTGGAAGATCATGGCGATCTTCCGGCCGCGCAGCGCGCGCTGCTCCTTGGGGCGCAGCGCCAGCAGGTCCTGGCCGCGGTACCTGATGCTGCCGCGCACCCGGGCGTTCTTCGGCAGCAGGCCCATGACGGCCATCGACGACACCGACTTGCCCGAGCCGGACTCGCCGACGATGCCGAGCACCTCGCGGGCATGCAGCGTGTAGTCGATGCCGCGCACGGCGCGGACCAGGCCGTCGTCCGTGGGGAACTCCACCGTCAGGTTCTCGACGGTGAGGATCGCCTCGTCCGACGGCGGCTTGGCCTGCGCGAGCGTGAGGGCGTTGTGCACCTCTTCGGCGGCGTCGGTCACCGACGCGTCGCCGCCCGGCGCGGGCGCCGGGGTGTTCACGGGAGGGATCATGGAAGACATCAGTCACGCACCCGGGTCTGTCGGGGATCGAAGGCGTCACGCAGGCCGTCGCCGATGAAGTTGACCGACAGCGCGATGGCGATGATGAACACGCCCGGCCAGTAGAACAGCCAGGGGCGGACGGTCAGAGCCGTGCGGTAGTCGTTGATCTGGCGGCCGAGCGAGGTGTCCGGCGGCTGGACGCCCAGGTCGAGGAACGACAGCGCCGACTCGGTCAGCACGGCGCTCGCGATCGCCAGCGTCGCCGACACGATGATGATGCCCATGGTGTTGGGCAGGATGTGCTTGAAGATGATCCGCCGGGCCGGGGTGCCGACCGAACGGGCCGCCTCCACGTACTCCTTCTCCCGCAGCGACAGCACCTCGCCGCGCACCAGGCGGGCGATCTGCGTCCACAGGCACAGGCCGAGGAAGAGCGCGAAGAGCACGACGCCCTTGCCCGCCACGATGGAGCCGATCAGACCGGCGATCAGCAGCGTCGGGATGGCGATCACGACGTCCGTGAGCCGCATCAGGACCGACTCGATCCAGCCGCGGAAGTACCCGGCGGCGGCACCGATGATCGTACCGACGACGGTCGAGACCAGGCCGACGATGACCGCGATCATCAGCGACACCTGCGTGCCGCGCATGGTGAGCGCGAAGTAGTCGCGGCCGATGTTGTCCTGGCCGAACGGGTGCTCGCCCAGGTGCACGCCGCCGCCGCCGAGGAACGACGGCAGGACCGACAGCGTCGGGCCCGCGTCACCGCTCACGGAGCCGGTGGCGGTCGGGGACTTGTCCCACCAGCCGGGGATCGGTCCCAGGCCGATCGAGCTGACGGACAGCACGACGACCACGAGGAAGAGGAACATCCCGAACAGGGCGCCGCGGTGCCGGAAGAACCGGCGCCTGATCAGCTGGCCCTGGGAACGGGCGACGATGTTGAGTCCGAGCGCGGCGGCGTCCGCCGTACCCGGCGCCGCCGGGGCCGTTTCCGCCCCGGCCGGCTGCGCGTTGCGCGTCATGGCCAGTCTCCTTTACGACAGGCGGATACGGGGGTCGAGGAAGGCGTACGCGATGTCCGCGACCATGTTGAAGACGACGATCGCGCCACCGCTCACGACGTAGAACGCCATGATCGGCATCGGGTCGCCCTGGGCGATGCCCGTGAACAGCAGGTTGCCCATCGCCGACCAGCCGAAGACCTGCTCGGTGACGACGGCGCCGCCGACGATCGTGCCGATGTCGTAGGCGACCAGCGTGGTGATGGGGATCAGGCCGTTGCGCAGGACGTGGCGGGTGACCACGGCGCGCTCGCTCAGGCCCTTGGCCCGGCCGGTGCGCACGTAGTCCTGGTTCATGACCTCCAGCATGCTCGCGCGGGTGTAGCGCGAGTACGTGGCGAGGGAGATCAGGACCAGCGCCAGGGTCGGCAGCGCGAGGTGGCCGAACGAGTCGAGGCCGCTCTCCCAGAACGTGCCGTCGTAGTTCGGCGTCTCGGCGCCCACCGTGGAGATCGGCCGGTTGCCGACCGAGTCGCTGTAGTCCTTGAACGACTGGAGCATCCGGTCGGTGAAGATCACGGCGCCCGCGAACAGGCCGGTGAAGATCGCCGCCGGGATGGCGTTGCGCCGGTACAGGTCGCCGCCGAGGAACCAGCCGAGGGCGAAGCAGATGCCGGCCGTCACCAGCGCGAGCAGGACGATCGTGATCAGCTGCGGGTCGTCGAGGACCGGGTCGAGCGCGAAGTACGCGATGATGCCGAGGACCGCGGCGGCCAGGGCCGCCTGGAGCGGCGGCTTCCATTCGAGACCGCTGACCAGCGTCGTGAAGCCGATGGCGCCGCCGATCGCGGTGATCGCGACGACGACGGGGCCGAGGCCGGGGTCGGAGAACCACTCGGTGGCCGACAGCACCCACAGCAGAACCGCCATCGCGGCGGTGGAGCTCACGAAGGCGGTGAGGCGGGAGCGGCGGTCGCCGACGACGACGCCGCCGCAGAACAGGCCGGTGATCAACGCGATCCCGCCGATGAACAGCGGTGAGATCTGCGGATCGGCCAGCCAGTCGTTGAAGTCGAGGGCCAGGAACTGCTTCAGCAGCGTGCCGACCCAGAACAGGGGCAGCGAGAAGCAGATGAACGCGACGAACGTCACGGACTGGTCCAGCGCCGAGTACTGCCGCAGCGCGGATATGACGCCGATCGTGATGCCGAGCACGATGGCGAGGACCGTGGCGCCGGTGATGAGCTGGATGGTCGCGGAGAACGCGTTCTCCAGCATCGCGTTGACGTCTTGTCCCTGGCGGTTGGTGCCGAGGTTTCCGGTGAGGGCGTCGCCGAGCCAGCGCAGGTACCGGAGGAGGATCGGATCATCGAGGTGCATGCGCTCGGTGATGGCGCGGATGGCGCTCTCGCGAGCCGAGTCGGGAAGCTGGCGCGCTTCGGCGAGTGGGTCCCTGACGTTGGTCGAAAGGATGAAGACCAACACCGAGGCGGCGAGGAAGACCCAGATCGAGACGAAGAGCCGCCGCGCAATGAAGACGAGCATGGTGCGCTGACTCCAGGTTGTTCAGGGGGGCGGGGGCGGACATGGCGGTGGAGGAGCCGCCGGACGCGGAGCGGGGCCGGAGGACACTGGCCCCCCGGCCCCGCCCGGCGTGTGGATGGTGCTGCACGTGCCGGGTGCTGATGGCGTACGCGTCACGCGCGGTGTCCGGTGCGGCGGGCCGGCGGGCCGGCCGCACCGGACGGTGCGCGCTAGGCGTAGATCAGGACTTGCTCCACTGGTCCGCGTTCCAGGTGATGCCGTTCTGGGACGGGTTGGGGATCACGTTCTCCACCGTCTGGCCCCAGGCGGTGATGCCCGGGTGCTGGTACAGCGGGATGGTGACCATGTCCTCCCACAGCAGCGCCTCGACCTGGGCGGTCAGCTCGACGGCCTCGGCCTCGTCGGAGGTGCGCAGGACCTGGTCGAGCAGCTCGTCCATCTCGGGCGACGAGTAGCAGCCGTTGTTGTTGCCCTTGCCCTCGGGGGAGCACTCGGTGACCGTGCGGTAGGTCGAGTTCCAGCCGGCGCGGTCCGGGGAACCGGCCCACGCGAACATGGCGACGTCGAAGCGGTTCTGGGCCAGGGCGCCGTTGGTGTCGAAGAAGTCGGCGGCGGGCTGGAAGTCGACGTTGAAGCCGGCCTCGTCACACGCGGACTTGATCAGGGCACCGGCGTCGACACGACGCTGGTTCTCCAGGGTGCCGAGGACGACCGTGGTGCCGACCGCGTCCTCCTCCTCGAGGATCTCGCGGGCGCGCTCGATGTCCTGCACGCCGTACTCGTCGATCGAGGCCTGCGAGGCGTCGACGGCCTCCTGGTAGCCCGGGTCCCAGGGAGCGACGTTGCGCGCTTCCTTGACCGTGCTGTCCGGGACGACCGGGCGGATCAGGTTGTCGACGAGCTGCTCACGCGGCACGCAGAGCGAGAACGCCTGGCGCAGCGCGAGGTTGTCCGCGAAGACACCGTCGTTGAAGTTGAAGTCGAGGTGCTCGTAGGTGTACTCGTCGCCGACCTCGTTGGCCACGTTGGACGCGGCCTGGATCTGCTGGGCGATGTCCACCGTCGGCTGAGGCTCGATGATGTCCACCTCGCCGTTCTGCAGCGCCTGGACCTGCTCCTCGTCCGGGATGGTGCGGAAGACGATCGTCTCGGCGGCCGGCGGCTCGCCCCACCACTCGGGGTTCACGGTCAGCGTGATCGACTGCTCGGGCACGTACTCGGTGACGATGTACGGGCCGGAGGACGGTATGAGGGCCGCGTCCGGCAGGGCGCCGGAGATCAGCCAGCCGTTGTTGTAGAACTCGGCGGCGGCCTCGAGGGCGGACGCGTCGTCGCCCTGGAGGGCGGCGATGAAGTCCTCCTCGGACGAGAAGCCGCCCTGCTCCGACACGACGTGCGCGGGCAGCATCGCGTTGTTGCCGTGGCCGGGGCCGACGGTCTCCCAGTCGGCGAACGGCTCGTTGTACAGCAGGGTGAACGACTTGTCGCCGGGCGCGCACTCGGGACGCTCGGTGTCCTCGACGCCCTGGGTGCCCACGGCGGAGAAGAGGCCGTCGAACGCGCCGGACTGGACGGTCCACCACATGAGGATGTCGTCGCAGTCGATCGGCGTGCCGTCGGACCACACGGCGGCGTCGTTGATCGTGTAGTTCACGGTCAGCGGGTCGTCGGAGACCTTCTCGTAGGTGCCGAAGTCCTCGTTGGGGATCGGCTGACCGTCTTCGTTGCCGAACGTCCAGAAGCCGGAGATCACCTGCTCCATGACCTGGCCGTTCGCGACGCTGTTCGCGCCGGCGGTGGCGACGTTCCAGGCCTGCCAGGGCTGTGCCATGGCGTAGGTCACGGTGCCACTGGGGCCGCCGGACGCGCCAGTGCTCTCGTCGTCGCCTCCGCTGTCATCGTCGCTGCTGCCACAGGCGGAGAGGACGAGGGCTCCTCCCAGCGCAGCCGCGACGAGCTTCGACGTTCTGCCGAATCGGGTCATCTTCGGGCCTTCCACGGTGTCATGACTTCTGGTGTGAAGTTGGGCTGAGCTTCCTCACAGAAGTGGGCGCGAACAAGTGCGCCCGGGTGACCGTTGTGCAGCCGAGATGTGAAGCACGCTGACCTGTTATCTGCAAAATGGTGGATATCTGTAAAAAGTCGGGCATTTGGCGTGCGGCTTCGGGAGTCTCCGCGCGTTGACTTTGCATATCTGTTCGCTATGCGTGCGGGCGGCGGGTGAACAGGTGAGCCACCCTGCCCCCGAGGGGATGGAAACCTGGTGAAGTTGGGCCAAAAGCCTGTGGGCCCCCTCCCATCCGTGGTTCGGTGGAGTCGTTGTCTCCGGGGGGCGGGTCTCGCCGCCGCACACCCTCTACTGCGCGCACGCGGGGGCCGACCCATGCTCACCACGATCACCACCACGTTCACCGACACCCGGGCCGGCGACCTCGCCTGGGCGCTCGGCCGGGAACCGCTCCCCTCGCTGGCGACCCTGGACCTGCGGCTCGCGGGCGTCCGCGTGGAGCTGCGGGTGCTGGGGGCGTCGCACCAGGTCCTGCTGGAGGGCGGCGGGGGGAGGTGCTCGGAGACGGTCGCGTGCATGCCGGGCAGCAACACACCGCTGCCCCTGGGGGTGTCCCGGCGGCTGGACAACTTCGAGTACGAGTTCGCGGCGCGGGTCGAGAGCCTCAGCCCCGGGTCGTTCGCGGGGCGGGCGCAGGAGCTGCTGGCGCTCGTCGCGGAGCATCCGCACGGGCTCGCGGCGATGTTCCCCGGCGACCCGAACGCCTTCACGGCCCTCCTCGCGCAGCGGCGCGGCGGGCAGGTGCACTGGCGGACCTGGCACGCGTACCCGCAGGAGCAGTGCCTCGTCGCGACCCGAACACGCGTGACCGGCGCGACAGATGAGCCGGATTCCACTCCTGTGGGTGACAAGGTGAACCCGAGGTGTGACGTAACGTTCGGTTCATGATCGACACGTACGACACCGAGCGGCCCGCGGCGGACCGCTCTGCGGCGGCCGTGCTGCCCGTGTCGGCGGGGGCGGGGCGCTGCGTGGTCCTGGCGGCCGTCTTCGTCTGCGCCGCGTGCGGCCTGGTCTACGAACTGGAGCTGATCGCCCTCGCCGACTACTTCGTCGGCGACACCGTGACGCACACCTCCGTCGTGCTCTCCCTGATGGTCTTCGCGATGGGCATAGGCTCCCTCGGCGCGAAGCGGCTGCGGGCCCGCGCGTCGGCCGGTTTCGGCCTCATCGAGGCGGGGCTCGCGCTCATCGGGGGCTGCTCCGCGATCACCCTCTATCTGTGCTTCCTGCTCTTCGGCGAGGCGCGGCCGGTCCTCGTCTGCCTCTCGCTGGCGATGGGCGTGCTCATCGGGGCCGAGATGCCGCTGCTGATGACGCTCATCCAGCGTGTCCGCCGGCAGGACGCGGGGCGCGCCGTCGCCGACCTGTCGGCGGCCGACTACGTGGGGGCGCTGCTGGGCGGCCTCGCCTTCCCCTTTCTTCTCCTGCCGATTTTCGGCCAGTTGAGCGCCGCCCTCTTCACGGGTGTGGTGAACGCGCTGGCGGGTGGCCTGCTGGTGCTCTGGCTCTTCCGGGACGACCTGTCCCGCCGCGCCCGCCGGACGCTGCTCGCGCTGAACGCGGGCGTGATCATCGCGCTGCTGGCCGGCGCCGCCTTCGTCGCCCCGCTGGAGCGGGCCGCCGAGCGGGCGCTGGAGGAGCGCCGGGGGCCCGCCGCGGGCGTGGAGGGCGCGGCGTGCGATCGACAGATAAGTGATCCGATCACCGTGTGTGGGTAGGCTCCGCGCCATGGCCATGGAGCACGAGGTCTACGTCCCCCTGTCCGCCACCGTCGTGCGCCGCGCGTTCACGGACCCGGTGCGGGTGGCCCGCTGCGTCCCCGGGCTTCAGCTGGCCGCCGGGGAGAAGCCGCCGCCGGACACGCCGGGACCCGACGCGCCGTCCGTGCTGCGCGGCAGGCTGCGGCTGCGCGTCGGCTCCTCCACGATCACCTACCGCGGGACGCTGACCGTCACGGAGCGTGGCGAGGGCGTCGCGGTCGAGGGCAAGGGCGAGGAGGCCAGGGGCGACGGCTCGGTGCACCTGGTGCTGACCGTGGTCCCGCGCCCGGTGGCGGACGGCTCGGGGACGACGCTCGCGTTCGGCGCCACCGTGGACGCCGCCGGGCGGCTGGCCGAGGTGGAGCCCGACCGGCTGGAGTCGGTCGGCCGCCGCGTGCTGGACCGTTTCGCCGAGACGCTGGCCGACGAACTGGTGCACGAGTCGGTGGCGCCGCCCCCCGGCGGCATCGGCGAGCCGGACGACAACGAACGGGCCATCCCCGGCATCCCGGCCGCGAGCGGACCCGAGCCGGAGCCGGGGCACACCCCGTCCGCCGTCGAGCCGGAGGCGGCCGCGCCGCAGGAGGCGCCCGACGAGGAGCTGCGCTCGTCCGGCCCCCTCTCCGCCGACCCGCTCGCCCGCCCGCTGGGCGGCGCGGCCGAGCGCGGACCGGTCAACGGCAGTGGCCTCGACGGCGAGGACGAGCTGATCGACGAACTGGCCGACGACGAGCTGACGCCCGAGGAACTCGCCCTGGTGGAGGACGACGACCCGGCCGCGGTCGGCGCCGACGTCCCCGAACCCGAGGCGGACTTCGCGCGGCGCACGATGATCGGCCGCAGCGCCGAGGAGGTGGACCACGCCCCGCCGCGCGGCCGGTACGCCCCCGAGCCCGCGCCCGGCCGGGTGGCGGGCCCGTCCGCCGTGCTGCGCTGGGCGGCGCCCGCGGCGGCCGTGGCCGTGGCGGGCGCGGTCCTCGTCGGGGTCCTGCGCCGCCGGTACACGGCGGGCCCCTGAGACCGCGCCACCGGCTTCTCTAGGATTTACCTACAGCGGATCGTTATCGTCATGGAGTGACCACCCATGACACCCAGCGCCACGGCGCCGCAGGACAGGCCAGCGCCGCACAGCACAGCGCCGCATCCGCCGGGGAGGTCCTGCTGCGCGCCGGGGACACCGAGCTGACCGTCCGCCCCGACCAGGGCGCCCGGCTCTCGTCCCTGCGGATCGCCGGGACCGAGGTGCTGCGCCAGGGCGACCGGTACGGCTCGTTCGTGATGGCCCCCTGGTGCGGCCGGACGCGGGACGGCCGGTTCACCGACGGCGGCACCGTCCACCAGCTGCCGCGCGACGCGGGCCCGCACGCCATCCACGGCACGGTCAGGCGGCGCGCCTGGCGCACCGTGCGCGCCGACGCCGGCTCGGCCGCCTTTCTGTGCGACCTGACCGACCCCTGGCCCTGGCCGGGGCGCGTCACCCAGCTCGTCGAGCTGGCCCCGGATGGCGGCGGGCTGACGCTCACCCTCGGCGTCGAGACGCTCGGCGACTCGTTCCCCGCCCAGGCGGGCTGGCACCCCTGGTTCCTGCGCACGCTCGCCCCCGGCGGCCGTGACGTCGAGATCGGCTTCACCGCCGCGTGGCAGGAGGAGCGCGGCGAGGACCACCTGCCGACCGGCCGGCGGATCGCCCCGGAACCCGGCCCGTGGGACGACTGCTTCGGCATGCCGGACGGCGTGGACGTCACCCTCACCTGGCCGGAACTGCTGGAGCTGAAGGTCGCCAGCCGCGCCCCCTGGGCCGTGGTCTACGACGAGATGGCCGAGGCCGTCTGCGTCGAGCCGCAGTCCGGGCCGCCGGACGGGCTCAACAGCGCGCCGCGCCGGGTCACCGAGCTGGAGCCGCTGGAGATCTCCACCACCTGGACATGGCGCTCCCTGGCGCCCTGACGGGGGACGGCGTCCCGTGCCGGACGGCCTGGCATAGGGTCTCGTGCCATGAGCGTGCGTGATGAGCTGCTTGAGCAGATCAAGGAGAAGGCCGTCGTCGAGGGCAGGGTCGTGCTCTCCTCGGGCCGCGAGGCCGACTGGTATGTGGATCTGCGCCGGATCACGCTGGACGGCGAGGCCGCGCCGCTGGTCGGCCGGGTGATGCTCGACCTCACCGCCGACCTGGACTACGAGGCGGTGGGCGGTCTGACGCTGGGCGCCGACCCGGTCGCCGCGGCCATGCTGCACGCGGCGGCGGCGCGCGGACGCCGGCTGGACTCGTTCGTCGTGCGCAAGACCGAGAAGACGCACGGCCTCCAGCGCCGGATCGAGGGGCCCGATGTCGCGGGCCGCCGGGTGCTGGCCGTGGAGGACACCTCCACCACCGGCGGCTCGGTCCTGACCGCCGTCACCGCGCTGCGGGAGGCGGGCGCCGAGGTCGTGGGCGTCGCGGTGATCGTGGAACGCGGCGCCGCCCCGGCCGTCGAGCAGGCCGGGCTGCCCTACTACCGGGCCTACGACCTCGCCGACCTCGGCCGGGCGTGACCCCACCCGGCCCGCCGTCCCCGGGGGCGCGACGCGCCGGTACCCACCTGCGGTGATCACGGACGGTAGTTGTTTCACGTGAAACGGTTCCCGGGGCGCCCGGATCGCGAGCGGCCGTCTGGGAGGATAAGCGCGACGATGACGTCGTTCTCCAGGCTCCCCTGATCTCCAGAGCCGTCGCACCGTACACATCAAGGAGCGGACAGATGCCCATCGCGACCCCCGAGGTCTACAACGAGATGCTCGACCGGGCGAAGGCAGGCCAGTTCGCCTACCCGGCCATCAACGTCACCTCGACGCAGACCCTGCACGCCGCCCTGCGCGGCTTCGCCGAGGCGGAGAGCGACGGCATCGTCCAGATCTCCACCGGCGGCGCCGAGTTCCTCGGCGGCCAGTACAGCAAGGACATGGTCTCCGGGGCGTCGGCGCTCGCCGAGTTCGCGCACATCGTGGCCGAGAAGTACCCCGTCAACGTCGCGCTGCACACCGACCACTGCCCCAAGGACAAGCTGGACGGCTATGTCCGGCCGCTGCTCGCCCTCTCCAAGGAGCGGGTGGACCGCGGGGAGAACCCGCTGTTCCAGTCCCACATGTGGGACGGCTCGGCGGAGACCCTCCAGCACAACCTGGAGATCGCCGAGGAGCTGCTCGCCCTCGCCGCCGCCGCCCGCATCGTCCTGGAGGTCGAGATCACCCCGACCGGCGGCGAGGAGGACGGCGTCACCCACGAGATCAACGACAAGCTCTACACCACCGTCGACGACGCCGTCCGCACCGCCGAGGCCCTGGGCCTGGGGGAGAAGGGCCGCTACCTGCTGGCCGCGTCCTTCGGCAACGTCCACGGCGTCTACAAGCCGGGCAACGTCGTCCTCCGCCCCGACCTGCTGAAGGACCTCCAGGAGGGCGTGGCCGAGCGCTTCGGCAAGCAGTCCCCGTTCGACTTCGTCTTCCACGGCGGCTCCGGCTCCTCCGAGGAGGAGATCGCCACCGCCCTGGGGAACGGCGTGGTCAAGATGAACCTGGACACCGACACCCAGTACGCGTTCACCCGCCCGATCGTGGACCACGCCTTCCGCAACTACGACGGCGTCCTCAAGGTGGACGGCGAGGTCGGCAACAAGAAGGCCTACGACCCGCGCAGCTGGGGCAAGCTGGCCGAGGCGGGCATGGCCGAGCGCGTCACCCAGGCGTGCGCCCACCTCCGCTCCACCGGCACCCGCCTGAAGTAGGCACGCCCGCCGCGGGCCCGGGACGCCACCGCCGCGGTCCGGGACGTGGGGCAGACTGGACGGCATGGCCATTCACGAGAACCTGCTCGGGGGCCCGCCCCCGACCCATCTGCCCGATGACCCGGAGCCGCGCGGCCTGCTCGCCGCCGGCACGGCCCCGGCCGAGGTGGCCGCCGCCCATCCGGCGTCCTCCCTGGCCTGGGCGCAGCTGGCCGACGACGCGTTCGCGGACGGCCGCACCGTCGAGTCGTACGCCTACGCGCGGACCGGCTACCACCGCGGTCTTGACGCGCTGCGGCGCAGCGGCTGGCGCGGCACCGGCCCGATCCCGTGGGAGCACGAGCCCAACCGCGGCTTCCTGCGCGCCCTGCACGCCCTCGCCCGCGCCGCGCAGGCGATCGGCGAGGAGGAGGAGTTCAAGCGCTGCGCGCAGTTCCTCCGCGACAGCTCGCCCACCGCGGCCGACACGCTGTCCTGACGCACGCCACGGCCGTTCGAGGCGCCCCGCCCCCCTCGGGCGGGGCGCCTTGCCGCGTGCGGGACCGTACGCTGGCGGGGGAGGAGGCAACGACGATGTCGCACCCCGACGCACAGCGCCCTGACAGCCCAGGGCCCACGCTCGACTTCGGAGCGGACGCCACGCCCTACGAGGACTACGTCCACGCCGAGACCCTGACCCACCTCCAGCAGACGCTCACCGACGACCCGGGCGAGCCCGCGTTCCTCATCACCACCCAGGTGATGGAGCTGTGGTTCACGCTGCTCGTCCACGAGTGGCGCACCGCCTGCGGCGCGCTGCGCGCCGGTGACATGCCCACCGCGCTCGCGGCACTCGACCGGTCCGCGCACGAGCTGCGGGCGCTCAACGCGTCCTGGGAGCCCCTGGCACGCCTCACGCCCCGCCAGTTCAACGCCTTCCGGCCCGCCCTCGGCGACGGCTCCGGCTTCCAGTCCGCGATGTACCGGCGCGTGGAGTTCCTGCTCGGCGAGAAGTCCGCGTCCCTGCTCGTGCCGCACCGGGGCAGCCCCCGCGTGCACGCCGAGCTGACCGAGGCGCTGCACGAGCCGAGCCTCTACGACGAGGCGCTCGCCGTCCTCGCCCGCCACGGCCTCGCCATCCCGCCCGAGGTGCTGGAACGCGACCGCACCGCGCGGTACGAGCCGCACCCCGCCGTCGAGGCCGCCTGGCAGCGCGTCTACGCCGAGGAGACCCCGCCGCTGCTGCCGCTCGGCGAGGCGCTCACCGAGGTGGCGGAACTGGTCTGGCGCTGGCGCAACGACCACCTGGCCGCCACCCGCCGCGCGATGGGCGGCAAGCAGGGCACCGGCGGCTCGGCCGGGGTCGCCTGGCTGGAGAAGCGGGCGCGCCAGCCGGTCTTCCCCGAACTGTGGACGGCCCGTGGCCTCGTCTGATCCCATCGGGTCCCATGGCTGAACCGACAGCTCCCGAACCGACTGCGCCCGAACCGACTGCGCCCGACCCGACACCCGACGCGCGGGCCGCCGCGCTCGACGCCGCCGATCCGCTGCGCGACCGGCGCGCCGCGTTCGTCCTCGACGACACCGTCTACCTCGACGGCAACTCGCTCGGCGCCCTGCCCCGCGCCGTCCCCGGGCGCCTCGCCGAGGTCGTCGCGCACGAGTGGGGGCGGCTGCGCATCCGCTCCTGGACGGAGTCCGGCTGGTGGACCGCGCCGGAACGGGTCGGCGACCGCATCGCGCCGCTCGTCGGCAGCGGCCCGGGGCAGGTCGTCGTCGGCGACTCGACCAGCGTCAACCTGTTCAAGGCCCTGGTCGCGGCCGTGCGCACGGTGCCCGACGACCGCGACGAGATCCTCGTGGACGCCGCGTCCTTCCCCACGGACGGCTACCTCGCCCGGTCCGCCGCCCGCCTCACCGGCCGCGCCCTCCGCCCCGTCCCCGCCGGGGGCATCGCGGCGGCGGCAGGGCGGCGTACGGCGGTGGCGCTGGTCAACCACGTCGACTACCGCACCGGCGAGCTGCACGACCTGCCCGGCATCACCGCCGCCGTCCACGCGGCGGGCGCCCCCGTCGTCTGGGACCTGTGCCACAGCGCGGGCGCCGTCCCCGTCGGGCTCGACGCGCACCGCGTGGACTACGCCGTGGGCTGCACCTACAAGTACCTCAACGGCGGCCCCGGCGCCCCCGCGTTCCTCGCCGTGCGCCCCGACCGCCTCGCCGCGTTCGACTCGCCGCTGCCCGGCTGGAACTCGCACGCCGACCCGTTCGCCATGGCCGCCGACCACACCCCGGCGCAGGGCGCGGCGCGCGGCCGCGTCGGCACGCCCGACATCCTGTCGCTGCTCGCGCTCGACGCCGCCCTCGACGTCTGGGACGGCGTGGACATCACCGCCGTGCGCGCCAAGAGCCTCGCCCTCACCGACTTCTTCCTCGACCGTGTCGCCGCCGAACTGCCGCCCGGCACCGTCGAGTCCGTCACCCCCGCCGAGCACGCGCGGCGCGGCAGCCAGATCGCCCTGCGCCACCCGGACGCGGCGGCCGTGATGGAACGCCTGATCGCGGCCGGCGTCGTCGGCGACTTCAGGCCGCCTGACCTCCTGCGCTTCGGCTTCACGCCGCTGTACACCTCGTTCGCCGACACCCTGCGCGCCGTCCGCGTCCTGCGGCGCGTCACCCTGGGCGCAGAGGGATGACGGCCGGGGGCGTGCCGCAGGACGACCTGGAGCTGGCCGAGCTGCTGACCCCGCCGCCCGGCGGCACCGGCGCGCCCGACCGCACGGTGCGCTACGGGCCGCACCCCTCGCAGGTCGTGGACCTGTACGGCGGTCCCGGCGCGCCCGGCGTCGTCCTGCTGCACGGCGGCTTCTGGCGGGAGGCGTACGACCGGACGCACCTCGTCCCGTTCGCCCGCGCGCTGGCCGGGCGGGGCACCGGGGTGGCGCTCGTGGAGTACCGCCGCGTGGGCGGGGGCGGCGGCTGGCCCGCGACGCCCGACGACGTGACGGCCGCCCTCGACGCGCTCGCCGCGCTCCCAGGCGCCCGCCCCGCCGTCCTGGCCGGGCACTCGGCGGGCGGCCACCTCGCCCTGTGGGCCGCCGCGCGGGACGCCGGGCGGGTGGCGCGGACCGTGGCCGTCGCACCCGTCGCCGACCTGGCCCGCGCGCACGAACTGCGGCTCAGCCGGGGCGCGGTCGCGGAACTGCTCGGCGACCGCACGGCCGAACTCCTGCCCCTCGCCGACCCGATGGCCCTGCCCCGCCCGCCCGCGCCCGTCCTGCTGGTCCACGGCACGGCGGACGGACAGGTGCCGCCGCACCTGTCCGAGTCGTACGCGCTGCGCCACGACGCCCGGCTCGTACGCCTGCCGAACGTCGGGCACTACGCGCCGTTCACCCCCGGCACCCCGGCCTGCTCCTGGCTGCTGTCCGAGGTCATGGGCGGCGGGAGCGTGCCGGTCAGCCGGGCGTAGGCGACGATGTTCGAGTCGTAGCCGCCGTCCTGCGTCCACCGGCCGCCGCAGGTGATCAGGCGCAGCTGCGGCGTGCCGACCGCGCCGTACACGCGCTCGTCGGGGAAGTCGCTCTTCGGGTACTGCTCGACCGAGTCCACGGTGAACACGGCGGTCTGGCCGTCCTCGCGCTCGATCTCGATGTTCTCGCCCGGCCGGAGCTGCCCGAGCCCGGCGAACGCGGCGGGCCCCGTGTACGTGTCCAGGTGGCCGACGACGATGGCCGCGCCCTGCTCGCCCGGCGAGACACCGCCCGAGTACCAGGCGGCGCGCATCGCGTCCTCCTCGGCGGGCGACGGGGGGCCGCCGTCCGTGCCGAGCGCCGCGCCGAAGACCTCCACGTCCGTGCCCAGCTGCGGGATGTGGATGCGCTCCGGTACCGACCTGGCCAGCGGCGGGGCGACGAAGGCGGACGGCTGCCCGACCGCGCCGAGGTCGGCCGTCGAGCCCGCGTCGGGCGCGGCGCCCGGCGCGTCCACCGCGCCCGGCCTGGACACGCCGTCCGCGATGTCGCTGGAAGAACGGGCCTCCCGCACGCCCGCGTCGTCCGGGCCGGTCGCGAGCAGCCCGGCCACCACGGTGGCGGTGACCGTCGCGACGGCGGCGAGCGTCTCCCAGCGGCGGGTGCGCAGGGCGAGGCGCTGGTGGCGCGTGGAGCGTTTGCCGCTGCGCTTCGCCTTGCGGGCGCGGCGCGCCTTGGCCGCCGCCTTGGCGCGGGCGCGGACGGTGGGGCCGTAGCGGCGGGCGAGGCGTACGGCGCGGACGGCGACGGCGATCCAGCCGAGGCGGCCCGCCAGGCGGGGCGCGACGCGGAAGGCGATGCGGCGGCCGAGGCGGCTGCCGATGCCGGGGAGGCCGAGGAGGAGGATCTGGAGGGCGATGAACAGGGGCGCGGGGATGCGCCGCCTGCGCGCCGCCCCGGCCTGCGCGGGGACGGGCTCGGCGGGCTTGGTGGTCTGGGGCTTGGCCGCCGGGGTCTTGGCGGTCTGGGATTGCGCAGGCTGGGGCTTGGCGGCCTGCGGTGGGGCGGGCGCGGGCTTCGCGGGGGTGGCCTGTGCCTGAGCCGCGGGCCCGGCCTTGCGGTGACGGCCGGGACCGGACGCCGGGGCCGGTGCGGCGGGGCCGCCCGCCTTGCGGTGGCGTCCCGGCCGTTCGGCCTCGCCGGTCGGCTTCTTCCCCGGCCCGGCCGCGTGCCGGGGCCCGCGCTTCGCCGGGGCCGCCGTCTCGGGGGCGGCTCCGCGCCGCCGACCGAACCGGCTCCTGCCACGCCCCTTCGGGGACGTGCCCGGCGGCGGCGCGAGGACGGGCACGGCGCCGTCCGGTCGCGGTGCGGGCTTCTCCTCCACCGAGGAGGGCGCGGTAGGCGCCGCCTCCCCGCCCTTGCGCCGACTGAGCCACCGGCGCTTCCCGCCGTCGTCGGCCTTGCCGGACTTCGCCGCACCCGAAGTGTGTCCGGCGGAGGAGCGTGCCTCGCCCGTTGGTGCGACGGCCCGCTTCCCGGCGCGTTCCGGCGGTGCGGTGCGAGGCGTCTTCGCCGTGCCGCTGGCCTTGGTGACCGGCACGGGCGGCGTCGCGCGGCCGCTCGTCCCTGCCGCAGGTCGGCGGGGGAGTGCACCGGCTTCTTCCGTCCGGCTGTTGGCGTCGCCGGAGCCAGCCGTCTTCGCCGTGCCGCTGGACTTGGCCATCGATACGGGCGGCGTCGCGCGGTCGCCCGTCTCCGCGGCGGGTCCGAGGGGAGAGGCGCCGGAAGCGCCGCCCCGCGGCTTGTCCGTACCGGCCTTCTGCGCCCGACTCCCGTCGGCGTCCGCCGGACGTCCTGGCGGAGGTGTGTCCGGTGCGCCGCCCCGCGGCTTGTCCGCACCGGCTTCGCGGGATGCCGGTCCGGGGCGCGTCGTGCGTGCGGCGTGTTGTGTCTGCGCCGTGTCCGGCGCGCCGGTGCGCTTCGTGCGCCGGGGCTCGGAGGCCTTCCGCGCGTCGTCGGGGCCCTGCCCGCCGTCGGCGCGCCGCGCCTGCGCCGCGTCGGCGGCGGGCGTCGCCGTCCGCCGTCCCGGCAGGGGTGTCGGAGCCGGGGGCGGTGTCAGGCGCCGGGGGCGGCGCGGGCGCTTCCCCGCGTCCGGGAGGAGCTGCCCCCCGGTGAGGGGCTCGGGGTCTCTGCGCGGCCCGAGTGACAGGCGGGACCGGCGCCCCGGGGTGTCCCCGGGGGCACCGTTCCGCATGTTCCGCGGCACCCGCAGCGCTCGCGGCCTCCGCAAGAGCCGCAGGAACTCAGGCACGTCGCTGCTCCTCAGTAGTGGTTTCCGGTGGAGCGGCGGCGGCGCGCCAGGAAGACGTAGCCCGCCGAGCCCGCGATGGCGACCGCGCCGCCGACCGCGAGCGCCGTGGCCTGCGTGCCGCCCGAGGTGCCGGAGCCCTGGTTCGACCCGCCGAAGCCGGCGGCGGCGCCACCGCTGGGCGTGGCCGAGGTGAAGGTGAAGTTGGTCGTCAGCGTCGTGCCGTCGTTGCAGCGCACGGTGACGGGGTAGCTGCGGCCGGTCTGGAGGCCGCTGGACTTGATGCGGCCCGTGCCCGTCCACTGGTTGCCGCTGGTCTGCCGCAGGGTGATGTTCTGCTGGAACGCGTCGGAGGTGGCCGAGCCGCTCGGCTGGCAGGTGACCCGCACGGTGACCGAGGTGTTCGGGCCGCCCGAGCTGGGCGAGATCGAGATCGGGGACGTGTTCCAGGACGGCTTGTCGTCGTCGTGGGCGAGGGCGGGGGCCGCCGGTCCCAGCGCGAGCAGGGCGGTGGCGGTGGCGGCGGCGAGCCTGCGCGCGCCACGGGAACGCGGGTTCCTGATGGACGTCTTCATGGACGCTGTTCCTCCGGGTCGTCTGCCGCACGCGAGAAGGCGTGACGGCCTGTGACCTATGCGAACAGCGTGTGACCGGGAGCGCATCCGGAGTGCGTCCCTGCGGGTGCCGGACCGCCCTCCTGGAGCATCGGACGGTCCGGCGCGCGGGCACGGCGCCCGCCCCCGCGTCACTTCATGTCCACGTCCCTGCGCCGCAGTCCGGCCAGCCCGGCGGCGATCAGGCACGCGGCGACGGCGGTCAGCAGCGTCAGCGGCAGCCAGCGCCACTCGGCGGCGGGCACCTGCGGCACATGGCCGATCGGCGACAGGTCGCGCAGCACGTCCGGCAGGCTCATCAGCTCGCCCAGGTAGACGACGAAGAACGCGTACGCCGGTACGGCCCAGGCCGCCGCCGACGCCTTCGGCAGCCAGCCGTACAGCACCAGCGCCGCCCCCGCCGTCACCCACAGCGCGGGGGCGTACGCCAGCGAGGCCAGCGTCAGTTCGCCGAACAGCGACCAGTCGTCCGCCGACGCCGCCCCCGACAGCCCGAAACCGGCGCCCGCGAGCAGCATCACGAGCGTGCCGCCCGCCAGCGCGACCGCCAGGTGCGACCCGGCCCAGCGGGCGCGGGACAGCCCGGTGGCGAGGACGGGTTCCGCCCGGCCCGCGCCCTCCTCGCCGCGCAGCCGCTGCACGGCCTGCACGACGTACAGCGACGCCACGATCGCGAGGACGCTCATCACGACGGACGCGAACGCCTCCAGCAGGCCGTCCCCGCCGAGCCGCAGCACCGACTCGCGCAGCCGCTCGTTCTCCGCCAGCAGGTCGTCCGCGTTGCCGAGCACCGAGCCGTACATCAGGCTGAACAGCAGCGCGCCCGCGCCGAATCCGGCGAGCACGCCCCGCTGGAGCCGCAGCGCGAAGCCGACCGGCCGCAGCAGCCCCGCGGACGCCGCCGGCCGCCCCGGGCGCGGCGGGCGCAGGCCCGCGCCGACGTCGCGGCGGGCGCTCAGCGCGTACGCCCCCGCC
This sequence comes from Streptomyces sp. NPDC049879, assembly GCF_044461265.1. Taxonomy (NCBI): domain Bacteria; kingdom Bacillati; phylum Actinomycetota; class Actinomycetes; order Kitasatosporales; family Streptomycetaceae; genus Streptomyces; species Streptomyces sp. NPDC049879. The sequence goes on along the minus strand of NZ_JBITKT010000002.1, from coordinate 72,247 downwards.
GCCGCCGCGACGGCGAGCGCCACGGCGGGCAGCAGCGGCCACCACCGGTCGTCGACGTACACGTACGTCCGCTGCGCCCAGCCGATCGGCGACAGCCAGGAGAACGCGTCCGCCCCCACGTCGCCCACCGCCCGCAGCGCGAACGCCAGGCCGAGCGCGCCCAGCCCGAGCCCGCTCGCGCCGCGCGCGAACGGGCTGATCTGCGCGCCCACCGCGGCCAGCCCCGCGAAGACCACCCCGGACGCCGCGCAGGCCGCGCCGTACAGCAGCGAGCCGCCCGCCGTGACGCCCTCGGCGCCCGACCCGGCCATCCCCGCCGCGAGCAGCGCGCCCACGGCGAGCGACGCGCCGACCGCGACCGCCAGCGCCGCCGTCAGGTGCGCGTGGCGGCCGACGGCGGCGGCGCGCAGCAGTTCCGCGCGGCCCGTCTCCTCCTCGGCACGGGTGTGCCGGACGACGGTCAGCACGCCCAGCACGCCCACGGCGAGCGCGAGGTAGCCCAGCATCTGCTGGCCCATCATGGGGCCGTACGTGTAGTCCCCGGCCAGGTAGCGCTCTGGCCCGGTCATGGCGAGTCCGGCCGCGCCGCCCATGGTCTCGGCGAGCCCGGCGCGTGCCCCGGCGTCCGCGTACTCGGTGGTCAGGCTGGACAGCGACAGGCTGTTGACGGCCCACAGCGCGGCGATCCACACGGGCAGCCGCACGCGGTCGCGGCGCAGCGCGAAGCGCAGGAGGACGCCGGTGCCCGCGAGCGCGCCGCCCGCGCGCCGGGGCGGGGCGGCGACGGCGGGCCGTGGCGCGGTGGCGGGGGTGGTGGCGGCGGTCATCGGACGGCCCCGGCGGGTTCGCGCAGGTCGTCGCCGTAGTGCCGCAGCATGAGTTCCTCCAGCGTCGGCGGATGGCTGACGAGGCTGCGGATGCCGAGGGCGGAGAGCGCACGGACGGCGCCGTCGAGGTGCGCCCCGTCCACGGTGAAGTGCACGCGGCCGTGCTCGGCCCGTACGTCGTGCACGCCGGGGAGGTCCCCGAGCCCCTCGGCCGGGCGCTCGGTCTCGGCCTCGACGGTGGTGCGGGTGAGGTGGCGCAGGTCCTGGAGCGTGCCGGACTGCACGGTGCGGCCGAGGCGGACGATGCTCACGCGGTCGCACAGCTTCTCGACCTGGGCCAGGATGTGGCTGGACAGCAGGACCGTCCTGCCCGCCGCCTTCGCCTCGGTGATGACGTCCTGGAAGACGACCTCCATCAGCGGGTCGAGCCCGGCGGTCGGCTCGTCGAGCAGCAGCAGTTCGGCGTCGGAGGCCAGGGCGGCGACGATGGCGACCTTCTGCCGGTTGCCCTTGGAGTAGGTGCGGCCCTTCTTGCCCGGGTCGAGGCCGAAGCGCTCCACCAGCTGGTCGCGTCTGGCCGGGTCGAGGCCGCCGCGCAGCCGCCCGAGGAGGTCGATGGCCTCGCCGCCGGTGAGGTTCGGCCACAGCTCGACGTCGCCCGGCACGTAGGCCAGCCGCCGGTGCAGCGTGACGGCGTCGTGCCACGGGTCGCCGCCCAGCAGGGAGACGGAGCCCGTGTCGGCGCGCAGCAGGCCGAGGAGGACGCGGATGGTGGTGGATTTCCCGGCGCCGTTGGGGCCGAGGAAGCCGTGGACCTCGCCCGTGCGGACGGTGAGGTCGAGCCCGTCGAGGGCGCGGGTGCGGCCGAAGGTCTTCACCAGGCCGGAGACGGCGATGGCGTGGGGTGCCTCTGTCATGGATCAAGCCTAGGCTTGTTTCACAGATTTCTGAAGTTAAGAAAATGACAAGTGCGCCGGACGCCTCGGAGGGTGGCAGGATGAACGGGTGATCGATCCCCACCTGACGCCGTCCGGCGACGCCGGGCCGCACCCCGGCGAGGACGCGTACCCGGCGGCCGTCGCCGCGTTCGTGGAGCGCTTCGCGGCGGATCTCACCGAGGCCGGGATGCCCCGCATGCCGTCCCGTGTCTTCGCGTGCCTGCTCGTCTCGCGCGACGGCGCGCTCAGCTCGGCCGACCTGGCGGAGCGGCTGCGCATCTCCCCGGCCGCCGTCTCGGGCGCGGTCCGCTACCTCTCGCAGGTCCGCATGGTCAGCCGCGAGCGCGAGCCGGGGTCGCGCCGCGAGCGCTACCGGCTGCTCCCCGACGTCTGGTACGAGGCCATCGCCAGCCGGGACACCAATCTCCTGCGCTGGGTCGGCACCCTCAAGGAGGGCGCGCGGACGGCGGGCGAGGACGGCCCGGCCGGACAGCGGCTGGCGGAGACGGCGGAGTTCCTGCAGTTCCTGGTGGACGAGCTGCGCGGCGTGCTGGAGCGCTGGCGCGTGCGCCAGGCGGAGCGCGGCGGGGCGTGACGGCCGAACGGGCGGCGCGCGTCAGCCCGACAGCGCCCCCTCGGCCGCCGGTGCAGGGACCGTGAGCCGCAGCGCCTTCGGCCGGACGGTCCAGGTCCGCGCCTCGGTCGGCCCCAGGTCCACCGCCCCCGCGCGGTAGCTGAACGCGGCCCCCGACACCGTCACCGACCGCACCCGCACCCGTACGTCCGCCGCCTGGCTGCCGCACGGCCGCACCACCACCTCGGCCAGGCCGTCCGCCGGCCGCACCGACACCCCCGCGACCGGCCGGTCGAGGTCCGCGAGCACCCGCCCGTCCGCCTCCACCCGCAGCCGGTGCCGCCCGGGGCGCGTGCCGCGCTGCCACAGCCGGGGCCGCCGCGACGGGATGCCGAGCGGTCCCGGCACCACGCCGCCGGCGTCGTCGAGCAGCAGGTCCACCCGCCGTTCACCCCCGCGCAGCACCGCGCGCGACGCCGCGACCGGATCGGTCGGCACCCCCAGCGTCCTGGCCACCGCGAGCAGCGGCACGGGCCCCACCGGCACCATCGCCAGCGGCCCGCCCCCCACCCCCGGGCCCGCGCCGTCACCGTCCCGCAGCAGCAGCGCGAGCGCCGCCAGCAGCGTACGGTCGTCCCCCACGATCACCACCCGGTGACTGCCCCGCCTGGCCAGCACCCGCTTCATGGCCTGCGGCTGGTCGAGCACGCAGACCTTCACCACGCTCGCCCCCGCGCACAGCACATCCTTGGCGATCCGCACCGATTCCCCGTCCGTCCGCCGGGCTGTCGGGTCGATGACGATGAGCACCTGACTGTTCGCCTCCCGGCTGCGTCTCCCGTAAGCTCTCTTTGCAAGAGCCCCTGCCGCGATTGCGTCAGGGGTTTCGTCGATCCGGGGCAGCCCTTGCGTAGATGCCCCGCTCGGAAGGGGTGTACGCCTGTGCCCGCACTTGTGCTGCTCGGTGCCCAGTGGGGTGACGAAGGCAAAGGCAAGGCGACCGATCTGCTCGGCGGGTCGGTGGACTACGTGGTGCGTTACCAGGGCGGCAACAACGCGGGGCACACCGTCGTCGTCGGCGACCAGAAGTACGCGCTCCACCTGCTGCCGTCCGGCATCCTCTCGCCGGGCTGCACCCCCGTGATCGGCAACGGCGTGGTGATCGACCCGAGCGTCCTGCTGTCCGAGCTGGCCGGGCTGAACGAGCGCGGCGTGGACACCTCACGCCTGCTGATCAGCGCCAACGCGCACCTGATCACCCCGTACCACCAGACGCTCGACAAGGTCTCCGAGCGCTTCCTCGGCAAGCGGAAGATCGGCACGACGGGGCGCGGCATCGGCCCGGCGTACGCGGACAAGATCAACCGGCAGGGCATCCGCGTCCAGGACTTGTTCGACGAATCGATTCTGCGCCAGAAGGTCGAGGCCGCGCTCGACCAGAAGAACCAGCTGCTCGCCAAGCTCTACAACCGCCGCGCCATCGCCGCCGAGCAGGTCGTCGAGGAACTGCTGGGCTACGCCGAGCAGATCAGGGGCTACGTCCGCGACACCGCGCTCGTCCTCAACGACGCCATCGACGAGGGCAAGGTCGTCCTCTTCGAGGGCGGCCAGGGCACGCTGCTCGACGTGGACCACGGCACGTACCCGTTCGTCACCTCCTCCAACCCGACGGCGGGCGGCGCCTGCACGGGCACCGGCGTCGGGCCGACGAAGATCACGCGCGTCATCGGCATCCTCAAGGCGTACACGACGCGCGTCGGCGCCGGGCCGTTCCCGACCGAGCTGTTCGACGAGGACGGCGAGCGGCTGCGCAGGATCGGCCACGAGTACGGCGTGACGACCGGCCGCGACCGGCGCTGCGGCTGGTTCGACGCCGTGATCGCCCGCTACGCGACGCGGGTCAACGGCCTCACCGACTTCTTCCTCACCAAGCTCGACACCCTCACCGGCTGGGAGCGCGTGCCCGTCTGCGTCGCGTACGAGATCGACGGCCGCCGCGTCGAGGAACTCCCGGCCAGCCAGACCGACTTCCACCACGCCAAGCCGGTCTACGAGTACCTGCCCGGCTGGAGCGAGGACATCTCCAAGGCCCGCAGCTTCGACGAACTCCCGGCCACCGCACGGCAGTACGTCCGCACCCTGGAGGAGCTGTCCGGCGCGCCGATCTCCGCGATCGGCGTCGGCCCGGGGCGCGAGGAGACGATCCAGATCAACTCGTTCCTGTCCTGACCCGGGACGGTCCCGCCGGGGAAAGGCCCGAGGGCCGGGGCCGCGAGGTGTGTCCACCCCGCGGCCCCGGCCCTCGCCGGTCGCGCGCCGTGCTCATCTGAGGTTCAGCGTGAACGAGTTGGACGGGTTGCCGAACTCGGTCAGCTCGATCGCCTCGGCGTCGGCGGTCGAGTCCGCGCCCGTCGTCCAGTCCACCTCGTAGGGCGGCAGCGACTCGCACGACGGGTCGGTGGAGACGCCGGGACCGACGACCAGGTGGGTGCCGCTGATGCCGCCGGAGACCATCGGGGCCTCCCACTCACAGGTGTTGTCGCTCCAGGTGATGGCGGTCTCACCGGCGCTCACCGTGTTGCCGAGCGTCGCGGAGATCTCGCTGTTGGCGTAGGTGTTGGTGTAGACGGCCACCGGCATGCCGTCGGAGCCGATGTTCATGTCGGCCATGTCCAGCGTCGTCGACCAGTTGTACTCGGTGCCGTTCGACCCGGTCCAGTCCAGCGAACCGCCCGACATCGTGAGGGTCTGCTCGTCGTAGGGGCGGCACGAGATGTCGTCGGGGTAGGTGGCCGTGGTCTCCTCGGCCTCCAGCGTGATCTCGTAGTCCGTGGCCGAGCTGAGCGTCGCGGTCTCCACGCACAGCAGGCCGGGCTGCTGCTCGTTCTCCTCGTCCACGAAGGCCGCCTGGAGGGTGTAGGCCGTGGCGACGGTCTCGCCGGTGCCGCCCGCGGACAGTTCGACGCGGACCAGCAGGCCGTTCGACGTCGAGCCCTCCCACGCGCCCAGCATGCCGGACGGCACCGAGCCGTCCGTGTTCGGCGGCGCGGGGTCGTCGGTGGGGTCGTCCGTCGGCTCGTCGGTCGGGTCCTCGGTCACCGTCGGGTCGGCGGTCGGCCTGGTCGTCGGGTCGTCGTCCGGGTCGTCGCCGCCACCGCCGGCCAGGACGACGGCGCCGACGATGATCGCCACGGCGACGACGGCCGCGACGGCGGCGATCAGGACGTTGCGGTTCTTGTTGTTGTTCCCCGCGCCGGGGCCGCCGGGACCGCCCGGGTACGCGGTGGCGCCGTACGGGTTCGTCGGGTTGGGCCCCTGCGGGTAGCCGTACGCCTGCGGCTGCTGCTGCTGCGGGTAGCCGTAACCGGCGGGCGGCGGGGTCCCGTACCCGGCCGGGGGCGGCGTGCCGTACCCGGGCGGCGGCACCGCCGAGGTCTGGGTCGCCATCGCGTCCATCTGCCCGGGCACCGGCGGCGGGGGCGTCGCGTTCGGCTGCGGCGTCGCGTGCTGCGTCGGCGTCGGCGGGGCGAACGGCGGCGGCGGGGTGGACTGCTGCATCGGCGCCGACTGCGGCAGCGGCGTCACCGGCGGCGTGCCGGGCATCGCGGGCGGCGGCGAGGACTGCGGGAGCGGCGGCGCCTGGAGCGGGTCCTCGGAGTCGAGCAGCTCGACCGCGTGCCGCCCGAGCCGCGCCACGAGGGCGCCGGGCAGCCAGGGTTCGTCCTCGTCCCCGGGTATGTCCGTGAACTGCAGCAGCTGGTCGAGCGAGGGCCGCTCCGCCGGGTCCTGCGCGAGGCAGCTCTCGATCAGCGGGCGCACGGCGTCCGGCACGCCGTCCAGGTCCTGCTGGCCCTGCACGATGCGGAGCATCAGCGCGGTCATGGCGCTGTTGGCGTCGCCGAACGGGGTCTGGCCGGTCGCCGCGAAGGTCAGCACCGAGCCGAGGCAGAAGACGTCGCTCGCCGCGGTCAGCGTCTCGCCGCGGCACTGCTCGGGCGACATGAAACCGGGCGAACCGACCGCCGAGCCCGTACGGGTCAGCCCCTCGCCGTTCGCCTCCAGGGCGCGGGCGATGCCGAAGTCGATGACGCGCGGGCCGTCGATCGTGATCATCACGTTGGACGGCTTGAGGTCGCGGTGGATCAGGCCCGCCGCGTGGATGTCGCGCAGCGCCCGCACCAGCCCGTTGGCCAGGATGAAGAGGGTGCGCTCCGGCAGCGGCCCGTACGTGGTGGTGACGACCTCGTGGAGCGAGGGGCCCGCGACGTAACCGGTGGCGACCCACGGCGTCTCCGCGTCGGTGTCGCAGCCGAGGACGGGCGCGGTCCACTCACCGCCGACCCGGCGCGCGGCCTCCACCTCGTGCTGGAAGCGCTGGCGGAACTCCGGCTGCGCCGCCAGCTCCGGCTGGACGAGTTTCACGGCCACGGTGCGCCCGCGGTCCGAGCGCGCGAGGTAGACGCTGCCCATCCCGCCGGCACCCAATTTCCCCAGGAGCCGGTACTGGCCCACCCGTTGAGGATCTGTCGGCCCGAGCGGTTTCATGCTGTGTTACTCCTCTTCGCTCCGGTAAGGCCTCATGAGAATACGGGGGCCCCTCCACACAAGGGAGGACAACGGCACAACCGCCGCCGGTTCCCGATCCGATCGTGTGTTTGGGTCCGGTGTCAACTCGTGACATTCGCCCCCGCGCGGGGCGGGCGTGCCGCCACTGCGCGTGCCGTGCTCATGTCGGCGAGTAGAGGTTGGGGTCCTCGTCCGCCGGTTCGTTGATCCAGCGGATCGCGAGCTTCCCGTCCTGGGTCAGCCACATGCGGAAGGCGGTGCTGATGAAGCAGTCCTCGCTGTTGTCGTCGCCCGTGAGCACGTCGGGGCCCATCAGGGCCACGCCGCCGTCGACCGAGACGAGGGTGTTCTCCCAGGTGCAGCGCTGGACGGCGGTCTCCTGGGTGTACGTCATCAGCACCTCGCCGATGTCGCCCTCCTCGATGGTGATCTCGCTGGTGCCGTCCCCGTCGTCGTCGGTGAACGTCCCGCCGTACGAGCCCACCAGCGCGTCCGGCATGGCGCCGGACGTGGCCGCCGCGGCCGGGCCGAGCGTCGCGTGCCGGTCGCCCGACGTCCACTCCAACTCGCCCTCGGGGGTCAGCAACAGGGTCTGGGGGCGGTCGTCGGCGGAGCAGCCGGGGGCGTCCTCCGGCACGCTCGACTCGACGGCCGTGGTGAACTCGACGGGGTCGCTGTCCGGCGTCATCACCAGGTCGTAGGTGCACAGCGTCTCGGGCGTGAGGATGCTGGCGGCGCCGGAGAGGGCGTCGCCGTCCGCGATGAGGTCGAAGCGCAGCAGCGTCGGGTCGGTGTCGGGGTTCTCCTCCTCGCCCTGCCAGGCGCCGACGTAGCCGTCCAGCCCGTTGCCGCCGCCGCCTCCGCCCCCGCCGCCACCGTCCCCACCGCGGCTCAGCAGGGCGCCCACGGTCACCAGTGCCACGACCGCCGCCGCGGCGCCGGTGATCAGGGCGATCCGCTTCCCCCTGCGGCGCGGCGCGGTCGGCGGCACGGCGTACGGGGCGCTGCCGGTCGGGCCGAACGCGCCCGTCGCCGGGCCGAACGCGCCGCTCGCGCCGACTCCGGTGTAGGGGCCGGAGGGCGAGGGGATCGACGGCGAGGACAGCGACGAGGGCGGCGGCGGGGCGCCCGTGGTGTACGCGCCCGACGGCGCCGCCGGGGTGACCGGCGCGGCCGGGGTGACGGGCTCGCCGAAGCCGACCGCACGCCGTCCCGGTACGCTCGCCGGCGCCTCGGAGTCCAGCAACTCCACCGCCTGACGGCCGAGCTGGGCTATCAGCGGCGCGGGGAGCCAGGGGTCGCGCGACGGCTCGACCGTGGTCATGCCCGCCAGTTCGTCCAGCGACGGCCGCTCCGCCGGGTCCTTGGCCAGGCAGCGCGCGACGACGTCGAGCAGCGCGTCGGGCAGGTCGGTGAGCCGGGGCTCCTCCTCCGCTATGCGGAACATCAGGATGTGCACGCCCGACTGCGGGTCGCCGAACGGCGTGCCGCCGGTCGCCGCGTACGCGACCAGCGCGCCGAGGCAGAAGATGTCGCTCGCGGGGGTCAGCCGCCGGCCCCGCACCTGCTCGGGGGACATGAACGCGGGTGAGCCGACCGTCACGCCCGTCCTCGTCAGCCCGGCGGACGCGACGTCGAGGGCGCGGGCGATGCCGAAGTCGATGACGCGCGGCCCGTCGATGGTCATCAGGACGTTGGACGGCTTGAGGTCGCGGTGGACGAGGCCCGCGCCGTGGATGTCGCGCAGCGCGTGGACCAGCCCGTTGGCCAGCAGGAGCGTGCTGCGCACCGGCAGCGGCCCGAAGTCGCGGGCGACGACGTCGTGCAGCGACGGGCCCGCGATGTACCCGGTGGCGACCCAGGGCAGATCCGCCTCGGTGTCCGCGTCGAGGACCGGCGCCGTCCACCGGCCGCCCACCCGGCGCGCCGCGCTGATCTCGCGTTCGAACCTGGCCCGGAAGTCCGGCTCCTGCACCAGTGACGGGACGATCGTTTTCACCGCCACGGTGCGGCCGCGCTCGGAACGGGCCAGGTACACCTGCCCCATGCCGCCCGCGCCCAGCCGGGCGAGCAGTCGGTACGGTCCTATGCTGCGCGGGTCACGCGGCGTGAGCCGGTCCATCTGGTGCTGTCCCCCGGTTGCTGAGTGCGCGCTTACCCTCCCGAGGATAGGTGCGGGTGCCGACAGCGCTCCTGCCGGTGTCTCGGGAATCCGGCAGTGCGCGGGCGCACGGGAGGGGGCGCACGGGCGGGCGCCGTGCCGGCCCGGCCCGCCGGGGCCGCGCCGATATCGCCGATATTGACTGTATACGGTCAATATTTTACCTGCCCTGTACTCTGGGCTGCCGTGATTCGACGGAGCACCTTGCGGGAGCAACTCGCCGACGCCCTGCGGGAAGAGATCCTGGCCGGACGGCTCGGTCCCGAGGGCGAGTTCACCGTCCGCGAGATAGCCGAGCACTACGGCGTCTCCGCGACGCCCGTCCGCGAGGCGCTGGTCGACCTGTCCGCGCAGGGCCTGCTCGACGTGGAGCAGCACCGCGGCTTCCGCATACGGCGGTTCACGCTCGACGACTTCCGGCACATGGTCGAGGCGCTCGGCATCGTCAGCGACGGCCTCCTCGCCACCGACGGCGTGCTCGACCCCGACCGCGCCCACCACGACGCGTTCACCTCCGTGCGCCGCCGCGCCGCCGCCGCCCGCCAGGCCGCCACGGCGGGCGACCTGGACGTCCTCATCGGCTACGACCTCCGCTACTGGCGCGAACTCGACGCGCTCACCGGCAATCCGCACATCGGCGAGTTCCTCGACCGGCTGCGGGTGCGCTGCTGGGCGTTCACCGTCTTCTTCCTGCGCCGCAGGCCCGAGCTGACCGCGCACCTGTGGGCCGGGCACCTCGAACTCGCCGACGCCGTCGAGCGCGGCGACCGCGCCGACACCGAACGCCTCCTCGCCGCCCACCGGGCGCACATCCTCGCGCTGGCCACCCGTCTCGCCGCGCACCCGGGGCCCTGAGCGCGGCGCCAGGCCCTACGCTGGCGGTAACCGCGCGCACCCGTTCGTGCCCGCGCCTCCGCGACCGAGAGCGAGCCGTTACATGGCCTGTGACCTGTGGCTGGTGCCCCTCGTCGACGTGCTGTGCCACAGCCCCGACAACCCCTTCGCCGAGGAACTCGCCGAGTACGACCGCGCCCTCACCGAGGCGGGCGCCCCGCCGGTCCCGGTGTACGGCTACGTCCCCGGCATGTCGGGAACGGTCGCGCCCGTCGCGGGCTTCGACTACGCCGCGCTCCACCTCCTGCGCCGCGCCTACCTCCTGCACCTCAGCGGCCTGCCCGTCACCCCGGTGAAGGAACTCGACGGCGACTACCAGCAGTTGCTGGAGATGTTCGAGAGCGCGGCCCAGCAGTCGCACCTCGTCTGGCACTTCGACCACGCGGGCGCCTACGTCCCCGTCGACTTCCCGCACCCGCTGGTGAACGACTCGCTGCTCTCCGGCGGCGGCCCGCTCGGATCGAGCCACGGCCTGCTGCGCGAACTGGAGACGGTCGCCCCGCTGCTCGACATCGACCCCCTCAACCCCCCGCCCGCCCCCGCGCCGCCCGCGGGACCCACCACCCTCGACGAGCCCGCCGCCGGACCGACGGCCGCCGACGGCCCGTACGCGCGGGAGCGCCACGTCTGGCTCGGCCTGCACGCGGCGGCGACGCGCAGCCTGGCCCAGGGCTCGATGATCGTCTTCAGCTGACCGGCCCCACCCCGGCCACCACCGCGCCGGATGGCCTGACTTCGCCCCCCGGACGGCCGCCGGGCCGCCCCCGCCCGCCACCCCGCCGACCCCTTCAGGCCACCGCACGCACACCGTCGCGCCCGTCAGCGCGCCGCCCCGCCGACGGTTCACCCGAAAGAGTGGCGTCGGCCGCGCCGCCGTTAGGCTGCCCCCTGTGAACATCCTCGTCATCGGCGGCGGCGCCCGCGAGCACGCCCTCTGCCACGCCCTCTCCGCCGACCCGGCCGTCGGCGAACTCCACTGCGCCCCCGGCAACGCGGGGATCGCCGCCGTCGCGACCACCCACCCGGTGGACGCCCTCGACGGCAACGCCGTCGCCGCCCTCGCCCGCCGCCTCGGCGCCGGACTCGTCGTCGTCGGCCCCGAGGCCCCGCTGGTCGCGGGCGTCGCGGACGCGGTGCGCGCCGCGGGCATCCCGGTCTTCGGGCCGTCCGCCCAGGCCGCGTACCTGGAGGGCAGCAAGGCGTTCGCCAAGGAGGTCATGGCCGCCGCCGGCGTCCCGACCGCCCGCAGTTACGTGTGCACCACCGCCGCCGAGTCCGACGCCGCCCTCACCGCCTTCGGCCCGCCCTACGTGGTGAAGGACGACGGCCTCGCGGCGGGCAAGGGCGTCGTGGTGACGGGCGACATCGCCGTGGCCCGCGCGCACGCCAGGGGCTGCGACCGCGTCGTGGTCGAGGAGTACCTGGACGGCCCCGAGGTCTCGCTGTTCGCCGTCACGGACGGGGAGACGGTCGTCCCCCTCCAGCCCGCGCAGGACTTCAAGCGCGCCCACGACGGCGACGAGGGCCCCAACACCGGCGGCATGGGCGCCTACTCGCCGCTGCCCTGGGCCGACCCCAAGCTCGTCGACGAGGTCATGGACACGGTCCTCCAGCCCACCGTGGACGAGATGCGCCGCCGCGGCACCCCGTTCTCCGGGCTGCTCTACGCGGGCCTGGCGCTGACCTCGCGGGGCGTGCGGGTCGTGGAGTTCAACGCGCGCTTCGGCGACCCCGAGACGCAGGTCGTCCTCGCCCGGCTGCGCACCCCCCTGGCGGGCGTCCTGCTCGCCGCCGCCACCGGCACGCTCGCCGACCTCCCGCCGCTGCGCTGGAGCGACGGCGCCGCCGTCACGGTCGTCGTCGCCGCCGAGGGCTACCCCGACGCGCCGCGCGCCGGTGACCCGATCGAGGGACTCGACGCCGTCGCCGCCGAGGACGCGCCCCACGCGTACGTCCTGCACGCCGGCACCCGCCTGGACGACACCGGCCGGGTGGTCAGCGCGGGCGGCCGCGTCCTGTCCGTCACCGCCACCGGCGCCGACCTCGCCCAGGCCAGGGACCGGGCCTACCGCGCGGTCGGCCGCGTACGCCTGGCGGGCTCGCACCACCGCACGGACATCGCCGCGCGCGCCGCCGGCTGACCCCGCCGGGCCCCGGAGCCCTGTCAACCGCACACCTGGCCTTCCCCAAAGCCCCACCATCGAGTGACGTTCCGCTGACCGGCTGACGTGTTCACTGTGCCCAACTAGGGTGCGGCGCAGCGTTATTCACCTTTTCCCCGGCCGCCGGCCACCGCGCGCCGCGGCGATCGGATCACCGCGCGTTGCGATGTCGGTGGCCGGTGCGACAGTGGGACACAGGTTCGGGGCGGGTCGGGAAGGCGGAGGGCAGGGCATGGTGGAGCGTCGGACGCGTACGCCGCGGGCGGGCCGCTCCGCGCGGGAGCACGCGCTGGCCGTGCTCCGCGTGCGGAACGGCGCCCTCGCCGTCGCCCTCATCCCCGCCGCCGTCGCCGTCGTCCTCTTCGCCACGGGCACCGGCGCGCCCGCCGTCCGCGCCGCCGTCGTGGCCCTGGCCGCCGCGACGGCCGCGCTCGGCGCGCTGACCGGCGCGCTCATCGCCCGCGCCCGCCCCGCCGTCACCCCCACCGTGGACGTGCCGGAACGCGCCGCCCCCGCCCTCCACCGGCTGATACGCGAGCTGGCCGCCCGGCTCGACGTCCCGGTCCCCGGCGGCATCGCCCTCACCCCGGACTGCGACAGCTGGCTGGAGGAGCCCCCGCGCGGCGGCCCCCCGACCGCACCCGTCCTGGTCATCGGCTCGCCGTTCCTGTGGTGGCTGCGCGTCGCCGAGCTGCACGCGCTGCTCGCCCCCGTCGTCGCGGGCACCGGCCCGGCCGCGCACCCCGACATCGCCGCCGCACGCCGCTGCGTCCGCGCCTGGGACGCCGCCGCGGCCCACACCGCCCCCGCCCTCCGCCACCCGGCGCGCGCCTACGCGGCCTCCGTCGCCCGCGGCCTGCTGCGCCTGTCCGGCACCCACGCCGCCGAGATGGAACGCGGCGTCGCCCAGGCCGCCGCCGCCCGCGCCCAGGACGTGGACCAGGCCCTCAGGCAGACCGCCCAGGAGCAGGTGGGCCTCGCCTACGCGGGCTGGGACCGGCTGCTCACCCGCGTCGCGCTGCCCGCCTGGCGCATCGGCCGCTGGCCGCGGCGGCTGGACGCCGGGGTCGTCGCCGCCCTCACCGAGCTGTCACGCCGCGACCGCCTGGCCGACGGCTGGGCCGCCCGCCTCGACGACCGCCCCGCCTGCGACCTGCTGGAGGAGCCCGGCGCGATGGACGAGGCCGTGTCGCTGCTGGCCGCCCGCCTCTTCCACGGCATACCCGACCCGGCGCCCGCCACGGGACCGGCGCCCGCCCGCGCCGCGTCCGGCGGCTGGACCCCCGTGGACTGGGCCGGCTACCCCGACGAGGTCGTGGACCGCATCTGGCGCGACCGCGCCGCCCGCCTCTTCCTCGCCCTCGACGCGGCCGAGACCCCCACCCTCGCCTGCGCGCTCCAGCGCCTCGCCGACGCCGCCGCCCTCGACGGCACCGACGCGCTCGCCGCCCGGCTCAGCGCCGACGCCGCCCGCGCCGAGGCCGCCCACACCGGCCCGCACACCCCGCCGGGCGCCGCCGCGCCCGCCGCCCCCCTGCCCTGGCAACCGCCCCGCGCCGACCGCGAACTGCTCGCCGAGCACGTCACGGCCGCCGTCTGCTGCGCCGCCGCCGACACCACGGGCGCCACCCCGGGACTCGACTGGCTCGACGGCCCCGTCCTGCTCACCACGGGCCAGGGCCAGGGGAGCCGCCGCGGCCCCGACCTCACCGACCCCGTGCAGCGCCTCCTGGAGGACGGCGACCCCGGCCCCCTGCGCGACTGGCTGGCCACCGCGGGCGTACGCCCCGACAAGCCCGTCCGCCTCGTCTGACCCCGGACACAGCGCCGGACACACAGCCCCGGACACCGAGCGGAATTCCCCCGTTTTTCTGGCCGATTTCCGTCTCGGGAGGGCTCGACACACTTCACGCTGGGCGCCACTATCAGGCAACCGACTCCGGTCAACCACGCGAACGAACGGTGACCGGGCGCTTGCCGGATGTGATGTGCTGACCCACGGCACTGACCACGCGGAGGTGCAGGGAGGGGAGCTTGAGAGAAGCCACGGAACGCATCCGGCGGTGGGAGTCGGGCGCGCTCGGACACGCGGTCTCCGATCCGTACGGCCAGGGGCCGCTGCCCTGGCTCAGGGGCAACGGGCACTACCGCCCCAGCGCGCACGCCGTCCCCGGGCAGCCCGCGGGACCCGACACGGCGGACGACGTGAACTGCCAGATCAAGGGCTTCGTCTCGGACGGCGCGGTCGCGCCCGGCGAACCCCTCGACTTCCGCGTGACGGTCAACCCGCCGCAGGAGTTCACCATCGACGTCTACCGCATCGGCCACTTCGACGGCGCCGGTGCCCGCCTCCTCCTGCGCAGCCCCAAGCTGATGGGCATCCGCCAGCCGCCCCCGATGGTCGCGGGCCGCGCCGTGTCCTGCCACCACTGGTGGCTGTCGTGGCGCACGCAGGTACCGGCCGACTGGCAGCCGGGCGCGTATGTTGCCGTACTCACGACGGCGGACGGCCGTTTCCGGTCCCATGTGCCGTTCACCGTCAGGGACGACCGCCCCGCCGATCTCCTGCTGGTGCTCCCGGACGTGACCTGGCAGGCGTACAACCTCTTCCCCGAGGACGGCCGCCACGGCGCCAGCCTCTACCACGCCTGGGACGCGGGCGGCAGGCTGCTGGGGGAGTCCGAGGCGTCCACCGCCGTCTGCTTCGACCGCCCCTACGCCGGGGCCGGGCTGCCCCTGCACGCCGGGCACGTCTACGACGTCATCCGCTGGGCGGAACGCGAGGGGTACGACCTCGCGTACGCCACCGCCCGCGACCTGCACGCGGGCCGCGTGGACCCCGCCCGCTACCGGGGCATGGTCTTCCCGGGCCACGACGAGTACTGGTCCGTGCCGATGCGCCGCGCCGCCGAACGCGCCCGCGACGAGGGCACCTCCCTCGTCTTCCTGTCGGCCAACACCATGTACTGGCAGGTCACCCTCGGCCCGCTCCCCGCCGGGGACCCCGACCGGCTGCTCACCTGCCGCAAACGCCAGGGCCCCGGCCGCGCCGTCCTGTGGCGCGACCAGGGCGCGCCGGAGCAGACTCTGATGGGCATCCAGTACACCGGCCGCGTCCCCCGCCCCCAGCCGCTGATCGCGCGCAACACCGGCCACTGGCTGTGGCAGGGCACCGGCGTCACCGAGGCCGAGGAGCTGCCAGGACTCGTCGCGGGCGAGGCCGACCGCTACTACCCCCGCACGCCGCTGCCCGAGCACGACGAACGCGTCCTCCTGGCCCACTCGCCCTACCAGGACGACTCCGGCGTCCGCCGCCACCAGGAGACGTCCCTCTACCGCGCGCCCAGCGGCGCCTGGGTGTTCGCCTCCGGCACCTTCGCCTGGTCCCCCGCGCTGGGGCGCCCCGGGCACACCGACGCCCGCATCCAGCGCGCGACGGCCAACCTCCTCGACCGGGTCTGCAAACGGGACTGACCGCGCCGGGGCGGCCCGTTCCCCCGCAGGTGGCGGGGCCGCCCCGCCACCTGCGGGAGAATGGGGTCCGCCCCAACCGCCGAGCCGCCAGGAGGCACCGTGCCTGGATTCGTCGAGCAGCCGGAACCCGTGCAGGTCCCGGGTCTTGTGCACCTGCACACCGGGAAGGTCCGCGACCTGTACCGCGACGAGGCCGGCCATCTCGTCATGGTCGCCAGCGACCGCGTCTCCACGTACGACTGGGTGCTGCCCACGGAGATCCCGGACAAGGGCCGCATCCTGACGCGCCTGTCGCTGTGGTGGTTCGACCAGCTCTCCGACCTCGTCGAGAGCCATGTCGTCTCCACGGAGCTGCCGCCCGGCGCCCCGGCCGACTGGGAGGGCCGCACCACCGTCTGCCGCAACCTCGACATGATCCCCGTCGAGGCCGTCGCCCGCGGCTACCTCACCGGCTCGGGCCTCGCGGAGTACGCGCGCGACCGCACCGTCTGCGGCCTCGCGCTCCCGCCGGGGCTCACCGACGGCTCGGAACTGCCCGCGCCGATCTTCACCCCGGCCACCAAGGCGGCCGTCGGCGACCACGACGAGAACGTGTCGTACGAGGAGGTCGCCCGCCTGGTCGGCGCCGAGACGGCGGTCCGGCTGCGCCAGGCGACGCTGGCCGTCTACAGCCGCGCGCGCGACATCGCCCGCGACCGGGGCATCATCCTGGCGGACACGAAGTTCGAGTTCGGCCGCCCGCCGGGCGCCGGGGACGACGCGCCGCTCGTCCTGGCCGACGAGGTGCTGACGCCCGACTCGTCGCGCTTCTGGCGCAAGGACGAGTGGCAGCCGGGCCGCGCGCAGCGGTCCTACGACAAGCAGTTCCTCCGCGACTGGCTGCGGAACGAGTCGGGCTGGGACCCGTCCGGCAGCACCCCGCCGCCCGTGCTGCCCCCCGAGGTGGTCGAGGCGACGCGCGCCACGTACGCCGAGGCGTTCCGCCTGCTGACCGGCATGCCCTGGGACTGACGGAACGGGAACGGGCCGGGGCCGCGCGCCCCGGCCCCGCGCCTTTCCCCGGCGAAGACCACATGGAAACGACAAAGGGACCGTCTCCTGGAGGAGACAGTCCCTTCGAACCGAGCGGACGACGAGATTCGAACTCGCGACCCTCACCTTGGCAAGGTGATGCTCTACCAACTGAGCCACGTCCGCAGTGCCACCACTGTACCCGATCCCTCAGATCGGTCCAGCGGCTGGAGCGGGTGACAGGAATTGCACACTGCGCCTCCCCCTTGGAAAGGGGGTGTTCTACTACTGAACTACACCCGCGCGACCCGGGGTTCGGACCTTCCGGTCCTTGCCCTTCGGCGTGCTCCAGACTCTAGCCGATCACCCGGGGTGGATGGCAAATCGAGGCGGGCGCGGCCGGCGGGCGCCCCGGCGCGCGCCTCAAGCGACGGTGGCGTGCGCCTCGTTGAACGCGTCGTAGACCCGCTTGGGGATGCGCCCGCGCGCCGGCACCCCGAAACCGTTCGACTCGGCCCAGGCCCGCACCGCCCGGGGGTCGGGGGCCACCGAGGTGTGGGTGAACGCGCGCCCGGAGCGCGACCGCTTGCGGCCCGCCTCGACGAACGGCGCCAGCACCGACCTGAGCTTCTCCGCGTTGTGCTCGCTGAGGTCGATCTCGTACGTCTTCCCGTCGAGTCCGAAGGCGACCGTCTCCGCCGCCTCGCCGCCGTCGATGTCGTCGGCGAGAGTCACCACTACACGCTGTGCCACGGGATATCGGTCCTTCCGGGAGGATCGCAGCCGTGACATCGATGGTGCCGGGAGGGTCACCGCGGAATCACGTGATGCGATGCTGGAGCTCCCCTTGATCGCGAGTCGGGGTTCTTTTATTTGTACCGTGCTCGGCTCGGTAATGCGAAGGGGGAATTTCCGTCGCATGTACGCCGTACCGGGAACCCTACTTTTTCTTTCCCGTTTACAGGAGGGGTTTGTGTCCTCGATACCTTAACGTGACCGCCGCCCTTCCCGCTACTCGCGTAGATTCCCGCGCCCGGTAGGCTTGCCGTGCGTTCACGCACACGCACCGACACAGCACCGCACCACACCACCGGGAGTACCAGTGGCTCGCGTCGTAGTCGACGTCATGCTCAAGCCGGAGATCCTCGACCCGCAGGGACAGGCCGTCCAGCGCGCCCTGCCGCGGCTGGGGTTCGAGGGGATCACCGACGTCCGCCAGGGGAAGCGATTCGAGCTCGAAGTCGCCGAGCCGGTGGACGAGGCGACTCTGGAACGGATCCGCGAGATGGCCCGCACCTTTCTCGCCAACACCGTGATCGAGGACTTCACCGTCCGCGTGGAAGCGCGTATCGAGGAAGCCGGGGCGGCACGGTGACCACTCGTGTAGGAGTCGTCACATTTCCCGGTTCCCTCGACGACCGGGACGCGCAGCGCGCGGTAAAGCTGGCGGGCGGCGAGCCGGTCGCCCTGTGGCACGGCGATAAAGATCTGCGTCAGGTCGATGCCGTGATCCTCCCGGGCGGATTCAGTTACGGCGACTATCTCCGCTGCGGCGCCATCGCCCGTTTCTCGCCGGTCATGGAAACGATCATCGAGCAGGCCCGCGCGGGCCTGCCGGTCCTCGGGATCTGCAACGGCTTCCAGATCCTGTGCGAGTCCCACCTGCTGCCCGGTGCCCTGACGCGCAACGACCACCTCCACTTCATCTGCCGCGACCAGCGCCTGCGCGTGGAGAACGCGGCGACGGCCTGGACCGCCGACTACACGGCGGGGCAGGAGATCACCGTCCCGCTGAAGAACGGCGAGGGCGGCTACATCGCCGACGAGCGGACGCTGGACGAGCTGGAGGCCGAGGGCCGCGTCGTCTTCCGCTACCTCGGCGGCAATCCGAACGGCTCCCGCCGCGACATCGCCGGGATCACCAACGAGGCGGGCAACGTCGTCGGCCTCATGCCCCACCCCGAGCACGCCGTGGAGGCCCTGACCGGCCCCACCACGGACGGCCTCGGCTTCTTCACCTCGGCTCTCAGGAAGCTGGTCGCCTGATGTCCCTGGACACCGTCAAGCACGCCGCCGACACCCCGGACTCCCCGCAGCCCTGGGCCGAACTGGGCCTGAAGCGCGAGGAGTACGACCGGGTCCGCGAGATCCTGGGCCGCCGCCCGACCGGCGCCGAGCTGGCCATGTACTCGGTCATGTGGTCCGAGCACTGCTCGTACAAGTCGAGCAAGGTGCACCTGCGGCAGTTCGGCGAGAAGGCACCGCACAGCGACGCGCTCCTCGTCGGCATCGGCGAGCAGGCGGGCGTCGTGGACGTCGGCCGCGGCATCGCCGTCACGTTCAAGATCGAGTCGCACAACCACCCGTCGTACGTCGAGCCCTACCAGGGCGCCGCGACGGGCATCGGCGGCATCGTCCGCGACATCATCGCCATGGGCGCCCGCCCGGTCGCCGTGATGGACCCGCTGCGCTTCGGCGCCGCCGACCACCCCGACACCCGCCGCGTCCTGCCGGGCGTCGTCGCCGGCATCGGCGGCTACGGCAACTGCCTCGGCCTGCCGAACATCGGCGGCGAGGTCGTCTTCGACGACTGCTACCAGGGCAACCCGCTGGTCAACGCCCTGTGCGTCGGCGTCATGAAGCACGAGGACATCCACCTCGCCAAGGCCGCGGGCGCGGGCAACAAGGTCATCCTCTACGGCGCCCGCACCGGCGGCGACGGCATCGGCGGCGCCTCCATCCTGGCCTCCGAGTCGTTCGACTCCACCAAGCCGTCCAAGCGCCCCGCCGTCCAGGTCGGCGACCCGTTCCAGGAGAAGCTGCTCATCGAGTGCACCCTGGAGGTCTTCGCCGAGGGCCTGGTCACCGGCATCCAGGACCTCGGCGCGGCCGGTCTGTCCTGCGCCACCTCCGAGCTGGCGTCCAACGGCTCGGGCGGCATGCGCGTCGAGCTGGACACCGTGCCGCTGCGCGACTCGTCGCTCTCCCCCGAGGAGATCCTGATGAGCGAGTCGCAGGAGCGGATGTGCGCGGTCGTCGAGCCGGGGAACGTCGACCGGTTCCTGGAGATCTGCGCCAAGTGGGACGTGATCGCGACCGTCATCGGCGAGGTCACGGACGGCGACCGCCTGGAGATCTTCTGGCACGGCGAGCAGATCGTGGACGTCCCGCCGCGCACCGTCGCGCACGAGGGCCCGGTGTACGACCGGCCGCAGGCCCGCCCCGCGTGGCTGGACGGGCTGCGCGCCGACGACCCCGCCGCCCTGGCGCGCCCCGCCGGCGCGGACGAGCTGCGCGCGCAGGTCCTGGCGCTCGTCTCGTCGCCGAACCAGGCGGCCAAGTCGTGGATCACCGCGCAGTACGACCGGTACGTCCTCGGCAACACCGTCCTCGCCCAGCCCGAGGACAGCGGCATGATCCGCGTGGACGAGGAGAGCGGCCTCGGCGTCGCCATCGCCACGGACGGCAACGGGCGGTACGCCAAGCTCGACCCGTACGCGGGCGCGCAGCTCGCGCTGGCCGAGGCGTACCGGAACGTCGCCGCGACCGGCGCCACGCCGCTGGCCGTCACCGACTGCCTGAACTTCGGCTCGCCCGAGGACCCGTCCGTCATGTGGCAGTTCGCCGAGGCCACGCGCGGCCTCGCCGACGCCTGCCTCACCCTCGGCACCCCGGTGACCGGCGGCAACGTCTCGCTCTACAACCAGACCGGCGAGGCCGCCATCCACCCCACGCCGGTGGTCGGCGTCCTGGGCGTCATCGACGACGTGGCGCGGCGCACCCCGATGGCGTTCCGCGAGGCGGGCCAGCTGCTCTACCTGCTGGGCGACACGGCCGACGAGTTCGGCGGCTCTGCCTGGTCGCAGGTCGTGCACGGGCACCTGGGCGGGCTGCCGCCGAAGGTGGACCTGGAGCGCGAGCGGCTGCTGGGCGAGATCCTCGTCTCGGCGTCGCGCGACGGCATGGTCGACGCGGCGCACGACCTCTCCGACGGCGGCCTGGTGCAGGCGGTCGTGGAGTCGTGCCTGAAGGGCGGGCAGGGCGCGCGCCTGGTGGTGCCGGACGGGCTCGACGCGTTCACGTTCCTCTTCTCCGAGTCCCAGGGCCGCGCGGTCGTGGCCGTGCCGCGCAGCGAGGAGGTCCGCTTCACGGACATGTGCGCCGCGCGCGGGCTGCCCGCGGCGCGGGTGGGCGTGGTCGACGGGGACGCGATCGAGGTGCAGGGCGCGTTCACGCTCACGCTGGACGAGCTGCGCGAGGCGCACGAGCGGACGCTCCCCGAGCTGTTCGCCTGAGCCGCGCACGACCCCGAGGGGGCCGCCCGCCGATCCGGCGGGCGGCCCCCTTTCCGTCCGTTCCGGTGCGTTTTGCCCCGCGATGCGGTGGCTACCCGACCGGCGTGTGCCCGACCCGGGACACACGTTCCGCGCGACTTCGGGAGAGATGGACGACGCCATGACGGAGACGGCCGAGCAGCAGACATCCTCGACGGCGGAGCAGGTCAGGCAGCGCGCCGCCGAGGCGGCGGGCACGGCGGGCGACCAGGCCGCGTCGGGCGCCCGCGCCTTCGGCGACCGCGTCGCCGAGGAGGCGCGCGACCAGGAGCGGTCCGCGACGGGCGCGGTGCGCCAGTGGGCCGACGACCTCGCGACGATGGCCGACCGCGCCCCGGAGGACTCCCCGGTGCGCGGCCTCGTCGCCCGCGCCGCCGACAGCGGGCACCGTGCCGCCGACTACCTGGACGAGAACGGCGTGGAGGGCCTGGCGGGCGAGCTGCGCGACTTCGCGGCGCGGCGCCCCGCGATGTTCCTCGGCGGCGTGGCGCTCGCCGGTTTCGCCGCCGGGCGCCTCGCCAGGGCGGGCCGGGCAGGCCCCGCCACGTCCGGTGGCACCGCCGCCGACCAGCGCAGCTGACCGGAAGGACGGACCGATGGCAACCTCATCCGAGCAGATCAAGGCAGAGATCGAAGCGACACGCAACCGGCTCGGCGACGACCTCGACCGGCTCGCCGACCACGTCAGCCCGCGTGGCATGGCGCAGCGCGGCGGCCGCCGGGTGCTCGACGGCGCCTCCGACCTGCGCGACCGCGCGTTCGGCACGGCGGGCACGGCCTCGGCCGGCGCCCAGGAGGCCGGGCAGACGGTGCGCGAGCGCGCGGAGCAGGCCCCCGGCGCGGCGGCCGAGCGCACGCGCGGCAATCCGCTGGCGGCGGGGCTGCTCGCGTTCGGCGCGGGCTTCCTCGCGGCGGCGCTCATGCCGCCCACCCAGGCGGAACGCGACGCCACCGGCCGCCTCGCCGACCAGGCGAACCGGCACGCGGGGCCCGTACGCGACGCGGCACGCGAGTCCGCCCGTCACCTGAAGGACGACGCGGCGGACACCGGGCGGCGCACCGCCCAGGACATCCGCGGAACGGCCTCCGACGCGGCACACGACGCCCGCGACCAGGTGAAGCGGAACCGGCAGTCGCACCCCTCCCCGGACGGCGACGGCTCCCGCCCGCCGGTCTACGGCGACTGGGAGTGACACGACCTGCCGCCAGGACCCGGGCACCGTTCCCGGGCCCTCGGCACGCTCGGACCAAGGGGTGCCGGGCAGGTGGCGCCCCTTGGGACCCGTCTTCAAAGGGGTCGCCCTGCCCGCGACGCCCCCAGCCTGGCGGCCGGACGCCCCCTCTGAAGACGGCCCCTGGTGGGGTGACGGGGCCTGCCAGCCCCACTCCTGCCGCAGCACACGCCGTTCGGCGCGGCGGCTCCCGGCCCCCGCTCCACGGCACCGGGCGTGCGATCACCCGCTAGAGCCAGGGGCGGAACACCGCCCCTGGCCTTCGGCACGCCCTTCGACGCGGTGCGCTGGGGTCCGTGAAGTGCCCCGGCCCGGCGCTGGCCAGGTCACGAGGCGGAGATCTCGGGGGTGCCGGACCATCCCACCGGCGCGCACACCTTTCGAAGCGGTGCGCGGAGTCCGGGCAGCGAGCTGTCCCGGCCCTTGGCCCGCCGGTCTATGGGATGCAAGTCGCGGCATCGGCCAGGCAAACGGGCCGGTGGCCTCCGGCGTGGCCGAACCACCGTCCCTCTCACGGACGCCCTCCCGTAGGACGCGCAGCACCCCTGTGGCGGTGCCGTCCCGGGGAGGGTGACTCTTCCTGGCCGCCGACGCACGGATCTGTGCCGGGGGTCTTCGGCGCGCCCGGACCGCGGTCCCGTCGGGGACCATCCCGCTCCGGGCCGGTCCTCGACGCGGCGCCGCAGCGCCCGTGAAGCGGAACCGCCAGGTGCGGTCGTGTCCGGAAGCGCACCCGGACCTCATCCCCTCGCGGGCGTCCTTCTTTCCGCGGGTCATGAACGAGGCGCCGGTTCCCGGGGGGAGACCCTTTCCGCTCGCCGGAGCCCGGAGTCGATCCGTGCTGGGGCCATCGCGCGATGGTCGAGCACGTGCGCCGCCCCATCCGGGCTGCGCCGTGACGCAGTCCGGGGACGGCTTCGCCCGGCGGCTGCGTTCCACCTGGTCGCGGGCACCACGGGGTGCCGGGGGAGAGCACCGTCGGGGAAGCGCATCCCAGGACGGTGCCCGGCCCGCCGGTCAGGCCGTCGTGGCCGGCAGCTCGTCGTCGTCCGTCTCGTCCTCGGTCCGCAGGGCGGCCGTCCACAGTGGCAGCAGCCAGTGCGTCACCGCGAGCGCGGCCACCACGCCCGCCGCCGTCACGCCGTCCGGCAGGCCGTCCGTGATCAGCAGCACGGCGAACACGGCCAGCAGCACGGCGAACTGCACGCGGTGCGCGACGGTGTGGGCGCGGGCGCGGTCCGCCAACTGCCGTTCGTCCAGGGCGCGCGCACGCAGTTCGAACAGACCACGCGTGGCCGAGTTCAGCACACCCGTGCACACGCACCAGGCGAGCAGCAGCGGGACGAGTACCGCGAGCAGCAGCGCCCCGTTGTCGCCCGCCAGGGCGAAGAGAGCGAGCGCGCCCGCCGTCAGCGCGATGTGCGCCGCCGTCCAGGTGCGCCGCTGCCACCGCCGCGCGTGCCAGTGCCGCGCCGCGTCCTGGTTCATCAGCCGGGTCATCCGGCGGTCGTGGGCGCTGAGACCCGCGTTCGTCCCGTGCGTCATGGTGTCGTCCTCCCGTACATCTCGTCCGTGAGCGGCCGGAACGGTTCCAGCGAGAACAGCGCCTCCACCGGCAGCCCGAAGTGGGCGGCGATGCGCAGCGCCAGGTCGAGGCTCGGGTTGTACTGCCCCCGCTCGATGTGCCCGATCGTCTGGTAGTGCGCGCCCACGGCCTCGGCCAACTCCCGCCGTGTCACTTTCCGTTCCGCGCGCACCACGGACAATCTGTTGTGCACCTGCTCTGCCATGTATAAGAAGTACTACATCATGAAGCGATGACACAACCCCGCCGGTCGTGTGCACGCTCTTACGCCCACCGAACAGCGCGCCGTTCATGCTGGGTTCACGGTGGCGGATCGGGGGAGCGGTGGACGGACGGAACGGGGGACACGCGGCGGCGCCCCCACGTCTCCAGCGGATGCGCGTCCGCTTCGCCCTCCTGGGCGCGGGCCTCTTCCTGGCCGTCGGCGCCGCCCTGATCGCCGTCACCCACACCCTGCTGCGCCGCCCGCCCCCCGAGCCACCGGCCCCGGAGTCCGAGCCGGGCACCCGCGCGCGGCTCACCCTGCTGGACGGCGAGAGCAGCACCGTCACCACGCTGCCCACCGAGGCGCCCAGCGCCTCCGCCCATCCCGTCCTGCTCCCGGGGGCGCTGATCCTCTGCCTGGCGGTGGCCGCCGCCGCCCTCCTCGGCTGGCTGCTCGCGGGCCAGGTGCTGCGCCCGCTGCGCCGGGCCACCGAATCGGCCCGCCGCGCCGGGAGGCGCGACGCCACGCCCCTCCCGGCGACCGGCGGCACGGACGACCTGTCGGCCGCCGTCGACACCCTGGCCGACCGGCTCATACGGTCCGCCGACACCCCCCACCGCTTCGCGGCACACGCCGTCCGTGAACTGGCCGCCCCCGTCGCCCAGCACCGCGCCCGCATCGAGACGGTCCTGCGCGCGGCCCCGCCGTCCACCGGCATACGCGAGCTGGGCGAACGGCTGCTCGACGTCACCGCCCGCCAGGAACGCGTCCTCGCCGGCCTCCTGCTGCTCGCCGAACCGGCGTCACCGCACGCCCCCGCCGATCTGGCGACTCTCGCCGACCGAGCCGTGGCCCACGCGGAACGGGAGGCCGCCGCCTCACGCGTCACCGTCCACCTCTCCAACGCCCCGGCACCGACCCGGGGCGACCCCCCACACCTCGAAGCCCTGGTCACCCACCTCGTGGCCAACGCCGTCCGGCACAACACCCGGGACGGCCACGGCTGGGTCCACGTGCGCACCGGCACGGCGCCGGGCGGCTGGGCCGAGATCGAGGTCAGCAACAGCGGCCCGCCGATACCCCTGCACACGGTCCCCGAACTCTTCGAACCCTTCCGCCGCCTCACCCCCGACCGCGTCGGCTCCTCATCGGGCCCCGGCCTGGGCCTGTCGATCATCGCCACAGCCGTCCACCACCACCGAGGCACCCTCACCGCCCACCCCCACCCCGAAGGCGGCCTGACCATCACCGCCGCCCTCCCGGCCCACCTCCGCGAGGAGGCCGTCAGCGACATGCCCACAACACGCTCACCATGACCCACGCGGGGGACGGCGAACGCGGTCCTGGCCGTACGCGACAGGGCGGCACGCGATGGCACAACGACGCCGGGACGCCGCTGCGGCGTACCACAGCGGCGTCCCCGGGGTTCGGCCTGTTGACCGGTGAGGTCAGCGGCCCGGCTTCGTCTCGTAGCGCGGGCCCATGTCCGGGCGGTCCGTGCCTTGCAACTCCGTCACCAGCCGGTGCACCGTCACCAGGTCGTGCAGCGCCAGCCGCGTCCGCTCGTCCGGCAGGCCCGCCGTCCGCGCGACCTCCGTCGCGAACACGGCCTTCCCGCCGTGGCGGCGCTCCGCCTCGCCCAGCGCGCCGTACACCCGCGCGTGGTCCGCGCCGTACTCGCCGTGCTCACGCCCGGAGAACGTGCGCCCCGGCGGCGGCTGCGGCGGCGCCTCGCGGTCCTCGGCGATCTCCGCGGCCATCTCGCGCTGCTTCCCGCGGCCGATGCCCGAGCCCCGCTGCTTGGAGGCTCCCGTCGTCGCCTTCCACTCGCTCGGGCGCTCCCCGGAGCGCTCCGCCTCGCGCGCGGCCATCCGCCGCTGTTCCTCGTTGCCCTCGACCTTCTTGCCCACGTGGGTCACCTCCTCAACGCTGGTACAGACCCGTCAGCGTGCCGGTCGCCAGACCTTCCGCGTCCAGAATCCGGCGGGCGTCGCCCGCCGACACCTCTTCGGGCAGCGACACACCCCCCGGCAGCGCGTAGAGCCGGAAGCGGTAGCGGTGCGCCGGATCGCCGGGCGGCGGCTCGGGGCCGCCCCAGCCGCGCTCGCCGAAACCGTTCGTGTGCTCCTCCCCGCCGTCCGGCAGCTCGCCGGGCCCCACACCGGGACTGGTCGGGTCGATCCCCGTGACCAGCCAGTGCAGGAACGTGCCGGAGGGCGCGTCGGGGTCCTCGCACAGCAGCGCCATCGAGCGCGTGCCGGGCGGGGGCCGCGACCAGTCCAGCGGCGGGGACACGTTCTCACCGTCCCGGGCATGGCGCCCCGGGACCGGCGCGCGGTCCTCGAATGCGGTGCTTCGCAGTTCCATAGCGGTCATGTGGAACGGGGTACCCGACGCCGCCCCGGCCCATTCGGGGCGTTCGGCGCCGGTACGCGACGATTCGTCCCGCGCCCCGCCGCCCGCCCGGCATGCGGTGCCGATTCGAAAGGTCCTGGTCATCCCCTTGGGAAGGATCTTCGACGTAAGCTCCGTGCTATGTCTGGCCCCGTCCGGCGCAAGCCCCGCGCCTACCACCCCGACCGGGTCCGTGACGCCGTGCTCGCGCAGGTGGAATTCGTACGGCTCGCAGCCCACGACCTCGACGACGAGCAGCGCGCGAAGGCCCGGGAACTGCTGGGGCACCTCGCCCGGCAGATCGACGCACTGCCCCGGCTGCTCGCGGAGCCGGTGCCCCGGGCCGTCAGGCCGCAGCTCGACATCCCGTCCTGGGTGCTGGAGACCGTCCACGAGGAGCGCGACGCCGCCCCCGTGGACGCCATCGACTCCGCGGCCGAGGAGCTGGAGGCCGTCCTGGAGACGGGCGTGCGCGAGGACGCCCTCGTCCCGCACCACCTGGGGGCGATGCGGGCCGTCGACTTCACCGTCACCCGTGTGGTCGAGCTGACGCTGCACAGCGACGACCTCTCCCGCGCCACCGGCCGCCAGGTCAAGATCGACCGCGCCGCCCTCGCCATCTCCACGCGCGTCCTCGCCGACGCGCTGGCCCTGAAGGCGCCCGGCTCCTCCACCGAGCTGCGCGTCCCGCCGTTCGCCGCCGTCCAGTGCCTCGCCGGGCCGCGCCACACCAGGGGCACGCCGCCCAACGTCGTGGAGACCGACCCCCTCACCTGGCTGCGCCTCGCCACCGGCCGCACCACGTGGGACGCCGCCACCGCCGCCGGGCGGCTGCGCGCGAGCGGCGAGCGCGCCACGGCCCTCGCGGCGGAACTGCCCGTGCTCGCCTGACCGCGATCCGTCCCCGAAGGGCGCGCGCGGGGGGCTCCTATGGGGCATGTCTCACCTTCCGGGGGTTCTCCGCGCCCCCGCCACCTGGCCTAGACTCGGAGTCGTGCGTGGTGACGGACGACTCAGTCACGACCTCGACCCCGGTGGCAAGGGCCCGAAGGACGCCTGCGGCGTCTTCGGAGTCTGGGCCCCGGGCGAGGAGGTCGCCAAGCTCACCTTCTTCGGGCTGTACGCGTTGCAGCACCGCGGACAGGAGTCCGCGGGAATCGCGGTGAGCGACGGCTCCAAGATCCTGGTGTTCAAGGACATGGGACTGGTCTCCCAGGTCTTCGACGAAACCTCTCTGGGTTCCCTGCCCGGCCATATCGCCGTCGGGCACAACCGCTACTCGACCACGGGCGCTCCCACCTGGGAGAACGCCCAGCCCACGTTCCGCGCCACCGGGCACGGATCGATCGCCCTCGGCCACAACGGCAATCTCGTCAACACCGCCGAACTGGCCCGCCTCGTCGCCTCCCTCCCGGGCGGCCGGGGCCCGCGGCACCGTGTCGCGGCGACCAACGACACCGAGCTGGTGACCGCCCTCCTCGCCGGACAGACCGACGAGGAGACGGGCGCGCCGCTCACCCCCGAGGAGGCCGCCCCGCGCGTCCTCCCGCAGGTCAAGGGCGCCTTCAGCTTCGTCTTCATGGACGAGGAGACGCTCTACGCCGCCCGCGACCCGCAGGGCATCCGCCCCCTGGTCCTCGGCCGCCTCGAACGCGGCTGGGTGGTCGCCTCCGAGACGGCGGCCCTGGACATCGTCGGCGCCTCCGTGGTGCGCGAGGTCGAGCCGGGCGAACTGATCGCGATCGACGAGCGCGGCCTGCGGTCCACACGCTTCGCGGAAGCGAAGCCCAAGGGCTGCGTGTTCGAGTACGTCTACCTCGCCCGCCCCGACACCGACATCGCCGGGCGCAACGTGTACCTCTCCCGGGTGGAGATGGGCCGCAGGCTGGCGGCCGAGGCACCGGCCGACGCCGACCTGGTGATAGCGACCCCCGAGTCCGGCACCCCCGCCGCCGTCGGCTACGCCGAGGCGAGCGGCATCCCGTACGGCTCGGGGCTCGTCAAGAACGCCTACGTCGGCCGCACCTTCATCCAGCCGAGCCAGACCATCAGGCAGCTCGGCATCCGCCTCAAGCTGAATCCCCTCAAAGAGGTCATCCGGGGCAAGCGCCTCGTCGTCGTGGACGACTCCATCGTCCGCGGCAACACGCAGCGCGCCCTGGTGCGGATGCTCCGCGAGGCGGGCGCGGCCGAGGTCCACGTCCGGATCAGCTCGCCGCCGATCAAGTGGCCGTGCTTCTTCGGCATCGACTTCGCCACCCGCGCCGAGCTGATCGCCAACGGCCTGTCCGTCGAGGAGATCGGCAGTTCGCTCGGCGTCGACTCGCTGGCGTACATCTCCCTGGACGCCATGGTCGAGGCCACCACCATCGACAAGCCGGACCTGTGCCGCGCCTGCTTCGACGGCGAGTACCCGATGGAGCTGCCCGACCCGGCCGTCCTCGGCAAGGACGTGCTGGAGCAGCCCGACGCGTCCCTGCCCCTCCTCACAGGACCCGGCGCGGCCGACGCGCTGCGGCGCCCGTGACCCGGGCGGACCGCCGACCCGCCCCCGGACGACCGGGGGCCCATCCGAGCAGGAAGTACCGATGAGCACCGACAACGCGCCCGTGGCGGGCGGCGTCAGCTATGCCGCGGCAGGCGTCGACATCGAGGCCGGCGAGACCGCCGTCGAGCTGATGAAGAAGTGGGTGGCCAAGGCCCAGCGCCCCGAGAGCGTCGGCGGCATCGGCGGCTTCGCCGGTCTGTTCGACGCCTCGGCGCTGCTGCGCTACCGCCGCCCCCTCCTCGCCTCCGCGACGGACGGCGTCGGCACCAAGGTGGCCGTCGCGCAGCGCATGGACGTGCACGACACGATCGGCCACGACCTGGTCGCCATGGTCGTGGACGACCTGGTGGTGTGCGGCGCCGAGCCGCTGTTCATGACGGACTACATCTGCGTCGGCAAGGTGAACCCCGAGCGGGTCGCCGCCGTGGTCAAGGGCATCGCCGAGGGCTGCGTCCTCGCCGGCTGCGCCCTGGTCGGCGGCGAGACGGCCGAGCACCCCGGGCTGCTCGGCCCGGACGAGTACGACGTGGCGGGCGCGGGCACCGGCGTCGTCGAGGCGGACGCCGTGCTGGGCGCGGACCGCGTACGCGCGGGTGACGCGGTCGTGGCCATGGCCTCGTCCGGCCTTCACTCCAACGGGTACTCGCTGGTCCGCCACGTCTTCTTCGAGCTGGCCGGCTGGACGCTCGAACGGGAGGTCCCCGAGTTCGGCAGGACCCTCGGCGAGGAGCTGCTGACCCCCACCCGCATCTACTCGCTCGACTGCCTGGCGCTGCTCCGCGCGACGGAGGTCCACGCGTTCGCCCACGTCACGGGCGGCGGGCTGGCGAACAACCTGGCCCGCGTCGTCCCCGACGGGCTGCACGCGCGCGTGGACCGGGCGACCTGGTCGCCCGCACCCGTGTTCGGCACGGTGGCTGAGGCGGGCGGTGTGGCACGCGGCGAGCTGGAGAAGACCCTCAACATGGGCGTCGGCATGATCGCCGTCGTCCCCCAGGAATCGGTGGGCACCGCTCTCGCGACGCTGGCGGACCGGAACGTCCCGGCCTGGGTGGCGGGCGAGATCGTCACCGCCGGCGACCGGGCACCGGGCGGCGGCGCCTCCCTGACGGGTGACTACGCCTGACCGGCGGAGGACGGCCGTGACGGCGCGGACAGCACTGAACCCGGTCCGGGAGTCCCGGACCGGGTCGAGCGGTCAACCGTCGTGTCCGCCGTCGCGCGTGCGATCGAACGCAGCCGCCGGTGAGGACCGGGGGGCGGCACGCCTCAGGCGCGGCGCCGTTTCACCGGGGAATCGGACGATGGCTCTCCGTCGTCGTCATCGTCCTCGTCGCTGTACATCTCCGCGTACCGCGTGTACACGTCGTCGTCCAGCTGTTCGTCCAGCTCGTCGCTGTCCTCGAACCGTTCACCGTTCGGTGAGCGGTCCTGGCTCGATGCACCCAGCTCTTCGGCCAGACGGGAGAGGTCCGTGCCGCCGCTGTTGTACTTCAGCTGGCGGGCGACCTTCGTCTGCTTGGCCTTGGCCCGGCCGCGCCCCATTGGCTCGACCCCCTCAACGACGGGACCCGACGGCCCCGGTGTGTTGACATCCGTTCATGATCGAGAGCGGGCTCTCGGTCGAGAGCCCGGCCCACCGGACTTCAACCGTACCTGCTTCCGCGGGCCTACGGTACGCCGTCCGCAGGACCGGAGCCGCGAGCATGGCGTCCGATGACCCTCTCTTTGCTGGTCAGCGGCGATTTTACCTTCTTTCTCGACACGCCTCGCACGAGGGGGGTGACATGTCTTACGCGGATGGCGCAGCCGCGCCCGCCCCGGCGGCCATCCGGTGCTCCGCGATCCGGTCGGCGGCCACGGCGGGCGGCACGTCCTCGGCCGCGGCGCGTTCGAAGATCTCCCGCGTCGTGGTGCGGATCTCGGCCGCCTTTGCCTTCGCACGTGCGAAGTCGAAGCCGTGCAGCTCGTCGGCCAC
The DNA here is from genome assembly GCF_044461265.1 of Streptomyces sp. NPDC049879. Lineage (NCBI taxonomy): Bacteria > Bacillati > Actinomycetota > Actinomycetes > Kitasatosporales > Streptomycetaceae > Streptomyces > Streptomyces sp. NPDC049879. The sequence goes on along the minus strand of NZ_JBITKT010000002.1, from coordinate 41,364 downwards.
CTGGATGACGCCGCCCGAGTTCACGACGTAGTCGGGCGCGTACAGCACGTCCCGGTCGGCGAGGTCCTTCTCGATGCCGGGGTGGTCGAGCTGGTTGTTGGCCGCGCCGCAGACGACGGACGCCGTCAGCACGGGGACCGTCCGGTCGTTCAGCGCGCCGCCGAGGGCGCACGGCGCGTAGACATCGAGCCCGGGGAGCGCGACCAGCGCCTCCGTGTCCGGGACGGCGGTCACGCCGGGGTGCTCCGCCAGCACGCGCCGCACGGCGTCCTCGCGCACGTCGGTGACGACGACCCGCGCGCCCGCCTCCCGCAGGTGCCCGACCAGCAGGCGCCCGACCTTGCCGACGCCCGCGATGCCGACCGTCCGGCCCGCCAGGTCCTCGTCGCCCCACCGGTGCCCGGCCGAGGCGAGCATCCCCTGGAAGACGCCGAACGCGGTCAGGACCGACGAGTCGCCCGCGCCGCCGTTCTCCGGGGAGCGCCCGGTGGTCCAGCGGCAGGTGCGCGCGACCACGTCCATGTCCGCCACGTACGTCCCGACGTCGCAGGCCGTCACGTACCGGCCGCCGAGCGAGGCGACGAGGCGGCCGTAGGCGAGCAGCAGTTCCTCGGTCTTGATCTCGTCGGGGTCGCCGATGATCACGGCCTTGCCGCCGCCGTGGGACAGGCCCGCCATGGCGTTCTTGTAGCTCATGCCGCGCGCGAGGTTCAGCGCGTCGCGGACGGCGGCCTCCTCGGGGCGCGGCCGGCCCGGGTAGGCGTGGAAGCGGGTGCCGCCGAGCGCGGGGCCCAGGGCGGTGGAGTGGAGGGCGATGACGGCGCGCAGGCCGGTTGCCGGGTCCTGCCCGAGCACGACCTGCTCGTGGCCGCCCTGGGCGGAGTGGAAGAGAGTGTCCAGAACGTCGGCCTCGACCGTGCTGTCTGCGCTGACAGCGGAACGTACATCGGTCACGGTGGTGACTCCTGCGGAACGTTGCGGATGCCCCCGTGCGGGTCGGGAGGGCTGTTGGTGAGATGAGCGTACGGCGGTGCGGCGGTCCTGGCTGCGCCCGGGTCGGGGCACTGACACGATCGGGGTAGACCGGGGGAGGACCGGGGCGGCGACGTGCCGGGTGTCCGTGGAGCAGGAGGACGGGAGGGTCCGTGACGAAAGTGCCGTACGCGGCGTATCTGAGGGTCTACGAGCCGCTGGCGGCCTTCCCCGAGCGGGAGCGCGCCCACTGGGCCGCGTACGCGGAGGGGGACCGGCTGCCGACGGCGGAGGACGAGGTGCGGGACGCGCTGGCGGCGCTCGCGGCCGTTCCGGCGCGGGTGGTCCCCGCCGGGGAGAGCGCGGACGCGTTCGTCGCGGTGGTGGACGGCGAGGCGCTGATCTGCCCGTGGCGGACGCGGCTGCGGTCCTGGCAGGCGCTCGACGCGGTGGGGGAGTGGCTGATGCCGCAGCCCGTGCTGGACGCGGCGCTGCCGCCCGAGGCGCGGCGGCGGGCGGCCGAGGAGTACGCGGACTGGCGCGAGCGGAACGCGGACGCGCGGCCGTGGATCAGGTCGGCGCTGTGGCACGTGCCGGTGCGCTGGTTCGCCCTTTTCGCCGACGAGGAAAGGGAGTTCAGGCCGGCCGATGCGGGCGCGCGGCCCGAACTGCGCTACCGTACGCCGATGGTGCAGGCCAGGCGGCGGGTGGCGCGCGGGCTGCGGACCGTCCGGCGGGCCATGCCGGAGAGTCCGCTCGCGGAGGCGCTGACCGATGTCGGGCGCTGGATCGAGCGGTTCCATCCGAAGTCGCTCGTCGAGCTGGACTACGGCGGTCTCGTCCACGCCGTACCCGGTGACCAGTTGGCCGCCGATCGGTCGGCGGCGGACGTGGCGGCCGGGCTGACGGCGCTCGGCGCGGGCGATCTGCGGCGCGCCGGGGAGCTGTACGAGGAGCTGACCGAACGCTGGACGGCGGTCAGGGAACGGCAGTTCGCCAACTGACCCGGGACCAAAGTCCCACGTCAAGGGGCTAAAGCCCGCAAGCGTGATGGATGGCACGGAAGGAACCTCTTGCCAGCAAGCAGTACCCTCGTGTCAAAATAGGACAAGGAGCCCGCGAGGGGCCCTTCTGTCCGCTCGGCGATGTGCGTCGAAGGGTGGATAGATCGGTATTGCGCTCCTTGGCGGGAGTGGTGCCGAGTCATCACCGTGTGACTGATCGTGAGGGCCGAGTGACTGTCCGCTATGGCATGGTCCAGTCGGCTTCCGCCGAGGTTGAACACCTGAGAGGGCAATTCCATCGGTTTGGCCGACCCGGCTGGACGGATGGTGTAGTTGTAGTGCCGAGGACATGCCGTTCGTCCTATAACCGACTCGACCCGCTACTGCCATTTCGGGCAACGCGGGTCAAGGTGCAGAATTTAGAGGAAAGAACCGTGATGGTTCGGTTCTCCCGAGGAGGCCGCTCATGACCGCTCGCACCCCTGATGCCGAGCCGCTGCTGACCCCGGCTGAGGTTGCCACGATGTTCCGCGTCGACCCGAAAACGGTCACACGCTGGGCAAAAGCGGGCAAGCTCACGTCTATCCGCACGCTCGGCGGGCACCGTCGCTACCGTGAAGCGGAGGTGCGCGCACTGCTCGCGGGCATCCCGCAGCAGCGCGGCGAGGCCTGAGCAACGCAGCACCAGCACAGCACGACCCAGGCTCCGGGGCCCCCACTCCGGACCGCTTGGCCCCTGATCGCGCCGGACTCCGCCGAGTCCGGCGCGATCTCTTTGTGTCGCGGAGGGCTCACGGGAACGCACGGACACCGGTCAACCGGCCGTACAATTGCACATATTAAATCGACGGGTGTCTCTACGGGGTTGAACGAGCTCAAGGCGCTATCGAGTTCCGTGACTCCCGTCACATCGCCCGTCCCTTGCCCGCGGTGATGATCTTGCGATAAAAGGCGCCGGCGTCGGCTCCCGCGCACTCGCACCGTACCCCCTGGGCGCGCCGTCGCGCCGGAGGATCCGCGGATCGGGGCGTGGCATGTGCCCGCGGCGCTCCCGTGCGCCCGGCCGCGTCCCGTTCCCCCACCTGTCGGTGTCCGCCGGCGGCCGCCGTGAAACCACCCGGCGCACGCGTCACTCGTCACACGACCGCGACGCGGCCCGGCCGCTCATGCAGAAAGCCCGGACCCTGGTGGGGTCCGGGCTCTTCGAGTCCGATCATGATCGGCCTGCTGCCGAAACTGTGCGGTCCTGACGGGATTTGAACCCGCGGCCTCCACCTTGACAGGGTGGCGAGCACTCCAAACTGCTCCACAGGACCACGTCGCGAGGGCGACTCTACCCCAGATGGAGGCGTGGGCACCAATCGGCCGCCAGGCGCCCCGACCTGGTGTTCTCAGCCGGCCGGGGCCAGCGCGTCGATCGCCTTCACGATCCGCTTGTCCGAGACCGGGTACGCCGTGCCCAGCGCGTGCGCGAAGTAGCTCACCCGCAACTCCTCGATCATCCACGGGATCTCCGCCGCCGCCGCGGGCACGGGACGTCCCGGCGGGAACTGTTCGAGCAGCCAGGCGTATTCGTCCCGCATCTCGTGCACCTTCGCCATCCGCGCCGCGTCGCGCTCCGCCTGGTGCGGGAGCTGCTGGAGCCGCCGGTCGACCGCCGTCAGGTAGCGCAGGACGTCGGCCAGCCGCCGCGCGCCGTGCGCGGTGACGAAGCCGGGCCGCACCAGGCCGTCGAGCTGCTGCCGCACGTCCGCGCGCGCCGGGAGGAGCACCTGGCTCGTCAGCGACCGCAGCCGCCGCTCGCACGCCTGCCACGCGGACAGCACCTCGCGCACCTGCCGCACGATGCGCAGGGTCAGGTCCGTGATGTCGGCGCGCACCGCGTCGAACAGCTTGGTGAAGCCCGCCTCGTCCCACGCGGGGCCGCCGTGGGCCTCAATCAGCCGGTCGGCGGCCGCCGTCACGCAGTCGTCGAACAGGGCGGCCACGCCGCCGTGCGGGGACGAGGAGAGCGCGAGCTTCGCCGCGTTGTCCAGCTGCCGCTGCGCGAACTTGCCGGGATCGGACGGCAGGTTGAGCAGGATGAGCCGCCGCGTGCCCAGCGCCATCGCGCGCGCCTGCTCCGCCTCCGTGTCGAACAGCCGCACGGCGACGGCCGTCCCGGTGTCCACCAGCGCCGGGTACGCCTTCACCGGCTGGCCGCCGCGCCGCGTCTCGAAGGTGCGGGCGAGCGTGCCGACCGTCCAGGACGTGAGCCCCTCCGCGCCCGCCGTGAACGCCCTGTCGAGCGCCTCGCGCGCCTTCGGCCGCATCCGCGCGCGCAGCGCCGTCAGGTCCTTGCTCTCGGCGTCACCGGGGACGCGGCGGCGCCGCTCGTCCACCACGCGGAACGTGATCCGCAGGTGCGCCGGGACGCGTTCCTCGTCGAAGTCCTGCTCGGCGACGCGTACGCCCGTCAGCCGCGTGAGCCCGCGCGCCAGGGCCGTGCGCAGCGGCTCCCCGGTCGGCTCGGGCGTCGCCTCCAGGAAGCGCCGCGCGAAGTCGGGGGCCGGGACGCAGTGCCGCCTGATCGGTTTGGGCAGGGAGCGGATCAGTTCCGTCACCAACTGCTCGCGCAGGCCCGGGATCTGCCAGTCGAAGCCGTCCGCCGTCACCTGGTTGAGCACCTGGAGCGGTACGTGCACGGTCACGCCGTCCGCGTCCGTCCCCGGCTCGAACTGGTAGGTCACGCGCAGGGACAGCCGCCCCTGCCGCCAGGTGTCCGGGTACGCCTCCTTGGTGACCCGCTCCGCCTGCTCGTTGATGAGCATGGACTTCTCGAAGTTGAGCAGATCCGGCTCTTCGCGCCGCTTCTGCTTCCACCAGGCGTCGAAATGGGCACCGGAGACGACGTCTTCCGGCACCCGCTGGTCGTAGAAGTCGTAGAGCGTCTCGTCGTCCACCAGGATGTCGCGGCGCCGCGCGCGCTCCTCCAGCTCGGCGACCTCGGCGAGCAGCCTGCGGTTCTCGGCGAAGAACTGGTGCCCGGTGCGCCAGTCGCCCTCGACCAGCGCGTTCCTGATGAACAGGTCCCGGGACGTCTCCGGGTCGATCCGCCCGTAGTTGACCTTGCGCTGCGCGACGACCGGGACGCCGTAGAGCGTCACCCGCTCGTACGCCATCACCGCCGCCTGCTTCTGCTCCCAGTGCGGCTCGCTGTACGTCCGCTTCACCAGGTGCCCGGCCAGCGGCTCGATCCAGTCCGGGTCGATCCGCGCGTTCACCCGCGCCCACAGCCGCGACGTCTCCACCAGCTCGGCCGACATCACCCAGCGCGGCGGCCGCCGGAACAGCGCCGAACCGGGGAACACCGCGAACTTCGCGCCCCGCGCGCCCAGATACTCGTTCTTCTCCGTGTCCTTCAGGCCCAGGTGCGACAACAGCCCGGCCAGCAGCGACTGGTGGACGCGGGCCGGATCGGCCGCCTGCCCCTCGCGCGGCGCCGCCGGCTCGATGCCGAGCGAGCGGCCCACCGAGCGCAGCTGCGCGTAGATGTCCTGCCACTCGCGTATCCGCAGGTAGTTGAGGAACTCGGCCTTGCACAGGCGGCGGAACGCCGAGGAGGACAGCGCGCGCTGGCGCTCGCGCACGTACTCCCACAGGTTGAGGAACGCCAGGAAGTCCGACTCCTCCGCCGGGCCCTCGCGGAACCGCTGGTGCTTCGCGTCCGCCTGCTGCTGCTTGTCGCTCGGCCGCTCGCGCGGGTCCTGGATCGACAGCGCGGCGGTGATCACCATCACCTCGTGCGCCACGCCGTTGCGCTCCGCCTCGACGACCATCCGCGCCAGGCGCGGGTCGACCGGCAGCTGCGACAGTTTGCGGCCCATCTCCGTCAGCTTCGCCCCGGCGAGCGCGCCCAGCTCCTCCAGCAGCTGCACGCCCGCCTTGACCGAGCGGTGGTCGGGCGGGTCGATGAACGGGAAGCGCTCGACCTCGCCGAGCCCGGCCGCGTTCATCTGCAGGATGACGGACGCCAGGTTCGTCCGCAGGATCTCCGCGTCGGTGAACTCGGGGCGGGAGAGGAAGTCGTCCTCCGAGTACAGGCGGACGCAGATGCCGTCGCTGGTGCGGCCGCAGCGGCCCTTGCGCTGGTTCGCGCTCGCCTGCGAGACGGGCTCGATCGGCAGCCGCTGGACCTTGGTGCGGTGGCTGTAGCGGGAGACGCGGGCCGTGCCGGGGTCGATCACGTACTTGATGCCGGGGACCGTCAGCGAGGTCTCGGCGACGTTCGTCGCGAGCACGACGCGGCGCCCCGGGTGCTGCTGGAAGACGCGCTGCTGCTCGCCGTGCGACAGGCGGGCGTACAGCGGCAGGATCTCGGTGTGGCGCAGGCGGCGCTTCTCCAGCGCGTCCGCCGTGTCGCGGATCTCGCGCTCGCCGGAGAGGAAGACGAGGATGTCGCCCGGGCCCTCGGCCTGCAGCTCGTCCACGGCGTCGCAGATGGCGGTCGTCTGGTCGCGGTCGGCGGCCGCCTCGTCGGCGTCGCCGCCGTCCCCCAGCTCCTCCAGCAGCGGCCGGTAGCGGACCTCGACCGGGTACGTGCGCCCCGACACCTCGATGACCGGCGCCGGGCGGCCCTCCGCGTCCGCGAAGTGGCGGGCGAAGCGCTCCGGGTCGATGGTCGCCGACGTGATGACGACCTTGAGGTCCGGGCGGCGCGGCAGGAGCTGGGCCAGGTAGCCGAGGAGGAAGTCGATGTTGAGGCTGCGCTCGTGCGCCTCGTCGATGATGATCGTGTCGTACTGGCGCAGCTCGCGGTCGTGCTGGACCTCGGCGAGCAGGATGCCGTCCGTCATCAGCTTGACGAGCGTGGCGTCGCCCGCCTGGTCGGTGAAGCGCACCTTGTAGCCCACCGCCTCGCCCAGCGGCGTCCGCAGCTCGTCGGCGACACGCTGCGCGACCGTACGGGCCGCCAGGCGCCGGGGCTGCGTGTGGCCGATGAGGCCCTTGACGCCCCGGCCCAGCTCCAGGCAGATCTTGGGCAGCTGCGTCGTCTTGCCCGAGCCGGTCTCCCCCGCGACGATCACCACCTGGTGGTCGCGTATCGCCGCCAGGATCTCGTCCTTCTTCTGGCTGACGGGCAGCTGCTCGGGATACGTGACGGCGGGCACGGCGGCGCGACGGCGCGCGACGTGGGCCTCGGCCGTCTCGATCGCGGCGCCGATCTCGGCGAGCACCGCCTGCTGGGCGGACGGCTTGCGGATGCGGCGCGCGCCGTCGAGCCGCCGGCCGATCCGCCGCTGGTCCCGCAGGCTCAGCTCCGGCAGCCGGGCGGCCAGCTCCGACACGGGCGGCACGGGCGGCGCGGGAGAGGCCGCCTTGGATACGGGGGAGGGGTGTGTAGGCATACGTACCCAAGCGTCTCACCCGCGCGCGGTGGGCGGCGAGCCGATATCGCAGTGCGCGTGTTTCGCCTGAGATGTCCACCTATGTCATGTCTAGGGTTGCTTCGTGAGCGGTTGGTGGCGGAGGGCGCGCGCGTCGGTCTACTTTCCCGCGGTCGTGGTGTCGCTGATCGCGGCGGGCGCGGCGGCGCTGTTCGCCGGGTCGTACACCTATGCGATGGCGGACCCGGCGCCGCGGCACGTGCCCGTCGCCGTCGTCGGCGAGCCGGAGTCGCGCAGCAGGGTGGACGCGTTCGTGGCCGAGCTGGAGCGGCGGCTCGACGCGTCGCTGCGCATCCACCGCTACCGCGACTATCCACAGGCTGTGGACGCCGTGGAGCGGCAGGAGGTCTTCGCGGTCTTCCGCAACCGCGGGGAGCGCGTCGAGCTGAAGCTCGTCAGCGCGGCCGGCTCGTCCGTCGCCGAGCTGCTGCGGCAGGACGCGCCCGCCGCCGCCAAGGCCGCACACATCGACCTGAAGGTCACCGACATCAAGCCGCTGTTCCGCGGCGACCCGCGCGGCCTCGCCATCTTCTACATCTCGATCGCCACCGTGATCATCGGCTTCCTCGGCACGGTCCAGCTGAGCGTCAACGCCCCCGCGCTGAACCCGGGAGAGCGGATCGCGTTCACCGCCTTCTACGCGCTGCTCGGCGGACTGGCGATCATCGCGACGGTGGACTGGTGGCTCGGGGCGCTGCCGCTCCCGTTCTGGCAGTCGTGGGGGACGCTGGCGCTGACCATGTTCACGTCGGGGATGGTCTTCAGCATGTTCAACGCGCTGGTGCGGCGGTGGGCCATCCTCCCGACGTGGGTGCTGATGGTCATGCTGGGCAACCCGTCCTCCGGCGGCGCCGTCTCCTGGCCGCTGCTGCCCTCGGTGCTCGGCGCGATCGGCCGCTGGCTGCCGCCCGGCGCCGCCGTCAACGCGCTGCACACCGCCGTCTACTTCCGCGGGCACCAGCAGGCGCAGCCCTACCTGGTGCTCGGCGGCTGGGCGCTGCTGTCGTGCGCCGTCTTCTGGGTCTGGCGCCGCCGCCACCCCGGCGGGCGCCCCACCGGCGCGGCGGCCGAGCCCGTCCCGGCCGCCTGACGCGCGGCGGCGGGCGCGGTCACCGCCGGGTGAGGCGCGTCACCAGGACGCCGTTGTCGAATGCCTCGCGCTCGACGACGTCGAACAGCGTCGGGTCGAAGTCCCCGTCGAAGAAGGGGACGCCGGAGCCGATGACCACCGGATAGCTCTTGATGATCAGCTCGTCGATCTCCGGCTGCAGGACGCCCGCGAGGACGCCGCCGCACAGCCAGATGTCGAGCCCGTCCTCCTCCTTGAGGCGGCGCACGAGGCCGAGGGGATCGCCGGGGACGACGGTGACGGCCGGGTCGATGCCGGGCGCGACGGTGGTGGACACGACGTACTGGCGCAGGTGCGCGTACGGGCTGGTGAAGCCCGCGTCGAGGCCGGGCAGGTAGCTGCCGCGGCCCATCAGGACCGTGTCGAAGCGGCGGTTGGGGGCGTCCGCGAGGCCCTCGGCGTCGCGCCCCATGATGGGGACGGTCTCCGGGAGCCGGGCGTTCATCCACGCCGAGTAGGCCGCGGCCTGCGCCTCGTCGCCCTGGGGGAAGAAGCCGAACTCGCCGCCGGGTCCGGCGATCCGGCCGTCGAGGGTGACGGCGGCGTAGTAGACGAGCTTTCGCATGGGCTGGCCTCACCTGGTAGTACTCTGCCTGTCGTGCTCTGAACATAGTGCTACGTATGTAGTGGTGTCAACGGGCCAACCGGGCACGGTCCTGGGCAGAACCGGCGCGCGCATGGCAGCATCACGCCCGTGACCAGCAGAACCACCGCCGACCAGCGCCGCGGCGACCTCGCGCTGCTGCGCCGCGTACGCGACCGGATCGACCGCGAGTACGCGCAGCCGCTCGACGTCGAGGCGCTCGCGCGCGGCGTGCACATGTCCGCCGGGCACCTCAGCCGGCAGTTCCGCGCCGCGTACGGCGAGTCCCCGTACAGCTATCTGATGACGCGCCGCATCGAACGCGCGATGGCGCTGCTGCGCCGGGGCGAGCTGAGCGTCACCGAGGTCTGCTTCGCGGTCGGCTGCTCGTCCCTCGGCACCTTCAGCACGCGCTTCAGCGAACTCGTCGGCATGTCCCCGAGCGCCTACCGCCGCCAGGCGGCCGACGCGGTGGAGGGCCTGCCCGCCTGCGTCGCCAAGCAGGTCACCCGACCGGTCAGGAATCGAGAAGCACGCCCCACCGGACCGTAGCTAGCGTGAGGGTATGGACATCACGATTCACACCACGGTTCTCCCGCACGACGACCCCGACGCCGCCCTCGGCTTCTACCGCGACCTCCTCGGCTTCGAGGTGCGCACCGACGTCGGCGCGGGCGCGATGCGCTGGATCACGGTCGGCCCGGCCGGGCAGCCCGGCACCTCCATCCTCCTGGCGCCCCCGGCCGCCGACCCCGGCGTCACGGACGACGAGCGCCGCACCGTCACCGAGATGATGGCCAAGGGCACCTACGGCTGGATCCTCCTCGCCACCCCCGACCTCGACGGCACGTTCGAGAAGCTGGTGGCCGGTGACGCCGAGGTCGTCCAGGAGCCGACCGAGCAGCCGTACGGCGTACGCGACTGCGCCTTCCGCGACCCGGCGGGCAACCAGATCCGCTTCCAGGAAGTGCGCTGACCCCCCGCCGGCCGGGGCGGCGGGAGCCTCAGCCCGCCGCCATCAGCGCGCCGACGTCCTCCGGGGTCCAGTGGCCCCGCGCCCCCGGGCACCCGGCCAGATAGGCGGCGACCTCCGCCCGCCCCCACGCCCCGGTCGCGGCCAGCCCGGCGGCGAGGTGTGCCACGTACGGCGCGGCCGGGCGCCGCAGCTCCACGTCCCCCATCCGCCACGGCGCGGTGAACGTGAGCACGGGCACCCCCGCCAGCGTTCCCAGGCACAGGAGCGTCTCGTACCTGCCGGGCCCGAGCCGCGCGCGGCCGGTGGCCAGCGCGCCCGCGAGACCGGCACCGGCGCCCGCCCCCGGCGTCCGGTACATCTCCTGCGCGGCGATGTCGGAGAACTGCCGCGCCGTGACGAGATGCGCGACGCACCACGCGACGCCCCCGGCCGCCGGGTCGTAGAAGCCCCTGCCGCTGGTCCACACGGGCGACTCCGTCGCGAAGTAGACCCGCCCGGGCACCACCACGGCGGCCGAACGCGCGGGCGGCGTCCTGTCCCGGCACCCCGGATACACCCGCCGGGCCCCGGGCGGACGGCCGCCGTCGATGTAGTGCCGCAACCGCTCGACACGCATGTTGGACCCATACGACGCGTACCAGACACGCACCGGCACACCACCCCCCGGCCGAAACGGCTCGGGACACAGCACAGCGACCATCCCCCGATCATCACCCGGGACGGCGGCCCGGCAGCCCCCGCACCGTTGTTCTCGTGTCCCCGCCCTGTGACGATGTGTGCAAGCGCAGGCACGGATTTCCATGGGGGGCGGGGAATGGCTGTCCGGAGGATTCGCGGAACGGCACGGTCCCGTCGGGGGCTTGTCACCGTCGGCGCATACCTGGCGGCCGTGGTGCTCGTGGTGGGGGCGGTGCTGAGCACGCCCTTCCTCCTGCGCGCGGTCGCCCCGTCCGACACCGACTGGGGGCAGCTCAGCGACGTCAGCCAGACCTACGGCGCCCTGTCCGTCCTCATCTCCGCCGCGGCACTCGTCGGAGTCGCGGCGTCGCTCACCTACCAGGCACGCCAGACCAGGGTGGAGCAGGAGGAGTCGGCGAGGAGCGCGCACCGGGAGCTCGTCCTGCTCTCGCTCGGCGATCCCGTGCTGCGGACATGCTGGGAGCCTCCCGGCGCGGAGGTCACGGCCGACGAGTGGAGGCGTCTGGCCTTCACCAACCTCATCATGGCGAGGTGGGAGAACTCGTTCCGGCTGCGGAGGACCACGGAGGAGCAGCTGCGGCGGCTCCTCGCGAACCACTTCCGGGGCGCCCCCGCGCGAACCCACTGGGCGCAGGCAGGCCATGGCTGGCGGCTGCACGCCGAGGCGGGCGGGAACCGCAGGGCGCGTCGTTTCGCCCTGCTCGCGGACGAATGCTTCCACGCGGCCGTGGCGCGGGGCGCGGCGGTGGCGCCGGAGGACTATTTTCTGCCCGACGCACCGCCCTGAGCGCGGCCGCTCTGACGACGGCCGCGCTGACGACGGAAACGCGAACGGCCCTGGCGGGGGATGCCCGCCAGGGCCGTTCGTACTGCTTTCTCCGGTGGCTGGGGCCGGGGTCGAACCGGCGACCTTCCGCTTTTCAGGCGGACGCTCGTACCAACTGAGCTACCCAGCCGGAGCGGTCCTGACGGGATTTGAACCCGCGGCCTCCACCTTGACAGGGTGGCGAGCACTCCAAACTGCTCCACAGGACCTTGCTCTTGCGACACCGGGATGTCGCGTACCCCCGACGGGATTCGAACCCGCGCTACCGCCTTGAAAGGGCGGCGTCCTGGGCCACTAGACGACGGGGGCCCGGCGGCCCGCCTCGGCATCTCGCGATGCCGTCGGGGACGTGAGAAGCATAGGGGATGCCGGGACCGATCGGCAAAACGGTTCGGTCGGCCCGCGTCCTGGCCCTCCGCGCCGCCCGCCCGCGACAATGGCCGGGTGCTGGAGATGACGCGCGAGGAGTTCGAGGAACTGGTCGGCGAGGCCCTCGACCGGGTGCCGCCCGAGCTGACGCGCCTGATGGACAACGTCGCCGTCTTCGTCGAGGACGAGCCGCCCGCCGAGGCGGGCGACCCCGAACTTCTCGGCCTGTACGAGGGAGTGCCCCTCACCGAGCGCGGCGAGTGGTACGCGGGCGCGCTCCCCGACCGCATCTCCGTCTACATGGGACCCACCCTGCGGATGTGTGAGCGAGAGGGCGGCGGCCGGGAACTGGTCGTCGAGGAGGTCGAGATCACCGTCGTGCACGAGATCGCCCACCACTTCGGGATCGGGGACGAGCGGTTGCACGCGCTCGGCTACGGGTGAGGCGTGTCCTGGGCGGGGCGGCGGGAGTTGAACGGGCGGAAGCCCGTCCCGCGCGCCGACCGGAGGAACGTTCCCGTGCCCAGCCGCCGTCACCGCCGAGCCCGTCCCGCCGCCCTGGCGGGGATGGCCGCCCTCGCCGCCGTCGCGCTGGCGGGCTGCGTCACCGTGGACCCGGAGAAGACCGCGCAGCAGCGTGAGCCCGACGGCGGCGGGCACGGCGCGCCCGACACCGCCTCCGAGCGGGAACGCGCGGCCGGGGGCCAGGGGGACGCGCCGGGCGGCGCCGGGCCCGAGCCGAGCGGGGGGCGCGCCGAGGACGTCGCGCCCCCAGGTTCCGCCACCGCCGACGACGGGCCCCAGGGCCGCGCGGACCGGGCCGACGAGGACGACACACCTGCCGGCACGCCCGACCGCACCCCCCGCGCCACGCCCCGCCCCGGCACCCCCGCGCCGCCGCAGCGTCCCGACGTGCCCGAGCCCGTTCCACCGCGCCCCGAGCCGCCCGCGCCCGAGCCCGCCGACCCGGACCCGGCGCCCGGCCCCGAGGAGCCGCCCCCCGCGCCCGAGCCGGAGCAGCCGGCCCCCGAGCCGGGCCCCGAGGAGCCCGCCCCGGCGCCGGGAGAGCCCGCGCCAGGGGGTACGGGCTGACCCGTTTGCGTATCACCGCGCCGCGTGCGTATGCTTGTAGATCGTTTGATCCCACTTGCCCGGCGCCCCGAAGCAGCGCGCCGTGTGGCGCGTTCCTCACCGAGCCGTGGCTGACCGCATCCAGGCGGTCAAGAGCACCTACGGAGCACAGGCGCGTGCCGACCCCACAAGACTCCGGAAGGTTCTCACTTCGCATGTCCGTGACCACGCCCGAGGTTCTTCTCCCCCTGGATGACGAGCCCACCATGACGTTCGCCGACCTGGGCCTGCCCCAGGAGATCGTGCGCACGCTCGCCGAGCACGGTGTCACCACCCCGTTCCCCATCCAGGCCGCCACCATCCCGGACGCGCTGGCCGGACGGGACATCCTCGGCCGCGGCCGCACCGGCTCCGGCAAGACCCTGAGCTTCGGCCTGCCCCTCCTGGCCCGCCTCGCCGGCGGCCGGACGCGCGCCAAGCACCCCCGCGCCGTCATCCTCACCCCCACGCGTGAGCTGGCCATGCAGGTCGCCGACGCGCTGGAGCCGTACGGCAACGTGCTCGGCCTCCGCCTCAAGGTCGTCTGCGGCGGCACCTCCATGGGCAACCAGATCTACGCCCTGGAGCGCGGCGTGGACATCCTGGTCGCCACCCCCGGCCGCCTCCGCGACGTGATCGGCCGCGGCGCCTGCTCGCTGGACGACGTCGAGGTCGCCGTCCTGGACGAGGCCGACCAGATGGCCGACCTGGGCTTCCTGCCCGAGGTCACCGAGCTGCTCGACCAGGTCCCGCCGGGCGGGCAGCGCATGCTGTTCTCGGCGACGCTCGAGCACGAGATCGACACCCTCGTGAAGCGCTACCTGGTCGACCCCGTCAGCCACGAGGTGGACGCGGCCCAGGGCGCCGTCACCACCATGAGCCACCACGTGCTCATCGTGAAGCCGCGCGACAAGGCGCCGCTGACCGCCGCCATCGCGGGCCGCGACAGCCGCACGATCGTCTTCGTCCGCACGCAGCTCGGCGCCGACCGCGTCGCCGGGCAGCTGCGCGAGTCGGGCGTGCGCGCCGACGCGCTGCACGGCGGCATGACGCAGGGCGCCCGTACGCGGACCCTTGCGGACTTCAAGGACGGCCGCGTCAGCGTGCTGGTCGCCACCGACGTCGCGGCGCGCGGCATCCACGTGGACGGCATCGACCTGGTGCTGAACGTGGACCCGGCCGCCGACCACAAGGACTACCTGCACCGCTCGGGCCGTACGGCGCGCGCGGGGCGGTCCGGCACCGTCGTGTCGCTGGCGCTGCCGCACCAGCGGCGGACGATCTTCCGCCTGATGGAGGACGCGGGCGTCGACGCCTCGCGGCACGTCATCGGGCGCGGCGACCTGTTCGACCCGGACGTGGCGGACATCATCGGCGCGCGGTCGCTGACCGAGGTGCAGGCCGAGGCGGCGACGGGCGCGGTGACGCACGCGGAGCGCGAGGTCGCGCGCCTGGCGCGCGAGCTGGAGCGCGCCAAGGAGCGTGCGGGCGAGCTGCGCGACGAGGCCGACCGGCTGACGGGCCGTGCGGCGCGTGAGCGCGGCGACGACCCGGCCGAGGCCATCGCGGCGGCCGCCGAGGTGCGGGCGCAGGCCCTGGCCGAGGCGGAGCGCGAGGCCGAGGCGGAGGCGCAGCGCGAGGCGCGGCGCGCCGAGAAGGCCGCGCGTGCCGAGGCGGCGCGCGACGAGCGGGGCGGTGACCGCGGCGGCTACCGCCGTGACAACGACCGCCGTCCGTACGGCAACGGCAACGGCAACGGCGGGGGCCACGGTCACGGCCGCCGGGACAACGACCGTGGTGGCTACCGCCGCGACGACGACCGCGGTGGCTACCGCCGTGACGACCGGCGCGGTGGCGGCGACGACCGCCGCCCGTACGGCCGCCGCGACAACGACCGGCGCGACGGCGACCGCGGCGGCTACCGCCGTGACGACGCGGGCAGCGGCTTCCGCCGTGACACCGAGCGCCGTGACGGCGGCGGCTACCGCCGCGACGGCGGCACCGGCAACGGTGGCGGCTACCGTGGTGACCGCGACGACCGGGGCGGCTTCGACCGCCGCGCCGACAAGCCGCGCTGGAAGCGCAACGACTGACCGTATGCCTTCGAGCGCGGCACCGCCCCCGGGCTATGCTTCCCCTGCGGGCCGTTAGCTCAATTGGCAGAGCAGTGGACTTTTAATCCATTGGTTGTGGGTTCGAGTCCCACACGGCCTACGGGAAGGGCCCCGGCTCGGAAGTCTCCGAGCCGGGGCCGCCCTGCGTTTCGGGGGTGTGCGCGTGTGGCCGTGCGTCTCAGCGGGCGTTGGGGCGCAGTGATGCGCGCGCCCGGTGTGCGGTCCATGCCAGCAGGGCGGCGGTGAGGGGCCAGCACACCGCGGGGGCCGGGAGTGCGGGACCGTCGGTCAGGGCGCGTGCCATGGCGACGGTGCTGCCGAGCACGGCGACGGCCTGTCCGGTGCTCTGCCACAGCAGGATCGTCACTGTGCCGGATGCGCCGGTCATGGCGCGGTGCAGCAGCGACGCGGGCGGTGGGGGACGGTGCGCGCCCAGCAGGCCGCCCGCTACGAGGAGCGGTGCGGCGGCGGCGAGCAGTGTGACGGCCGGTACGTCGGTGGTGAGGGCGAGCGGTACGGCGGCGGGGAGTCCGGCGAGCAGCAGCGCCAGTGTGGGGACGATGGCGTGGGCCAGGGCGAGTGCGGCGGCGGAGCGTGGCCACCAGAGCAGGCCGCGGTGTGGGTCGTCGGCGTCCAGGCGGGCCGGTTCCAGCAGCGAACCCGCAGCCGCGGCGGCCAGTGACGCGGCGGCGGCGAGGAGGACGTACGCGGAGGTGCCGTCCGTGCCGGTCGCGACCGCGGCGGTGAGGAATGCGCCGACCAGCAGCAGTGTCGCAGTCACCAGGCGCTGCGGGCGGCCGAGCAGCCCCAGCGCGTCCCGCCACAGCACCGCCGCGAGGGGGTGACGGGGTACGCGGAGTCGGCGCCATGCGCGGGGTGGTCTGCTGCCGGACGCGGTGGCGACTGCCTGCCATGCCGTGCGGAGGTCGAAGGAGGCCAGCCCGGCGACCGCACGGCCTGCGGCGTGGGAACGCGTACGCAGTACGGCTGCCGGGAGCGAGCCCGTCATGCGCCGGAGGGGCAGCAGCGCGGCCACCGTGCAGCAGAGCAGCAGGAGGGCGGCCACCTGCCAGCCGGGGGCGGGCAGTCCGGCGGCGGCGATCATCGGCTGGGCGGCCCAGCCCCAGGGGCCGGACCACAGCACGGCGGTACGCAGTGGCGCGGCCGGGTCTCCGCCGCGCAGCAGGAGGGAGACCAGCAGCAGGACTGCAAGCAGTGCGGGTCCCAGGAACAGCCGTACGGTGCGGGCGGCGGGGGCGTACCGTTCCACGGCGACCGCTCCGGCGGCCGTCAGCAGTGCGAGGCACAGGGCGGGCGGCACGCAGGCCAGCAGCGACGTACCCAGACCGGCCAGCCGGGCGGCGGCTACGACCAGGGCGGCGCCGAGCCCGGCCAGCAGTCCGACGAGCGACAGCAGCGCGGTGGACAGCAGGAGCCAGGGGCGCAGCAGCCGCCAGCGGGGGAGCGGCATGGGAAGCAGCCAGTCCGCGTCGGCCCGGGGGAGGGTGACGGGCCCGCGCCACAGTGCGTCGGTCAGCGCGATGCAGACGGCGGTGAGCGCCAGGGCCGGTACGGCGAGGGGCAGGGCGTCGCGTATCCGGTCGGCGTGGTCGGCGAACGGGCCGCCCCGGTCGATCTGCGCGACGAGCCCGGCGCCGTAGAGGCCGAACCAGCTGACCAGCAGGAGCGCCGTGACGTAGGCGCGGTAGCCGAAGCGGCGGCGGCGTTCCTTGCCGCGGTGCGCGCGCAGCCAGTCGAGGGCGGCGGTGTCGGTGGCGGTCATGTGGCGGGGGTTGCGGCGGGGGTCAGCGTTCCGTCGGCGAGGACGTAGGTGCGGTGGGCGAGTGCGGCGGCCAGTTCGCGGTGGTGGGTGACGAGCAGCAGGGACGTGCCTGTGGCGAGGCGGTCGGCGAGGACGGTCGCGAGCCGTTGGCGGGCGTCGGGGTCGAGGCGTTGCTCGGGCTCGTCCAGGAGCAACAGGTCGGTGGGGCGCAGGAGGGCGGCCGCCAGGAGGAGTTCCTGCGTCTGCCCGGAGGACAGTTCGGCGGGCAGCGCGTCGGCGCGGGCGGAGAGCCGGTGGGTGGCGAGGGCGGCGGTGATGCGGGCGTCGGCGTCGGGGACGCGGTGTCCGGCGGCGACGAGTTCGAGGTGCTGACGGACCGTGAGGTCGGGGTAGCAGGCCAGCGCGTCGCCCACCAGCGCGACGCGGGCGCGGGTGCGGGGGTCGTCCTCGTCCATGGGGGCGCCGTCGAACTCGACGGTGCCCGTCGTCGGCCGGTCGCGTCCGGCGGCCAGCCGCATCAGCGTGGACTTGCCGGCGCCGTTGTGGCCGAGCAGCGCGACGCACTCGCCCGCACCCACGTCGAGGTCGACCGGTGCGAGGATGCGGCGGTCCCCGTGCGTACGGCTCACGCCGCGCAGTCGCAGAAGCATCCGGCGGACTCCTCCCGTGGGGCGGGGCCGGCGCGACCGGACTGACCGCACTGTGCCCGTGCGAACATCGTATAGACGTCTGATCTGCCCCTTGTGCCCCGTAGAATCACCGCACCGGTCGCTGGCCCCGCGTGCAGGGCGGGGCCAGCGGCCGTGTCGTCCCGGGCCGGAAGTGGCCGGTTCCCTGCGCGAGATGAGCGTCTGCGACCGGAAGTGATCGGTGCCGCTCTCCTCTTGACCGTAACGACATCCCGGGAACGGACCGTGAGCGCCGGCCGTACCTCCCTTGCCGACAGTCGGCGGAACGGGGAGGGGCCATGGAGCGGAAACGTCTCGGAGGAGCTGCCGCGGCCACGGGGTCGCGAAACGGCCGCCTGCCGCGCCGACCGCGGTGGGACGCGGCCCGACTCGCCGTCCGGGTTCTCCTCCTCGCCCTGCTCGTGGCGCCGAAAGGCCATTTCCGTCGATCGGCCTCCGCGGGATTCGGCGATCTCGCCGAATACGCCTTTCGGGAAACAGCGGACTATTCGCTCCCGGCGCTGTCCGAAGAGTCCCCTATTTTCCGCACGCAACGGCTTTCGCGCACCGTTCTGCTTTTCCGGAACCGCCGGGTGAATTCCCGCGCGGGAGAAACAGCCGGTCCATCGCCTGTCGGGCCCGCACCCGGGATGACCATGGCGTTCGTGTCCCCGGGAAGCCCGGACCGCCCCCGGGGCCCCCGGGGAAGCCGCGGCCCGACATCCGCACCCACCCGTCCGGCGGATTCCACGCGCGTCGCCCGGCTATGGCGTGCGACTTCCTCCCCGTCTTTCCCCAGGACACGCCCCCGCCGCCTCCCGGGGCCGCGCGATCCGCGCCGCTCCCGCGACGCGGGCCCCGTCCACGGCTCACCAGCCGAGTTCGTCACACCCCTGGTGCCCCGAGGGCTCGACCTGGAGCGTCGCGTGCGCCACACCGTGCCGACGCCGCAGCACGTCCCGCGCCCGGTCGAGGACGGCGTGCGGGTCGGCCCGCTCGGACGCCACCAGGTGCGCCGTCGCCACCGGCATGCCGGAGGTCAGCGTCCACAAGTGCAGGTCGTGCACGTCCGCCACGCCCTCGATCGCCGCCAGGTCGCCGGTCACCTCGTCCAGGTCCATCCCCTCGGGCGCGTGCTGCGCCAGGACGGCCAGCACCTGGCGGCCCAGGAGCAGCGCCCGCACCACCACGAAGCAGCCGATCGCCAGCGCGACCAGCGTGTCCCACACCGGCCGCCCGGTCGCCGCCACCAGCCAGCCCGCCACGACGACGCCCACCGACCCCGCCGTGTCGGCGACGACCTCCAGATACGCGCCCCGCACGTTCAGGCTCTCGGCCGCCCCGGCGCGCAGCAGCAGGAGCGCGGCGACGTTCACCGCGAGGCCGAGGGCGCCGACCGCCACCATCGGGCCGGTCTCCACCTCGGCGCCGCCGCCCGCGCGCCCGACGGCCTGGACGACGATGTAGACGGCCACGCCCAGCATCAGCAGCACGGCGAGACCCGACGCGAAGACCTCCGCGCGGTACGAGCCGTACGTACGGCGGCCCGTCGCGTCCGGGCGCGCGGCGATCCGCGTCGCGACCAGGGCGGCGGCGAGCGTCACGACGTCCGCCGCCATGTGCCCCGCGTCCGAGAGCAGGGACAGGGAGCCGGAGAGCACGCCGAAGACCAGCTCGACGACGAAGAACGCGGCGATCAGCGCGAACGAGACGGCGAGCCGCCCCCGGTGCCTGCCTGTGGCCGACGCCCCGCCGCCGCCCCCATGGCCGTGCGCGTGTCCGTGACCCATCAGCGCGGCCCGCCCGTCCGCTCGGGGTGGATCGCCTCGGTGTGCCCCGTGTGGGCCACGGCCAGGTCGAGCAGCATCCGCACGTGCGCGTCGTCCAGCCGGTAGTACGCCACCCGGCCCGCGCGCCGCGCCGCCACGACGCGGTGGGCGCGCAGCAGCCGCAGGGCGTGCGACGTGGCCGACTCGCTCATGCCGGTGACGGCGGCCAGGTCGCAGACGCACAGCTCGCCGTCGAGCAGGGCGACGAGCAGCCGCAGGCGGCCCGGGTCCGCCATCAGGCCGAAGATGTCGGCGGTGTCCGCCAGGTCGGGCTCGGCCGGCATCCGGCTTCTGACCTCGTGCACCCGTTCGGGGTCCACCAGCCGCACGGCGCAGCCGTCGGCGGGGACCAGCTCGTCTGAAGACCTCTTCATATGTGCAGGGTGGAGGCACCGCCGCGCCCGTGTCAAAGGCTGCCGTGGTAACCGTTGTCATCCCCCCGGCCCGCCCCCGCCCGCCGCGCCACCCTTACCGATCGTGAACACGTCAGTGCGCTCCGCATAACAAATGACACTCCGTCAGATGCGAGATGCGGCACACTGCCCTCGGAGAATGCCCGTTTTGATGCCCTTGCGTCGCGAATCTCCGCGCCCCTTCCCGGCATCTTTCCTGCGGACACTTGGAATCCGGCGCCGACTTCTATTAACGTTCGATAACGCAGCGCGGTCGTCACTGTCGTCGCAAGGACGGCACCGCGCTCTGTCGCCGAATCCGGCGTGCGGAACAACTGCACCTATGGAACCGGGGAACCACCACCTGGGGTGAATCGGACAGCCATCGGCCACCGCCGTCGGCCGCCCGTAGGAGACCTTCCTGCTCCGAACCCGTCAGCTAACCCGGTAGGCGAGGGAAGGAAAGGAGAGCGCCTCCGTGGCGTCGAACCGGCATGCCTCTTTCGAGGACACGCGCCAGGGCGCGCAGCAGCTCCTCGGCTCGCACGACCCCCATGACACCGCCGCCTGGCCCACGCAGGGCGCGCACGGCATGCACAACGGCCCCTACGGCACCTACGGGACGCACCCGGACGTGACCGAACACCCCGAGCCCCCCGCGTACTTCGGCCCGCGCGCCGCCGACGACGAGCCGCGCACCGAGTGGAACCCCAGCGAGGACACCCTCCTTCCCGTCCGCGGCCGCCACCGCGTCGCCCGCAAGGGCGGCGGCACCATCGCCCGCAGCCGCGCCGTCCTCGGCGTCGGCGTCATCGCCGCCGTGGGCGCGGGCGGCATGGCCTCCGCCAACGACCAGGGCGCCGGATCGCTGCCCGGCATGGACGCCGCGGCCGACAAGCTCCGCGACATCCCCGGCCAACTGCCGGTCGTCGGCGGCCTGCTGTCCGCCGACGAGGCCGCGCCGACCGCCGCCCCCTTCACCGAGGCGGGCGTCACCGAGGCCGACGTCGAGGCGGGCAGGACCGACGCGGGCGAGGCCCTGCGCGCCCGGATCCTCCAGCAGGCCGACCGCCAGGCCACCAGCGCCGACACCCAGGCCGTGGACACCGCCGTCGCCGCCGCCGAGGCGGACGCCGCGAGCGCCGCCGCCGAGGCCGCCGAGGACGAGCGCCGCGCCCTGGAGGAGCAGCGCCAGCGCGAGGAGGAGGAACGCCGCCGCGCCGAGGAGGAGCAGCGCCGCCGCGAACTCGCCGCCAGCTACGTCCTCCCGCTCTCCGACTACCGCCTCAGCTCCGGCTTCGGCCAGGACGGCGCCATGTGGCAGTCCAACCACACCGGCCAGGACTTCGCCGCCTCCACCGGCACCCCGGTCAAGAACATCCACACCGGCACCGTCACCGAGGCCGCCTGGGCCGGCTCGTACGGGTACCGCGTGATCGTCGAGCTGGAGGACGGCACCGAGCTCTGGTACTGCCACCTCTCCTCGATGAGCGTCTCGGCCGGCCAGGAGCTCACCACCACCGACCAGATCGGCCTCGTCGGCTCCACCGGCAACTCCACCGGCCCCCACCTCCACGTCGAGGTCAGGCCCGCGGGCGGCGACCCCGTGGACCCGCTGGCCTGGCTGCGCGACAAGGG
This sequence comes from Streptomyces sp. NPDC049879, assembly GCF_044461265.1. Classification (NCBI taxonomy): domain Bacteria; kingdom Bacillati; phylum Actinomycetota; class Actinomycetes; order Kitasatosporales; family Streptomycetaceae; genus Streptomyces; species Streptomyces sp. NPDC049879. The sequence goes on along the minus strand of NZ_JBITKT010000002.1, from coordinate 19,846 downwards.
CCTCACGGTCTGACGCGCACCCCTCGCACCCCGGCGGCCCTGATGACACCCCCCGACATCAGGGCCGTCGGTCTACGCTGCCCGGTATGACTGCACCCCTGCGCCCCCTCGGCGACCTGCACGTATCCCCGCTCTGCCTCGGCGGCAACGTGTTCGGCTGGACCGCGGACGAGTCCGAGACCTTCGCCGTCCTCGACGCCTTCGCCGACGCCGGTGGCAACTTCATCGACACCGCGGACGCCTACTCGGCCTGGCACGAGGGCAATACGGGCGGCGAGTCGGAGACGCTGATCGGCCGCTGGCTGGCCCGCCGCGGCCGCCGCGACGACATCGTCGTCGCCACCAAGGTCGGCAGCCACCCCGACCTGCGCGGCCTCGCCGCGTCCACGATCAAGCGCGGCGCCGAGGAGTCCCTGCGCCGCCTCGGCACCGACCACATCGACCTGTACTACACGCACTTCGACGACGAGACCGTCGAGGTCTCCGAGATCATGACCGCGCTGGACGAACTGGTCCGCGAGGGGAAGGTCCGCGCCCTCGGCGCCTCCAACATCTCACCGGCCCGCCTGGAGGCCTCCCTCGCTTTCGCCGCCCGCGAGGGCACCACCCCGTACGTCGCGCTCCAGCCGAGGTACAACCTCGTCTCCCGCGAGTCCTACGAGGGCGAACTCGCCGCCACCGCCGCCCACCACGGCCTCGGCGCCCTCCCGTATTCCGGCCTGGCCGCCGGCTTCCTCACCGGCAAGTACCGCGCCGACACCACCGTGGACAGCCCCCGCGCCGCCGGCGCCTCGAAGCACCTCACCACCGAACGGGGCCGCCGCGTCCTGGCAGCCCTGGAATCCGTCGCCGACGCGCACAGCACCACGATGGCCACCGTCGCCCTCGCCTGGCTGGCAGCCCAGCCCACCGTGACAGCCCCCATCGCCAGCGCACGCACCACCACCCAACTCCCCGCCCTCCTGGCCGCGACAACTCTCACCCTGCCCCCCACCGACCTCACCACCCTGACCGAAGCCTCAACCCCTCCCGCTGCCTGACCGCCCCCGCCCATAGGGTGCAGCGCGTTCCGAAGGAGAATGGCCGGGTGTCCGAGACGGCTGAGACGGGGAAGTGGGAGCCTCCGCCTGGCTCATGGGCTTCCTCCGCGGCCCGGCGCCGCAACATGCAGGCCATCAAGGCGAGGGACACGAAACCCGAACGCCTCGTACGGACACTGCTGCACGCCAGGGGCATGCGGTACCGCGTGTCCGCCCGTCCGCTGCCCGATCTCCGGCGGACGGCGGACATCGTCTTCCGCCCAGTGCGCGTCGCCGTGTTCATCGACGGCTGCTACTGGCACGGCTGCCCCGAGCACTACGTCTCACCGCGCACCAACGAGGGCTACTGGTCGGGCAAGGTCACCGGCAACGTCGCACGGGACCGCGACACGGACCGCCGCCTCACCGAAGCGGGCTGGCTTGTCCTCCGCTTCTGGGAGCACGAGTCATCCGAAGCCTGCGCGGACACGATCGCCGCCCACGTGATCGCCCGCCGCGCCGCCGCCTGACCGGCCTCCGGCCTGTTGACGCGACACGGGGGGCCGACGGTCGTCACCCCCGTGTGCGGGTCAGGAGGGTCAGTGTTGTGCTTGTTGCTATTGCCAGTGATGTGCCCGTCGGTGAGAAGCCCGTGGTGCGCAGGGGGGCGTGTGTGGTGCGGTGGATCAGCCACCAGTCGCCGCCTGCCGGGCCGTGGCAGAGGCCGCCGTCGCGTGAGAGCAGTACGCGGTGGTGTGGCCAGTCGGGGCTGACGACGTCGACCGTCCAGCCGTCGGCCGTCGTCGAGTGCAGCCCGCCGCCGTGCACGCCGGCGATGCGGATGTGGCCGCCGGCGAGGGGGCCGAGGCCGGGGCAGGTCAGGTGCGGGCCCGTCGGCTCGCTCACGTCGGGGTCCGGGTCGCGGTCGCGCGCGAGCAGCGCGCCGGTCGCCGCGTCGAGGACGCCGTGGCCCGTCAGCGAGACGACCATCAGCAGCTCCCGCCCGCCGTCCGGGTCCGTGCCGAAGCCGACGCCGAGCAGCCCGCCGATGGCCATGGCCAGGACCTGGCGCCACGGCGGCGGCGCGGCGGAGACGGGCGCGGCGAGGAAGCGTTCGCGGAGCTGCTGCTGGTGTTCGGTGAACATGACACCGTCCTACGACGAAGCGCGAGGCGTGCAGGAGACGTTACGGACCGTACGGGCGGAGCGCTAGACAGGGAACGTTCACCTGTCCGGTACTCCCGGGTCACGCGGACCACCCCCAGGGCCGGGCAGGCTCGGGCCATGAAGTTCAGGCTGCGGCCCGGCAGCGTCGCACGCGCCGAGGATCTGTTCACCGCATGTGTACGGGAATGCGCCGCCTATGTGGCCGGGGGCGGTGGCGACGCCGCCCTCGTCGCGGCGATCGGCGCCCTCGTCGTCGAGCACTCCGCCCACGAGCCCTCCGCCGAGCGCGCCTTCGACGCGCTCCTGCGCACCGGCCAACACGCCCTCGACGCAGGGGAGATACGGCTCGCCCGCCGCATCGCCGACTCCGCCGTCGCGCTCCGCGCCCGCTCCAAGGGCGCCTGGCGGCTGCGCGGGAGCGCGCTGGAGGCGGACGGACGCGAGATCGAGGCCGTGGAGGCGTACGAGCGCTACCAGTCGCTCGCCGCCGGCGGCACCGAGGATGTCGCGCGCCGCCTCACCGTGCTGCGCGCCAAGCGCAACGCGCTCCTCGCCGCCGACACCGTCGACCCCGGCGCGCGCCTGCGCGAGCTGCCGCGCGTCGAGGTGCGCGCCGCCCTCACCGACGCCATGGAACGCCGCCTCGCCGGCCACGGCGCCACCGACCCCGGCACCCGCGCGCTCGCCGAGGCGTTCGGCACGTACAGCCGCCTCGCCGTCGACGGCGCGATGGCGGACCCGCTGCTCGGCGGCGCCACGCCCCTCGGCGTCGGCGACCTGCGCGGCCAGGTCGAGGGCCGTACGGTCTGCGTCGTCGCGAATGGCGAGGAGGTCGCGGCCGGTGGCCTCGGCGCGACGATCGACGCGTACGACGTGGTCGTGCGCGTCGACTCCTTCCGCCTCCACCCGCCCGGCACCGGCGCGCGCACCGACGTCCACGCCGTCGCGCACCGCAGCGGCGGCCCCGGCTGGCGGCAGCAGGTGACGACGCGCCTGGTCTTCGGCGACAAGCCGTCCGAGTGGCGCGAGGCGGTGCGGGAGCGGCTCGTGCCGGGCGCGCAGCGTTGGGTCGGCGACCGCACCCTGGCCCGCCCCCTGCGCGACCCGGCCCTGATCGGCGAGGCGCGCTGGGCGGCCGACACGAGCACCGCGTTCACCGTCGTGCGGCTGCTGGACTTCCTCGACGTCAGCGAGCGTCTCGATCTGATCGGCTTCGACCGGCCTGGGCAGCTGCGGGCCGAGGAGCGCCAGTGGATCCGGGCGCACGCGCGCGGGAACGACGGTCCGCTGACCGCGCTGCGCTGAGGATCGGCGCCACCGCCAGGTCGCGGTGGCGCCACAGGCGGGCGAGGAGGTCGCGTTCGTGGGTGGGGAAGTCGTCGCCCGCGACGCCCTGGTCGGCCCGTTCGCGCAGCAGCGCGAGGGCGGCGGCGGTGGCCTGGTAGTCGGCGACGGCGCGCGCCCCGGCGGGGCCGTGGCGCCGTCGCGCGAGCCGGCGTGAGCGGGTGCGCGACCGGAGTGAGCCGAGCGCTTCGGGCTCCCCCTCGGTCAGCCAGCCCGCCTCGGTGTAGAGGGGCAGGGTGCGGCGGACGCTGCGCAGCTGCCGCCGCCGTTCGCGCAGCGCCAGGCGGCTCAGCAGGGCGAAGACGGGCAGCATCAGCAGGACGTAGACGGCGGCGAAGCCGAGGAACGACAGGGCGGTGGACGCGTTCCACACCGAGTGGAGCGCGATCGCGGCGGCGAGCCCGAGCGGCGGCAGTGCCAGGCGCTGCCCGCGCCGCTCGGGCGGCAGCGTGGCGGCGAGGCCGATGGCGGCGCCGGTCAGCGCGGTGAAGACCGGGTGCGCGAAGGGCGCGACGAGGACGCGGACGACGAACGTCATCACCGCCGTCGAGTCGATCATCCCGGTGGCGCCCGCGAGGCGGTCCTGCGTGACGGCGCTGCCGAGGTAGAGGACGTTCTCCGTGAACGCGAAGCCCGTCGCCGACAGACCGGCCGTGACGAGACCGGCCAGCACGCCGTGGAACAGCACCGGCCGGTACAGGAAGAGCAGCAGCACCACGGCGCCCTTCCCGACCTCCTCGACCACCGGCGCGACCAGCGTGAGGCGCAGCATGTCGTCGTGCGCCGGCGCGACGGTGTCGGACGCGCCGGTGAGCCAGCGCCACATCACGCCGTTCATCACGAGCGCCGTGAAGGTGGCCGCGCACGCCCCCCAGCAGAAGGCGAAGAACAGCGTGCGCGCCGGCTTGGGCGCCACCGCGTCGAGCCGCGCGAACACCACGGCGACGAACGGCAGCGGCAGCAGCGCCAGCGCCACCCCGGACGCGAACCCCTCGGCGCCCGCCTCGTGCCTGATCACCAGCGCCACCAGCACCGCGCACACCACCAGCGGCCCCCAGACCAGCACCGGGGACGGTGAGAACGCGGGGCGTGGGGGGAACGCGTGGGGCACCCGCCCGACTTTACGGGCTGCGCGCCCGGCCGGGACAGACCGTGCGCGAGCCGTACGGCGGTGGGGTGTACGCGTCAGCCCAGGCGCCGGAAGAGCAGGTCCCGCACGGTGTGTCCCTTCGCGAGCCCCTGGAGCTCGAAGCGCGTCGCCGGGCGCCCCGCCGCGCGCGGGGGCGCGTAACCCCCGTCGGGCGCCGTGTTCGCGAACGACGGGCTCGCCGTCAGCACCTCCAGCATCCACGCGGCGTACGGCTCCCAGTCGGTCGCGCAGTGCAGCAGCGCCCCCGGCGCCATGCGCGAGGCGGCCAGCTCGGTGAACTCCGGCTGGATGATGCGGCGCTTGTGGTGGCGCGTCTTGGGCCACGGGTCGGGGAAGAAGACGCGGACGCCGGCGAGCGCGCCCGGCGGGACCATCTCGCGCAGCAGGATGAGCGCGTCGCCGTTGGCCACCCGTACGTTGCCGAGGCCGCGCTCGTCGGCGAGGCGCAGCAGGTTGCCCTGGCCGGGGGTGTGGACGTCGCAGGCGAGGATGCCGGTGCCGGGGTCGGCGGCGGCCATCGCGGCGGTGGCCTCGCCCATGCCGAAGCCGATCTCCAGGACGACCGGCAGGCCGCCGAAGAGCGCGTCGAGGTCGAGGACGGCGCGCCCGTCGACCTCGGTGCCGCGCTCGGGCCACAGCCGCAGGAGCGCGTCGCGCTGGGCGGCGGTGACGCGGCTGCGGCGCGGCTGGAAGCTGCGGATGCGCCGGTCGAAGCGGTTCCCCGCCGGGTCGGCGGCGGGTCCGGCGCCGGGTGGGAACATCGTTCCGGTCACGCCGGAACCGTCAGGGTGCTCGGTCACAATGCGTCCGATTTTACGGTCGGCCGCGGTGGACCCGGCCCGGCCGCCCGTCCCGGGGCGGGCGGGGTGCGGCGTGGGAGGAGCGTGGGAGGAGGGTGGAAAGGGGCGCGGAATGTGGCTGACATCACGTCACCGGCCGTTCAGCGCAGGTCAATGCGCCGTCCACCCTGGAACCGGGACGACACCCGTGTTCGTCGGATGATATGACGTGCATAGGGCGGACGGCGGCGAGCGACGGGACGCCGTACCGTACGGACGGCGCACGGGAGAGGACGCGGGGCATGTCGGACGGCGAGGGCCGGATCGGGCTCGTGGCCACGGTCGGCGTACTCCTGTTCGGTCTCCTGACCGTGCTGGTCGTCATCTCCACCCGCCAGGACGCCACCGCCCCCGCCGACACCGGCGAACTCGTCGCCGACGCCGGAGCCACCCTCGCCCCGACCGCGCCCCCCGCCGCCCTCGGCCGCATCTGGCAGACACCCGCCGTCCCCACCGGCGCCGCCACCGACGGCGGCGGCCCGTCCACCGACACCGCCGACCCCGCGCCCCCGATCCGCCTCTGGGCCCACGACGCGACCCTCGCGACCGTCGCCCCCTCCGGCGTCTCCGGCTACGGCAGCCTCGACGGCACCCGCCTGTGGACCGCCGACGCCCCGCCCGACGCCGGCCCCGTGTGCGCGGCGGGCGACGAGGTGAACGCGTCCGGCATCGGCGCCGTCCTGCGCACGGCCGAGGGCGGCGGCTGCGCGTACCTCAGCGTCATCGACACCGACACCGGCACCACCCTCTGGTCCACCGACCTGACCGACCCCGACCCCGGCGCGCGGCCGGCCGACCCCGCCGACGTCACCGTCACGGCCGGGGACCAGACCGTCACCGTCAACCTCGACGCCGCCGGGACCCCCGCCGCGTTCCACCGCTTCGACGCCGCCACCGGCACCGTCCTGCCCCCGCCCGCGCCCCCGGCCGACGAGCCGCTGTGCCCCGGGGACGCCGAGACGCAGGCCCTGCACCACGCGGGCTCCCGCATCGTCGAGCTGACCCGCTGCACCGGCACCGGCGACCTGCTCCTCAACGCCTACGCCGCCGACACCGGCGAGCTGGAGTGGACGCACCCGGCCGACGACCCCGGCTTCACCCTCTCCGGCGTCGCCGCCGGTGACCCCGTCCTCCTGCGCCAGGGCCCCCAGCTCGTGGCCTACGCCGAAACGGGCGACGAGCTGTGGCGCATGGCCGGGCCGGACCGTTCGCTGGTCACCGGAACGGTCCTGTCCGTCCAGGACGGGCCGCCCGCCGCCGGGCTCGTGCCGCTCGCCGGGTACGACCTGGCCACCGGGCGGCGGCTGTGGACGGAGGACGCCGAGGCGGGCACCCGGTTCTTCGGCGAGGACGACCGCGGCGCGCTGCTCACCGGCCGCGTCACCGGGAACGCCCTGTGGCTCGAATCCCGCGACCCGGCCACCGGCGCCGCCACCCCGGGGCCCATCGCCGAGCTGCCCGCGCACCGCGTCGACGACAGGCTTGCGGTGGCGTACGACGAATACCAGCTGTACGTGCTGGCCACCGTCGAGACCGACGAGGGCCCGGCGCTGCGGCTGCGCGCGTACGAACGCTGAGCCCCGCCGCCCCGCCCCTACCGCTCCTCGCCCGCCAGCACCCGCAGCGCCCGCCCCGCGACCTCCTCGCCGATCGGCAGGCACGCCGTCGCGGCGGGCGACGGCGCGTTCAGCACGTGCACGGTGTGCGGGCCCGACGCGAAGCGGAAGTCGTCCGCCAGCGACCCGTCGGGCAGCACCGCCTGCGCCCGTACGCCCGCGCGGGCCGGCAGCAGGTCCTCGGGCGCCACGCCGGGCAGCAGCCGCCGCACCGCCCGGGTGAACGCGGCGCGCGACCACGACCGCCGCACCTCGCCCGCGCCGTACCGCCAGTGCCGCGCCGCCATCCGCCACGCGCCGCCGTACCCCAGCGTCCCGCCGACGTCGCGCCAGCGGACCGTACGCCAGTCGTACCCCTCGCGGGCGAGCGCGGGCACGGCGTTCGGCCCGACGTGCACCTCGCCGTCGAGCCCCGCCGTCAGATGGACGCCGAGGAACGGGAACGCCGGGTCGGGCACCGGATAGACCAGGCCGCGCACGAGGTGCGCCCGCTCGGGCCGCAGCCGGTAGAACTCGCCCCTGAACGGCACCACCCGCAGCCCCGGATCGTCCCCCGCGAGCCGCGCCACGCGATCGGCGTGCAAGCCGGCGCAGTTCACCAGCGCGCGCCCCCGCAGCACCTCCCCGCGCGCCGTACGCACCGCCACGCCCACGCCCGGCCGCCGGTCCACCGCCACGACCTCCGCCGACCGCCGTACGTCGGGCCCGGCCGCCAACACCCGCGCCACCGCCGTGAAGTCGCACTGTCCCGTCGTCAGGACCCGCAGCGCCGCCAGGCCCCGCACCTCCGGCTCGTACTCCGCGATCTGCGCGGGCCCCAGCTCGCGCACAGGCACCCCGTTGCGCCGCGCACGCTGCGCCAGGTCGTGCAGCCTGGGCAGTTCACCCGGCCGCGTCGCGACGACGAGCTTGCCCGGCACCGCGTGCGGAACGCCGTGCCGCGCGCAGAAGTCCACCAGCGCCGCCGCGCCCCGCACCGCGAAGCGCGCCTTCAGCGACCCGGGCCGGTAGTACAGCCCGCTGTGGATCACCCCGCTGTTGCGCCCGGTCTGATGGCGCGCCAGGCCAGGCTCCTTCTCCAGCACCGTCACGGCGATCCCCGGCCGCGCGGCGCGCAGCGCGTACGCGGTGGCGAGCCCCACGATCCCGCCGCCCACGACCAGCACATCACAGTCGTACGACACTCCGGTGCCCGCGCGCGTCATACGCCCCATCATGCCGGGGCGGCGAGCACCACGCGCGCCTGCTCCTGCAACTGCCGCACCAGCGGCTCGTGTCCGTACGGCGCGAGGCGGTGCAGCAGGTCCCGCACGTAGTCCGTGGTCCGCGCCGACGAGATGCGGCCCGCGACCTCCACCGCGCGCGCCCCGACCGCGCAGGCCTTGTCCAGGTTCCCCGACTCCAGCTCCGCCACGGCCGCGACGACGAGCCGCAGCCCGTGCGACCTGACGAACTCCTCGGTCGGCTCGGACAGCGCCTGCTCGGTGAACCGCCGCACCTGGCCCGGGACTTTGAGGTCGATGTAGCACTCGGCCGCGTCGGCGGCGAGCCGGTCGTGCGCGTAGAAGTCGAGCCAGCTCGGGTCGTCGTCGCCGACGCGCGAGCGCTCCAGGAAGCTCTCGGCCGCCGACAGGGCGCGGCCGCAGCCCGGCGCGTCGTGCGCCTTCGCCAGCGCGCGCGCCTCGACGAGGTGGAAGAAGCTCATGGTCCGCGCCGTGGCCAGCGAACGGTTCCGCTCCAGCGCCGCCTGCGCCAGGTCCACGCCCTCCTCGGCGAAGCCCCGGTAGGTCGCCTGGAGCGACATCGACGCCAGCACGTAGCCGCCGAGCGGCGCGTCGGCCGCCGCGCGGGCGAGCCGCAGCGCCTGGATGTAGTACCGCTGCGCCGCCTCCTGCTGGCCGGTGTCGAACGCCATCCAGCCCGCCAGCCGCGTCAGTTCGGCCGTCGCGCGGAACAGCTGGCGGCCGACCTCGTCCGTGTAGCCGCGCTGGAGCAGCGGCGCCGCGTCCGTGCGCAGGCACTCGGGCACCATCGACGAACGCCAGTCCCCGCCGCCGTACTTGGAGTCCCAGCGGCGCGCCTCCTCGGCAGCCTCCCGCAGTTTGGCGACGTCCGAGTGGCCGACGCGTCCTCCCGCGCCGCCCTCCGGCTGCTGCCCGCCAGGCCGCGCCTCGCCCGCCTCCCGGGCGACCGAGGCGTCGGCCTGGCATATCAGCCAGCGCGACACGGGCCCGGCGTACGCGCTGACGGCGAACGAGCCCGCCAGCGACTGCCAGATGCCCTTCCCCGGCGTGACGTCGAGCCGGAACAGCTCCGTCGCCGCGTCCACCGCGCCCGCCACGTCACGCGGGAACGCGAGGCCCACCTCGGGCGCCGGGTCGGTGTCCGCGAGCCCGATCTCGTGCAGCGGCACCGGCCGGCCCAGCTTGCCGCTGATCGCCGCCGCGATCAGATGCGGCGCGGAGCCCTGCGGCACCATGCCCTTGGTCACCCAGCGGGCGACGGAGGTCTTGTCGTAGCGCAGCGTGAGGCCGCGCTGCGCGCCGAGATCGTTGACCCGCCGGGCGAGACCGGCGTTGCTGATCCCCGCAAGGGCGAGAACCGCGCCCAGCTTCTCGTTCGGCCCGCGTTGCTCCCTGGACATGCGCGCACCCCTGACACACCCAACGGCAGCCCCACGACCAGCGCGGGGCTTCCCGTACCCTCCGCCAACCCAGCGTAGTTCGGTGCCTCCTGACCGTTAAGGGGGTGAATCCCGGTTGGCGTGTTTATGACCGTACGGACGTACGAGAGCTGACCCCTCCCGCGCGCGTGCTCCACCCATGTGGCCGTGCGCCCGGCCGTGCGCTCTGGCCGTCCGGCGGACCCGGCGCTTCGATGGTCACCGCGTGGGTCGGCCCGCTGCCCTCACGGAACCGGCGGGCCGGGGGAAGCCGCCGTCCCCATCCCCGCGGGCGGCGGACCGGTCCGGGAGACGGCCGGCGTCTCCCGGACCGCGGCCGCGGGCGCCCGTACGCGCCCCCGCCATCCGCCGCTCTCCGGCCACACTTTGGCCGAAAAGCACCAGGCGCCCCCGCGCGCTCCGCGCACCCCGGCGTGAACGGTCCGCTACCGCGCGGCAGTTCGCCACGCCGCGCGAACGACCTCCCCGGTGTGCCCCGTTCACCCCTGTCCCATGGCAGCATGGCCCTGGGCACCTGCGCGACGGTCCGGAATCCGGACGTCCCCGGGGGAGGCTCCCAAGGCTCCGGACTCACTGGGGGAGGCGGCGATGCGGTGGTTGGTCGGGTGGTGCGGAGCCGCCGCCAGCGCTGCCCGTGACATCCAGCCGCTGGGCGCGCACCTGCTCTGGGACGGCCCCGACCCCCTCTGGGCCGTGGGCGACTGGCGCGCCGACGAGATCCGCCTCGTCCACGCCGACGGCGACACGCACCTCGCCGTCTTCGGCCACTGCGGCGCCGACGACGCGACGCTGCGCCGCTCCCTCGTCTCCGCGCGCGCCGGCGCGCTCCGCCAGCTCACCACCTGGCCCGGCAGCTACACCGCCGTCGCCCGCTTCGGCCGCCGCACCGTCGTGCCCGCCGACCTCGCGGGCGTCCGGCCCGTCTTCCACACCGACTGGGCGGGCGGCAGCGCCTACGCCACGGCCGCGCTCCCGCTGGCCGACCTCACCGAGGCCCAGCTCGACGTCCCGTACCTCGCGGCGCTCCTCGCCGCCCCGGAGGCCCCGGAGGCCACCGGCGACGGCACCCCGTACCGCGGCGTCCACCGCGTCCCGCCGGGACACGCCCTGATGCTCCGCGAGGGCGGCAGCCGCGACGTCCTGGACTACGAACCCGCCGCCCCGCTCGTCGTCGCCGCCCCGCCCGTCGACCACGAGGTCGCCGTCGCCGGGGTGCGCGACGCCCTCGTCGAGGCCGTCCGCACCCGCCTCGCCGCGCCACGGCACGCGCCCGCCACGGACGGCGGCCCCGTCCCCGGCATGGGCCCGGCCGACCGGCACGGCGCCCGGCACGCCGAGCCCGCGCCCGGCGTCGGCGCCGACCTCTCGGGCGGCAGCGCCTCCGCGACCCTCGCCCTCCTCGCCGCGGGCCTGCCCGGCATGCCCGGCACGGTCTTCGGCACCGGCGCGACCCAGGCGGGCGAACGCCTCCTCGCCGTCACGTTCAACGACCTCACGCCGTCCGGCACCGGCACCCCCGGCGGCATCGCCCGCGCCGCCGAGCTGGAACGGGCCCGCGCCATCGCCGAGAACCCCCGGCTCCACCACATCGTCGTCACCGGCGGCGAGGAGGCCCTGCCGTACGCGGGCCTCGCCAACGGGCCGCTCACCGACGAACCGGGCCCCTCCCTCGTCATCGCCGCGCGCCACCGGCACCGCCTCACCGCGGGCAGCGCCGACCACTTCGTGGGGAACGGCGCGCGCCAGGTCATCGACGCCCACCCCGCGCGCCTGGCCGACCTGCTGCTCGACCGGCGCCGCCGCCACCTGCTGCGCCCGGTCACCGCGCTGGCCAGGGCGACGGGCGGCGGCGGGCGGTCGGTCATGGTGCCGCTCACGATCTACCGCGCCGCGCGCCGCCTCGCCAGGACCAGCTACTCGGAGGGCCTCACCGGCGCCGCCGTCGCGCTGCGCGGACCCCTCGGGGCGCTGCCCGGCGCCTCGGAACGGGACAGCGCGCTCGTCGCGTCCCTGGCCGCCCTCGCCTGGTCGCGCCCGGGGCCCGCCGCGCAGTGGCTCACGGGGGAGGCACTGGCGGAAGTATCGATTCGGCTCGAAGCGGTGGCCGCGCGCCCCCGCTCGGCGGCGGGCGTCGGGCGCCCCGGCGTGCGCCGGGCGGGCGCCGCGCTGGCCCGCGGCGCGGCCGACCACCGCGTCTTCGAGCAGGCCGTCGAGGTCCGCCACCAGCGGCTGCACGCCCCGTTCTTCGACAACCAGGTCGTCCGCGCCTCCCAGGCGCTCCCGGAGACGCTCCGCGTCCAGCCGGGCGCCCGCGCCGACGTGCTGCGCGCCGTGCTCCAGGGCGCGGGCGTACGCGACCTGCCCCCCGGCTGGGGCGCCACCACCCAGGCTGTGACGCACGGCGAGTCCGTCCGCACCGGCCTGCGGGCGCACATCGGCGAACTCGTGGACCTCTTCGACGCGCCGCTCCTCGCCGACGCCGGGCTGATCGAGGCCCGTGTCGTCCGCAAGGCGCTGCGCGCCGCCGTCGAGGGGGAGCCGCTTCCCCTCGACGGCCTCGCCGAGCTGGTCTCGACGGAGGTGTGGCTGCGCCGCCTCCTCACCCGCCGCGGCTCCTGCTGGACGGCCGAGGGCAACCACGACCCGCGCGCCGTCACCAGCGGCGTGAGCCCCTGACCCGGACCCCGGCGACGGGCCACCGGCGCGTGGCACGGCACCACGGCGCGAACGCCCGGAACCGGGCATCGCCCCCGGACGCGCGGGCGTGACGCCCACGGACCTCCAGCCCGCGGCTCAGTCGCACAAGGGACAGCGCCCCGCAGACACATACGCGCGACTGCGGTTCCCGGCAGACGGCGAGGCGGTCTCCCCCCTCCGCATGACAGCGGACCGGCGAGGCCGCGACCCTGGCCCGCCGGACGCCGCCCCGCGGACAGGGGCGGCGGCCCCGCGTCCGTGTCCCTTGCCCTCGTGCCCACGGTCGGCGCGACGGCGCGGATCCTCCGCTCAGGGCGTCAAGGTGAAGCGGCGGCATACATACACGCGGGTGAACTCCGCCCGCAGCGCGTCCACCTCGGCGAGTGTCCCGTGCAGGAAGAGCGCGACGGGCCGCAGCCCCAGCCGGACAGCGGTGACCGCGCGCTCCGGTTCGCCGGGCGAGGTGTACTGGTCGGCGTACACATGGACGTAGTGGTCACTCTCGGCGAAGCCCATCGCCCGGTACCAGCGCAGGGTCGCCGGGAGATCCCTTGTCCAGGCGTCGAGCGTGCCGATCCCCAGGGCGCGTACGCGGTTCCTGGCCTCGGCGAGCAGCGCCCGGCCTATGCCCTGGTGCTGGTGGTCGGGGTGCACGGCGACGCTGTCGATGGTGGCCAGCGGCTCCCCTCCCGCGCCTTCGGCCGGGACATCCACCGTGACGTCCATGAGCCCTGTGACGACGCCCGCGGCGTCGACCGCCACCAGCTCGAACCCGGGCGGGGCGATCACCGGCTTCGCCGGGAGGACGTTGTCGTAGTACGGCGTGTCCAGGAAGGACAGGACGCGGCAGCGCAGCCAGGAGGGCTCGTCAGCGGCTGCGTAGGCGCGGATGGACCAGGGCGCGGGCGCGACTTCGCGCGCGGGCGCCGAAGCTGTGGGCGGGTGAGGGGACATGGGAGCGATCCTCCGGAAGCGTGGAGCGGTCGGGACGGCTGAGGACACGCGCACTGTTCGTCACGCTCCGTAGTCTTCCCGCCGCTCGGCCGCCCGGTCAACCGGATTTGTCCGGCTCACGCGCAGGCGATCTCCGAGTCCGCCCAGTCCGCCAGCGCCACCGCCCCCAGCCGGTCCGCCGGCTCGACGGTCAGCCGCAGCTCCTCGACGCCCGCGAGCGGCACGTCGAGCCGAACCGCGCCGTCCCTGCCGGAGATCACGTCCGAGCGCCACAGCCGCACCCCGTCCGCGTAGACGGTGAACACGGCCGACCCGAGCCCGCGCGACATGTCGTCGATCCCCACCGCCGCCCGGTAGGCGAGGCACTCGCGGTTCAGGTCCACCGTCACCGACGACTGCGCACCGACCGTGATCCCGTGGCCATACTCCTCGCCGCCGATCTCCAGCCCCGTCCGCTGCCACACCGGGCTGCTGCCCGCGAGACGCACCACCGGAGCGTCACCCTCCGCCGCCACGTCGTACGAGAGGCTGCTCAACTCGTACTCCCACGGCTCGGGTTCCGGCTCCTCCGGCTCAGGCTCCGGCTCGGGAGCGGGCGGCGCGGGTTCCGCGGGCGTCGGCTCGGGCTCGGGCTCCTCCGGTGTCGGCTCAGGCTCCGGTTCCGGCTCGGGCGGCACCGGCCGTTCGGGCGTCGGCTCGGGTTCCGGCTCCTCCGGCGCGGGCTCAGGCGCCGGGTCCGCCGGCGTCGGCTCGGGCACGGCCGGAGCCGACGGCGCCGGATCGCGCGGCGTCGCCGCCCGGTCGTCCGACGGGTCGGAGCCCATCAGCGCGAACGCCACCACCGCGGCGACCGCCGTCGCCACCACCCCCGACGCGATCCCTGCCTTCAGCGGCGCGCCCAGCCCCTCGGCCGCCGCACCACCCCCCGCCCCCGCGCCTCCGCCTGCCGCCGCGGCACCCGTCCCGGTACCCGCGCCCGCGACCCCGAGCCACAGCGCCGCCCCGCCACGTGTCCCCGCCTCCAGCGCGAACCAGCCGATCAGCGCCACCGGGAGCACCGCGCCGATCCGCGTGTTGAGATCCCGCACCTCCAGCGCGGCCGTCTCGCAACGCGCGCACTCCTGCAGGTGCTTGCGCAGCCCACGCTCCGCCCGCGACCGTAAGCCCCCGCGCGCGTACGCCCCCAGGCGCGGCGCATACCGCGCGCAGTCCCCGCCCGCCAGCAGCGAACGGCTGACGTGCTGCTGGAGGAACGCCTGCCGCAGCCCCTCCCGCGCCCGGTGCGCCAGCACGGCGGTCGCGTTGGGCGTCAGCCCGAGCAGCGGCGCGACGTCACGGGGCGACGCCTCCTCCACCGTCGTGTGCCACAGCACCGTCTGCCAGCGTTCCGGCAGACTGCGGAAGGCCCGGACGGCCATCGACGCGTCCGCCTCCCGCATGGCCCGCACGTCGGCGCCGACCTCGAGCGCCGTCTCGTCCCCGGCGAGCGCGGCCTCCGCCGACACCGCGAACTCGGCGAAGTCCTCGACGAGCTGCTCACGCCGCGCCGTGCGCGCCCAGTCCGCCGCGACGCGCCGCACCGACGTCAGCAGGTACGCGCGCACCGACGCCTGCGGACCGGCCCCGCCCCGCACGGCCTGGAGCGTGGCCGTGAACACCTCGTTCGTCAGGTCGTCCGCCGTGTCCGAGTCACGGCAGCAGGTCCTCGCGTACCGGCGCACCGCCGCGGCGTGGCGCCGGTACAGCTCGTCGTACGCGCCGGTGTCACCCCCGCGCATCCGCTCGACCAGCTCAAGGTCGGACGTCCCGGACGCCCCCTGCTCCCGCCGCTGCCGTGGCACCGTGGAACCGCCGCCCTGCCCCTCAACGCCCATCGCGCGAAGCCCTCGTTATGTACACCGCTGTCAGCAACAGGCGCCAGCGTCCCACAGCCCGGCGCCCCCGGCCGCCGCTGCCACCCCAACACCACTCTTCCGAGGGGATTTACGCCGGACGATCCACCCCGTCACACCGAGGAGCACCACGCCAAGGCGTCAACAGCACGCAGATCAACGCCCGTTGGCGCGCAGCCCCTGCAAGAGAATCGCCAACAGCCGTGTCTCAGCGGCAGATTGCCGTCCGGCGTCCTCCAGGCGAGGCGGTGTCGTCGCTATGACCAGCATCAGGTCCGCCACCGTCACATCCGACCGCAGCTCACCCGCCGCCCGGGTCCGCTCCACCAACTTGCCGACGGCGGACAGCAGCTCGTGCGTCCCCGCGCCCCGCTGCTGCGGCACGCGCACCGCCGCGGAACCCTCGGGCTCCGCCGCCGTCGCCGACAACAGCTCGGGCGGCAGCAACCGCCCGGCCCCCGCCGCCGCCGACCGCTGCACGAACCCCTCCAGCGCACGCCACGGTTCGTCCTCCACCGCGAGCGCCTCGCGGGCCCGCGCCGTCAGCCGCTCCGTCTCCTCGGCCGCGATGTACCGGACCAGCGCCTCCTTGTTGGGGAACCGCCGGTAGACCGTGCCCACTCCCACCCGGGCCCGGCGCGCCACCTCCTCCATCGGCGCCCCGTAGCCCTGCTCACCGAAAACATCCCGCGCCGCGCTCAGCACATGCCGCAGATTGCGCTGCGCATCCACCCGCAACGGCCCGTTCCTGCGGCCCGTTTGCTCCTGATCACCGGACACCCCGGCCCCCGTACCCGTATTCCCCATGACCCCCGTTACCCCGTTTCCCCCGTTGGACGAGCGGCCCAGCCGCCCCTGATGACGCACGTACGAACTTAGTTGAGTGCACTGACAGTGAGAAGCCGAATGCGCCGCCGACCACCCCCGCAATGCAGACAAACCACCCCGATCCACCGCCCCGATCCTCCCCGAACGGAGCACCGTCCGGTGCAACCTGTGGACAAACACGCGCCCCCGGGTGCCTCATGGACAGGTGACGAAGCGACCCGCGCACATCGTTGTGATCGGCGGCGGCCATGTCGGGCTCTACACCGCCCACCGCCTCCAGCACCGACTGCGGCGCGGGCTACGGCGCGGCGATGTGCGGATCACCGTCGTCAGCCCCGACCCCTACATGACCTACCAGCCCTTCCTCCCCGAAGCCGCCGCCGGCTCCCTGTCACCCCGCCACGTCGTCGTCCCCCTCCGCCGCGTCCTCGACCGGTGCCGCGTCCTCGCGGGCCAGGCCACCACCGTGGACACCGCGCGCCGCACCGTCACCGTCCGCACCGCCGCGGCCCCCCACACCCCGGGCGGCACGACGGGCGCCGACGCCGACGCCGATGTCACCGGCGACACCACCGGCCCCGGTGTCGTCCACCTGTCCTACGACGAACTCGTCCTCGCCCCCGGTTCCATCGCCCGCACCCTCCCCGTCCCCGGCCTCGCCGACCACGGCATCGGCTTCCGCACCGTCGAGGAGGCCATCGGCCTGCGCAACCACGTCCTCGAACAGCTGGACATCGCCGCCTCCACCCGCGACACCGACGTCCGCGACGCCGCCCTCACCTTCGTCTTCGTCGGCGGCGGCTACGCGGGCGTCGAGGCACTCGCCGAACTGGAGGACATGGCCCGCCACGCCTGCCGCCACTACCCCTCCCTCCGCCCCGAGGAGCAGAAGTGGATGCTCGTCGAGGCCGGCGACCGCATCCTCCCCGAGGTCGGCGACCGCATGGGCGCCTACGCACTCCGCGAACTGCGCCGCCGCAACATCGACGTACGCCTCGGCACCCGCCTCGAATCCTGCGAGCACCGCACCGCCGTCCTCAGCGACGGCACCCGCCACCCCGCCCGCACCCTCGTCTGGACCGCAGGCGTCAAGCCGCACCCCGTCCTCGCCCGTTTCGGCGTCCCCCTCGACGAACGGGGCCGCGTCCGCTGCACCCCGACCCTCCAGGTCCAGGACACCGCGCACGTCTGGGCCGCCGGCGACGCAGCCGCCATCCCCGACCTGACGTCCGAAACCCCCGGCGCCCTCTGCGCCCCCAACGCCCAGCACGCCGTCCGCCAGGCCCGCCGCCTCGCCGACAACATCGCCGCCACCCTCGCCGGACGCCCCCTCGCCGACTACCGCTACCGCAACGCCGGCTCCGTCGCGTCCCTCGGCCTCCACAAGGGTGTCGCCCGCGTCTACGGCCGCCGCCTCACCGGCCGTACCGCCTGGTTCGTCCACCGCGCGTACCACCTCTCCCGCGTCCCCACCGTCAACCGCAAGGCACGCGTCCTCGCCGAATGGACCCTTGCGGGATTGTTCAAACGTGAGATCGTCTCCCTCGGCTCGCTGGAACACCCGAGGGCCGAATTCGAGCTGGCGGCGGGCACCCCCCGCGACCCCGAGGACACCTGACGCCGGACCGCCGTGTGACCATGGACGAGCAGGCACGCGGCGAGCAGCACCAGACCAGGACCAGGAACGACGCGGAACGAATCGGAACGGAAGCTGTGAATTTCACGCGCTGGGGACTCCGGCTGCCCGGAACGCAGCGGCGGCGCGCCGCCCCCGCCCGAACCGAGCCCGCCACCGTGCCGTCGGCCCGCACCGAGCCGAAGGACATCGGCCCCCCGCCCTCCCGCCCGCCGTCGGGCCCCGGCGTGGACGCCCACGCCGTCCACGAGCTGCTCGGCCAGGTGCCCGCCCCGGTCGCCGTCGTCCACGGACCCGACCACCGCGTCGCCTACGTCAACACCGCGTACGCCTCGCTCTTCGGCCCCCGCGCCCCCGGCGCCCCGGCCCGCGAGACCCTCCCCGAACTGGGTGAACTCGGCCTCATCCCCCTCATGGACCAGGTCCAGCGCAGCGGTACGCCCCGCACCCTCAAGTCCCGCCGCGTCCCGGGCCACACGCGCGACAGCCACTTCACCTTCACCTGCGCCCCCGTCCGCCTCTCCCTCACCGGCACCCCGGCGGAACGGCGCGGCGTCCTCGTCTTCGCCTCCGATGTGACCGACCAGGTCGTCTCCGCCGCCCGCCTGCGCGAGAGCGAGAGCCAGCAGCGCGCCGCCGCCGTCACCCTCCAGCGCAGCCTGCTGCCGCAGGAGCTGGAGCAGCCGGACGACCTCCGCGTCGCCGCCACCTACCAGCCGGGCGGCCGGGACGCGGCCGTCGGCGGCGACTGGTACGACGTCATCACCCTCGGCGCGGGCCGTACGGCCGTGGTGATCGGCGACGTCATGGGCCGGGGCGTGCGCGCGGCGGCGGTCATGGGCCAGCTGCGCACCGCCGTGCGCGCCTACGCGCGCCTGGACCTGCCGCCGCACGAGGTGATCCAGCTCCTCGACGGCCTCGCCGCCGACATCGACGCGACCCAGATCGCGACCTGCCTGTACGCGGTCCACGACCCGAACGAGGGCACGCTCACCTACGCCTCGGCCGGCCACCTCCCCGTCCTCATCAGGGAACGCGACGGCACGGTTCACCGGGCCGCCGAACCGGTCGGCCCCCCGCTCGGCACCGGCGGCTGGACCCACGCCTCCGGCACCGTCCCGTTCCCCTCGGGCGCCACCGCCGTCCTCTACACCGACGGCCTGGTCGAACGGCGCGACGCCGACATCGACGAGGGCATCGACGCGCTGGAGCACGCGCTCGCGGGCGCCGACGACACCCCGGGGATCGTCTGCGACCGGCTGCTGCGCTCCCTGGGCATCACCGAGGACCACGACGACGACGTGGCCATCCTCGTCCTCACCTGCCCGCACCGGCACGGCGAGGAGGCCGACCTCTTCCGCGGCGCCGCGCTCGACCTCCTCGGCGGCATCGAGGCGGCGCCCCGCGCCCGCGCCTTCGCGGACGGCGTCCTCGCCAGCTGGCGGTTCCCCGAGGAACTGCGCGACCTCGGCGTGCTCGCGGCGAGCGAGCTGGTCGCCAACTCCCTGAAGCACGGCCGCGCCCCGATGGGCCTGCGCCTGCGCCGCACCGACCGCCGCCTGATCGTGGAGGTGACGGACGGGGACGAGCACCTCCCGCGCCGCCAGGTCGCCGCGCCGGCGGACGAGGCGGGCCGGGGAATGCAGGTCATCGCCGCGATCGCCGCCGACTGGGGCGCCCGCAGGCTGCCCGAGGGCGGCAAGGCGGTCTGGGCGGAGTTCGCGCTGCCCGGTCCGAGTTGACGCTCCCCGGCCCACCGCGTAACGTAGCCCGAGCGCTCGTCAAGGGCGCCTTTGCTTCGTCCTGGACGAAGCGGCCATCTCTTGGCACACCAGCCGATAGACCTGCCGACCCGAAGAGGGTCTGTTTTGGTTTTCCCAGAACAGCCCGCCGGGACCGGATTTGGAAAACGGAGGGGAATGGGCCTAGAGTTGGGAACACCGAAGGGAAGCGCCCGGAGAGGCCTGAGAGGGTCTTGAAGGAAGCGTCCGTTCCTTGAGAACTCAACAGCGTGCCAAAAG